>NZ_LZLS01000074.1 GCF_001673365.1 Mycobacterium asiaticum
TCCGCCGATACCCCCCGCGCCACCGTCGAAGAGGGCAGCGGTGCCGTGCGCGCCGTGGCCACCGTCTCCGCCCAACCCGCCGGTGCCGCCGTCACCGCCAGAGCCCCCGACGCCTGCGCCTCCGAATAGCCCACCCGCGCCGGCATGGCCCCCGTCGCCGCCGGCGCCCGCGTCGCCACCAGAGCCGCCAGTGCCTCCGTCACCACCGTGGCCGCCCGGCGCCCCGGGCCCGCCGATCCCACCGGAGCCTCCGTCGCCACCCGCCGCACCGGCACCACCCGCACCGCCCAGACCGCCGAGACCGCCGTTGCCGCCGATGCCGAATCGCAGGCCGCCGCGCCCACCGTTGCCGCCAGCCCCACCGGCGGTTCCTGCACCGCCGACGGCGCCGGTCCCGCCGACGCCGCCCGTCCCGCCAGGGCCGCCGCCAGCGCGCGTAATTCCGTCAGACTGCAGACCGCCGATGCCGCCTTGGCCGCCCTGGCCACCGTCGGCGCCCGTCCCGCCCATGCCACCGGTTCCGCCCATGCCCCCAGCGCCAGCGAACCCGTCCTCAGCGCCCGCGCCGAAGCCCGCGGCGCCGCCCGTCCCACCCGTGCCGCCTTGGCCGCCGACCGCGCCTGCGCCACCTTGACCGCCGGTCCCACCCGTGCCACCGCCAGCACCGTTTCCGCCGATTGAACTGAAAGTCGCGATGCCGGTGCTGCCGCCATCGCCGCCGACGCCACCGTCCCCGCCGGTGCCACCGGGGGCGCCTTCGCCACCTGCGCCACCGGTTCCGCCGATTCCGCCTTGCCCTCCACGGCCGCCCTTGCTGAACGCGAAACCTCCGTCACCTCCGTCGCCGCCGGGACCGCCCGCCGCCCCGATCTGGCCGACAGCGCCCGCCACCCCGGTTTGCCCTTGGTGCCCCTCACCCCCGTCTATGCCTCTTGCGCCGCCGGTGGGATCGCCGTCTGGACTTCCGACAGCGCCGGGACCTGCCGCGGCTCCCGGGGCGCTCGGGCTGGCAACGGGCTGGGGGTTGACGGCGTCTGTTCCGAGGGCGCCTATTCCGCCGTTGCCGCCGTGCCCGCCCTGGCCGAGCAACCATCCTGCATTGCCGCCGTTGCCGCCGCGGGCGCCCAAGCCGCCGGACAGTGCTGCCCCGCCAGCCCCGCCATTGCCGCCGTTGCCGATCAGACCCGCGTTACCGCCGGCCCCGCCTGCATGGCCAGCCGCACCGGGTGCGCCGTTGCCGCCGTTGCCGAAGAGCAGGCCACCGTCCTTGCCGGCTTCGCCCGCGACGGTTCCATCGGCGCCGTCGCCGATCAATGGCCGCCCCAGCAGCATCTGGGTGGGTGCGTTGATCAGATCCAGTACTGCTTGCATGGGCGATGCGTTGGCCGCCTCGGCGGCCGCATAGGCGCCACCCGCGGCGTTGATGGTGTGCACGACCTCGAACTGAAATGCCGCGACCTGTGCGCTCGCAGTCTGATACGCGCGGGCATTGCCGGAGAACACTGCGGCGATCGCCGCCGATACCTCGTCGGCTGCGGCTGCGACGATCCCGGTTGTGGAGGCCGCAGCCACAGAGTTCGCGGCGCTTACCGCCGACCCGATTCGCTGCAGATCAGCCGCCGTTGTGGCAAGGATCTGCGGCACGACACTGACGAACGACACGTCCCGACCTCCCGCCGTGCAAAAACACCGACGAGCGGAGCATATGCTCCAAGGACTGCTTTGGTCGAGCTTTTAGCGCGTTGTGAAGGCCTAAACGGGCGTTATCACGTCCGCGAGGTGGCGGGGTGTATAGACCAGCAATGTGTTTGCCAGCCCGGCAAACGGTGTGCCGCCCAGGGTCAAATTGATCGGGATGTCGATGATGTTGAAGAGGTTTAGCGGCACCGTCGCTGTCACTTGCTGCGGCGGAACGAGCAACCCATTGAATGGCAAATGCATCTCGATAGGTATCGAGACGTCACCCAAGAGGGGATCGATTACGGGCCCCAGCACGGGAACGCTTGACAGCTTCACCCCCATGGTCAAATCGACGATTGTCGTGCCATTGAGCATGCCGTCGAGTACATAAGCCGGGGAGTCCACGATTCCGGCGGCGATTGCGCCGATGTTGCCCGTCGCAATTCCATTCCCGATAACCGAGCTAGCGGTGGCGAATCCGTCCAAGCCAGCGACTGGCGCTCCGAGTACCGAGAAGAGAACCGACATCGGCAACCCGAAATTGGCGTCCAAGGACAGTCTGGGCGTGGGTTGCAACTCGAAACCGATGGTTGTCGAGACGCTGGTGTCGGCGAACGCATTGAGGATGTTGGCGAAGTTCTGCGTCATTTTTCCGGGAACGCTGTTGCCCGGGAACAAGTTCGCGAAGGTTTGAGCTTCCTGGCCGGGTAGTGCGAAGATCGGGAACAGGTCCGACGCCGGGCCCACGATCTTGATGTCGTTCAAGTTGCTCGTGTCGAATCCGGTGATGAAGAGGTTGAGGAACGCCGCCGTCCCGTCCTCTACCGCACCGTTGTAGTCGCCGATTGCGATGTCGTGGTTGACCGCCTGCCAGCTGGTCTGGAACTGACCCAGCCCGGCTTGGACATCAGCGCCGAACCTGGCTAGCGAAGTACCGAGGATGTTGGCGTATTTCACCTGATCGGTGAGGACGGTCTGGATCGCCAGCGCGGGGTTGGCCGTCGCGAGGTACCTGAGATTTGCCTCGGCCCACACCGCCGGGTTCGCGGCGATGTATGCGATATCCGAGTTGATCTGCGCCGCGTAGCCCTGCTGATTGGCCGCGATCTGCCGCAGCAGCGGGAACGGATCCTGATTCATCGCGTAGCCGAGAGCCGACAGATTGTTCGACGTGTTGGTAAAGAGTTGCTGCCAGGCACTGCCCATCGGCGGGGTGGGAGCCGTCACGACGGCAGGTGCGAACAACCCTGGGAACAGGACGCGTCCGAGGTCACCGACGATGGGAATCGTTCCGATCGGGCCGGTGAATCCCTGAAGTGCATTGGTCAGCGCTGCGCCGCCGGTGCCGTTGGCGAAGCCGGAAATGAGCGAACCTAGCTGCTGACCGGCGTTGTTGAACAGCGGGCTTAGGCCAGCACCGCTGATCAGTGTGCTTAACCCGCTGGTCCCTCCGCTGAGCGGGCCAAGCAGTCCGCCGAGTAGGCCCCCACCGCCACCGGTGGTGGTGCCGCCGCCGCTGGTGCCGCCGCCCAGGATTGGACCTAACGGACCCAGCAGACCGCCGAACGGGTCGGTCGCGGCAGGCGCCGCAACGCCGGCACCAGCCAGAGTCCGCTGAGCGTTGGCGATCTCGGCTTCGAGATAGGCGGTAGCACCACCGTTCAGCAACCGAACAAATTCAGCATTGAACGATGCCGCCTGCGCGTTGAGCGCCTGAAATTCCTGCCCGTAGGTGCCGAAGACACGGGAGATCGCCAGCGAGATTTCGTCTGCGGCCGCAGTGGCAATTCCGGTGGTTGGACCAGCAGCTGTCTCGACGGCCGCGCCGAGGGAGGAGCGAATGCCTGCCAGTTGCCCGGCGGCCGCCGACACCAGATCCGGACTAGCGGTCACAAAAGACATAACGAAACTCCCCTCGACGTACACCCGATGTACGCGCGGGTGTACCCACTACTAATTGGCCCCAAACGTCATTAGCCACCCTAAATTGTCGAACTCGTCACGCGTGGGAGAACGGGGCAATTAAGTCCGCTAATTACCCGAGCGCGTGGTTGCTGTTCGGCCGCAGCGGCGCCGGCACTTTGGGCACGCGCTCGCGGGGCCGCCGGGCCGGCCCGAACGCGAACGTGCGCACAATGCCACCGCCCGCGGCGTGTCGCCAGGCACTCCGTGCACGCTCGCGCGGGCAGCGACGGCTGGCCCAAGCGCGATGGCGCGCAAAATGCTAGTTACGCAATTGCCTTGGCAAGTTGGCCGGGCGCGTAATTCAGCAGTGCGGGAATGATGCCGCCGGTAGGCGTTCCGCCAAGCGTGATGGAAATCGGCCCAATGACTGGGGCATCCACGTGAGCCACGAAGGGCCGCAGCGGCGAAAGAATGCCTCCCACAGGAATATCGAGTGTCACCGGAATCCCCGCCGTGGACGCCAGCGGCAGCGCCAGCGGCAGCATCGCCTCTCCATTGAGGAAGCCGTTGGCGATGTTGGCCGGAGCACCGACGAATGCGGTCGCTGCCGCTTGCAGGTTTCCGGCCTGCAACGCACTGACAATCGCGCTCGTGCTGTCGGCAAATGCCATCGCCGTAGTGATCGGCGAACCGACGGCGTTGAGGGTCATTGCCAGCGGCAACCCGAACGTCGCGGCCCCGGTAAAGCTTGTCGTGTCAATTGCAAAGGCGATATTGGTGTCCAGCACGGTCGTGAGCACGTTGGTGAAGTTCTGCGCAATGTCGCCGGGGATTGTCAGCAGCGGGAATAGGTCTCCGACTGTGCCGGTCAGCAGAATGTTCGAGAAGTCACTCGCGTCGACACCGCTGACAAAGAGGCCAGCCAACGCTCCTGCGAGGTTGCCCGTTTGCAGGCCGGCCGGTATTCCGGCCAGTCCGATCGTGAAGTCCCGGGCGGCGTCAGTGAATGCGGTGAAGCTCAGCGACGCGTAGTCGAACTGGTTGGTCAGGAACTGGCTCAGGAATGGCGCCGGGTTAGCCAGCCAGGTGTTGCCCGTAAGCCGCAGATTGTCGACGGTGTTGTTAAAGAGGTCTTCGTACGGCCCAAAGATCGTGTCGCTGCTCGCCGCGGAGAAGGACACCGCGGCTGCACCCGGCGAGCCCGCCGTGCCGAAGATCCCGTTGGTGCCGGGGTTGCCCGGGGTACCGGCAGCACCGCCACCGGGTGTCCCGCCGGCCCCACCGGCACCAGCGGCCCCACCGAGACCGAACAGCCTGGCGTTGCCGCCGTCACCACCGTTAGCACCGGCCCCGCCCGAGGCACCTACGCTTCCGCGGGGCCCGCCGTCACCACCGGCCCCGCCGGCGCCACCGTTCCCGGACAGCAGCCCACCGTCGGCCCCCGCGCCGGCGGCGCCGCCGGCTCCACCGGTCCCGAGGGAACCGCCAATGCCGCCGGCCCCGCCGTTCCCACCGGACCCGCCGTTACCGATCAACAGTCCCGCGGTGCCGCCATTTCCGGCGGCACCACCGGCACCGCCGCTGCCACCAAGCCCGCCGCTGGCACCGGCGCCAGCGTTGCCGCCGGCACCTCCGTTACCGAAGAAGCTGGCGTTGCCGCCCGCTCCGCCCATTCCGCCAGCCCCGCCGGCCAAGGCCGGCACACTAGTGCTCGCGCCGTTGCCACCGTGTCCACCGGCCCCGCCGTTCCCGCCGAACAGTCCGCCGCTGCCGCCGGCACCGCCGGCTCCGCCCGCGAGGCCGAAGGTTAGCCCAGGAGGAATCGGGACAGCCGCGCCACCGCCGCCGTTGCCGCCGGACCCACCGGAGCCGAACAGTCCGACGCTGCCGCCAGCGCCGCCTGCCGCGCTCATAGCGCCGCCGGCCGCACCACCGTTTCCACCCTGGCCCACCATGGTGCTTCCGCCGGCACCACCGGCGGCGGCGGTGCTCGAGCCGCCTTCTCCACCATTGCCGAAGAAGGCATTACCACCGGCACCACCGGCGGCCGTTGTGCTGGATCCCCCGGCACCTCCGTTTCCGACGAATCCGCCGTCGGCACCGGCCTGTCCAGACCCGGCCCCGGCGCTGCCGCCGTCGCCAAAGAACACTCCGGCGCGGCCCGCGGTGCCACCGGACGGGCCGTCTCCACCATTTCCGCCACTACCGAACAGCACGGCGTTTCCACCTGCCCCGCCGGCACCGGTCCCATTGCCTGCTCCGCCGGCACCGCCGTTGCCGTATAGCAACCCACCACCGCCGCCGCTGCCGCCGGCCGCGTTTGTTCCACCGACTCCGCCGGCGCCCCCGTTACCGATCAAGCCGGCAGCCCCGCCGGCGCCGCCTGCGCCGCCGGTCGGTCCGCCAGCGCCGCCTTTGCCGCCGTTGCCGTACAACAGTCCACCGGGAGCGCCATTGCCGCCGGGATTCGATCCGATCCCGGCAGTCCCGTCAGCGCCGTCGCCGATCAGCGGACGACCCAGCAAAGTCTGAGTGGGCGCGTTGACTGCGTCGAGCACGGCCTGCATCGGTGAGGCGCTCGCGGCCTCCGCGGCGGCGTAGGCCAACGCGCCGCCATTCAGCAAGCTCACGAACTCCGCGTGAAATGCCGTCGCCTGCGCGCTGAGCGTTTGGAACTGGACACCGTAGGTTCCGAATAGCTGGGAGACCGCCGCCGACACCTCGTCAGCGGCCGCGGCAGCCAGTCCCGTGGTGGGGCCCGCCGCCGCAGCGGCGGCGGTGCCCAGTGCCGTACGGATACCTGCCAGGTTTTCAGCTGCGGCCGAAACGAGGTCCGGTGTGGTAATCAGATAGGACATTGTCGGCTCCCCCTCGCTTCGCTGCGCGATTCAGCTGATCGTCATCCAGGCAGAACGCAGCGTAAATCGGAGTCGTATCCACGCGAGGGAAAACGGATGTATTGCCAGCGGCTACCCCAATGGCGGGAACTGCGGGATCACCGGAACCGGTCCGCCGAGCGCGGCCGCGAGTTCTTGCGGCAGGAAGTTCAGCAGACCCGGCACGATTCCGCCCAAAGGTGTGCCTGTGACTACGCCGTTGATCGGGAGTCCGAAGCCGGAGTCGGCCACGGCCGTGTACGGGGACGGATTGACCAAGATGCCGGACAACGGAAGGTCGAGCGTGGTGGGGAACCCGAGTGCCGTCACGTTCAGCGGCACGGTGACTTGCCCATTGAGGAACCCGTTCAGCACGTCGGCCGGAGTGTTGAATGCTGCCGTGGCGGCACCCAGCACGTCCCCCGCCTGGGCCGCGTTTAGGAACGCGGCCGCGCTGGAATTCAGCGCGCTCAACCCATTGACCGGTCCGCCCAGGGCGTCAATAGCCAGCGCCAGCGGCAACCCCATGTGGGTGTTGAGATCGAGCCCGAAGCCAATCCCGGATGGGATCGTCGCGGGGTCATTGATCACGTTGGCAGTCGAAGTCACGCTGGTGTCGGTGAGCGTCTTGACGATGTTGGTGAAGTTTTGTGACATCTGCGCGGGGATCGAGCCGGCCGGAAGCAAGTTGGTGAAGTTCTGGGCCATCTGTCCGGGGATGGAGAAGATGGGCAGCAGGTCGCCCGCTGCGCCCAGAGGCGTGATCGATATCGTGCCGTCCGCGAGCGTGGTGGCCTCAAAGCCCGAGAAGAACGGCTTGAGGAGGCCGCCGCCGATAGTTTGCAAACCACCTGTGACGTCACCTGCCGCAAAGGCTTGGCCTGCGGCCTGGAAGCTGGCCGGCAATTGACCCAACCCGGTGACCAGATCTGTTCCGGCATGCTGCAACGAGGTGCTGATCAGATTGGCGTAGCCGATCTGGTTGTTGACGATTCCCTGCAGGACCGCGCCCGGGTTGGCCGTGGCCAGAGCTTGGACGGCACCTTGGAGGCTGGCCGGCACATTCGCCAACTCTGCGGGGAGATTCTGGACGGCGTTGGCAAATCCGGTCGCGATCTGCTGTCCGTAGCCGAGCTGGTTGCTGAGCAACTGACTTAGCAACGGCGTCGGGTTAGCGACGATCGCGCTTTCCAGACTGTGCAGGTTGGCCGAGGTGCTCGTGACGAGGGATTCGAGGCCCTGAAACAGTGACGGCGCAGAAGCCGCGCTCAACAAGGTCTGCGTGGCCGACGCCTCAGCACTGGCGTACGCGCCGGCACCGGCGTTCAACAAGCCCACGAATTGTTCGTGGAACGCCGCCGCCTGCGCGCTGATGGCCTGAAACTCCTGGCCGTGCGTCCCGAAAAGCTGCGCGATCGCGGCCGAGACCTCGTCAGCGCCGGCCGCCAAGACCGCCGATGTTGGGCCCGCTGCGGCCGCGGTCGCCTGGCCCAGCGCCGAGCTGATCCCGGCCAGGTCCTGGGCCGCCGAAGCAACCAGCTCCGGCGTCGCCAACACGAATGACATATCCATCTCCCTCACTAGCCCGAATAGTGACCGGTGGTCACGTTCACAAGAATGAATTTATCTTGAGATACCCTACTGGCAAGTAAGTTCCATGAAGTCACAGGAAACTGACAGTTAGCAGCGCGGGACCGCAATCGAGACCGATCAACGCGGCTCGATTATGGATTTATTCCTCGAAGGCGATGCCTAGGGCCGGCGCACCCGTCAACCCATAGGGCGCGGCGCTCTAGCGCCAGCAACTAGGCCCGTCGCATCGCTCGCACTTCGGCGAGGAACTCGCGGCGCAGATCGGGGTTCGCGAACTCGCCTCGCCAGACCGTCGTTGTGGTCCGTGAATGCTCTTCAACCCCGCGTACGTGGGTACAGAGGTGCGAGGCTTCCAGGTGCACCGCCACCCCGCGCGGTGCGATCAGCGTTACCAGCCCGTCGGCGATCTGCTCGCCGAGCCGCTCTTGAACAGTGAACCGGCGCGCGAAGAGCCGGACTAGCCGCGTCAGCTTCGAGATGCCGATGATTTGGTCGCCTGCGATGTAACCGATGAACGCGGTTCCGAAGAACGGTAGGGCGTGGTGCTCGCACAGGCAGTTGAACTCGATCGGCCCCTCTATTACCTGCGCAGGCGCAGCTTCGATGGACTCGTTGCACTCAGCCGGAAAGCTGGTGGCAAGTTTTGGATCGCCGTCGTACCCGGCAGTTATGTCGTAGAGCGCCTTGAGGAACCGATTCGGGGTCTCCCGGGTTCCCGGCGTATTCAAGTCCAGCCCGAACGCAGTGAAGATTTCCGCGATCGACGCACGGAACCGCTCCCACTGTGTCTCGGAGATTTCTCGGGCCGGTGGCTCGAACCAACGAGTTGGCTGGTTCGGCGTCAATACCCCGGCGGCGCCTGCGATCTCGATGACGTTGTCCGGTTGGTTGGCAGCGTTCGTCATGCAGACTCCTACCCGACGGCGCTGAAGGCGCGTTGGATCCTGCGGTTGCCGAAAGAATGTTACGCGCGAAGGCAAGAACTCTCAGCAAACTGAACGAGTAAATTTACGGAGCCGTCGATCGCAGTGGAACGCGCGTTTCCGCAACGTCCGCGGCCCACCCCGCATTCCGACGGCGGCCGCGCGGGCACAGCCACGGCCTGTGCGATTTTCGCGATTACAGCACGCCAATCAGCTGCGCAGTACGGCGCCGACGCGCTCGGCGGCGCATTGCACCGCGGCGTCGCGAGCAGCGCTGGCGTCATCCTCGGTGAGGGTTCGGTCCGGCGCGCGGAACCGCAGTGCAAAGGTCAGCGACTTGCGGTCCTCGCCGATCTGCGGACCGACAAAGACGTCGAACAGCGCAATGTGTTCGAGCAGGTCGCCCGCTCCGTCGCGCACGGCATCCTCGACCGTTTGCGCGGGAGTGTCGGCGGACACCACCAGGCTGACGTCTTGGAACACGGCCGGAAATGGCGATACGCGCGGGGCCGGCAACACAGCAGCGGTGGGCATCGCGTCCATGTTCAGCTCAAGCGCGCAGGTGCCTTTCGGCAGGCCCGTGCGTTCAATCACCGCAGGATGCAACTGGCCGGCGTGTCCGATTACCGCCCCCGCGACCAGCACCTCCGCGCACCGGCCCGGATGCCAGGGCAGCTGCTGGGCGGGCTGCAGCGTGACATCCACTCCGCTGGCCCGCGCGATGACCCGTACCGCCTCGAAGGCGTCGGCTGCCTCGACGGCACGCCCTGGGCCCCACGGTCCGCGCGGCTCGCGCAGACCCGCCAGCACCGCGGCGACATGCTGGGGTTGTCTGGGCAGGGACGCGTCCAACGTGGCGATTTCGACATCGGTGGGTGGCCGGTCAACCGGGATCAGTTCGACCGCACGAGTCTGCTCGGTCGGTTGCACCACCTGGGCGATAGCAAACAGAGCGGCGTCGCTGAGACCACGGGAGACGTTGCGTCCCAACGCTTCCAGCAACGCCGGCAGCAAGGTAGTGGCCAACTGCGGACGATCGGCCTCCAGCGGGTTGAGCACACTGGTGGTGCGGCGCCGCGGGTCATCGTCCGGCAATCCCCACAAGTCGAACACGTCGGTCGGCAGGAACGGCGTCGGCAAAATCTCTACGAAACCCGAGAGGGCTAGTGACTTGCCGATTGCCCGGCGTCGCTGCTGGACGGCGGTGAGTCCGCGCCCCGCGGGAGCCGTCGGCAGCACCGACGGGATGACTTCCAGGCCCTCCAGCCGCAGCACTTCCTCAACGAGGTCGGCCGGTTGTCGCAGGTCGGGCCGCCAACTAGGCGGCGTGACCGTCAGCGTGCCGCCGTCCTGATCGGTCCGGGCGCCGACCTGGGTCAGCCGCCGGACGGTGGTCCCCGGGGCGTAGGCCACTCCGGCGAAGCGGTCCGGAAGGTCAGCCGGAATCTGAATTGGCGACCCAGCCCAATCGGCAGCCGAGTTGCCGACTGGCGGGTCTCCGCGCCAGTCGGTCAGGGTGGGTTCGGCCGCTCCCCCGGCGATGTCGACGAGCAGCCGAGCACAGCGATCCAACACCGCCACCGATATAGCCGGGTCGACCGCGCGCTCGTAGCGTCGGGCGGCCTCACTGGGCAGGTGTAGCCGTCGTTGGGTGCGCGATATCGCGGCCGGGTCCCAGACCGCTGCCTCCAACAACACGTCGGTGGAATCGGGGCGCACCTCGGTGCTGGCTGCCCCCATCACGCCGCCGATCGCCGCCGTCGTTACCTCGTCGACGATCAGGACGTCGACCGGTTCCAGCTTTCGTTCGACGTCGTCGAGGGTGACGACGGTTTCGCCCGGACGCGCGAACCGCACGTCGAATCCCCCGGCGATGCGGGCGCGGTCATGGGCGTGCATCGGGTGCCCGAGTTCGAGCATCACGTAGTTGGTGACGTCGACTGCCGGTGAGGTGGCGCGGATACCGCACAATAGGAGCCGTCGCTGCAGCCACCACGGCGACACCGCAGCGGCGTCGATGCCGGTGACCGGGCGCAGCGCGAACCGGCGCACCCCGGTAGCGGCGTCCACCGTCAGCGGCCAGGCCTCGCCCTCGGCGGGTAGGGACTCCACGTTTGCAGGGTCGACGAAGTCCAGGTCGAAGGCGCACGCAATTTCGCGGGCCAGGCCGCGCACAGACATGCCGTAACCCCGATCGGGGGTGATGGCCAGATGAAAGACGACGTCGTCCAGGCCCAGCACCGCAGCACCATCGGCTCCTGGTTCGGCGGTTCCCCGCGGCAGCACCAGGATCCCGGAATGGTCTGCGCCCAACCCGAGTTCGGCCGCCGAGCAGATCATCCCGTTGGAGTTGCGCCCGTAGGTCTTGCGTGCGGCAATCGTGAAGTCACCCGGCAACGTGGCGCCGGGCAGGGCCACCACGACCAGGTCGCCAACCACGAAATTCGTTGCACCACAGACTATTTCCTGAGGATCCGGGTTACCGACGTCGACCAGGCAGGCCCGGATTGGTTTCTTGAAACCGGTCAGTTCTTCAATTTCGGCCACCCGACCCACCGCCAGCGGGCCGTCGACCGGACCGAGTGCGACCACCTCCTCGACCTCGTGGCCAATGCGTACGAAGGCCTGCTCGAGCTCGGCGGGACTTACGTCCCAACCCGGAGCACCGGTCGAGACGACCTCACGCAGCCAGCTGTACGGAACGCGCATCAGGCTCCCACCCCGAACGGCAGCGAGAACCGGACGTCGCCTTCGACCATGTCGCGCATGTCAGGGATACCGTTGCGGAACTGCAAGGTCCGCTCCAACCCCATGCCGAACGCGAAACCGGAGTAGACCTCGGGGTCGATTCCGGCCGCGCGCAACACGTTTGGGTGCACCATGCCGCAGCCGCCCCACTCCACCCAGTCGGCGCCGCCCTTTTTGTTGTCGAACCACACATCGACCTCGGCGGAGGGCTCGGTGAACGGGAAAAAGTGCGGTCGCATCCGGGTGCGCGCCAAAGGCCCGAACTCGGCACGCGCAAACGCGTCAAGCGTGCCGCGCAGATGCGCCATGGTCAGCCCGCGGTCCACAGCCAACCCCTCGACCTGGTGGAAGACGGGCGTGTGGGTGGCGTCGAGTTCGTCGGTGCGGAAGGTGCGTCCGATCGAGATGATGTAGACCGGCAACTCACGCTCCAACAGGGTGCGTACCTGTACCGGCGACGTGTGGGTGCGCAGCAACTGCCGGGAACCCTCCGGTGCGATGTAGAAGGTGTCCTGCTCGCTGCGCGCCGGGTGATCCGGCGGGAAGTTCAGCGCATCGAAATTGAACTGTTCGGTTTCGACCTCCGGTCCTTCGGCCAGCTCCCATCCCATCGCGACGAACGTGTCCGCGATGTGCTCGGCGAGGATGGTGATCGGATGACGCGCGCCGGTCGGCTGACGGGTCGACGGCAGGGTGACGTCGATGCGTTCGGCGACCAGCACTGCGGCGTCTCGCTCGGCGCGCAGCGTGACCAGGCGTTCGTCGTAGCTGCGCTGCGCTTCGCTGCGGGCCACGTTGACCCGCTTACCTGCATCGGAACGTTGGTCCTTGGGTAGGCCGCCGAGCGCTTGTCGCGCCAAAGCCAGCGCTGAGCGGTCGCCGAGGTACTCGGTCTTGATGTGTGCGAGCGCATCCAGACTCTGCGCGGAGGCAATGGCATGCTGGGCAGCCTCGACCGCCTTCGCCAAGGCTTCCGGCGACAAATCGACGGATTGATCACCCACGCGGCGGCACTCTCCTTGCTAACGAGGCTGTTCGGGCGGCCCGGCCTCTGCCCCGCCCGACGGGCTCCAGTGCGGCCCGCATCGTCGCAGGGTCACAGCACGGGTGTGACGCAACTGCCGATCATAAGTCATGGCCCGTTGTGTCACGGATCACCGGCGATCAGGTAGTCGTCGAGGAGCCTGGCGCACCCGCGTCTGTCGTCGAGAGATAAACCACGCACACGCTCATCGGCGAGTCGTGTTCGACGTTTATATGTCGCGTCGACCCCGGCGGGTGAAACGCGAGCAAGTGATAATTCCTAATTCGCCGGGGTCGACACCACGGGCAGCATTGAGTTCGCATCAAGTGGTGCGCGAACAGCGAGCCGTCCGGCCACTCCATGCGCCACCGCGGCGCCCAGCACTCCGAACACGATTCCCGCAGCCATTCCGACCGTGCTGTGCGCCAATATGAGGAACCCGAAACCCGCGGAGTTGAGCAGCATCAGGCAGCGCAACGGCGTCCAGTGCACGGCCGCACGGAACCGCATACCGAGCAAGATCCCCAGGCCCAGGGCGACGGCATGGCCAGCGTTGGTGAACTCGCCGCCCAGCACCGCCGCACAGATGCTGACGGCCAGCCACCAGGTGATCCACGCCGGGCGCCAGCGAGGCGGAATCGCCCCGGTCAGTCCCCCCAGGACCGCCAGCGCGCCGTAACTCATCCCGACGTCGCTGGCGTGCGCGATCGACCACGGCATCCAGCCGAGCTTGACTGCCCCCGCCAACGCCGCCGCCACCACGAGGGTGGCACCGATGTGGCCGATGAGGAAGGTGACGACCAGCCGAATGGTGTGCAGCTGCAGCTCTGCCAGCACCAGCAGGCAAGTCAGAAAAGGCAGCCAGAAATACAACGGGCCGGCCTCCACCACGAATGCGCTGCCGACCAGGGTTCCCAGCCTTCCGTGCGAGAGGTTGTGCAGGTTGGTGCTCGCGTGCCGAATCACACGGTCATGGACCTGCGGGCTCACCATCAACATGGTGGTGCTGACCGCAAAGAGGGCAGCCACGTAGCCCACGGTGAAGCGGACCCGCGACAGCCGGGCGAGAAGGCCAGAAAACATCACGTTCCACTATGCATGGACGTTTGTCTCATTCGTGTTATCGCCAGCTGCCAACTCCCTATGAGCCTTGAGGCGATAAATGGCCAAGTCCGCCGGAATGCCGGTGAGTTTGGTGGAGAACATGGGCCGGCGCGCCCGCTTGGCGGTGACACCCATTTCGTCCAGCTCGCTCTGCGGAATCAAATCCAAGGTTGGACTCGAAACCATGACCCCGCCCTTGGTGGCGCGCTCCATCACGCGCGCGGCGATATTGACGTCGACACCGAGCCAATCCGAACCCAACCGCTGCGGCCGGCCGGTGTGGATTCCCACCCGCATTCGCGGCGTATAACCGTCTACTTCAACGGTTTTGATCGCTTCTTGAGCGGTGAGCACCGCCTTGACCGCAACATCGGGGTGGCGGAAGACCGCCATGATGCCGTCACCCATGCGCTTGACGATGTGTCCGCCCGCGTCGAGCAACGGAGACTCGACAGCTCGCGCCACCTGGCGCAGCAACGTCAGGGCAGCATCATCCCCGGCGTGTAGTGACCAAGCCGAAAAGCCGACCAGGTCGGTGAACACCAGCGTCACTTCTGGATTTGCCGGTCGCCGGGAAACTCCCTCGGTGATCGCCTGCCACACCTGCAACACACCCAAGCTGACCTCGCGTGAGGCGGCGTCGCGGTCGCCTAACAGCCGGTCGGCTGCCCGCGCCGCGGCGCTCGGTCCGCCCTCGCCCGCGGTAGACAACGGGTCACCGAACTCGGGATCACCAGGTAGGAAGCGACGAGCCCGCTTGACGAACCCAACCACGCCGGGGCTGTGGTTGGTATTACTGAGCCACTTCGCCGGAGATCGTCGCCGCGGAGTGTCTTCTGCAACCGCCGTCGCATTCTGGTCGGGTTCGCCGGACTTTGATTCGTCAGGCCCGACCTCCACTCGGCTAGGGTATCGCGATTTGACTTGACCCGAGCAACACAGCTGCGCCACTTACGTCACACACGTAGGCAAACGTGCAGATCACATGGGTACTGCGGAGCTGTGGAGAGTCCGTAACGCAGGTACGACACATATGTCGAAATCGTAGACAACGCATGTTGTCACCGTTTATCGTGAGCGCAAATTAGGCGCTTTGGAGGCCGTGATGACTGTTCCCTCGACGACAGCGGCTGACCCTCTCGGGCCCGACTCACTCACCTGGAAATATTTCGGAGACCTGCGCACCGGAATGATGGGCATCTGGATCGGCGCGATCCAGAACATGTATCCCGAACTGGGCGCCGGGGTCGAAGAACATTCGATTCTGCTGCGCGAACCGCTGCAGCGGGTGGCCCGCTCGGTGTATCCGATCATGGGAGTGGTCTACGACGGCGACCGCGCGGCCGAAACCGGCCAGCAGATCAAGAGCTACCACCGCACCATCAAGGGAACCGACGGCGAGGGCCGTCGCTATCACGCCCTCAACCCCGAAACCTTCTACTGGGCCCACGCGACATTCTTCATGCTCGTCATCAAAGTCGCCGAGTACTTCTGCGGCGGCCTGACCGAAGCCGAGAAGCGTCAACTGTTCGACGAGCACGTGCAGTGGTACCAGATGTACGGAATGAGCATGCGGCCAGTGCCGCACTCGTGGGAGGAATTCCAGGAGTATTGGGAGCGGGTCGGCCGCGAGCAGCTAGAGATCAACCAGGCCGTCCTGGACATCTTCGACATTCGCATTCCGAAACCCCGATTCGTTTTGCTACCCACACCGATCTGGGATCAGATTTTCAAGCCACTGGTCGCGGGACAACGTTGGATTGCGGCCGGATTATTCGAGCCCGCGGTGCGGGAAAAAGCAGGAATGCGCTGGACGCCGGGCGACGAAATGCTGCTGCGGCTGTTCGGCAAACTGGTCGAGCTGGCGTTCCTGGCGGTGCCCGACGAAATTCGTCTGCACCCCCGCGCATTGGCCGCCTACCGGCGCGCCGAGGGCCGAATCCGCAGCGACGCGCCGTTGGTCGAGGCGCCGGCATTCATGGCGCCGCCGCGGGACCGTCGTGGGCTGCCCATGCACTATTTCCCGCCGCGCCCGCGCTTCCCGCTCGGTCGCCCACTGGAGCCGGCTCGCGCGATCATGGAGCGCGCCGGGTCACTGGTGCACAGCACGCTGTCCATCGCCGGCCTGCGCCCCGCGCGCGGGCGCGGACGGGCGGCGTGAACGCTCTGATCTAGAAGCCAAGCGGCTTAAGGAACAGCGGTTCGAGCCCGAATCGGTTTCCCTGGAACCAGAACTGCCAACCGAGCGCGGTGATCGAGCCGCCGGTAATCTGCAGTGGCAGTGTCCCATTCAACGAAATCCCTTGAGGGCCAAACGGAGTGAGTTGACTCATCGAGGCCGTGAACGCACCGGTGGCAGAGAACGTTCCCGACCCATTCGTCGACATCCACACCAGCGGACCCAACGGGGTATTGATGGTGCCGGTTGCATTGGCGACGAACCCGCCCACCCCGCTGAGATCGGACGGAAAGAACGGAATTCCACTGAGCGACAGCGACCCAATCTGGCCGAACGGACCATTGAGGACCGCGGATTGGTAGATACCCGCCATGCTGATGCTCGACGAAATTTGCAACGGACCGTAGTTGGACACCTGCGAAATGGTTTGAAGATCGCTGACCACCGTCTCAGCCGGATTGGCGACGCCGGCGGGAGCAAGCAGCGGACTGCCGCCGAGCAGCGCCTGCTGAGCGTTGGCGAACTCGGCGCCGAGGTATTTCGCCGCTCCGCCATTCAATAGAGACACGAAGCGGTCGTGATAAACCGCCGCCTCATCGCACAGCGACTGGAATTGTCGCGCGTGCGTACCGAACAGCGCCGTGACCGCGGCCGACACCTCGTCAGCGGCCGGGGCCGCGATGGCGGTGGTTTGCGTTGCGGCCGCGGCGTTCGCGTTGCGCAATCCAGTACCGATTTGCTGGAGGTTTCCGCTCGCCGCCGAGACAATATCGGGCAGCACATTCAGAAGTGACATCGTTTCCCCTCTTTCGGAGACCCCTCGAAACCGAAGTCGGCTATTACACGCGAGCTGAATAGTAACAGCGAAAGGTCACACTACCCGCTAATGAAATGCAAATGTCGCGGGTGCGCGCGGGGTTTACCGTCGGAGCAGACGAGCTATAAGGGGAGGCCGACCAACTTCAGCACTTCGGTACCGAGTCCACCGAACTGGGAGCCCTGGAAGGCGAAGTCGGAACCAATCCAGGTCTGGGTAAAGCCGGAGGCGGTGTAGCTGTACTGAGGCAAGGACATAGTCATCGGCGCAGAAGATGCGAACAACCCGCCGAACGGAATCCTCACGTCGAGCGATGGGCCGATCGCGCTGCCTCCCAACTGGCCCAACGGCAGCGAGACCGCCTGGTGGCCAAACAGACACGCGTGGACCCAGTCGAAGGGCGCGGTCGCGGCGACGGTCGCGGCTCCCAGCATGTTTCCGCTGCTGACCGCGCTAGAAAACGCGTTGAAGCTATTGAACAGCGAATAGCCGCCGGTGACTATCGGACCCGCCGCAGCCAGCGCCAACCGCACCTGGGGAGGAACGAGGAGCGAGCCGCCGGTTAGTTGCAGCGTCCCCAGGGTTTGGCTCGTCGTCATCTGCCCGTTGATTGACAGCGACGCGGGACCTATTGGCGTAGATGCACTCATGGTCATGCTCAGCGGACCGTTGCCAGTGTCGGGCATGGTGGCCGTCTGCGTGATCGCGATGGGCCCGAACGGAGTATCTATGCTGCTGACCGAAGAGGTAGCTGCGGCGGGGGCAGCATTTCCGATCAGCGGATGCCCGAGCAGCGCTTGGGCCGGCCCGTTGATCGCGTTCACCAACGCTTGCTGGGCGTTGCCGATCTCGGCACTCACATACTTAGCTGCACCGCCGTTCAACAAATTCACGAACTCGGCATGAAAAGCGGATGCCCGGGCATTGAGAGTTTCAAATTCCCGTGCGTGTGAACCAAAAAGGGTCACGACCGCGGCGGAGATTTCGTCGGCCGCTGCAGGCGTGATCGCGGTCGTCCGATCTACTGCCGCCACACTCGCACTGCGCAGTGCCGAACCTAGATCGTCCAAATTCGCGCTGGCCGCCGTTACCGCTTCTGGCACCACACTCAAAGAAGTCATGGGTTCCCCTTGCCGATCTGCTCAGCCGATCTGCCAATATTCCGGCTCGCGCTATTAGACGAGAGCCGAATAGTAACAGCGCGATCTCTGAGTTGTCACCGATCAATTTCAAATAATTTGGTCGGTTTCGGCGCGGTGGCGCCCGGCGGACCGGCAGGCTACGGTGCCGACGTCCCGGTCGCAGGCTGGCGTCTTAGCGCGCGCGCACTTTGGTAGAGGCAAATGGCCGAAGCCGCCGCAACATTGAGGCTTTCCGCCCCGCCGGCCATCGGAATCGTTATCCGCCGATCTGCTTGTTGCGCGATTTCAGGCGGCAATCCGTGGGACTCGGACCCGAACAGCCAGGCCGTGGGGTGGGCGAGCACGTCGTCGGAATCATCCAAGGACATCTCGCCGTCCACCGTGGTGGCCAGCACCTGCAAGCCTGCCGATCTGAGCTGTCCCAGCAAGGCTTGGGTTTCGGGGGCAATTACCACCGGAACACTGAAAATACTGCCGGTCGACGCCCGCAGGCACTTGCCGTTATAGGGATCGACGCTCTGGCCGGCCAGCACCACCGCCGAGGCTCCCATGGCGTCGGCGAGCCGGATCAGCGTGCCCGCGTTACCCGGTTCGCCGATGCCGATGGCTACCGCGATCAAATGCGGAGAGCCCGTCAGCACTTCGTCCAGCCCAACGTCTGGAATCTCGCACACCGCAACCAGACCCACCGGAGTCACGGTGTCGGACAACGCTTTTGCGGCCCGTTCTGTCACCAGGTGGACCGGTGTGCGCCGGTCGGCAAGCACCGCGTCGTGCCGGTGCGCCGCGTCCGCTGTGGCGAAAACCTCCCTGACCAGCCCGCGCTCGAACGCGGCGATAACCAGGTTTGCTCCTTCGGCGAGGAACAATCCCGCGCGACGCCGACCCGCGTGACGATGCAGCTTGACCGCTGCAGCCACCCGGGCCGAGCGTTCGGTGAGCACGGCCGGCTTAGGCAGCCTCTCCGGAAGGTGCGTTGACATCCTCGGGCAGCGCCGCACGGGCAACCTCGACCAGCGCGGTGAAAGCCGCCGGATCGGTGACCGCGATGTCGGCAAGGTTCTTGCGGTCCACTTCGACGCCCGCGGCCTTGAGACCCTGGATCAACCGGTTGTAAGTGATGTCGTTGGCACGCGCGGCCGCGTTGATTCGCGAGATCCACAACTTACGGAACTCGCCCTTGCGGGCACGCCGGTCACGGTAGGCGTAGTTCAGCGAATGCAGCTGCTGCTCTTTGGCTTTGCGGTAGAGGCGTGATCGCTGACCGCGATAGCCCTTGGATGCCTTCAGGACGCTGCGCCGCTTCTTGTGGGCGTTGACCGCCCGCTTTACGCGTGCCATGGGTGTTCCTACTCTCGTTCAAAATCGGTCGGGGGCTGTCGCCAGCCCGCTGGTCTTTGGGTGATGTCGCGGTTGGAGCGCGCCGGTCTAGCCGTTCAGCAGCGAGTTGATCCGCTTGGCGTCGTTGGCTGAAACCACGGTGCGCCCGTCCAGGCGACGGGTGCGCTTGCTCGGCTTGTGCTCGAGCAAGTGACGGCGGTTGGCTTTCTGGCGGACGATCTTGCCGGTTCCGGTGCGCCGGAACCGTTTCGAAGCCCCGCTGTGCGTCTTGGCCTTGGGCATGTTTCCTCAGTTTTCTCGTCTGCTGCTAGTGCTGCAGGTTGGTCTTACGGTGTGGTGTCACCGGCTGTGTCAGCTGGTCCCGCCGCGCTTCCCGGGTGCTGCGCCCTGGCGCGAGTCTTCGCGCCGCGGTGCGGTGCCAGCACCATCGTCATGTTGCGTCCGTCCTGCTTGGCCGACGTTTCGACGAATCCGTACTCGGCAACGTCAGCGCCCAGACGCTGCAGCAACCGGTAACCCAGTTCCGGTCGTGATTGCTCGCGTCCGCGGAACATGATGGTCACCTTGACCTTCGACCCAGCCTCGAGGAAGCGGACCACATGGCCCTTCTTCGTCTCGTAGTCGTGGTCGTCGATCTTGGGTCGCAGTTTTTGCTCTTTGACGACGGTCTGCTGCTGGTTCCTACGGGATTCGCGCGCCTTCTGCGCCGCCTCGTACTTGTACTTGCCGTAGTCCATGATCTTGCAGACCGGTGGTCTGGCATTAGGAGCAACTTCGACGAGGTCGAGATCGGCGTCCGCGGCAACGCGGAGTGCGTCTTCGATACGCACGATGCCTACCTGCTCCCCCCCAGGGCCGATCAGTCGAACTTCAGGTACGCGAATGCGCTCGTTGACGCGGGTCTCAGTGCTGATGGGGCCTCCCTCGTTGGCTGATATTCCAGTGCGGCCCGTGCCTGGGCTCAGCCGGAAACAGCGGTGGAAGCACAAACCATCAGCAAAAAGGCCCTGCAACGGCAGGGCCCAATGCCGACCGATCACGGCTTGAACTCGTCAAACCGCCTGCACAAACATGCAGGTCAGGCATTTCGAGATGCCTGTGACCGGACCGAATTGCCTTGAGAAAAACTCGTGACAATCGGTGGGAGTGGGACTCCACTTAACTGTCCCTGGCCGTAGCCGGGATGGTCGCAGCAGTCAGTCTAACAGCCATTACGCGTTGTGCTGGACCGCCATGTCGCGGCGTGCCAGGACCGCCCGGGTCAGCTCTCCCGGCTCCGTGAATGAAATCAGTCTCGCCATGTCGAGGGCATCGCCAGGAATTTCCCGGTTCAAGCGAATATCCTCGCGGTCTGTGACACTTACAAAGCCGCGCCCGACGACGCGCAGGCCGTCATCCCGGTATCACTGGCTGCCCGCCGCGACCGGATGGACCGTCGGCGTCATCGCTACCGTGTCGCTGCTGGCAAGTTTGTCGCCGCTGATCCGATGGCTGATCCACGGTCCGCGGGTGTTCATCAACAGCTACCTGTTCAACTTCCCCGATACCAGCTTCGCCTGGTCGTTCGTGCTGGCGCTGCTCGCCGCGGCGCTGACCGCGCGCAAGCGCATTGCCTGGCTGGTGCTGCTCGGCAACATGGTGGTGCACGCCGTCGTCAATGTCGCCGACATCGCCGCCGGCGGCAACACAGCCGCCGAGGCATTCGGCGAAAACCTCGGCTTCGCGTTCCACGTCGTGGCGATCGTCCTGCTGGTGCTCGGCTATCGAGAGTTCTGGGCCAAGGTCCGCAGAGGCGCACTGTTCCGTGCCGCCGCCGTACTGGTGGTCGGCGGCGCGATCGGGATCCTGCTCTCCTGGGGCTTGGTCGAAATGTTTCCCGGCACGTTGGCGGCGCCGGATCGGTTGCCCTACGTCGCCAACCGGGTGGTGGGCTTCAGTTTCGCCGATCCTGAGCTTTTCACCGGGCGCCCGCACCTTTTCCTCAACGCGCTCTTCGGGTTGTTCGGAGCCTTCGCGCTGATCGCGGCCACCATCGTGCTCTTCCTGTCCCAGCGCGCCGACAACGCCCTGACCGGTGAGGACGAATCCGCGATCCGCGGGCTGGTCGAGTTGTGGGGCAAGAACGACTCGCTGGCGTATTTCGCGACCAGGCGTGACAAATCCGTCGTCTTCGCCCCCAGCGGCCGCGCGGCCCTCACTTACCGCGTCGAGATCGGTGTTTGTCTGGCCAGCGGGGACCCGGTCGGTGACCCGAAGGCGTGGCCGGCGGCCATAGAGGCCTGGATGCAGCTGTGTGAAACCTACGGTTGGGCACCGGGCGTCATGGGGGCCAGTTCGCAGGGTGCGCAGGCCTATCGCGAGGCCGGACTCAACGCGCTGGTTCTCGGCGACGAGGCCATCCTGCGGCCGGCCGAGTACAAGCTGTCCGGCCCGGAAATGCGCGGCGTGCGTCAGGCCGTTACCCGGGCCCGTCGCGCCGGCCTGACGGTGCGGATTCGGCGCCACCGCGACATCTCCGAGGAGGAGATGGTGCAGACGGTCGCGCGCGCGGACGGCTGGCGCGACACCGAATCCGAACGCGGCTTCTCCATGGCGCTGGGCCGCTTGGGCGACCCGGCCGATGGCGACTGCCTGTTGGTGGAGGCGATTGACCCCGCCGGCGAAGTCGTCGCGATGCTGTCCTTGGTGCCGTGGGGCACCACCGGCGTCTCACTGGACTTGATGCGCCGTTCCCGGCAATCTCCCAACGGCACCATCGAGTTGATGGTCAGTGACCTCACCATGCACGCCGAGAATCTCGGCATCAGCCGAATCTCGTTAAATTTCGCCGTCTTTCGATCCGCGTTCGAGCAGGGTGAGCAATTGGGCGCGGGTCCGGTCGCGCGGTTGTGGCGGACTCTGCTGGTGTTTTTCTCGCGCTGGTGGCAGATCGAGACGCTCTACCGATCCAACGCCAAGTACCAGCCCGAATGGGTGCCGCGGTATGCCTGCTACGACGACGCCCGAATGATGCCCAAGGTCGGCGTCGCTTCGGCACTCGCCGAGGGCTTTCTCTCCATACCGTTCACCCGCCGCGACAAGGTGCACACCGGCCACCATCCCGCCGTGCCGCAGCGGCTCGCGGACACCGGGCTGTTGCACCCCGACGGCACTGCTCCGGACGTCAGCGGCCTGCAAGCCGAAGACCTGCTCGACGCCGACGAGATGCGTCGTCGTCAAC
Organism: Mycobacterium asiaticum; assembly: GCF_001673365.1. Classification (GTDB taxonomy): domain Bacteria; phylum Actinomycetota; class Actinomycetes; order Mycobacteriales; family Mycobacteriaceae; genus Mycobacterium; species Mycobacterium asiaticum_A. The sequence goes on from NZ_LZLS01000074.1 coordinate 22,553, forward strand.
CTGAACAGGTCCGGGTGCGGCTGGCCAAACTGAAGAAGCTGCGCGACAACGGCATTGATGCTTACCCGGTGGGAGAGCAACCCACCCACACCGTCGCCGCGGCGCTGCAGACCGACGACGCCACCGAATCCGTCATCTCGGTTTCGGGGCGCATCCTGCGGATCCGCAACTACGGCGGGGTGCTGTTCGCGCACCTGCGCGACTGGTCCGGCGAAATGCAAGTGCTGCTGGACAATTCACGTCTAGAGCAAGGCCGCGCGGCCGGTTTCAACGCGGCGATCGACCTTGGTGACCTGGTCGAGACGACCGGGCACATGGGTTACAGCGACAAGGGCACCCGATCGCTGATCGTGACCCGCTGGCGGTTGCTCGGCAAATGCCTGCGGCCGCTACCCAACAAGTGGAAAGGGCTGACCGATCCCGAAGCGCGGGTGCGGACCCGCTACGTGGACCTCGCTGTCAACGCCGAATCCCGCAGCCTGATCACCGCCCGCGGCAACGTGTTGCGCTCGATTCGGGAGACGTTGTTCGACAAGGGATTCATCGAGGTCGAGACGCCGATCCTGCAGCAGGTGCACGGCGGGGCAACCGCCCGACCGTTCGTCACCCACATCAACGCCTACACCATGGACCTGTTCCTGCGCATCGCGCCCGAGTTGTACCTGAAGCGACTGTGCGTCGGCGGTGTCGAGCGGGTCTTCGAATTGGGCCGGGCCTTCCGCAACGAGGGCGTCGACTTCAGCCACAACCCCGAGTTCACCCTGCTGGAGGCCTACCAAGCGCACGCCGACTACAAAGTGTGGATCGACGGCTGCCGCGAACTCATCCAAAACGCCGCCCAGGCTGCCAACGGCGCACAAACAGCGATGCGGCCCAGAACTCAAGATGATTCCGGCACTCGACTCGAGCCGGTGGACATCTCGGGCAGCTGGCCCGTCAAGACGGTCCACGACGCGGTGTCCGAAGCCCTCGGTGAGCACATCGATGCCGACACCGACCTGAAGACGCTACGCAAATTGTCCGACGCCGCCCGCATCCCCTACCGCGCCTATTGGGACGCCGGCGCGGTGGTACTTGAGCTCTACGAGCACCTGGTCGAGGACCGCACCGAGCACCCGACGTTCTACATCGACTTCCCGACCTCGGTATCCCCGCTGACCAGACCACATCGCAGCAAGCGCGGTGTGGCCGAACGGTGGGATCTGGTGGCCTGGGGCGTCGAATTGGGCACCGCCTACAGCGAACTCACCGACCCGGTGGAGCAACGACGTCGTCTCGAGGAGCAGTCGCTGCTGGCCGCCGGAGGCGACCCCGAGGCGATGGAGCTCGACGAAGACTTCCTGCAGGCGATGGAGTACGCGATGCCGCCCACCGGCGGCCTGGGCATGGGTGTCGACCGGGTGGTCATGCTGATCACCGGGCGCAGCATCCGCGAAACGCTGCCGTTCCCGCTCGCCAAGCCCCATTAACTGCCACGAAAGACGCTGGCCGCGAAGACTTTCGATGCGTAAGTCGGTGCGGCGAGGAGAATAGCGACCATGCCGTCGGTCACCCGTGCCCGCCGCGCGATATTTGCGCGGCATTGCCACCCCTACAGCGCCTGGACGCGGTGGGCCACTACGCCCCTGACGCTGGTGCCGATCTGGACCCGGCGATGGGATCATGCGCTGTTGCTCGGCGTGTGGCTGGCGGTCAATCCATTCGTCTTCGGTGAGCCGAAGCACCACCGCGCCTGGGCAACGCGGGCAATGCTGGGTGAGGAACTGTGGATCAGCGGGCGGCCCCGCGACGCCGCCGTCGTAATCAGCGGGGTGGCGTCGGCGGTATCGGCCTGCGCTGTCGTAGCCGCGCGGCGTCGTCGCCTCAAGCCGGCCGTCGTCGCAGTGACGGTCCAGATGGCGTTGACGATGGTGTACTGGCAGCTGATGGTGCGCTATTTCGAGCGCCGCCAACCGTCAAAGTAACGTGGCGGGCATGCCCGACCAACCGTCCCCACCCGATCCCGGGTACGACACGTCCGGCGTCCCGACCTTCGATTCGGTGCGCGAGAAAATCGAGTCGCGTTTCGGTGCTGCCCTGGGCGCTGAGGAACTCGCGGCCGAGACGGCCGAAGGGCGCTCCGCCGAGGAACAGTACGAGGAACGTCAGCGGGCGGCCGCCGAGCGTTTGGCGCAGATCCGGGAGTCGATGCGCACCGATGACTGACACCGTGCCGAATTCGCGGGCGGGCATGCAGTTCGGGCCTTACCGCTTGCGACGACTGTTAGGCCGTGGCGGGATGGGCGAAGTCTATGAAGCCGTCGACACGGTCAAAGAACGCACCATCGCCCTCAAGCTGCTGTCTCAGCAATACACCTCGGATGCGGTGTTCCGGCGGCGCATGCAACGCGAGGCGCACACCGCCGGACGTCTGCAAGAACCCCACATCGTGCCCATCCACGACTTCGGGGAAATCGACGGCCAGCTATTCATCGACATGCGTTTCATCGAAGGCGAAGATCTGGGCGCACTGCTGAAGCGCGCCGGTGCGTTGCCCCCGCCGCGCGCGGTCGCGATCATCACCCAAATCGCCGCTGCACTGGACGCCGCCCACCGCGCCGAGGTGATCCACCGCGACATCAAACCGGAGAACGTCCTGATCACCGGCGACGATTTCGCCTACCTGGTGGATTTCGGGATCGCAGCCGCGGCCACCGATCAGCAGCTCACCAAGACCGGCACCGCGGTCGGCAGCTGGCGATACATGGCGCCCGAACGGTTCGCCGACGACGAAACGACCTACCGCTCCGACATTTATTCGTTGGCATGCGTGCTTTACGAATGCCTTGCCGGGAGGCCGCCCTACCAGGCACAGAACCTCAGTGCCCTGATGGCCGCGCACTTGATGCACCCCGTCCCCCGGCCCAGCGAGGCGCGCCAGGACATCCCGAGGGCCTTCGACGAGGTCATCGCCCGGGGCATGGCCAAAGAACCGGCCGGACGTTACGCGACGGCCGGAGAGTTGGCTCGCGCCGCCAAGCAGGCACTCAGCGCTCCCGACCAGGACCGGGCGACGACGATGATCGCGCACAGCCAGCAGTTCGCCCCGCCGCCCAGCGGCCCTATCCCGCGCAGCACACCGACTCCCCCTGGCGCGTGGAATACGGTCCCCCCAGCTACCCCGCAGTGGGTGCCCAACACACCGCCCTCGGGGCCACCCGCACGCAAGCGTTGGCCAATCGTCGCTGCTCTGGTCAGCGTGGTGACGCTGCTGTCCGCCACCGGGATCTGGCTGGCAGTCGGCAAAGACGACGGGCAGGCTGCCGCTAACACGACCCCGACCAATGGGCTGACCACCACTGCCACGACCGCGGCCGTCACCACCACGCCGCCGAGCCCGACCGTTGCTCCGGGCCAACTGGAGTCGCTGTTGCTCAGCACCGATCAGCTCAACACCATGTTGGGCACCACCGGCATGGTCGTCGATCACAACAGCACCGAGACGACCGATCCGGGTCCGCAGAACTCGCTGTCGGACGAGCGGTGTCTGGGAGCGCTCATCGGCTACCAGGCCCGCAGCTACAAGAGCAGCGGATACACCGCAATGCTTGCCCAACTGGCGCTGAAGCCGAACAGCAATCCGGGCTACGTGGTGGTCCAAGGGGCGGTGGTGTTCGCCTCGGCCGAACTGGCCGACGCGTTTGTGACGGCTCAGGATTCCCAGTGGCGGGCATGCGCCGGTAGAACCATCACCCAGACAAACGAGGGCAAGACGTCGGGGTGGGCGTTCCGGGACGTGATGGGCAGCCCGCCCAAGATCTCGCTGCTGCGGGATCGCCCGAACGGCCGCTCGGAGTTGGTCTGCCAGCATGTGCTCAGTGCGGTCGCCAATATCGTCATCGACGTGAATGTCTGCGCTCCCGGCACTACCGACCAAGCGATCCAGATTGCCGACGCGATGGCCGCCAAGGTGCCCAAATGACGCCCGGCACCGGCTGAGTCATGCGTAAGTTCAGCGTCGCGGAGCGACGAAACCGGTTGGCGCGCAGGCATTTCCTGTCTGCCGCAGGGTCGGTGTCGCGGGTCACCGCCGGACTGGTGGGTTTGCACGCCACCGACCCGGCGACTCCCTATCTGTCGCTGTGGGCGCGGTGCCGCGGGTTCGCCAGCGCTGACCTGGACCGCGCTCTCTACGAAAAGCGCTCGGCGGTAAAGCATTTGGCCATGCGACGGACGTTGTGGTTGATCAACGGTGACGATCTGGCGATGGTTCAGTCGGCGGCCAGCGATCAAGTTGCCGACAACGAGCAGCGTCGGCTCGTCGCCGACCTGCACAAGGGCGGCGTCAGCGCGGACGGGCAGGACTGGCTGGACCGCGCGTCGGCGGCGGTGCTGCGCCACCTGAGCGAGCACGGCCCGGCCAACAGCGCCGAACTGCGCGCCGCCCTGCCCGAGTTGGCGGGGAGTTACGATCCGGCGCCCGGAAAGCGCTGGGGCGGGCCGACTCCCGTGGCTCCACGGGTGTTGACAGTGCTCTCGGCGCGTGGCGACATCGTGCGTGGCCCCAACGCCGGCAACTGGACCAACTCCCGGCCGCGCTGGAGCACCACCGCGGACTGGCTTTCCGAGCGCAGCCAACCGGTGCCCGAGGCGGCCGCGCGCGCCGAGCTGACGAGGCGTTGGCTGCGGACATTCGGGCCGGCGACCCTAACCGACATCAAGTGGTGGTTCGGCACCACGTTGACGGCGGTGCGTGCGGCGCTGGCCACCATCGGCGCGGTCGAGGTAGATCTGCACGGCAGCCCCGGCTATGCGCTGGCCGACGACCTCAGCGTCGAACCGGACGCGGCGCCATGGTGTGCGCTGTTACCCGGGCTGGACCCCACCACAATGGGCTGGTCCGAGCGGGACTGGTATCTCGGCGAACATCGCGAAAAGGTCTTCGACGGAAACGGCAACGCCGGACCCACCGCCTGGTGCAACGGGCAGGTGGTCGGCGGCTGGTGCCAGGATGACAACGCCCAAGTCCGGCTCCAGCTCCTCGATGATCCGGGCAGTGACGGGCGTCGAGCGCTGCAACAGCGGGCAGACGAACTCACCGCCTGGCTGGACGGAGTCCGCATCAGCCCGCGCTTTCCCTCGCCGTTGTCCAAGTCTGCGGCGTCGGGTTGAGCTAGATGGGGTATGCGCCAGCCATGGATTGGCTGATGTTACACGCGCCAGCGATCGGATCGGCGTTGCTTGCCGCGTTGGCCGCGGCGGTGGGCATCGTCGTCCGCCAGGCTGCCCTGCAAGCTCCGAACATCGGCAAGGAGATGTCGGGCGCGGTCATCGCTGCCGTGCTGCGCGACCGGCTGTGGTGGGCTGGCACGGCGGCGGCCGTCGCCGGGTACGTGTTTCAGGCCGTGGCGTTGGCGCACGGCTCGCTGCTTTTGGTGCAGCCATTGCTGGTGTCCTCGCTGCTGTTCGTGCTGCCGCTGAGCGCCTGGCGGTGCGGTAGTCGGGTGTCGGGCTCCGAATGGGCGTGGGCGCTGCTGTTGACCTCCGCCTTGGCACTTTTCGTGCTGATGGGGCGACCCCGCGAAGGGAGTTATCGGCCGGGGACAACGGCCTGGACGCTGGCCGTCACCGGCGCGATGGCGGTGGTGCTGATCTGTGTGGTGATCGCGCGTCGCACCGCCGACCGCACGCGCGCAATGTCGCTCGGTGTGGCCGTGGCCGTCCTGCTCGGAATGGTGGCGGTGCTTACCAAGACGTGCACTCATCTGTTCGGCGTCGGCGGCTGGCACGGACTGCTCAGCGTTCCCGCTCTGTACTTGCTGATCGTGCTGGCCATCGGGGTCACGGTGTTGCAGCAGTGGGCGTTTCAAGCCGGTGCGCTGCAGGCGTCGGTTCCGGTCATGTTGGTCGGTGAGCCGGTGGTCGCGGTGCTGCTCGGCGTTCTCGTGCTCGGCGAGCAACTCACCGTGCGTGGCGTGGGGGTGGTGGTGCTGCCGATGGCCGTCGTCGCGATGTTGGCCGCCACGATCGCCCTCGGTCGAGGCGAGGGCGCCCACACCGAGGAGGCCGCCCGCAGCGGACGAGGCGAGGCGGGGGTGCCTTCCTCCGACTCCGCACTCAGGCGCTGACTTTGCGGCGCTTGACGGTGGACCGCCGGGAGTTACCGGAGCGCGGCGTCGCCGGTGCCAGTACTTCGGCGAGGAACTTGCCCGTGTAGCTTTCCGGCACCGCGGCGACGTCCTCAGGCGTGCCTTGAGCGACCACGGTTCCACCACCGCCACCACCCTCCGGGCCCATGTCGACGATCCAGTCGGAGGTCTTGATGACGTCGAGGTTGTGCTCGATGACGATCACCGTGTTGCCCTTGTCGACGAGACCGCTGATGACCTTCAGCAGCTTGCGGATGTCATCGAAATGCAGCCCGGTGGTCGGCTCGTCGAGGATGTAGATGGTGCGCCCGGTCGAACGCTTTTGCAGCTCCGATGCCAGCTTGACACGCTGCGCCTCGCCACCGGACAGCGTCGGCGCCGGTTGGCCGAGCCGGACGTAACCCAGGCCGACGTCGACCAACGTGCGCAGATAGCGGTGGATCCCGGAGATCGGCTCGAAGAACTCCGCCGCATCCTCGATGGACATGTCCAGGACTTCGGAGATTGTCTTGCCTTTGTAGTGCACTTCGAGGGTTTCCCGGTTGTAGCGGGCACCCTGGCATACCTCGCAGGGGACGTACACATCCGGCAGGAAGTTCATCTCGATCTTGATCGTGCCGTCGCCGGTGCACGCCTCGCAGCGTCCGCCCTTGACGTTGAACGAGAATCGGCCGGGCTGGTAGCCGCGGACCTTGGCCTCGGTGGTGGCCGCGAACAGGGTGCGGATCTTGTCGAACACCCCGGTGTAGGTGGCCGGGTTGGACCGCGGCGTCCGGCCGATCGGCGATTGGTCCACCCGGACCAGCTTGTCCAGGTGATCCAGCCCGGTGACCCGGGTATGCCGGCCGGGCACTTGCCGAGCGCCGTTGAGTTTGTTCGCCAGCACCGCGGCCAGGATGTCGTTGACCAGCGTCGATTTGCCGGACCCAGACACTCCGGTGACCGACGTCAGCACACCCAACGGGAATGCCACGTCGATGCCGCGCAGATTGTGCTCGCGGGCGCCGACGACGGTCAGTTGGCGACGCGAGTCCACCGGGCGTCGAAACGCCGGCATCTCGATGCTTTCCCGGCCGGACAGGTAGGCGCCGGTGATCGACTCCTCGTTGGAGAGCAACTCGCTGTAGGTGCCGCTATGCACAATGCGGCCGCCGTGCTCACCGGCGCGGGGCCCGATATCGACGATCCAGTCGGCGTGCTCGATGGTGTCCTCGTCGTGCTCGACGACGATCAGGGTATTACCCAAATTCTTTAAGCGCGTGAGGGTTTCGATGAGACGGCGGTTGTCCCGCTGGTGCAGACCGATGGACGGCTCGTCAAGCACGTACAGCACGCCCACCAGGCCGGAGCCGATCTGGGTGGCCAACCGGATGCGTTGCGCCTCACCTCCGGACAGCGTGGCCGCGGCCCGCGACAACGACAGGTACTCCAGCCCGACGTCGAGCAAGAACCCCAGGCGCGACTGGATCTCCTTGAGCACCTGCCCGGCGATCGCCTTCTCTCGGGTGCCCAAAGTCAGGGCGTTGAGAAACTCCGCGCAGTCGGCGATCGACAGCTCGCAGACCTCGGCGATGGACTTCGGGCCGTGCTCGCGCGCGGCGAGGCTGACCGCCAAAATCTCCGGCTTGAGCCGGGTGCCGTCGCAGACCGGGCACGGGATGTCCCGCATAAAGCCCTCGTAGCGTTCCTTCATCTGCTCGGACTCGGTCTGCGCCATCTTGCGCTGCAAGAACGCCAGCACGCCTTCGAAGTCGGCGTAGTACGACCGGGTGCGCCCGTAGCGGTTGCGGTAGCGGACGTGCACTTGCTCGTCGCAACCCTCCAGAATCGCCTTGCGCGCCTTGGCCGGTAACTTGCGCCAGGGGGTGTTGACGTTGAATCCCATGGCATCGCCCAGGCCGGCCAGCATCCGGGTGAAGTACTCCGCGGTGTGTCCCGTCGACCATGGGGCCACCGCCCCTTCGGCCAGGGTGAGCTCCGGGTCGGGTACCACCAGGTCGGGGTCGACCTCCTTGCGGATGCCCAGACCGACGCATTCGGGACAGGCGCCGTAGGGCGAGTTGAACGAAAACGACCGTGGCTCAAGGTCGTCCACGGCCAGCGCATGCCCGTTGGGGCAGGCCAATTTCTCCGAGAAGCGCTGCTCACGGGGATGGTCATGCTCGTCGCGGTCGTCGGGAAACTCGAGGACCACGATTCCGTCGGCCAGGTTCAGTGCGGTCTCGACCGAGTCGGTGAGCCGTTGCTTGGCAGTGGACTTGACGGTGAGGCGGTCCACCACCACCTCGATGTCATGCTTTTCCTGCTTCTTCAGCTTCGGCGGCTCGGTCAGCGGATACACCACGCCGTCGACCCGGACCCGGCTGTAGCCCTGGGCGTTGAGCTTGTCGAACAAGTCGGCAAACTCCCCCTTACGGGTGCGCACCACCGGTGCCAGCACCAGAAACCGGATGCCCTCTTCCATCGCCAACACCTGGTCGACAATTTGCTGTGGCGTCTGGCGCGCGATCCGCTCACCACAGATCGGGCAGTGCGGGGTGCCCGCACGGGCATAGAGCAACCGCAGGTAGTCGTAGACCTCGGTGATGGTGCCGACCGTGGACCGCGGGTTGCGGTTCGTCGACTTCTGGTCGATGGATACCGCCGGGGACAAGCCCTCGATGAAGTCGACGTCCGGCTTGTCCATCTGCCCCAGGAACTGGCGCGCATACGCTGACAGCGATTCCACGTACCGGCGCTGGCCCTCCGCGAAAATAGTGTCGAACGCCAGCGAGGACTTGCCCGATCCGGACAGCCCGGTGAAAACGATCAGTGCGTCCCGGGGTAGGTCGAGGTCGACACCACGCAGATTGTGCTCGCGCGCGCCTTTGACGATCAGACGGTCAGCCACGCACTCCCTTTCACCCGTTTTTCCGCTCACGAACAGAGCTCTCCCCATGCTATGTGTCCATACCGACAAGTCGTTCTGGGCCAGTAACGTGACCGTTATGACAGCCCCAAGCGACAACTACACCGGACACTTCGAAGCGGGGACTGCGGCCCGACGCAGCCTGCCCGGCGCAACGATCCTGAAGGCCTCAGTGGGCCCTATGGATAACAACGCTTACCTGGTGACCTGTTCCGCAACCGGAGAAACGTTGCTGATCGACGCCGCGAACGACGCCGATGTCCTGATCGACCTGATCCGACGTTACGCGCCCAAGCTGTCGCTGATCGTGACGAGTCACCAGCACTTCGACCACTGGCAGGCCCTGGAAGCTGTCGTCGAGGCCACCGGTGCCCCGACGGCTTCGCACGAGGTGGACGCCGAGCCGCTCCCGGTCCGGCCGGATCGTTTGCTGGCCAACGGCGACACCGTGCGGATCGGTGAGTTGACGTTCGACGTGATTCACCTGCGCGGACACACGCCGGGCTCGATCGCGCTGGCCCTGGGCGGGCCGGCGACGGGCGGAGTCACCCACCTGTTCACCGGCGACTGTCTGTTCCCGGGCGGGGTCGGCAAGACATGGCAGCCCGGCGATTTCGAGCAGCTGCTCGACGATGTCGCCACCCGGGTGTTCGACGTCTACGACGATTCCACCGTCATCTACCCCGGTCACGGCGATGACACAGACTTAGGCGCCGAACGCCCGCATCTCGCCGAGTGGCGCGAACGCGGCTGGTAAGCCCTGGTAACGCTAGGTCGTGTGCACGATCAGCACGTCGACCTTGGCCTTACGCGAGACGTTAGCCGGCACCGAGCCCAACAGCCGTCCCGCGATCGTGCTCAGACCGACGTTGCCGACCACCAGCAGATCGGCCTTTTCCGACTCGGCGAGTTCGACCAACGCGTCCACCGGGGCGCCTTCGATGGCCCGCTCTTCGACGTTCTTCGCGCCGGCCTGGTGTGCCCGCTCCTTGGCGTCGTGCAGGATCTCGTAGATCGGCGCGGTACCGGTGACCTTGTAGCTTTCGCCCTTCAGGGCGTCGACAGCCCGAGCGTCTTCGTGCTGGGGCAGGTACGCAGACGCGATGATCAGTTTCGCGTCCGCTCCGGCGATCCTGGCCGCCCTTTCTACCGCGCGCAGCGACGAATCCGAACCGTCAGTCCCTACGACCACAGTTTGATAGGCGCTCATTTACCCTCCCAGGTGTCGGTTTCCGCCAACCCAAGACAGTATCGCGTTGCTGGACATAGATGGGAGAGATTTGCGGCGTGGCAGCCCTCACGCTCACGCCGCGGTGAAGTGCCCGTCACTTCCCGAGGACACCGCAACCGACCGCAAGCGACATAGCGCCGCAACGTGGCGACCTCGCGCCACATAAAGTTAAACGCAACCATGTCTGTATCTATCGTCGAAAATCCCCTGGCTGACGACGCCGAACCGGCGCCGTCGGCTCGCCCGCGTGGCCGGTTCCGGGACCCGTGGGCAATCGCGGCGCTCGCCGCGATCCTCAGCGCTGCGTGGGCCAGCAGACCGTCGCTGTGGTTCGACGAGGGTGCAACGATCTCCGCCGCCGCCAGCAGGACATTGCCGGAGCTGTGGAAGTTGCTGGGCCACATCGACGCCGTCCACGGCCTCTACTACCTGCTGATGCACGGCTGGTTCGCGATCTTCCCGCCGACCGAGTTCTGGTCCCGGGTGCCCAGCGCGCTGGCCGTCGGCGCCGCGGCCGCCGGGGTGGTGGTCTTCGTCAAGCAGTTTTCCGGACGCGCGACCGCCCTGTGCGCTGGCGCCGTCTTCGCCATCCTGCCTCGGGTGACTTGGGCCGGTATCGAAGCCCGCTCCTCCGCGCTGACGGTGGCGGTAGCGGTGTGGCTGACCGTGCTGCTGGTAGTCGCGGTGCGACGCAATCGCGCGCGGCTGTGGATTTGCTACGCGCTGATGTTGATGGTGTCGATCCTGGTCAGCATCAACACGGTGTTGCTAGTGGCGGTCTACGCGGCGGTGCTGCCACTGCTGGCCGCCCGGGGCAAACGCAAGTGGCCGACGATCTGGCTGGCGCTCGCATCTGCTGCGGCGCTCGGCGCGATGACACCATTCATGCTGTTCGCGCACAAACAGGTATGGCAGGTCGGATGGATCAACGGCCTGCACCGCAATCTGTTTCTGGACGTGGTGCACCGGCAATATTTCGATTACAGCGTCGCGTTCGCCATCCTGGCCGGTGTTGTGGTGGTCGTAGCCGCCGGCGTTCGACTTGCCGGCAAGGCGCGAGCTGAGGACGGCACGGGGCAACTGCTGCTGATCAGCGTGCTGTGGGTAGTGCTGCCGACTGCCATTGTGCTGATCTACTCGGCCGTGGCCGAGCCGATCTACTACCCGCGCTACCTGATATTCACCGCTCCCGCCGCGGCCGTCATCCTGGGGATCTGCATCGTCGCGATCGCCCGAAAACCGTGGCAGATCGTGGCCCTGGTTCTCGTCCTCGCCGCCGCGGCATTCCCGAACTACCTGTTCACCCAGCGCGGGCCGTACGCCAAGGAGGGCTGGGACTACAGCCAGGTCGCCGACGTGATCAGCTCTCACGCCGCCCCCGGGGACTGTCTGCTGGTGGACAACACGGTCCCCTGGCGGCCCGGACCGATCCGTGCCCTGTTGGCTACCCGGCCGGCCGCCTTCCGGTCATTGATCGACGTGGAGCGCGGCTTCTACGGGCCTAAAGTCGGTGCGCTGTGGGACGGCCACGTCGCCGTGTGGCTGACGACGGCCAAGATCAACAAATGCCCGGCGCTGTGGACGATCACCAACCGCGACACGTCGCTGCCCGATCATCAAGCGGGACAGGCGTTGTCGCCGGGAACCGCGTTCGGGCGCACGCCGGTCTACCAATTCCCGAGCTACCTCGGCTTCCACATCGTGGAGCGATGGCAGTTCCACTACTCGCAGGTGGTCAAGTCGACGCGGTAAATATCACCGCGGCGTGCGGCGGTCGCGCCGAGTCGCCTGGTAGGAAGCGATGAAGCCCATAGCCGCCAGGGCGGTGAACACCGCGTACAACGAGCGGGCTTCGACCACCGCTCCCCCCTTAGCGGTGTTGACCACGACCCCGGCCAATCCCGCGCCGACGGCGGCCGAGCCCAGTTGGACGATGTTGATCGCGGCGGCGGCTGCGCTGCTCTCCGCTGGGTCGTCGACAGCATCCATCGCACCCACCACAAGGTGCGGCCAGCCGATCCCGATGCCCGCTCCGGTGATCATCAGAGCCACCGCCCACAGTGCGACAACCCCGAGCGGGGCATACGCACGCTGGGTCGCTGCGCCCAGCGCCAGCCCGACTGCCATCACCAACGGAGCGGCGCTGACGACGTGCCCGATCAGCCGCCGATCGGACAGCGAAGCGCTGGCAACCTCGCCGATCGTCCATCCCGTGGCGAGCGCTGCCCCTAGGAAGCCGGCTTCCACCGGGCTCAGGTCGGCCAGCTTCTGGCCGAACAGCGGCACGAAGATATTCGCCATGGCAGCGGCCATTTGCACACACATGGTCAGGTAGATCCATTTCAGCGGTCCTGGACCGAATACGTTGCGCGGCAACACGGCAACGTGCATCCGCCAGTCGACCACCACAAAGATCGCGATCAATCCGACCCCGACGACGAGCAGCGCGATGGTGAGCGGCAGGTGACGCGGCACCGACGCGACGCTGATGGACAACGCGGCTGCACCCATCACCAGCAGCGACCAGATGGGCACCTTGCGGGAGGGCGCCAGCGGTGCCTCCACAAGCGAGGCAAGCGGACCGGGCTGCAGCACGCTCAGCACCAGCAGCGCCATCAGCACCGCCGCACATCCCATCCCGCCGTACGCCCACCGCCAGATGCCGAGCTGCGCGAAAACGCCGCCCGCCACGGGCCCGAGCAGCGTCGAGACCCCCCACATCGCCGACACCAGTGCCGAACCGCGCGTCCACAGCCGACGCGGTAGTGCGGCGTTGATCAGCGCGTATCCCAGCCCTGCCAGCAGTCCCCCGGCTACGCCACGCAACGTGCGCCCGGCGACGAGCACCTCCATGCTGGGGGCGGTCGCATTCACCACGCTGGCCAACGCGAACGCGGTGAGCCCGATCAGATACGACCGTCGCGCCCCGATCCGCATCAGCATCGGGTGAACCACGGTGGCCGCGACCACCGAACCGACCAGATACAGCGATGTGGCCCACGCGAACAGCCGGCCACCGCCGATGTCGGCGACGATGGTCGGCAGCATGCTGACGGTCAGAAATTCATTGGTGGAGTAAAGCAGGACGCCACCGGCCAGGACCGTGGACGTGCCGAGGTGCTGCCCCAGCAATTCACGCCAACTGCCGGTCGCACTGGCCGTGTCGGTCACCGCTACACCGTATGAGGCGACCTGCCGCGGTCGCGGCGGGTTGCCCGAATGGACGCCACGACACCCGTCGCCGCCAGCACGGTGAACACGCTGTACAGCCAGCGAGCCTCGGACACTTCCCCGCCCGTGGCGGTGTTGACCACCACGCCGGCCAACCCGGCCCCGAAGGCAGCCGAGATCAGCTGCACGGTGTTGATCGCCGCGGCGGCCGCGCCACTCTCGGCCGGGTCGTCCACGGATTCCATTGCGCGCGCGGACAAGTGAGGCCAGGTCATCCCGATGCCCGTACCGGCCAGCAGCAATGCCACCGTCCAGATCGCTACGCTGCCGGCCGGCGCGTCGGAGCGCTGGCTTACCGCGCCGAGCGCGAGACCGGCCGCCATCACCAGAGGCGCGGCCACGATCACGTACCCGATAGTTCGCGGGTTGCTCAACGATGCGCTGGCAATCTCACTGACGGTCCAGCCGATTGCCAGCGATGCACCCAGGAAGCCGGCCGCGACCGGAGTCATGTGCCCCAGCCGCTGGCCGAACAACGGCACGTAGGTGTCGATCATCACCGCCGCCATCTGCACGGCCATAGTGAGGTAGATCCACTTGAGGGGACCGGAGCCGAAGACGCTGGGCGGCAACACAGCGGCATCACTGCGCTTGTCGACAACCACGAAGGCCCCGACGAGCAGTACGCCGAGAACGAGCAGCCCCCCGATCGCCACCGCGTGACGTGGCAGTTGCGCCACGCTGACCGCCAGCGCCGCAGCCCCAATCAGCAGCAGCGACCACACCGGTACGCGCAGCGTCCGGGCCTGCGCAGCCGGCGCGGTCGAGTCCTCGCGCGCGCCACGATTCGCGGCGAGCACGACCGGAACCAATATGCCCATCAGCACCGTCATGATGGCCATCGCCACGAACGCCCAACGCCACAAACCGAATTGGGCAAACAGCCCGCCCATCGCGGGTCCGATGATCGTGGCGACTCCCCACATCGCCGACACCAGCGCCGAACCCCGCGTCCACAGCCAACGGGGCAGCGCGGAGTTGATCAGCGCGTAACCCAGCCCGGCCAGCACGCCGCCGGCCACTCCCTGCAAGGTCCGCCCGGCGATCAGGACCTCCATGTTCGGCGCCGCCGCGCACACCAGGCTGGCCACGCCGAAGACGCCCAGACCGAGCAGGAACGACCTGCGGGCACCAAATCGACGCAACATCGAGTTGACGGTGGTCGCCGCGACCACGGATCCCACCAGGTACAGCGTGACGACCCAGGCGTACAGCCGGGCACCGCCGATCTCGGCGATGGTGCTGGGCAACAGGCTGACGGTCAGGAACTCGTTGGTGGCATACATCGCCACGCCGCCCGCCAACAGCGTGGATGTGCCCAGGTGCCGACCCAACAGCTCACGCCAGCTGCCGGTCTGGCTCGTCGTTTCCGTCACTTCAGACCGGCGGCGTCCATTCCGCGCAGCTCTTTCTTGAGGTCGGCGATCTCGTCGCGGAACCGAGCTGCCAGCTCGAACTGCAGGTCCCGCGCGGCGGCCATCATCTGCGCGGTTAAGTCCTTGATCAGGTCGGCCAGTTCGGCGCGCGGCATGTTGGTGGTGTCGCGTCCTTCGATCACGCCAGCGCTCACGGCGCGGCCGGCCTCACCCGGGGCCCGCCGGCCGCGGGAGGCGTTGCGTCCGGACCCACCGATTTCCACCGTCTCGGTATCGTCTGCCTCGCGGTAGACCTGGTCGAGGATGTCGGCGATCTTCTTGCGCAGCGGTTGCGGGTCGATCCCGTTGGCCTCGTTGTAGGCCACCTGCTTGGCCCGGCGCCGTTCAGTCTCGTCGATGGCCTCTTTCATCGAGTCGGTGATCTTGTCGGCGTACATGTGCACTTCACCGGAGACGTTGCGGGCGGCGCGCCCGATGGTCTGGATCAGGCTGCGCGTCGACCGCAAAAACCCTTCCTTGTCGGCATCGAGGATCGCCACCAGCGATACCTCCGGCAGGTCCAGGCCCTCGCGCAGCAGGTTGATGCCGACCAGTACGTCGTACTCGCCGAGCCTGAGCTGCCGAAGCAGCTCAACCCGGCGCAGCGTGTCGACCTCCGAGTGCAGGTACCGGACCCGGATGCCCATCTCCAGCAGGTAATCGGTGAGGTCCTCGGCCATCTTCTTGGTCAGCGTCGTCACCAGCACCCGCTCGTCGGCGTCGGTGCGTTTGCGGATTTCGCCAATCAGGTCGTCGATCTGCCCCTTGGTCGGCTTGACCACCACCTTGGGGTCCACCAGCCCGGTCGGGCGGATCACCTGCTCGACGAACTCGCCGCCGGTCTGACTGAGCTCGTACGGCCCCGGGGTGGCAGAAAGGTACACGGTCTGCCCGATGCGGTTGGCGAACTCCTCCCAGGTCAGCGGCCGGTTATCTACCGCGGACGGCAGCCGGAAACCGTACTCGACGAGGTTGCGCTTGCGCGACATGTCCCCCTCGTACATGCCGCCGATCTGCGGCACCGTGACGTGCGACTCGTCGATGACGAGCAGGAAGTCCTCCGGGAAATAGTCCAGCAGAGTCGCCGGTGGCGATCCGGGGCCCCGGCCGTCGATGTGTCGCGAGTAGTTCTCGATGCCTGAGCAGAACCCGACCTGTCGCATCATCTCGATGTCGTAGTTGGTGCGCATCCGCAGCCGTTGCGCCTCGAGCAGCTTGCCCTGACCTTCCAATTCCGAGAGACGCTCGGCGAGTTCGTGCTCGATGGTGGATATCGCGACCGCCATCCGCTCCGGGCCGGCGACGTAGTGCGTAGCGGGGAAAATTCGCAGCGAGTCGACCTGGCGAACCACGTCTCCGGTCAACGGGTGCAGGTAGTACAACGCCTCGATCTCGTCGCCGAAGAACTCGATGCGCACCGCCAGTTCTTCGTAGGAAGGGATGATCTCCACCGTGTCGCCGCGCACCCTAAACGAGCCCCGGGTGAACGACAGGTCGTTACGGGTGTACTGCACGTCGACCAGCAGCCGCAACAGGCCATCACGGGGCACTTCGCTGCCGACCGTCAACTCGACCGAGCGGTCCAGGTAGGACTGCGGAGTCCCCAAACCGTAGATGCAGGACACCGACGCCACCACCACCACGTCACGGCGAGACAGCAGCGACGATGTCGCGGAATGCCGTAACCGCTCCACGTCGTCGTTGATGGAGCTGTCCTTTTCGATGTAGGTGTCCGTCTGCGCGATGTACGCCTCCGGCTGGTAGTAGTCGTAATAGGAGACGAAGTATTCGACCGCGTTGTGCGGCAACATCTCTCGCAGTTCGTTGGCCAGCTGGGCGGCCAGCGTCTTGTTCGGCGCCATCACCAGCGTGGGGCGTTGCAGACGTTCGATCAGCCAGGCGGTGGTCGCCGACTTCCCGGTGCCGGTGGCGCCGAGCAGCACGACGTCGTGCTCCCCCGCCTTGATCCGGCGCTCTAATTCATCGATGGCGGCGGGCTGGTCGCCGGCGGGCTGATGCGGGCTGACCACGTCGAAGCGCGCGCCGGTGCGTACCAGCTCCTCGACGGCGCGGTATTCGGAGTGGGCGACTACTGGGTGTTCGGTGGCGAAAGCCATAACACCAGGGTAGAGCCAGGCACCGACAGCCTTTATTCCTTGATCGAACGTGCAGAGAATGCCGGGCGCCGCGGCGTGTCGCCGTACATCTGCGCACGCTCGGCGCCACCCGGGCCACACGTCCAAGCGGGCCGCAGAACAGCTAGCTCAGCTGTGCCGGGTCCACATCCGCGTCACCGGATCGCATTCGATCAGGTAACCGTCGTTGGACGCCGACATCGCGAACACCGGGATGTCGGGTCGGTCACAACTGCTGCCGACGGCATGAACGCCAGTGGTGATCGGCGCCTTGTCCCAGGTATTGCCTTCGCAGACGACCTGTTCATTGCTGGTTTGGTCGTAGCCCAGCTTGTCGACATCGGTGCACGATCCGCCCAGCACGGGCGGCGACGGCCGGTGCACCGGCGCAATGGCCGCGCTGATCGTCTGAGCAGGATCGGGCAGCACGACGCTCGGCGGTACGTCACCGACACGCGTCGCGACCACCGGTACCCGCAGCACCGCCCCCTGGGCGCCACACTCGTTGCTGCGAACGGTCTCGGTTTCCACCCCGCGCAACGTGCCGTCGGCCTGCGGGGCCAGCGACAGCGCCTGGGTCTCCTGCTGGGTCTCCTGCGGGGCGGGCCGCACCAATTGGTTCGCTTGGCGACAGCCCACCCGCTGCTGCTGCGCAGCGCCTTGCCAATAGCCGGCAACAAATCGCAACGTGTCGGCCTGGCCGCCATCGCTGCTATCGGCGACCTGATGGCTGTCATCGTCGAGGCGGATCCCGCTGGACGCACAACCATTTGCGGTGCACATCGAATGGAAAGCCCACCAGCTGGTGGTGACGCCGTCGTGACGGATCGGCGTGCCGTTACTGGTGCGCTTCGAACGGTCAAAGTCCAAGCGGTAGGTGCCGTCGAGGACTTTGGCGGGCGGGGCCGCCACTGGTGTGGCGGCCGGCGGGGACGGGCTGGCGGCGAGCGCCGGATTGGCCGGAGCAGGTTCGGTTTGGAAGCTGTACAGCGTCGACCAGGTCGCCGCAACCGCGATCAGCACCGCACATACGATTGCCGCCGCCATCCGAATCCGCGGTGACAGCCCCTGCGCACGCACGACGGGACCGCGCGACGAGGCGGGCACGGCGGTGCCGCACTCGCGCTCAGCGATCTGTTCGCCCACCGCAGCGGCAAAGTCCCGGCAGCGCCCGAACCTCGCTTGCGGCGTCTTGGCAAGTGCTTTGGTGAATATGTCATCCAGGCATGCCAGTTCAGGCCGATAGTCACTTAGCCGCGGCGGCTCGTCGTTGAGGTGCTGGCTGATCACCGCGACAGGGTTGGTGTGTCGGAACGGTGGTGCACCGGTAAGTAAGTGAAAAGCCGTGGCGGCCAATGCATATTGGTCCGCCCGTCGATCGATGTTGGAGCCCGCCAGCTGTTCGGGTGCGGCGTAGGCGACCGTTCCCACCGCGACGTTGGTCTGGGTGATACCGCTGATATCGGCGAGGTGCCGAGCAACACCGAAGTCCGCCAATAGAATTCGACGGTCATCGGTGCCGCAGTGGGTGAGCAGGATATTGGCGGGCTTCACGTCGCGATGTAACAGTCCGCGGTCGTGAGCGTAATCGAGCGCTGCCGCAACGGCACTGAGAATAGCGCAGACGTCCTCGGCCGGCATGCCTTGGGAATGGGACTCTTTCACCAGCCGCGCGGCATCGTTCCCTTCGACGTAGTCCATGGAAATCCATAGTTGGCCGTCGAATTCGCCGCGGTCGTGTACCCCGACGATGTGTGGATGCCACAGCGTTGCGGCCAGATCGGCTTCGCGATTGAACCTTTCGCGGAATTCACCATCCGCGGTGATCGCCTCGGCGAGGACTTTGATGACGTCGCGGCGCGGCAACCGCGGATGCAAAGCGAGATAAACCTCGGCCATCCCGCCGACACCCAACTGGCGCAAGATCGTGTAACCGGCAAAGTGCGCGCCGCGGGCCATGCTGGGACGGAGTCCACCGGGCCGGTCTGCAGCGGGCGCGGGCTTCGCCGGCGGCACACGGCGACGCAGATGTGCGACGGTGGTCAACGGCAAAGATTGGAGTCCCGCACGCAGCAGATGACGCGAATTGGCAAGCAACCCTTGGCGGGCATTGAGCTCAGCGCCCGCGCCGGGCGCCGATCGACGAGCACCGCCTCGCCGATCCGCCATCCGCCGACCATCCGACATCCACCGCTCCTTCCCTTTCGAATGATGCACGAAATGCGTTGGCGCAGGACGCGATGCAAGCTGTGAAACAGCTATGTAAGCCCGGCCGGAGACATAGCAACGTCACAGCTGAGACACAACCAGCAACCCCGTAAACCGGCTAATACTGGTTGGCGTGCATCGACTAACCCCGCCTGCCCTGACAATCCGGCACGACGGGTCCCAATGTTGTTTCGCGCCAGGATATGAGGTGGTGATCGGCCGGGACCTGCACGCCGACCTGCGCATTCCGGATCCGCGAATCTCCCGCGCCCACCTCATCCTGCGTTTCGATCAGGGCCGCTGGCTTGCGATCGACAACGGTTCACTCAACGGCACCTACGTCAACGGCTACCGCATGCCGGTGGTCGAGCTTCACGACGGTCAGAGCATCAACATCGGTAACCCCGCCGGACCGCGGTTGACCTTCGAAATCGGGCCGCAACGAGGTCCCACTGGCCGACCGCCAAACGCGGTCAAAACCAGGTCCCCGCACGACAGCGGCCCACCCACCCTCGCCTGGGCGGGTGTGCCTGGGG
>NZ_LZLS01000075.1 GCF_001673365.1 Mycobacterium asiaticum
GCGCGGCCGGATCAGAATCGCCTAGGCCCAGCATGTCCAACCAGTCTGAACGCGCTGTCGGGGCGCCGGAGTGTGCCGCAAGCCGGCGAGCACACGCCAAAGCATCGGCGAGATCGAGGCAGTCCACGGAGGTCAGCCGGTCGTGGACGTGGGAAGGTTGCACCGTCAAGGCACCTCCGGCGCAGCCGATTTCGATGACGGTCGTGTTGGGGATCTGAAACTCCTCAGCCATGGGTTCGTCGAGAATCACGACGGCGTGCGCCGGCTGCAAGGCGGCCAGTGCATCTCGGGCCTCAGCCAATGTCGAGTAGATCAACCGTGCCCGTCCGATCAGATCCGCCTGGCTCGAATGTTGGTTGTGCGGCAACCATTTCAGCCACTCCCAATGCGTCTGGTCGCGGACTGCGCCGACGATCGACAGCTGTTCGGGCGTATGCGCCACGGCCAGTTGACATATCATCGCCCGGATCAGGCCGCGCACCCGGTCCGGGTCGCCGTCGACCGTGATCCGCGGGGTGCCGCGCAGCGGGATCACGATGGGGACGTCGCGGACCGTCGAATGCGTCCGCAGGAATCTCTGCTGCGCGGCGACGGTCACCGGGTCGCACCGTTGCGTCGACGGCGCCGGCGCAGCCGCCAACCGGGTAGCCAGCGGCGCGGTTCCCAGACCCACGCGGACTCGACCGAAGTCGGCATCGGCAGGTCCCCGTATCCACATGCGGTCGCTACCGACCAGCGTCCACAACGTTGCCGGATCGGGATGTGTCTGAATCAGCGAATTGTGTTGCGCTATGACCACTTCAGCGACCTCCAGGCGCAGGCCGCGCAGATACTCCACGTAGTCGTCACGATCTTCAGTTGTGGCCCGTCGTCCCCGGCCCGTCAGCGCGGTGACCGCCGACGAGATCAGCATCATCGCCGGAAACGCCAAGAACGTGGGATTGCGCGCTACCGGCGAGCCGGCTACCAACGCTGCCGCGGTTATCGCCAACGTCACCACGGCCATCAATGCCGGCGCCAGGACCACCAGCCCAGACGAGGCCGATCGCGGCGCCTCGGGCGGTGCGGCTATCTCGATGACCGTAGTCACAGTTCGACGACGTTAAGCAGCAGCGCAATTCGTCACAAGTCACCTGTGGACAACCGGAAGCGGGACGGGACACCGCTGGCTAGCGTGCCAACAGTGCCTGCATCGAACCCGGTACTTCGCCGCGTCACCGTCCACGCCGACAGTGCCAACATCGACGTTGCGCTGCCCGCCACCCTGCCCGTCGCCGAACTGATCCCGTCGATCCTCGACCTGCTGGGTGGGGTTGCCCCGGCGGCGAACTACCGACTGTCCCGCCTCGGTGCGCCACCGCTACCGAGCTCGGCGACCTTGGCCCACAGCGATATCAAGGACGGCACCGTCCTGATCATGAGCCGGGAAGCGCCGAGGCCACCGGTCATGCGCTGCGACGAAGAAGCCGACACCGTGGCGGCGACGCTGAACAACCAGTCCCGTGCGCTACCGGCCGCTCGAATCATGGCCGCGGTGGCCGCAGTCTGCTTCAGTTGCATCGGTGCGATCGTTCTGGTCCGCAACGCATCCACCACCGACGGGCATGCCCGGATAGCCGTCGCTACCGTGGCCGCCGTCGCCGTGGTGTGCGCACTCTTCGCGGATCGATTGCTACGAAACCGGGTGGCCGCTCTCACGCTCAACATCATCGCCGTCGTCCATGCCTCGCTCGCCGGTCTGCTCACCGTGCCTGGCGGTCCAGGCGCTCCTAATGTGTTGCTCGCCGGGATGGCCGGGGCCGCGACGGCGGTACTTGCGATGCGCGTAACGCGTTGCGACATAACTATTTTGATGACATTGGCCTGGTTCGCAGTGATCGGTGCGAGTGCCGCGTTGGCCACGATGCTCACTGGGGCACCGCCGTATGTCGTCGGCTCGTTGACCGCGCTGTCCTGCCTAGCTCTGATCGAAGCGGCGCCGCGGGCGTCGATCCTGTTGACCGGGCTGTCACCTAATCTGACCGACTCGGAACCGCTGCGCACAGAAGGCGAACTGGCCGCCAAAGCGCAACGCGCCGATAGCGTGTTGACGGGTTTGCGGTCGGCGTTCGCTGCCGGGGCTGCCAGTGGGTCCGCGGTTGCCGCGCTGACCGCGCAACGCGGTATCGCCCTGGCCGCGGTCGCGGCGGGTGTGCTGCTGCTGCACGCACGGTCAGACAGTCGAAGAGCACCCGTATTCGTCGGGTGTGGGATCGCCCTAACCGCAACGGTATTCGTGATCGCAGCAAACACCTTCCCGATCCCGGGAATGTGGGTCGCCGCGCTGACGACGATCCTTTCCGCCGCGGCGGTTTACCTGGGTTTCGTCGTTCCGGTGATATCGCTTTCGCCGGTCATGCGACGGTGCATCGATGCTCTGGGGTGTGTGGCATCGATTGCGGTCGTGCCTTTGACCTTTTGGACATGCGGCGCCTTCGGCGTCGTCCGCCGTCTAAATTTGATGCGTGCGTGATCGTCTTGCGCATCGCACGTCTGCTGTTGGTGGCGGCGGTGGCCGTCCAGGGCGTGCCGGTGGCGCACGCGGTGTCGCCCCCGCCGGTTGACGAAAAGTGGTTGCCGGCACCGGCATTGCCCTCGCCTTCGCAGCCGACAGTGCAGCGCGAGGTATGCGCGGTAGCTACGACGCAGCAGACCGACCTGCCTGCCCAGCTTGCGGACTTCGACCTGCCGCGGGTGTGGCGGCTCACTCGCGGCGCCGGGCAACGGGTCGCGGTCATCGACACCGGCGTGCACCGCCATCCGCGGCTGAAGGACCTGTCGGCCGGCGGCGACTACGTCGGCAACGGAGACGGTACCCAGGATTGCGACGCGCACGGCACGCTCGTGGCCGGAATCATCGCTGCCAGCGAGGGTTCGGAGTTCACCGGCATCGCCCCGGACGTCACCTTGATCAGCGTCCGTCAATCCAGTTCCAAGTTCTCCCCGGCGAGCAACCGGTCCAGCGGGGTCGGTGATGTCCAAACCCTGGCGAAGGCGGTGCGCACCGCAGCCGATCTCGGCGCGTCGGTCATCAACATCTCGTCGGTGGCCTGCGTCCGGGCCGGCGATGCTCTCGACGACCGGGCGTTGGGTGCGGCACTCGCCTATGCGGTCGACGTCAAGAACACAGTGGTGGTGGCCGCGGCGGGAAATACCGGTGCGGCAATGCAATGTCCACCGCAGCCGGCGAATGCCACCCGCGACACCGTGGCGGTCGTGGCCAGCCCCGCCTGGTACGACGACTATGTGCTGACGGTCGGTTCGGTGAACTCTCGGGGCGAACCGTCGTCGTTTACCTTGGCTGGGCCGTGGCTGGATGTCGCCGCACCCGGCGAAGGCGTGACATCGCTCAGCCCGGTCAACGGCGAGATCGCGAATAGCGTTGACGGACAACCGATATCAGGCACCAGCTATGCCGCTCCGGTGGTCAGCGGAGTTGCCGCGCTCGTGCGGGCCCGGTTTCCGGCCCTGACGGCACGTGAGGTGATGCAGCGCATCGAGTCGACGGCGCATCACCCAGCCGCGGGGTGGGATCCTCTGGTCGGCAACGGCACCGTTGACATCTTGGCCGCGGTCAGCACCGATTCCGTCCCGCCGACCGTTACGTCCGCACCCAAGCCGGTGGCTGCGCCGCCCCTGGCCACCCCTCACGCGCCCGAGCGTCGTCCCCGCGACACCGCGTTCGGTGGCACGGCGATCTGTGTCGTTGCCCTGCTGGCGGTGGCCGCGTCGACGGTGCGTAGGCGCGGCTCACGGGCCGAGCGTGTCGCGGGCCACTGACGCCTTCTCCCGGCTCAGTTCCGGTCCGTTCGGCAGCGCCGCCAGCAGCGGCCAGGGCGCGGGGGCGGGCGTCGACGACAAGCCCAGGTCGTGTGCCGCGTCGTCGTCGCGGATCGCGAACCGGACCCCGCTGTCGGTGATGAGGTATCGCGTGCTCGTGCGGCCTTGCTCGCCGGTGAGATTCCGTGCCGCCACGTAGGCGCTGCGCCCCATCTCGATACCGAACGCGTCGACGGCGGGACCGCGGCCGTCGCCCTGTGCCAAAGCGGTCGCGGACGTCGGGCCATCGCCGGTCAGAAGGGCTATTTCGGGCTTACCCGACCGGCCGGGCGTCCACGTCACACATAACGTCCCGTCAGCAACGTCGACCTGGAGCCGTTCGGGAAGTCCCGCCATCGCCAGCGCGTCGACGACCGGGACGGACCGCAGCACGTCGGGTGCCACCGAGATCACCGTCGCGGCCCCCGGCTTGCCGCCGAAACCGAGCAGATCGGCCGCGACCGTTCCGATCCGCTGGACCCCGGTGCCGAGCACCACGTAGTACTCGTCGTCAGTGGCCCGTGTGATCCGCAGCACATTGCCGACCGTGAACCCGGGCAACCAAGTGCCCGCCGGCGAACCCGCCCCGCGGATGCGCGGGACGGTGATCGGCGGCGCCTCCGGGACTGCGTTGAGCAACGCCTGCGAGACGATGCGCGGGGTTTGACCGCTAAGCCGCAGAGCACGCACGACGGCCATATCCGACAGGTCCACCAGCGCCCGCTGCCCGTTATAGAGGAGGTAGGTCGGCGAACCCGAGTCGGGTGCGACCAACAGGGTCCGGTCGCCGCCCACCGCCCGCAGCGACAGGTCTGCGACCGGACCGATCAGCACCGTCGTCTTGTCGCTGTCGCAGATCGTCCAGACCACCTCGTGCACCGGCAGCGGCGCGCCAAGCAACTGCGGTGCACCCGGGATGCCCAGCAGCGCACCGTGTTTGGTGTGCACTAGTTCGGACTCCCGGACCTGCCGCGGATTAGCCTCCGTTGCGGCAATCAACCGCGCCGAGGCTAGATTGAGCACGGGATGCCACGTATCGCCCACTCGCACGTATAGCGCGCCGGTTTCCTGGCCCATGACGATTCGGGCATCGCCCAGCCCGGCTTGTGGCCGCAGCAAACCTATAAATGCGCATCCCAGCAGGGCGATGAGGGTCAGTGCGCCGCCAATGGCAAGTGCACCGCGCCGCGGCCCGGCGCACGATCGGAGTTCCCCGCCCAGCAACGCACGCTCGAAACGCCGCATCAGGTACCGGTGGCCGCTGATGTGCAGCCAGGTCGTTGCTGGAAGTGTCATGATCGCCCCTACGGTAGGCCGCCGGAGCGGGCAGAACCGACCGTCATCCACAGCTGTGGAGGTTTTGCTCCACCCGCCTGCGGGTAAAATTTCGGCGTGTTTGAGGACCTATTTCGTCTAGCCGGTCGTGCCGGTCTTGGCGTCGCAGCTGTCTTGGCCGCCGTCGGATTCTTGATCAGCCCCGTCACCGCTGTCCCGTCCGCACACGCCGACGACTGCCCGGACGCCGAAGTGATCTTCGCCCGGGGCACGAACGAGCCGCCGGGTTTGGGACGCGTCGGTGATGCGTTCGTGGATTCGCTACGCCAGCAGGCCAGCGGCGTGAACATCCGGACCTACGGGGTGAACTACGCCGCGAGCAAGTTGCAGCTGCACGGCGGCGACGGCGCGAACGACGTCATTTCCCACGTCAAGTCGACGGTGTCGTCCTGCCCCAACACCAAAATCGTGCTGGGCGGCTACTCGCAGGGCGCGTCTGTGATGGACATCGTGGCCGGCGTCCCGATCGGTGGCATTACTTGGGGCAGTTCGCTACCGCCCGAATACGTCGACAACATAGCGGCGGTCGTCACCTTCGGCGACATTGCGGACCGTGCCGGCGGGTCGCTACCGACCAAGAGCGCCCTGCTGGGCGCAAAGGCCGTCGATTACTGCAACCCACAGGACCCGATTTGCCACGCCGGGGCTGGGAACGAGTGGACTGGGCACACCGAGGGCTACGTCCCGGTGTATACGACCCAAGGCGCTGCATTCGCCGCGCCCAAACTGATGAACGGTGTCCCCCATATGCCTCAGCAGCTGCCGGTCCCCCAGCTGCCGCTGGTCCCCGGCGCCGTCCCGCAGGTTCCGGGACAGGTGCCGGGACAGGTTCCCCAATCGCCCGTGTCAGCTCCCCGGGCACCGAGCCCGGTGACCACCGTGGTACAGCAGCCCGTGGTGCAGGTGCACTGACGCAAGGTCAGTAAGCCCTAAACTTCGGGGCATGAGATATGCCCCGCTGGGCCGACTGGCGGCCGCCGCGCTTGCGGCGGCCGCACTGCTGTGCGCCCCTCCCCTGGCACCCAAGGCTTCGGCCGGCTGCCCGGACATCGAGGTGATCTTTGCCCGCGGAACCGGCGAACCACCCGGCCTCGGCCGCGTCGGCAACGCCTTGGTGGGCTCGTTACGCAACCAGACCGGCCGCAACGTCGGTGCCTATGGCGTTAACTATCCGGCCAGTAAGGATTTTTTGGCCGCGACCGACGGCGCCAACGACGCCAGCGCCCACGTGCAGCAGATGGCAACCGGTTGTCCGAACACCAAGTTGGTGCTCGGCGGGTACTCCCAGGGCGCCGCAGTCATCGACATCGTCACGGCCGCACCGTTGGCCGCGCTCGGCTTCACCGAGCCGCTACCGGCCGACGCCGCCGAGCATGTCGCCGCGGTCACCCTGTTCGGAAATCCATCGGGGCGCGCCGGCGGTCTGATGACCGCGTTGAGCCCGCAATTCGGCGGCAAAATCCTCAACCTGTGCAACGAAGGTGACCCGATCTGCTCGGACGGCAACGTGTGGAAGGCACACACGGGCTACGTGCCGGGTCTTACCAACCAAGCCGCGGATTTCGTCGTGGGCAAAATCTAACGGGGAGTGCGAATGTCGCGGGTGATCACGGTCCGGGCCGCGAGTTCGTCGTCGGGCGGATAATCCACTTGGACCAGGGTC
Organism: Mycobacterium asiaticum; assembly: GCF_001673365.1. Lineage (GTDB taxonomy): Bacteria > Actinomycetota > Actinomycetes > Mycobacteriales > Mycobacteriaceae > Mycobacterium > Mycobacterium asiaticum_A. The sequence goes on from NZ_LZLS01000075.1 coordinate 6,857, forward strand.
AGCCCTTGCGGCGGCGCGGCCGCGAAGTCGCTGGACCTGCTTGTCGCGCTGAGCAATTCAGCACACCACTGCGGGCTTCGTCGTTGCTCGCCGACGGCCAGCAAGGCGCCCACTAAAGAGCGCACCATCGACCAGCAGAACGCGTCGGCGCTGACGTGTGCGGTCACCAGATCACCATCGGACGACCAGTCCAGCCGTTGCAGTTCGCGGATGGTGGTGGCACCTTCGCGATGCCGGCAGAACGCGGCAAAGTCGTGCAATCCCAACAACTCTCGTGATGCTGCCCGCATCGCATCCAGGTCCAGCGTCCGTGGCCAGGCGGTGACGAAGCGCGCCTGCTGCGGCAGCACGCCGTAGGGCGCGGTCGACAAGCGGTAGACGTAGTGGCGTCGCAACGCCGCGAACCGCGCGTCGAAACCGGCTGGGGCGCGGGCGATATCAAGAACCCGTACGTCAGCGGGCAGAAACCTGGCCAACCGTCGCACCAGGGAACCGAACTCCGGATTCTGGGCGTGAGTCGTTCGCGAATACGCGTTGCGCAGCGCATCGGCCGGCACGTCCGCGTGGGCGACCTGGCCCGTGGCGTGCACACCGGTGTCGGTACGGCCGGCCGCACGCAACTGCACTGGAGTGCGGAACACGGTCGTCAGCGCCTCGTTGAGGACGCCGGCGACCGTGCGCTGTTCTGATTGAACTGCCCAGCCCGCGAAATCGGTTCCGTCGTAAGCGATATCGAGCCGCAGACGGACGTCTGCACTAATTCTCGGGGGCCTCGTCAGCCTCGTCGACACTTGCCTGCGGGGCCGCAGCCGCCGCCTCGGGCGCAGCTTCGGTGTCCTGTTCGACAGTGTCGGCCGCCGAATCGTCCACCGCGTCCGGCTCGACGGCCGCCTGCGGTGCCGCGGCCGCCGCTTCGGGAGCGGCCTTCTTCTCGCCGGCAGGCTTGGAAGCCTGCACCCGACGTGCGCGATCGGCCTCCGACGTCACCGTCTTCTCCCGCACCAGTTCGATCACGGCCATCGGAGCGTTGTCGCCCTTGCGTGCCTCGACCTTGATAATGCGGGTGTAGCCGCCGTCGCGGTCGGCGAAGAACGGCCCGATCTCGGCGAACAGGGTGTGCACCACATCCTTGTCGCGGATCTTCTTGAGCACCTCACGCCGGTTGTGCAGCGTGCCCTTCTTGGCGTGGGTGATCAGCTTCTCCGCATAGGGCCGCAACGCCCGCGCCTTGGGCTCGGTGGTCTTGATCCGGCCGTGCTCGAACAGCGACGTAGCCAGGTTGGCCAACAGCGCCTTCTGGTGTGAAGACGACCCGCCGAGGCGAGGTCCCTTGGTCGGCTTGGGCATTGCGACTTCTCCTATGTGGGGCCGGCCCCCGTATCAGGTAGGACCGGGACGGTATTACGTGTGTCCGGTTCCTCAGCGGCCGCTGCACGGCCGCATCGTCACCGGACGGTATTACGTGTGTCCGGTTAGAGCTGTTCGGTTTCGGCGTAGTCCTGGTCGTCGTAAGCGCCCTCGGTGGACCAGGTCCCGGTGGCGACGTCGTAGCCGGCCACCTCGGACGGGTCGAAGCTCGGCGGGCTGTCCTTGAGCGACAGACCCAGCTGGTGCAGCTTGACCTTCACCTCGTCGATCGACTTCTGGCCGAAGTTGCGAATATCGAGCAGGTCGGACTCGGTGCGCGAGACCAACTCGCCGACGGTGTGCACACCCTCGCGCTTGAGGCAGTTGTACGAGCGGACGGTCAGGTCCAGGTCGTCGATCGGCAGTGCGAACGAGGCGATGTGGTCCGCTTCGGCCGGCGACGGGCCGATCTCGATGCCCTCGGCCTCGACGTTGAGTTCGCGTGCCAGACCAAACAATTCGACCAGGGTCTTACCGGCCGAGGCCAGCGCGTCACGAGGGGTGATGGAGCTCTTGGTCTCCACGTCCAGGATCAGCTTGTCGAAGTCGGTGCGCTGCTCGACACGGGTGGCGTCCACCTTGTAGGTCACCTTGAGCACCGGCGAGTAGATGGAATCGACTGGGATACGGCCGATTTCGGCACCCGAAGCCCGGTTCTGCACCGCCGGGACGTAACCGCGGCCGCGCTCGACGACGAGTTCGACTTCGAGCTTGCCCTTGTCGTTCAGGGTGGCGATGTGCATGGACGGGTTGTGCACCGTGACACCGGCCGGCGGCACGATGTCACCGGCGGTGACCTCGCCGGGTCCTTGCTTGCGCAAGTACATGGTGACCGGCTCGTCCTCCTCGGAGGACACCACCAGGCTCTTGAGGTTCAGGATGATGTCGGTGACATCTTCCTTGACGCCGGGCACGGTGGTGAACTCGTGCAGCACGCCATCGATGCGAATGCTGGTCACGGCCGCGCCGGGGATCGACGACAGCAGGGTGCGACGCAGCGAATTACCAAGTGTGTAGCCAAATCCCGGCTCCAGCGGTTCGATGACGAACTGGGACCGGTTGTCGGTGAGAATGTCCTCCGACAGGGTGGGGCGCTGTGAAATCAGCATGGGTGTTTCTTATTCTCCTTCTCGGCACCCGCTATTTGATGCCGCTCAGGTTGTCTGCACCGGTTGATGCAGAACGTCTATTACTTCGAGTAGAACTCGACGATCAGCTGCTCGGCGAGCGGCACGTCGATCTGCGCGCGCTCCGGCAACTGGTGAACCAGGATGCGCTGCCGCTCTCCCACCACCTGCAGCCAGCTCGGGATCGGACGGTCGCCCGCGGTTTCCCGAGCGATCTGGAACGGCACGGTGTTCACCGACTGGTCCCGCACGTCGATGATGTCGTACTGCGACACCCGGTAGCTGGGGACGTCGACGCGAACGCCGTTGACGGTGAAGTGCCCGTGGGTGACCAACTGACGGGCCATCCGGCGGGTCCGGGCCAGCCCGGCGCGGTACACGACGTTGTCGAGCCGGCTTTCCAGGATGCGCAGCAATTCCTCACCGGTCTTGCCCGAGTGGCGCACGGCCTCTTCGTAGTAGCGGCGGAACTGCTTTTCCATCACGCCGTAGGTGAAACGCGCCTTCTGCTTCTCCTGCAGCTGCAGGCGGTATTCACTTTCCTTGACCCGGGCGCGGCCGTGCTGGCCGGGCGGGTAAGGGCGCTTCTCATAAGACTGGTCGCCACCGACGAGGTCGGTGCCCAGCCGGCGGGACTTGCGGGTGACGGGTCCGGTGTAACGAGCCATGGGTATGTCCTCCTAGACCTAGACGCGCCGACGCTTGGGCGGGCGGACACCGTTGTGCGGCTGGGGCGTGACGTCGGAGATCGCACCGACCTCCAGGCCGGCGGCCTGCAGCGACCGGATCGCGGTCTCGCGGCCGGAGCCCGGGCCCTTGACGAACACGTCGACCTTGCGCACCCCGTGCTCCTGCGCCTTGCGCGCGGCGTTCTCCGCGGCCAGCTGTGCGGCGAACGGGGTGGACTTGCGGGAGCCTTTGAACCCGACGTGACCCGACGATGCCCAGGCAATGACGTTGCCCTGGGGGTCGGTGATCGTCACGATCGTGTTGTTGAACGTGCTCTTGATGTGGGCGGCACCGTGCGGGACGTTCTTCTTTTCCCGGCGGCGGGTCTTCTGCCCCTTCTTGGCGGAACCTGCTTGCCCTTTTTTGGCTGGTGGCATCGGGATTTACCTGGCCTTCTTCTTGCCTGCGATGGTGCGCTTGGGGCCTTTACGGGTCCGCGCGTTGGTCTTGGTCCGCTGGCCGCGCACGGGCAGTCCGCGGCGGTGCCGCAGACCCTGGTAGCAGCCGATTTCGATCTTGCGACGAATGTCGGCCTGCACCTCGCGGCGCAGGTCACCCTCGACCTTCAAGTTCGCTTCGATGTAGTCGCGCAGATGGGTCAGCTGGTCATCGCTGAGATCCTTGGTGCGCAGGTCCTTGTCGATACCGGTGGCCGCCAGAATCTCGTTCGAGCGAGTCCGGCCGATGCCAAAGATGTAGGTCAGCGCGATCTCCATCCGCTTGTCGCGCGGCAGATCGACGCCTACTAGTCGAGCCATAGGTGGCGTTTCCTCTTTTTCAGCGGAGGTCTTTTCCCAGTCCGTTCCTCACCTGGCGGTAAGGGCCCGGCCTCCGTCCGGGCGTGGATGAGCTGGTCTGGAAATGATCCGAGCCGCTCATTGGTGCTGGGAGGTCTGGATTCAGTTGTGGTAGCAGGAAGCCCCGACTAACCCTGCCGCTGCTTGTGGCGGGGGTCAGAGCAGATCACCATGACCCGTCCATGCCGACGGATCACCCTGCACTTGTCACAGATCGGCTTGACGCTCGGGTTCACCTTCACGGCAGTCTCGGTCCTGTTCTCTGGTCTGTTAGGTGTTTGCGTTACTTGTACCGGTACACAATGCGGCCCCGGGACAGGTCGTAGGGAGACAACTCCACTACCACGCGGTCCTCGGGCAGGATGCGGATGTAGTGCTGCCGCATCTTGCCGCTGATGTGAGCGAGCACCTTGTGGCCGTTTTCCAGCTCAATGCGAAACATCGCATTTGGCAGGGGTTCGACCACGCGACCCTCGACCTCGATGGCACCGTCCTTCTTGGCCATTACTTTTTGGCGATCCTCTACTTCTCGTCCGTGCACCTGGGTGGGCGCAGCATTCGTCCGGACTACAAAACGTGAGCCGATGGTGGAAATTCCCGGAAGAAATTTCAGAAAGGGCACGCAAAGAGTCGGTACGGACGCCGCACCGTTGGTCCACGATACCCGCAGCGGCACTCCGGACGCAAAATCGCGCGGTTCGTCGCCATTCGAGGTCATCGGAATACCGGAGCCCGCCCGGACGGTTACTACCATCCATGACCAATAAGCCCAACCTCGGCCGATTCGGATCGTTCGGAAGCGGCGTCACGCCACAGCAAGCAAAGGAAATCGAGGCCCTGGGCTACGGGGCCGTCTGGGTGGGTGGTTCCCCGGCCGCTGAACTGTCCTGGGTGGAACCGATCCTGGAAGCGACGACAACGCTGCAGGTCGCGACCGGGATCGTCAACATCTGGACGGCGCCGGCCAAGGCGGTCGCCGAGTCCTTCCACCGGATCGACAAGGCTTATCCCGGTCGCTTTCTGCTGGGGATCGGTGTCGGCCACCCCGAGGTACAGGCTGAGTACCGCAAGCCGTACGACGTCCTGGTGGAGTACCTGGATCAGCTCGACGAGCACGGCGTACCGGCCGACCGGCGGGTGGTGGCGGCGCTGGGTCCCCGGGTGCTCAAACTGTCGGCGCAGCGCAGCGCCGGAGCGCACCCGTATCTGACGACGCCGGAGCACACCGCCAAAGCGCGCGAACTGATCGGTCCGTCGGCGTTTCTGGCTCCCGAGCACAAGGTGGTGCTCACCACCGACCCCGACCAGGCTCGCGCGGTGGGACGCAAGGCCCTCGGGATCTATCTGAACCTGGCCAACTACCTCAACAACTGGAAGCGGCTCGGTTTCACCGACGAGGACGTCGCCAAGCCGGGCAGCGATCGACTGGTCGACTCCGTCGTCGCCTACGGAACCACCGAAGCCATCGCCGCCCGGCTCAATGAACACCTGGACGCCGGCGCCGACCA
>NZ_LZLS01000076.1 GCF_001673365.1 Mycobacterium asiaticum
TTGACCGCCACCCCCTGCGTATTGGTGCTGACTTGGATGGCTGATCCGGTGACGGTGTTGGTAACAGGGTCGATCACCTGCACATAACCGCTGCCGGTGACGTAGATGTTGCCGCCGGGGTTGACCGCCATCCCGTACGGGTTCATGCCGACGCTGATGGGTGATCCCGTGACGGTGTTGGTGGCGGGATCGATCATTGATACCGAGACGTTGCCGATGGAGGCGACGTAGATGTTGCCGCCGGGGTTGACCACTACCCCGTACGGGTTCATGCCGACGCTGATGGGTGATCCCGTGACCGCGTTGGTGGCAGGATCGATCACCGACACCGTACCGCTGCCGTAGTTGGTGACGTAGACGTAGCCGCCGGGGTTGACCGCCACGTCCCATGGCTGGGAACCGAGACCAGTGATGGTGGTGACGCTGCCGGCGGCCCCGCCGCTCCCGCCCGCCCCGCCTGCCCCACCCGATATACCGGTGGCGGCGTTTCCGCTGACGCCAATGCCGCCGGTGGCGTTAAATCCGGCCGTGGCCGCACCGCCGAGCCCCCCGTCCCCACCAGCGCCACCCACGCCACCGATACCCGCCACGCCCGTAGCACCGTGGGATCCGAGAAACCCGGATCCGAACAGCCCTCCGGAGCCACCGGCGCCACCACGTCCGCCGTCACCACCGAACCCACCGTCACCACCGGCACCGCCTGCCACCCCGAAGGTGCCGCTGGCATTACCGTCGGCGCCGTCACCGCCACCGCCCCCCAGGCCACCGAAGCCACCCGTGCCGCCGGTACTGAACAACCCCCAACTCGCTCCGCCAGCACCCCCCGCGCCACCGGTGCCGCCCGCGGTGCCGACGCTGCCGCTATCGCCGGACCCGACCGCGGCGCTACCTGACACACCAAGACCACCCGCGC
>NZ_LZLS01000077.1 GCF_001673365.1 Mycobacterium asiaticum
CGCCCCCGCCGGCCCCCCCCCCCGGTCCGCCGGCCGGCAGGCCGGGTCCGCCGCCACCGGTTCCGGCCCAACCTGGCGGGCGATCCGAACCACCACCCCGGTCGTTCCGGGGCGCACCTCCCCCGCCGCCGAAGTCGGTCACCGACGTGCAACGCCCTTCGGCGATCCCGCTGATCCCGCCGGCCGGCCCGAGCGCGCAACCCTCGTCGGAGGTGGAGTCGACCACGCAGATCGGGCCGGTCAACATGGTGTCGCAGTTGCCGACGCGTGGCATCAAAGGGATGACGGTCCTCGGGGCTGACGCCAATCTCGCACCGCCCGTCGGCCGCACCGCGTGGATCGGACGAGCCGAGGATTGCGACATCATCGTCAACGATGTGCTGGCCTCACGCCGGCACGCCTACCTCGCCCCGACGTCCATCGGCACCGAGATCCGGGACAACCACAGCATCAACGGGACCTTCGTCAACGGCATCCGCGTGGGTTCGGCGGTGCTGACGGATGGGGACGTCGTGACTATCGGCAACGTCGACCTCACCTTCAGCGGCGGCACGTTGGTGCGACGCACCGAAGCCGGCCGCATCGGCGGCCTTGAGGTGACCGGGGTCGGCTTCAGCGTCGATGGCAAGGCGCTGCTGCGAGACGTCTCGATGACCGCGCGGCCCGGCACGCTGACCGCGATCATCGGCGGCTCCGGCGCCGGCAAGACCACACTGGCCAGGCTGATCGCCGGATACACCACCCCGAGTGCAGGCACGGTGACGTTCGAGGGCCACAACATTCATACCGAGTACGCCTCGCTGCGCAGTCGGATCGGGATGGTCCCGCAAGACGACGTCGTGCACCGCCAGCTGACCATCAACCAGGCGCTGGGCTACGCCGCCGAACTACGGCTGCCTCCCGACACCACCAAGGCGGACCGCGCGCAGGTCATCGCCCAGGTGCTCGACGAGTTGGGGCTGGCCCAACACGCCGATACCCGGGTGGATCAGCTCTCCGGCGGGCAGCGCAAGCGGGCGTCGGTGGCTCTGGAACTGCTCACCGGCCCGTCCCTGCTGATCCTCGACGAACCGACGTCGGGTCTGGACCCGGCGCTTGACCTGCAGGTCATGACGATGCTGCGCCAGCTCGCCGACGCCGGGCGGGTGGTGCTGGTGGTGACCCACTCGCTGACCTACCTCGACGTCTGCGATCAGGTGCTGCTGATGGCCCCGGGTGGCAAGACGGCGTTTCTGGGTCCGCCGGATCAGATCGGTGTGGCGATGGGCACCACTAACTGGGCGCACATTTTCGCCAAGGTCGGCGCCGATCCCGACGAGGCGAACCGGCGTTTTCTGGCCCACCGCCAGCCGCCGGCCCCCACCGCGGCGCAGACGCCCAGCGAGCTGGGCGCCCCATCACGCACCAGCGCGCGGCGGCAGTTTTCGACGATCGCCCGACGCCAAGTTCGCCTGGTCATCGCCGACCGGGCCTATTTCGTCTTTCTGGCCGTACTGCCGTTCATCCTGGGCGCCTTGTCGCTGACGGTTCCCGGTGACCGCGGTTTCAGGATGGCCGAAGCGGCCAGCAATACCCCCGACGAGGCCGCGCAGATCCTGAACCTGCTGAGCATTGCCGCGGTGTTCATGGGCACCGCGTTGACGATCCGCGACCTGATCGGCGAGCGACCGATCTTTACCCGCGAGCAGGCCGTCGGCCTGTCCACCTCGGCCTATCTCGGGGCGAAGATCTCGGTGTTCTGCGTCTTCGCTATCGCGCAGGCGGCCATCGCCACCGGGATTGTGTTGTTGGGTAAGGGGGCACCGACACAGCACGCGGTGCTGCTCGGCAATCCCAGCTTCGAGTTGTTCGTCAGCATCGCCGCGACGTGTGTGGCCTCGGCGATCCTGGGGTTGCTGCTGTCTTCGATCGCCAAGTCCAACGAGCAGATCATGCCGCTGCTGGTGGTGTCGCTGATGCTGCAGCTGGTCTTGGCCGGCGGCGTGGTCCCGGTGACGAACCGGATGTTCCTGGATCAGCTGTCCTGGCTGGTGCCGGCGCGGTGGGGCTACGGGGCATCGGCGGCCACGGTCAACCTGCGCGAACTGGTGCCCGGCTCGATCAGCCCCGAGGACAGCCACTGGACGCATTCGCGGCAGGCGTGGCTGTTCGATATGGCGATGCTGGCCGCACTGTCGGTGGTCTATTCCGTCATCGTGTGGTGGCGGTTGCGGCTCAAGCGCTAGGTGTGCCGAGCCTTTGCGCCTACCGGCCGCCGCTAAGAGTCCAACCGCAACCCGTGCGCCAGTGCGAACGCCAACGCCTGCGGGACGTCGATGCGCGCACCGGTCAACGATGCGCTGGTCCATAGCGACGGGTCCACGTTCGCGCCCCGCAAGTCGGCGTCGTCCAGCTTGGTCCCGGCAGTCCGCGCGCCGCGCAGGTCGGCACCGCGCAGCACACTCTTTCGCAGGTCGGTTTCCACCAGGCTCGTCTCGCGAAACCGACATCCGCTCAGATCGACACCGCGCAGGTCGTTACCGCCCAGCACCGCGAGCGTGAAGTCCACCTCGTCGAAGAGCACCGGCCGTAGCCGGCATTGGGCGAACACCGACCCCACCATGCTGCACTGAGCGAAAGTGCTGTGCCACAGGGTGGTTCGGGTAAACGTGCAATTGCGGAAGGCCGATCCGCGGTGTTGTGACTCGGCTAGGTTGACGCCACTGAAATCGCAGTCGGTGAACACCACGCGTTCGGTGCGCAGTCGGCTGAAGTCCTCGTCACGAAAGTCCTCGCCGGCAAATTCGCGGTCAGTCCAGTCCCCCAAGACGCTCAGCTCAGCTGGCCGTCAGAGAGGCCAAGGCGTATTCGCTCACCGCGATCAGCGCGTCGGTGGCCGAACGGCGGTCGCGAGCGTCGACGCTGATCACCGGGATGTGCTCGGGCAGCGTCAGCGCCTTGCGCACCTCACCGACCGGATAGCGGGGTGCACCGTCAAACTCGTTGACCGCCACCAGGAATGGCAGTCGTCGGTGTTCGAAGAAGTCGACGGCGGCGAAGCTGTCCTGCAGTCGCCGCAGGTCCACCAGCACGATCGCGCCGATCGCGCCGCGAACCAGGTCGTCCCACATGAACCAGAAGCGACGCTGGCCCGGAGTGCCGAACAGATACAGCACCAGGTCCTCGCCCAGGGTGATGCGACCGAAGTCCATCGCGACGGTGGTAGTGCGCTTGTCGGGGGTGGCTTCGAGCATGTCGACACCGGCCGAAGCGTCGGTGACCATCGCCTCGGTTCGCAACGGCATGATTTCGGAGACCGCGCCGACGAAGGTGGTCTTTCCGGCGCCGAAGCCGCCCGCGATGACGATCTTCGTCGATGCGGTGCCGTGCGCTTCAGAGTGCCCTGAGACCACGCAGGGTCCTTCCTATGAGTTCCTGCCGCTCATCGCGGGTCGAACGGTCGGTCAAGGTCCTGTGCACCCGAAGGTAACCGGAGGTGACCAGATCACCGACCAAGACGCGCGCAACGCCCACCGGCAAATCCAGTCGGGCCGAGATTTCGGCGACCGACGGGCTGCTCACGCACAACCCGATGATCCTGCCTCGTGCGTCGTCGGCCGGCCACTCGTGTGCCATGCCGGCTTCCAGCGTCTGCACCGGCGCTTCCAACGGCAGGTCGACGTCGGTGCCAGTCCGCCCGGCGGTCAAAGTGTACGGGCGGACCAGGTTCGGTTCCCGTGGTGTCAGTGCTGACTCGCGTTGGTCCATTTTGGTCCGGGTTGCGGTCCGGGTTGCGGTCCGGGTTCGGCGCGGCGGGCGGACTGCACCACGTTGCCCACCTGTTCGACAAGGACGGCCATCTCGTAACCGATCTGTCCGATATCGCACGACGGCATGGCCAGGGTGGCCAGATGCGATCCGTCGCCGACGCGCATCAGCAACAAGAACCCATTTTGCATCTCGACCACTGACTGCAGCACCTGCCCGCCCTCGAACAGCTGCGCGGCGCCGGTGGCCAGGCTGGCCAGCCCGGACGCCACCGCGGCCAATTGATCGGCGCGCTCGCGCGGCAGGTGTTCGCTGGCCGCGACCGGTAAGCCGTCGACCGATACCAGCAGCGCGTGCGCCACCCCGGGCACCTCACGCACGAACTTCGACACCAGCCAGTCCAGCGGGCTGTAGGACGATTGGACCGTCATTCCTGCCCTTCCTGACCCGCCGAACCGCCGACGTCACGGGCATGCGAGCGTCCGGAGTGCACGCCGGTGAAATGGCTGCCGATCGAGGCACGCACCGCGTCGGGGTCCCGGACCGCGTGCGATCCGCCGTTGGGCACGGGTTCCGGGGCCGTGTCCGCGTCGGCCGCCCCCGGGATCAGCCGAGCTCCCGGCGTCCGCACCGGCAGACCGTGCTCGGTGCGGGAATCGACCTCGCGCTCCTCGGCCTCGGCAGCCGCCGACCAGCCCCGGTCCCAGACCGTCTGCCAATCCAGATCGGGACTCTGAACCAAATCCTTTGGATCGCCCATGATTTCGGAAAGCATCCGCTGGTAGATGACGTCGTCGTCCTCGGGACCGGACGGTTTGAGTTCCGGTGGTTCGGGCCGCGGCGACGGTGTTGCGGCGGCGGGTCGCCGGGCGAAGAAAGCCGACGTGTCCGACGCGGTGGCGGACTCGGTCTGCTGGGCCGGTTGGGGTTGTTGCTGAGACCCCTTCTCCCACCACGGCGTTGGCAGCGGGCGCTTCTGTGGCGCCTCGGGTTCGGTGCTGGCCTGACCTGGAGCCGCGGTGATGCCACTGGACCCGGGACTGCGGCGCGGCAGCGACGTCACCGAGGTGCCCCCGCCGAGCGGCACCGACACCGCCGAAGCGGCCACGTCGGGTTCGGGGGGCCGCACGGCAAAGAACTGGCGCTGTGGTGGGGCCTGAGGGGCCTCCTGCTGGCCTCCGACGAGCACCGTCAACGGTAGGTAGACCTCGGCCGTCGTACCGGTGCCGGACTCGCCGGTCGCCGGGCCGCGCAGCCCCACCCGCACGCCGTGTCGGGCGGCCAATCGACCGACCACGAACAGACCCATGTGGCGAGCGTTCTCAGGGGCCGGTTCGGGGGTGGCGCCGTGACCCGCCTGCAGCCGCATGTTGGCCATACGTCGGTCGGAGTCGGTCATGCCCAATCCGGCGTCGGCGATGCGCAGCAGCACGCCTCCTTCACTGCCCCTTACTGCGGAGACCTTGACCGGTGTGTTCGGCGGCGAATACCGCAGCGCGTTGTCGATCAACTCGGCGAGCAAATGAATGACGCCGCCGGCGGCACCGCCGAGCACCGTGCAGTCGGCCACCGCACCGATCTCGACGCGACGGTAATCCTCCACCTCGGATACCGCTGCGTTGATCACCGTCGACAAGGGGACGGGCTCGCGTTGGTCGCGCCCGATCTGGGCGCCCGCGAGCACCAGCAGGTTGGCGCTGTTGCGGCGCAACCGGGCCGCCAGGTGATCCAGCCGAAACAGGCTGTCCAGTCGCTCGGGATCCTCTTCGTTGCGCTCCAGGCGGTCGATCAGCGACAGCTGCTGGTCCACCAGGGACCGGCTACGGCGCGACATGGTCTCGAACATGTCGTTGACCAGCAACCGCAGCCGCGCCTCGTCCCCGGCCAGCAGCAGGGCCTGGGTGTGCAGTTCATCGACGGCGTGGGCGACCTGGCCGATCTCCTCGGTGGTGTAGAGCGCCAGGGGCTCGGGTACCGGTACCGAGGCTTCTAAGCCGGTCCGGACCCGGTCGATCTCGCCTTCGAGATCGGTGTGGGCGACCTTCAACGCGCCGTCGCGCAGCACCCGCAGCGGCTTGACGATGGCACGCGCCACCAGCAGCACCACCAACAACGCAAGCCCGATGACGACCAGCACCAGCACGGCGTCGCGGATGGCAGCGTCGTGACGCGCGGTGGCCTGGGCCTGCACCGACTTGGTCACGGATAGCGTCGCGTCGGTGATGATCTGCTCGGCGATGCCCCGGGTGGTGCGTATCGAAAGCAGCAGGTCGGGGTTGTCGACCAGCACACTGTCCGGGTTGGACATGATGGTCATCCGGGTCATCATCTGCTGCTGCAGGTTCTTGGCTTCCTGCGAGCCGGCGCCGAGCACCTCGCTCATCCCGAACAGCGTCGACGGTTCGGTGCCGGCCAAGGTGATCATCGCGGTACGCAACTGCGGGTCGGGCAAGTCGGCACCGCGGGTCACCAGGATCTCCTGCAGGGTCATCTGCCCGCGGGCCCCTACGGCCCGGCTCAGCCCCTGCGCCTGTGCGCGGATCTGCTCGCTGTCCACGCGCACCGAGGCGTCGATCGCGTTCTCGGCGGTCAACAACAGCGGCGCATAGGTGGTGACCCGGTCGCGCAAACCGATGCTGTTGTCCATCACCTTGTCCAGCAACGCCTGGCCGTCGTTGAGCAGGGAATTGACGCCGGTCCGCACATCTGAAATGACGTCGGTGTCGGCCACTCGCGACTGCAGCTCGTACTTGCGTGCCGCGAAGTTCTTCTTGGCCCCCTCCACGTCGCGACCAGTGGAACTGGCCAGCAACGCCACATCCAGCGCCGACATGTATTTGGTGATCGCCGGGACGACGTTAGCCCGGGCCGCTACGAGTCGCAGACCGCTCGAGTCCGCCAATTCGCCCTGCACCCGCAAGGCCCCGAACGTCGCGGCCAGCACCAGCGGCACCAGCGCGATCGCGAAGACCTTCCAGCGCACCGGCCAGTTGGCCAGCGACCACCTCGCCGGGCGCTTCTGCGCCTTCGCGGTAGGGGTGGGCGGGACAGCGGGAGCGCCAGGTGGGACCGCCGCGACCGGGTTGGTCGGGCGGGCGAACATCGTCATGTGCACGCGGCCGCGCCGGCCGCGCCTTCGGGTCGCGTCACGTGGAACGAGAGACTCATGAAACTTCCTGCTGCTTTATTCGCCCGCCCCGGCAGATGGCCGCGAACGTGAATGCCTGGCAATCCGACGAGTATGACAGCCCTTGAACAGGGAAAGCTGGGGTCTTCGTAATTGTTACTGAGTAGATAAGGTCCGGCAAATGCGGCCGACTGTGCGTCTGGCGACGCGACGCGCCGCTGGAACGTCGTGCGACGCACAATCGGCGCTGAGGACCTCATCACCCGGGGTATGCGGCGACCGTCTTCTTCACCACCGACTCGACCTCTTCGGTCAGCAAGAACCGCTGTGCGACAAGGGTTTCCGCGGCGTTCCGGACGGCGTCGGCGTAGTCGCAACTGGTCGGGTAGCGCTCGGCAATCGAGGGCTGGCCGGGCGGGAAGGACAGCTTGCTGCCGATGCGCTCGTAGAGGACGTCGGGCAGGTCGGCGACGTAGCGGCGGGCGTTCCAGCCGGTGTAGGTCGCCAGCGGGGCCGCAACCGCGGGCAACCGGATCCCGGCCACCTCGTTGCCGTCGGCGTCGACTGCCGACACCAGGTCGACGTGGGACTGGCCGCGCCGCGCGGCGGGCAGCCAGGCGGGACCAGGGGTGTTGGCGTAGCCGAAGACCGAGAGCACGTCCTTGCGGGCCACGGCGGTGCCGTCGCTGGTCCGGGGCACCCGGCTGGCGGGGGGCTCGATGCCGTCGACGACCCAGTTCTCCAGTGCGATCAGCAGCGCCCGGGTGACCGGGGTGACGTCGAGGTGGTGCACCGGGTTGGCGACGGGCAGCGCGTCCTTGATCTTGCTGCTGCCGAAGTGGTCGGTGCCGGCCAGCAGGTAGGTGCGGACGTCGGGGTCCTCGGGCAGGTCTTCACCGGTCTGGGGGTCGATGTGCACCAGCGCGCCGTCACCCTGCCAGTACTCGGTCGAGCTGTTGGTGAAGATCGTCTTCGGGACACCACCGAGTTCGCGCTGGACGGCGAGCAGGTCGGCGTTGCCCAGCGGGTCGTTGGTGCCGTGACCGCTGCCGCCCGGGGCCGACGGCTGGGCGTAGCGCTGGTTGAACTGGCCGCGGGCGGCGCTGGCGAAGTCGCTGAAGATGCCGTCGAACACCGGCATCCCGGCCTCGTCGACGTTCAGGCCGTCGGAGATGAACTGGCGCAGCAACCGGCCGCCCTGGGAGACGCCGTAGGCAAAGGTGTGCTCGATGCCGTCAGCACGGAGGTGGCTCACGATGTCGCGGATGGCCAGCATGCCGCACCCGGCGATCGGGGCCAGCGCGGTCCGGTAGGTCAACTCATACCAGTGGAAAGGCTGGAATCCGCCGTCCAGAGCGACGTGGGTCTCGTCGGTGAAGCGCCAGCTTTCGCGGGCAACGACGATGGCCTCAGCGTCGGGGGCGGTGCGCACGGTCAGCACGGCTTCGGGGTCGTTGACGTCGACGGTCGGGTAGTCGGTGAACTTGAACAGCACGTCGGCACCCGGGATCGACTCGATCTCGGGAGCGGTGAAGCTGAGCACGTGGTCGTCCTTGACGCTGTCCGAGCGCCACTCCAGGCGCATGAAGCCGGGCTCGACGTCGGCTTGCGGGGCGGTGAGCCCCAGGGTGGCCGGTCCACGCTGAACGTCCCACTGCCAGCCGCAGGAGGCGATGGTCCAGCCGCGGTCGAGCAGGAAGCCGCCCTTGAGCCAAGGTGCGTTGGTGGGCACACCGCGGTTGGGCACGACGAACAGCAGCTTGCCGTTGCCGCCGTCGACCGGGCGAATCAGGCGCAGGTCGGCGTCGTAACGGACCAGGCCGTCGGCGTCGCGCGGGGCCAGTTCGAGATCGACGATGCGCTGGTTGGCCAGCTCGGTCGGGTCGACGGCGAATGTGACGGTCGCCTCGACGTTCTCGTAGCGGCTGTCGGCGTGCGGGTAGGTGTTGGTCACCTGCACTGATTCGACGGTCATCGTTAGCTCCTGGCCCCCTCGGCGTTTGGTCGCTTCACAGATTTCTGCAGGGGGCTTGGAGAGTTCTAAAGAAGTTCTTGACGACGGCTTGCGAAATTCTTGCTTCGACTGGGCGGTGGCCGCTTGTCATGATCGAGGGATGTTCCGGCTGCTGTTCTACTCACCACGTATCGCGCCGAATACGGGAAACGCGATCCGGACGGTGGCCGCCACCGGTTGCGAGCTGCACCTGGTCGAGCCGTTGGGTTTTGACCTTTCCGAACCCAAACTCCGGCGCGCGGGCTTGGACTACCACGATCTGGCGTCGGTCACCGTGCACGCTTCGCTGGAGCAGGCCTGGGCTGCGCTGGGCCCGGCGCGGGTGTTCGCGTTCACCGCGCAGGCCACTTCGCGCTTCGCTGACGTCCACTACCGCCCGGGCGACGTGCTGATGTTCGGTCCCGAGCCGACCGGGCTGGACGCGACGACGCTGGCCGACCCGCACATCACCAAGCAGTTGCGCATTCCGATGTTGGCCGGCCGGCGTTCACTGAATTTGTCCAACGCTGCTGCGGTTGTTGTTTACGAGGCCTGGCGCCAGCAGGGATACCACGGTTCGGTGTGAATGCAGAAGCAGGCTCGTGCGAAGCGCACGAGCCTGCTTTCTACAGGGCATGTTCGGGGGGCAGGGGGAAAAACATGCCTCAGTTTGTGGTGCCGGAGGTTGGGCCGGCGGTGGGTATCGCGGTCATCCCTTTCGGTGAGGTTTTCGGTATGAACTTGATGTCATTAGATTGCCCGACTCCACGGTTGGGCGGTGTCCCCCAATAGGGGACGACCGGGATGATTTCCGTGTCCTCCGATTGGGGGACAGCACCGGTCGGAGTGGCAACCAGACAAACGTGGGCGTCAACTGTCGAATATTCAGTTTTAGTGACACGCAATGCATTACGGTGACCTTCGGTCCGCGGCGCGGAATATTGTCGATGGTTCTACGGAAGAGGCGGCAGTGTCGTTCGTGATGACGGTCCCAGCGGTGGTCGAAGCAGTAGCGGCTGATGTGGCGGGTCTCGGTTCTGCGCTCGGCACGGCAAATTCGATGGCAGCCGCGCAGACGACGCGACTGGTCGCCGCCGGAGCCGATGAGGTGTCCACGGCCATCGCGACGCTGTTCTCCCATCACGCCGTTACCTATCAGCACGTGGCTACACAGATGTCGGCATTTCACGACCAGTTCGTGCGCACGATGAATGCCGGCGCGGCCGGTTATGCCAATGCCGAAGCAGCCAACTTGGCTCTGCTTGACGCGATCAATGCGCCCACCCAAACGCTGCTCGGGCGCCCGCTGATCGGCGACGGTGCGGCGGGGACCGCTGCCAGTCCAAACGGGCAGGCCGGCGGCTTGCTGTGGGGTAACGGCGGCGCCGGCTACACCAACACGACTGCCGGGGCGGCCGGCGGTAGCGGTGGCAGCGCCGGGTTGTTCGGCAATGGCGGCCACGGCGGTGCCGGAGGTGCGGGGGCGACGGGCGGTCACGGCGGGGCCGGCGGCTGGCTGTACGGCAACGGTGGCGGAGGAGGCGCCGGCGGGAACGCCGTGCTCGCCGGGGGCAGTGGCGGCAACGGGGGCCTCGGCGGAGCCGCCGGAATCTGGGGTGCCGG
>NZ_LZLS01000078.1 GCF_001673365.1 Mycobacterium asiaticum
GGTTATGGGGGCACCGGGTCCGTGCCGCCCCCCAGTTCACATGTTCCGGGTGCCGGCACTCCGACAACGACGAAGCCGCCGGGTGCGACGCCGACCACGACGAAGCCACCGAGTTCGGCGCCGCCACCGACCACCTCAACCACGTGGAACGGATCATCAACGCCCACCACAAGTCCGTGGAACGGATCATCAACGCCCACCACAAGTCCGTGGAACGGATCATCAACGCCCACCACGAGCCCGTGGAACGGATCATCGACACCCACTACGAGCCCGTGGAACGGATCCTCGACACCCACCACAAGTCCCTGGAACGGCTCCTCGACACCCACCACGAGCCCGTGGAACGGATCATCGACGCCGACGACCTCAGGCCAGTGGAGTTCGACGACTCCGGCCGGTGGCAGCACTTCCTACCCGCCGACCACTACCCCGGTCCTCAACGCGCCCTCCACTCAGCCGCTGCACCCGCCCTACATTCCGCCGCGCGGTGAAATCCCGCGTGGCACAGTGCATATCGGCGGCCCGGTGGACCTGACGGTTGGGTTCTATGTGCCTGGCCAAGGCGCGCCGCCACCGCCGCGGCAGAGCGGGTACGGCTGGAACAACGGCCAGGCGCCTGGCGCCCCGCCGCCAAATTGGGAAGGACCGCCGCCGCCGAATGGCTGGGACGGAGCGCCGCCCGCGGGCGGCTGGAACCGCCCCTGGCAAGGCCCGGCCCGTGACGTGGCCTACGGGCAGCAGTACTTCGCGCCGTTCAACTACAACAACTACACCGTCCTGCCTGTCTTCAACTGGCAGTACGGCGGTTGGGGTTACTGGTTCATGGGGCTGTGGGTCCCGCTGTACTGACTGAAAAGCAGGCCTGGCGCTAGGCCTGTCCGCCTTCGACGTGCCGCGCCAGGAAATCCAGGATGGCCTCGGCGAAGATGTCGTTGCGATCGCCGGCGACCATGTGCCCGGCGCCGCGGACATCGGTGAACTCCACCTGCGGGAATCGTGCCAGGAATTCATCGGCCCGTTCCTGACTGACCAGGTCACTCACCTGGCCCCGAACGAGCAGCATTGGCAAACCATTTCGCAGGATGGCCTCGACGGCGTCGTGCATACGGTCGGCATCGGTGACCTCGAACGGCGGGAAGGCCGCGCTGCCGCTGATGAACTGTGGGTCCCAGTGCCAATACCAGCGATCGCCACGTCGGCGCAGGTTGGTGGTCAACCCCTCCAGATCGGTGGGACGAGGCCGATGCGGGTTGTACTCGGCGATCGCGTCGGCGACCTCCTCCAGCGAGGCGAATCCCGATTCCACCCGCTCGGACATGAAGGCATGGATGCGGTCGGCACCGGATTGCTCCATGTTCGGCACGATGTCAACCAGGACGACCGCGCTCGCGATGCCCGGGGACAGCTCGCCCGCCAGCAGCATCGAGGTGAACCCGCCCAAGGACGCGCCCACCAGGACCGGTCGGGGTGGCAGGCCGCGCAAAACTTCGGCGACGTCGGCGGCGAAGGTGACGACGCGGTAGTCGCCTTCGGTTGACCAGTCCGATTCGCCGTGACCGCGCAAATCGATAGTGACGGCTTGGAATCCGCGTTTGGCCACGGCAGAGGCGGCGCGTCCCCAGGACCGCCGGGTCTGCCCGCCGCCGTGCAGGAACACCACCGCGCGCGCCTGCGGATCGCCTTGACGGTCGGCGACGATGCGGACGCCGCCACTGCCCTGGGTGATAAACGGTTCAGCTGTCGCCACCATCAACAGATACTAAGACGCGCTAACCGGTGGTACCCGCCGGGTGAGACTCTTCCTGCCCAGGCGCTCACCGTCGCGTCCCGGGGCGACCAGCGCGATCAGCACCGCGGCGACCGCGACGATCACCGCCATCACGACGTATGAGGCGTTGGTCGCGGCGACGAACGCCTCCTTGCTGCGCTCGGCAAGGGAAAGCCCTTGAGGGCCAAGATGATTGGCGACGGCCAACGCGCTGGCAAGCGAATCCGACGCCGGGCCGCGCACGGCCGGCGGATACTCGCTCAGCACACCGGCGATGTGGTGGCTGTAGCTTCCAGCGAGGATGGACCCGGCCAGCGCGATGCCCAACGCACCGCCCACCTCCCGGGTAGCGTCGTTGACCGCAGACGCCACGCCCTGCTTTGAATCGGGCGCCGCCGTCATGATCGCCGATGTCGTTGGCGCCGTTGCCAATCCGAAGCCGGCGCTGATCACCATCAGCGGCCAGCACACCTCGAGGTACGACGAATCGACGTCCAGCGTGCACATGCACAAGAAGCCAACGGAGACCAGGACCATGCTCGAGAAGACCACCGCACGCAACCCCAGCCTGGGGAGATACCAGGACGACAGCATCGACAGCGTCAGCAACGGCAGCGCTAGCGGACTCAGGGCGACCGCGGCGACCAGCGCGGAATAGCCCTTCACCTGCTGCAGGTACTGGACGACGAGGAAGAAGAGCGCGAAGGTGGCCAGGAAGATCACCGTGATGGCCGCGGCACCGGTGCCGAAGTTGGGGTCGCCGAACAGCCGGATGTCCAGCAGCGGCTGGCGCCGCCGAAGCTCGATGCACCCGAATACCACCGCAAGCGCCGAACCGGCGATGAGGCAGCCGAACACCCGTGGGTCGCTCCAGCCGTGTGCGGGTGCCTGCAGTATGCCGAACACGAACACCGCGACGGCCGATCCGATCGTGACCGCACCCGGTACGTCCAGCCGCGGCGCGTCGGCGTCGCGGGACTCGGCGATGGTCAGCGTCAGGACGAATACCACCAGTCCGCCGACCGCCAGCGTCCAGAAGATCGAGCGCCAATCGAAGAACTCGATCAGCAGCCCGCTGCCCAGCAAGCCGAACACTCCGCCAGACCCGGCGACCCCTGCCCATATGCCGACGGCTTTGGTGCGTGCTTCCGGCGGGTAGGCGGCGGTCAGCAGCGACAACGTCGCGGGCATCACGAACGCGGCCCCCGCGCCGGCCAGTGCGCGGGCCGCGATGATCTGCCACGGCTTGTCGATGAGAAGTGGCGCGGCCGAAGCGACCGCAAAGATCGCCACACCAACCAGCAAGGCGCTGCGCCGACCGTATCTGTCCCCGATGGCGCCGGCTGGCAACACCAAACACGCCAGCAGCAGCGTGTAACTGTCCACGATCCAGGTCAGCTGGGTTTGGGTGGCTGACGTGGCGATGGCGATGTCGCTTAGCGCCGTGTTCAGCGCCACCATCGACGCGATGACCAAGGCCACGCCGAGGCAGGCGATAAACAGCGTCCAGCCACGGCGCCCACGGGATCCGTGCGCAAACGAGTCCGGGGGTGCTTGATCGAAGCGTCGGAGGTTCTTGACCGCAAATCCAGTCACCGGCGGGCCTGCTTCCTTAGTTGGTCAGCAGTACAACAAGACTGTTAGTCTCTGAACGAGACTAGGTGTCTCATTACCCGGCCACAACCGGCGCGAAACCCCCGGACCAACAGATGGTCAGTCCCGCGAGCCGCCCGGTATCAACCGCAGCAGCCGCCGACCGATGCGGGTCAACGGGTTGCCCGACTCGCTTTGCGTGTCCTTGATTCTGTTCAGGGTCTGTTCGCCCTCAGCGGCATAGTCCTCGATGGATTCGTCGCCTTCTTCTGCGCGCATCTCGATTTCTCCCCTCGTTAAGTCCTCGTCATGCCGGTGTCAGCCGCTCCGGCGGCTCTTGCGGCGTTAGCCGCTCCGGCGGTTCTGTCGGCGTGAGTCGTTCCGGTGTCTCCGCAGGCACCAGACGTTCGGGCGTTTTTTCCGGCGTGCCACGTTCCGGGGTC
The DNA here is from genome assembly GCF_001673365.1 of Mycobacterium asiaticum. Classification (GTDB taxonomy): domain Bacteria; phylum Actinomycetota; class Actinomycetes; order Mycobacteriales; family Mycobacteriaceae; genus Mycobacterium; species Mycobacterium asiaticum_A. The sequence continues at coordinate 3,808 of NZ_LZLS01000078.1, forward strand.
TGGGGGTCGGTTGATCGTGCGTCGAGCAATGACCGTTGCAAAATTCGACTCCTAGATTCGACTGCAAAAGGCCTACCCGGGAGGCGCGCTTTGGAAACAGAGCCTCGGTGCAGCGGTCAGTGGACCGGGTCGGCCTGCGACTCGGCGCGTAGCGTGTCCGCCATCTTGATAATCGCGACAGCCAGGGCATTGTCGGTCTTGCCGCCGCCCTCGATGAACCCGCGAACTCGCTCCATGGCAAACAGCGCAGCACCGGCCTGCTCCATGTACTGCAGCATTTCGTCGGCGTCGAGCAGGATCACCTCGTCCTCGCCGCGCCAGCCGAAGGCAATTTGCAGGACCCGCGGAGACAACTTGAAGTAGTCGCCCACCGCTGTCAGTTCGGCGAAGTCAGGGAAGTCCCGGGCCTCTTTGCGCCGAGAGTAAGTGGCTTTGGGCAGGTTGAGCGCGGACCCGATCTCGCTGTCTGGCACGTCGCGATTGAGCAGCCACTCCAGCACGCGGCCAAGATCTTTTCCGGATCGGCTCAGTCTTGGCATCTCACCAACGTACTCATCGTCTCGAAAAACGTCAATCGCCTCTCACTATGACGATGTGAGTAGCGTTACAGGAATCGTGTTCCGATATTGGAACTTAAGCTGTTAATGTTGGCCACACGCCCCGCCCCTCGAACACCACGGAGACCTTCATGAGCGCCTTCCAAGCAGCGGCCCAAACCCCAGACGTGCCCCAGTCATCGCCCGACAGCCGGCGCCGCACCGTCGCCCGAATGCTGGTCGTGGCGGCCGTCGCATCGGCCGGAGTCCTGGGAGCGCACATCGGTGCCAGCGCAAACGCCCACGCCGAGCCCGCCGCGGCGCCGAGCCCCTCCTACGAACTGGGCTACACCAAGGCCGTCAACGACATCCGCATCATGGCCAGCCGCATGCGCGCGGAGGGCTTCGACCTGGCCGAGATCAATGTCGCGAACCGCATCCCCGCACTGTGCGCCAAAGAGTCGGCGGCCATGCGCACCGGCCGGGACGGCTCGGATGGGCAGTCAATCAACGGGCCTGAGTTCCTGCGCGGCTGCACCGACGGGCTCAACAGCGTGGTCCGAGGCGGAACCGCGTACTGAGAAGCTCTCTAGGGGTGTGCCGTTGAGGGGGCGGCACACCCCCAGAGTCTCAACCTCCGGTGCGGGTGAACTTCATTTCGTACGGGCCGCCTTTACACGCACTGCCCGTTTCATCCTTGGTCCCGTTTCCGGACAGCACCTCGATCGGGTCCTCATGGGGCTCCGGTAGCGGGAACGTGCCCTTGATGGAGACGTGCGAGGTCCCGCCGGCCGGACAGGACGCGTCGTACTCGTCGTCGCGGGTCCAAACGTCGTTGGCGAACTGCAGCAACTGGGTGCCGCTGGTGCCGTTGCGCACAAACCTGCTCAGACACCGGTCCCCGGTACGCAGACAGATGGTGTCCACGTTGTAGTCCGCCTCCTGCGGCTTCGGCGCGTTGGGGCCGGTGTAGGTGGTCACCAGGTGGTAGAAGCCGTGTAGCGCTTGCGCGGGTGACACCACCCGGGCGGGCAATTCGGCGGGGTTAGGCAGATGCGAGACGTCCGCATCACCGACCCGGGTGAACGTCACTTCGCGTTTGCTGTAGCAGTCCAGCGAATCGGTGATCCACTCACCGACCAACGTGCCATCGGCATGGGGTTGCAGCCACACGTAGTTCCACTTCTCGATCGACTTGTCGTTACATTTGCCGCCTTCGAGCGCTATCGCTATCCAACGTCCCCGGACGTCGTCGAACGTCAATTTCGGCGTGTGGTTGTACGGACCGTCGGTGCGTTGCGCTGATGCGACACACCCGGTACCTCCGCCGCCATTACAGGCCGAGCTGAATACCCAGGTCTCCTGGCCAGGCGGCTCAGAGTTTGCTACTTCCTTCCCGGCCAGGGAAAGTTTGGGTCCGAAATCAGCCGTGTAGGTCCCGGTGAACGGTCCGCCATTGGACGGCGCACCCACCGGCGCCTCACTTTCCGAATGCCCGGCGTGTTGACTGCTGCCGCCACCGCCGCTGGTCAGGACGACGGCCGCGACTACGCCGATGACGGTCAGCAACGCGCCCACACCGGCCAGCACAAGAGGAGTGGTACGCCGCTTCTTCTTGGCCGGTTTCGCACTCGGTTCCGGAGCCGGAGCCGGTGGCGGTGTTTCCGGCGGGACAGCCGACCACGCGGCCGGCGGCGTATGGGATTCGGCGGGGCGATACTGCGTCGGGTCGTCGTTGTTGGTGCGTTGCGGATTGGGATCGGAAGTGGGACGGCGCAGCGTCGGGTCCGTGATGGGACGCTGCGGAGTCTGCTCCTGGGGAGGGCGGTACAGCTTTGGCTCGGACACCGGGCGGTACTGATTCGGATCACTGTTCGCGCGGCGCTGGTTCGGGTTCGACGGCGGCCGTCGCTGACCCGGGTCGGCATAGCCGGGTCCGCCGCGCCGCGGTGGCTGCTTGGGTGGGGGGCCCGCGAACGGCTGCTTGGGAGGAGGCGCTGGCGGTCGCGCGGACGGGGGGGCCAGTTGGGTCCGCTGCTGGACCGGCTCGGGCCGACGCAGCGGAATTGGTCGCGTGCCGGTGACAGCTTCCCGCGCCGCCGCTGCCATGTCCGTCACCGACGAATAGCGCTGTTCGGGGTTCTTGGCCATGGCGGTGGCGATGACGTTGTCGAGTTCTTCGGGGATTCCGCGGCGCAGGGTGGACGGCCGCGGTGGCGGCGAGTTCAGATGGCCGCCGATTTGTTGTTCGAGACTGGCTCCGGGGAACGGTTGGCTGCCGGTCAGGCACTCGTGCAGCACACACCCGAGTGCGTAGGTGTCCCCGCGCGGGTCGGTCTGTCCGGAAGTCACCCGTTCAGGTGCCATGTAGGCCCAGGTACCGATCACGTTGCCGGTGCCGGTCATGTGCGAATCACCCGCCGCGCGGGCGATACCGAAGTCGATCAAGTACGCGAAGTCGTCTTCGGTGACCAAAATGTTGGACGGTTTGACGTCGCGGTGCACCAGGCCGATCCGATGCGCCGAGCGCAGTGCCGACGCGATCTGCTCGATGATATTGACGGCGCGTTCAGGTTCGAGGGCGCCTTCATTGATGATGGCCTGCAGGTCGGTGCCGACGACGAGGCGCATGTCGACATACAGGCGACCTTCGATTTCGCCGAAATGGTGGATCGGCACCACGTGGGGGTCGTTGAGTCCGGCCGCCGCGAGCGCCTCCCGGCGGAAACGCTGTTCGAAGGTCGGGTCGTTGGCCAGGTTTGCCGGCAGTACTTTCACCGCTACGACACGTTGGGTCTCGGTGTCGTAGGCGCGCCACACCTCACCCATACCGCCGCGGCCCAGCAACTCGATGAACTGGTAGCGGCCGAAGGTCGTGCCTTGCACTCCGCCCCCCTCAGCGAAATTTTGGGTGGATACTCAGCAAAAACAATAAAGCCGCGCCAGGGGGGATGCACAGCCGTTCGACAAGCAAATCACAAAATGACGACCCGAGCTGGGCTGAAACGTATCGGCGGATTCCTCCCGTATAGGTCAAAAATGTAGGTCAAAGGGGTGCACATGGCATTCGACAGACCGTCACCGGTAACCGAGTTGACCCAGGAACTGCGGCTCGCCACGACCATGACTGGCGGGGTGAGTCTGGCCATCTGGATGGCTGGGGTAACGCGGGAAATCAACTTGCTCGCCCAAGCGTCGCAGTGGCGCCGGGAAGGCGGATCGTTCCCCGCCGACAGCCGGCTCAGCACCCAGGCGGCGGCATCGCTGCGCCTGTATGCCGGCCTCATCGATCTGCTCGACATGATCGTCGACGTCGACATCCTGTCCGGGACCAGCGCCGGCGGCATCAACGCGGCGTTGCTGGCTTCGTCCCGGATTTCCGGCGCTGACCTCGGTGGACTGCGTAATTTGTGGCTCGACCTCGGGGCGCTGACCGACCTGTTGCGCGATCCGCGCGACAAGCACACACCGTCGCTGTTGTACGGCGACGAACGGATGTACGCGGCGTTGGCGACGCAGATCCCCAATCTGGAGACGGGGCCGTTTCCACCCGCCGGGTTTCCCGGTGGCGCCCGCCGCCCGTCCACCACGTTGTACGTCACGACCACCTTGCTGGCCGGGGAGACCAGCCGCTTCACCGACTCGTTCGGCACCCTGGTCCAGGATGTCGATCGGCGCGGCCTGTTCACGTTCACCGACGCCGAACTCGCCCAGCCCGGAACGGTTGCGGCGCTGGCACTGGCCGCGCGCAGTTCGGCGTCCTTCCCGATCGCGTTCGAACCGTCGTTCCTGCCGTTCACCCACGGCACGCCCGCAACCGGGAAAGTGCCGGCCCGACCGGCCATGGCACCGTTCACCAACATCACCCGGGCGCACTGGGTTTCCGACGGCGGCCTGCTCGACAACCGACCGATCGGCGTGCTCCTCAAGCGGATCTTCGATCGGCCGGCGCGACGGCCGGTCAGGCGGGTGCTGCTGTTCGTCGTGCCGTCCTCGGGACCGGCTCCCGATCTGGTGGCAGAGACGCCACCGGACAACGTCGAGGAACCGCTCGGCCTCGTCGACGGACTGCTCAAAGACCTCGCGGCAATCACCACCCAATCCATCGCGGCTGACCTGCGCGAGATCCGCATTCACCAGGACCGCATGGCGGCCCGCATCGACACCAAGCTGCGACTGGCCGAACTCGCCGCGGCACTGCCGAACGGTTCGCGGCTGCTCACCGAGTCCTTGCTCGCCGACTACGTGACTCGGGAAGCGACCAGGCAGGCGCAGACACTCACCGATGCGCTGCTGCGTCAACTCGGTACCTGGCCCCCGGCTTCGAGCGCGGCCGCGGAGAGCATTCCGCGCAACTGGGAACCCGAACTCGCCGTCGGTGGCGACGCTGACCGCGTGTGCCGTCGCCAGATCACCGAGTCGATCCTGAGCCGCTGCGCGCCGGCACTCGACCAGCCACTGCCGTCGAGTCCCGCCGACCTGGCCCGATACGGGCAATCCGGCTACGACATCGCCAAGAGTTGCGCGCTGGCCGTCGTTCGCGCGGCATACCAGCTGGCGAAGTCCGACGCCGATGTCGCCGCACTGGCCGAACTCACCCAGGCCATTCACGCGGCGTGCCCACCGCCGGCGGCAGTGGACCTCGGTGCGCTGGTGCGCTCGGTGTGCACCATCCCGGCGGTGCGACAAGCGTCCTTGCGAAATGCGGCCAGCTTGATCGCCACGGACTACCTGCAGCAGTCCGCGGTGCCCGCGGCCGGCTTCAGCGCGCTGGGCCAGGCGCTGGTGACGAGCTATCCGACGCTGAAAGCTTTGTCCGACAACGCTTTATCCGTCGATGCGGCGGACCAGCTGCGGACTTATCTCAACTACCTGGGTCGGTCCGACGCGGAAGGCGTCGCGATCCGGTTGTTCGATCTAGCCGCGAGCCAACGTGCCATGCTCCCGGCCGAGGCCGACATCGAGCAGTCGGTGGAACTCGTCCAGGTCAGCGCCGACACCCGCAGCCTGTTGGCGCCGGATTGGCAGACCGCTCAGCAGAAGCTCACCGGCATGCAGTTCCACCACTTCGGTGCGTTCTACAAACGATCGTGGCGGGCCAATGACTGGATGTGGGGTCGCCTCGACGGCGCCGGCTGGCTCGTTCACGTGCTGTTGGACCCGCGCCGGGTGCGTTGGATCGCCAGCTCTCATGCCGACGACCACGAGTCCGGCGCCCGGTGGTTTCTGCAGCAACTCAAAGCGCTTGGCGCGCCCGAGTTTCCGAGGTCGGGCTACCGACTGCCGACCGTGGGTGGTGAATCCCACCAGCTGACCGAGGACATGCTGCTCGACGAACTCGCCTTCGTCGACGACGCCACCAAGCCGGTGCCGGCGAGCCTGCCCCGTACGTCGCTGTGGTTGGCACAGGCGTGGCAGCGCCACGTCCTCGACGAAGAATTGGACGAGCTGGCCGAAACGGTGCTCGACACCGAACCCGGCGAACGACCCGACTGGAGCCCGGCCGCGTCGCGAACCTGGGCCAAGAAGGTGCGGGCGGCCAGCCCAGGAGACGCCAAATACGCGCTGCTGAACGATGATCCGGTTGCGGGTGAGACCTTCGCCAGCGACAAGGGTTCCCCGCTGATGGCCCACACCCTTTCCAAGGCCGCCGCGACCGCTTCCGGGGCCGCCGGTTCGGTGCGGCAACTGCCCGCCGTCGTCAAACCACCGGTCGCCACCTTGCGGACGCTGGCGTTGGGCGGGTACCGGGTGGTGTCGCTGACCAACGGTGTCGCCAAGTGGACGCTGATCCTCGGCGCCGCTCTGCTGGTGCTGGGCACGGCGGCCGCCATCTCGTCGACGACGACGCTCGGTGCGGTCGGGCTGACCGCCGCCGGGATCGGTGGCTATCTCGTCGTACTAGCGACGTGGCAGTTCTCCAGTCGGCTGCTGTTCGCGCTGCTGTCGGTAACGCTTGTCGGCGCGGTGCTTTCGCTGGCCACTCCGGCGGTACGCGGCTGGCTGTTCGGCGATGCGACACATCCGGGCTGGGTGGGCGCCAACGCCTACTGGCTGGGCGCCCAATGGTGGCACCCGCTGATCGTCGTCGGCGCGATAGCGCTGGGCGTCACTTTGGTTGCCATCGCACGTCCGGGTGCGCCAAGACGAAGATAGGGCTGGCAAACCAGCGCGGTCACAGGGCGCTGATGCCGTTGTAAAGCACCATCAAGCCGATGAGGACCAGAACACCGGCGAGCATCGCCGCGTGGTTCTTCTCCATCCATTCTCTGAGCCGTTCCAGGGGTTCTTCGAGCCGGTCGCCGGCGCCCACATAACCCAGGATCGGGATGGCGACCGTCGACGCGGAGACGGTGACGAACACCGCCCCGGACACCCATTTGCCGGCAGGCGCAAGGCCGTTGCTGCCGATGGCCAAGCCGGCGGCCAGGCAAAGGAGCGACACCTCGAGACGCACCACCGTGAGCACCAACGAGATCGCTCCCGCACGCGCCGGGGTGATGGTGTCGAAGGCTCGCATCCAGCGCGGCGCTTCGGACTCCCGGTGTCGGGTGAGCCAGCGATAGATGCCGAACAGGATCAGCGCCGCACCCAGCACCACGCGCAGCCAGGACGCCCACGCCGGGGGCGTCTTGTTCAGGCCACCGAGCAGGCCGGAGGCCGCAACCGAGATTCCCGTCAGCGCGATCAACCCCAGCACCCAGCCGGCCAGAAACGCCAGCGCCGTCGGTCGTGGCCGCGGGGCGTGCAAGACCAGGACAGCCGGGATGATGGTCAGCGGTGATACGGCGATGACCAAACCCAGCGGAATGAGGGTGGTCAGCACTGTGCCCCAATTTCCTGTCACGGGCAGCATCTTCGCACGCGCCGGTTCGGCCCGCGGACTCGCCGAACTTCGTGCGGGCGCGTCAGATTTGCCAAACGCCGGTTGGGTGGGCGTCGGCGTGCAATGATCCCGGCTGGTGGGGGACGCACCCATCAACCACGTCGACCGACGCAGGAGGATTGCCGTGGCGACTCAGGTGCATCTGGGACACATCTTCCACCTCACGGGTTCGCCGATGGTGACCGAAGCCGCCACGGCGTTGGTGTCAATTCCGGACGGCGCGTTGGCGATTGGCGACGATGGCCCTGATGACGGCCGCGTCGCGTTCTGCGGTGAGCGCGGCGACCTCCCGCCGCAATACCGATCAGCGGCGACGTCTGACCACCGTCCCGGCTTCCTGCTGCCCGGCTTCGTCGACACCCATGTGCACTTTCCTCAGACCTACGCCGGCGACTCCTACGGCGGCGGACAACTGTTGGAATGGCTGACGCTGTGCGTCTACCCGTCCGAATCCCGCTACGCCGACCCGAGTTTCGCGCAGCAGGCGGCGGTCCAGTTCTGCGATCGGCGGATCGCTGCGGGCACTACGGCCGCGATGGTGTTCGGCTCGGCGTTTCCGCACGCCCAGGACGCGCTGTTCACCGAGACGCAGCGCCGCGGCCTGCGGTTGGTCAGCGGGCGCGGTATCCAGACCGGCGGGCCGGCGTCGGCCGCGGCGTTGATCACGTCCGAAGACGACGCCATCCGACTGGCCCGCGAGGAGATTGACAAATGGCATGCGGCCGACACCGGCGACGTCAACACCGCCCGCCTGCACGTGGCGGTGGTCCCGCGGTTCTCTCTCGCGGTCACCGCACAGACGCTGAAAAGCCTTGGTGATCTTTATGATTCGGTACGGGATCGCGGCGTGTACTTCCACAGCCATCTCAACGAGAACAACCGGCCCGGCACCGGCGAGGTGGACGAAACCAAGCTCACCTACCAGGTCGACTCCTACCTGGACACTTACGACGGCAAGTTCCTGCCGGGCTCGAAGGTCGGCGGCGCCAGCCTGCTCGGGCGACGCAGCATCATGGCGCACGCGGTGCACTGCCAGGACGTCGAACTGGCCCGGATGGCCGAGACCGGCACGTCGATCGCGCACTGCCCCGTTTCCCAGCAGTTCCTCGGATCAGGCACCATGCCGTGGCTGCGCACCGTGGCATCGGGGGTGAACATCGCGGCCGGAACCGATTTCGGCGGCGGTGACGAATGGCTGATTTCCCAGGTGGTGGGGGCCGCGTTCAAGGTGCACATCTCCGAACCCGGGGACGAGGGCGTCTCTATGCACCCGGCGGAAATGCTGTTCCTGGGCACCCTGGCCGGTGCTCGCGCATTGGACATGGAAGACCGCTTCGGCAACTTCGACCTCGGTAAAGAGGCCGACTTCGTCGTCGTCGACCCGCGCCGCACACCGGCCCTGGAAGCCGCACTGACCTACGGCGTGCGCGCCGCGGATCCTTCAATGGCACGCGACCAGACGCTCTTCGCGTTGCTGATGGGCATGCGCGAGACGTCGATCGCCGAGACGTACGTGGCGGGACGGCGGCTGCAGTAATCAGGACAGCGCGTCCTTGCTGGCCTTGACCGGGTCCGAACTCGGGGCCAGCTTGAGCAGGTTGCCCCGCACGCTGCCCCGCGCCGTGCGGGCGGCCACCAGAATCCAGGTCAGCAGCAGGCCGCAGTAAGCGACGGCCGCGGCCACCGTGAACGCCGGCAGGTGGGTGTGCGCGGCCAGTTGTGAAGTGCCGGTGACAAATGTGCCGACCGGAAAGGTCAAGCTCCACCAGGTCAGCGCGAACGGCATACCGCGCCGCAGCGTGCGCACGGTGAGCGAGGTTGCCAGCGCGATCCACAGCACCGCGAAACCCCACACCGGAACCCCGAAGACGATGCCGAAGTCGTTCATCGCCGCAGCCAGTCGGTGCTCAACCGCTCCGCTGGACGCCGCCGTTGCGAGAAGGCCTGCGGCCGTGATGGATTGGCCGAGCGGGCCGAGCACGATCCACAGCGTCGGCACCCGCGCCGAACCCGAGGTGCCGTAGAGCACCAGCCGACTCCAGATCATCGCGATGATGTTCAGCGAAGCCAGCAGGGAAAGACCGAACATCGCGTAACAGCCGTACAGCATGGTCTCGCGGCCGGTGCCCGGCGGCATATGCGGTAGCAACAGCGCACCGGTGGCGGCCGACACCATCGGTGGCACGACCGGCATCAGCCAGCCGCCGAACGCGGCATCGGGCTCGACGCGCAGCTGGGTGAACATCAAGAACGGAATGCTGACGGCCGTGAACAACCCACCGATTGTGCCCAACGACCACAACACCCAGTCCAGGTCGACGGCCAGTCGCTCGCCGATCAGGTCCCCGCCCACCAATACCGCGCCGGCGCCCACCGTCATCAGCGCCATGGGTGCGGCACCGTAGAAATGGGCCATCTGCGGATTGCGGGCGTGGGTGCGCGCCACCGTCGGGTTGCGCAACCAGTGACCGCCGACCAGGACGACCAGGACCACCAGCAGGACCGCGGCGATAATCCAGACGGCTTGGGTGAACCCCCGCAACCCAGGCATCTGAACGGGCAGCGTGGCGCCGGCGATGGCGACGATCCCGGTGCCCATCACCGAGGCGAACCAGTTGGGTCCGATGTTGCCGAGCACCTCGACACGGGTGTGCGGCGCGTTCGGTGCCGAAGCCACGTCGTCAGGGCCAGCGATAGCCATAGCTGAGCAACCTACTGCCCGGCCGGCCCCCGCGCTTCGGGTCGGGGCTCCGGAGATTTGCCGGGCACCCGTCCGGCTGGGAATTACCGTCCCCAGGTGCCGCTAGGCAAAATGGTGAAATGCGCCGGTATCCGCGTCAAGACCACCGTTCGACAACTAAACCGCTGGTGATCGCAATTTCTGTGCTGCTGGTTATGGCGGCGCTGGCCATACCGATCAAGCAGCGTTGCGGTGCGCCCGGGCGTACCTGCGCCACGGCGGTAGACGCAAACGGCGACGTACACTATTACTACGAAGTCGAACCATTAGGCATATTCCTAATAGAAAATATGATCGGTTCGGATATTCCCCTGTTCTATACGTCGGGCGAGGAGATCGTGAAAGTGCGATGAACGGGCGCATAGCGGGAATCGTCGTATCGGCAATGCTGCTCGGCGGCGCCATCGCATCGGTACCGGTGACAGACATCGCACTGGTCACCGCGCACGAAAACTTCTGCGGCGCAACCTATCTCTGCCCCAAAGACCCCGCACCCGACGGCGGCGACCAAACCACCGCGGAACGCCGGATCATCGACGGCTACGTCGCCAAGCAGGCGGGTTGCACCCCCGACCTACCGGCGGATCCGCAGTCGGTCATTTGGGATCCCCCTGGCTTCACTCCCAACGCCGGCGGGTCGGGAAACATCAACGACGCCAATCCGAGCCTGGGCGGCCACTTCGTCGCCGACTATGTCAACGGCCGCTGGCACATCGACTACCAGTACTGCTAGCGGCACACCTGCCGGGCAAAGCGCACCGTCGTGGTGGACGGTGTATCGAACTGGGCGTTAAGCGTCAGATCGGGCCGCACCCGTTGGTCGTCGACGCCGAACCGGGTCAGATCGAGCAGGATCGAAATGGTGTCCGGTGCGATCCTGCGGGCGTTGGTGTCGCGGTCCGGCCGCATCCCCGACTCGCCCGGGTCGGCCGACTGGGCGTCGGTGATCGCCAGATCGTCGGTGTCTTGCGCGGGACCGAGTTCGGCGAACTTGGTGCCGTCGTTGGCGACGTCATAGGTCAGCACGTAACCGACGAACTTCGTCTTCGGGGTCCCGGTGGGCGACGACGGCAGCGCCTTGGCGAAGCGAACCGTCAACTGCAGCACGTTGCTCCGGGGGTGCTTCACCTCGACCGAGGAGATGGTGAGGTTCTCCGGCGGCTTCGGACCGTCTTCGATCTGGCAGTTCAACCGGTTCGGCAAACTATCCCAGTCGTCGCCCGGCGACTCCGTCGCAAGTTTCCAGCCGATGCCTATCAGCGCCAACACCAACACCGTCGTCAGCAGCACCCGCATGGGCACCGGCCACTTGGCCCAGCGTTCGCGCAGCCTGGCGACCACCCCCGCTCGCGACGTCGGCGGTCCGGCACGTCGGTGGGAGGTCCAGCGCTGGCCGTCCCAGTAGCGTTGCCCTGGTGAGCCGTCGGGGTCGACGTACCAGCCCGCCGGCGGTGCGGTCGGCACGGTCACCGGGGTGCATCCGGGGACTCAGGTGGCCAGTCGAGCATTTGCACCTTGTCGTCCTTCCACTGGAACCCGACCGTGGTCAGCGTGCCGTCGAAGCAGGTCGAGCAACTCTGCCGCGTCCGATAAGTCAGGACCACGATGTCGTTGGTGGACGCTGGGCCCTCCAACTCGGTGAACGGGTAGGCGTTGGGGGTGGCCGTCCCGACGAACGCACCGCGATGAAACATCAACGCCACATCCGGTGAGCTGGGGGTGGCGTCCTGCACGGTCAGCACGACTGCGGACAGGTCAGCGCACGGATCGTAGTTGGCGGCTTGCGGGGCACGATCCCATTGCTTACCGGTCTTGCGGTCCGGTGGCACCTGCCCGAGTGCGGCCGATAGCGCCGCCTGCAAATCGGGCCCACACCCGGCGGCGTTCACAGGGGGCGCTGCGGTGCCGGTCGTCGAGCTAGGCGTGGGCTTGGCGGCCGGGCGCGGCTGGTCGTTGCCGGAGAACACAAACAGCGCAACAGCGCCAATGCATACCAACACCACCAGCGCCGCGACCAGCCAGATGCTGCGTCCAGGTGGTGGCGTGGTGTCGAGGTCATCGGAAGGGTCATACGCCGGTGGGGGCCAGTCCGGGTCAACGCCATCAGTCGCATAGTCAGCAGCCATGCCTGATCCCGACCCTTCCGTTTCGGTCCCGCATTGTAGTCAGTACGTGCTGGTAGCGGCAATTTAGCAACGCCGACTGACGCCTCGGGGCCAGGTGAATCTGCCCACATCAGCAGCTTTTTGTTGGGGGGTTCGCAGCAAGCTACCGCATACTAGACAGCATGCGACGGACGACTTCACCGCAAACCGCTGGCCAACCGCCAGCCGGTGTGCTGGTGCTTGGTCGGATCCGCTAGTGGGGCGTTCGGGCGGTGCTCACCGCCGCCGTCGTGCTGTTCGGCAGCCGTCGCCACTGCGCCGACGGCTGTCGCGCAGCTTCATGACGCTGGTTTCGGTGGTCGCGCTGGGCATGACGGGCGCAGGCTATTGGGTGGCACACGGCGCGCTCGGTGGCATCACCATCTCCCAGGCGCTGACCGCCGAGGACCCCCGGTCCACCGGAAACACCATGAACATCCTGCTGATCGGGCTGGACTCACGCAAAGACCAGGAGGGCAACGACCTGCCCTGGTCGATCCTCAAACACCTGCACGCGGGCGACTCGGACCAGGGCGGTTACAACACCAACACGCTGATCCTCGTGCACGTCGCCGCCGACGGAAAGGTTGTCGCCTTCTCCATTCCGCGCGACGACTGGGTGCCCTTCAACGGCGTTCCGGGCTATAACCACATCAAGATCAAAGAGGCCTACGGGCTGACCAAGCAGTACGTCGCGAACAAGCTGGCCAACCAGGGCAACATCTCGCAACGCGACCTGGAGGCCCGCGGTCGCGAAGCCGGCCGGGCCGCCACGCTGCGCGCGGTGCGCAGCCTGACCGGTGTTCCGATCGACTACTTCGCCGAAATCAACCTGGCCGGCTTCTACGACCTGGCCCAGACCCTCGGCGGCGTCGAGGTGTGTCTGAACCACCCCGTCTACGACTCCTACTCCGGGGCCGACTTCCCGGCCGGCCGTCAGCGACTGGACGCCTCGCAGGCGCTGGCGTTCGTCCGGCAACGCCACGGCCTGGAGAACGGCGACCTGGACCGGACGCACCGGCAGCAGGCGTTCCTGTCGTCGGTGATGCACGATCTGCAGGACTCCGGCACGTTCACCAACCTCGACCGGCTCAACAGTTTGATGGCCGTCGCCCGCAAGGACGTGGTCCTGTCCGCCGGCTGGGACGAGGCGCTGTTCCGCCGGATGGGCGAACTGGCCGGCGGGAACATCGAGTTCCGCACGCTGCCCGTGGTCCGCTACGACAACATCGACGGTCAGGACGTCAACATCATCGACCCTGCGGCGATCCGGGCGGAGATCGCCGCCGCGCTCGGCACGGCGCCACCATCGGCCGCACCGACCACTACCTCCGCCAAGCCGAACCCGTCGACCGTCGTCGACGTCGTGAATGCCGGCAGCATCAGCGGGATGGCCAGCCAGCTGTCCAGCGCGCTGAAGAAGCGCGGTTACACCGCCGGACAGGTCCGCGACCGGGAATCGGGCGACCCGTCGGCAAGCACGATCCTCTACGGGGTGGGTGCGGAGACCGACGCGAAGAATCTCGAGACACTTCTCGGTGTCGACGCCGCGAAGCAACCGGATCCCAGCCTCGCGGCCGGACGTATCCGGGTCGTCGTCGACACCAACTTCTCGCTGCCCGCGCCCGATGAAACTAGCGACGCGACGAGTACGACAACCACGACGACCACCACCACCACGACC
>NZ_LZLS01000079.1 GCF_001673365.1 Mycobacterium asiaticum
AGCGACTCTGCTGACGGAGGCGTGTCCGTGTTCACCGATCGAATCAGGCGGTCGGCCTGCGACCGGCCGCGGGGTCAACGACCACGTTGTCGTCCCTGCGACGCGGTACGCATATTTGAGTACTCCTTTCGATCGCGAACGACCGGAAGCGGATTCGAACCAGTTTGATCTAGTTCGTCGGATGACGACGTGGAGCAAAGGACTCCGGTGTCGCGGTGCGGTTGATACCCCGGCAATTGCACAGGAAACCTTGTGAAAACCAAGATTTCACATAATGGATTGATAATTCGTGTGCCGAGCTGGATCACTGGCACGGCGACGAAATGCCGCGCCACTGAGCGAAGCGGTGCGCGACCGCTGGCCTGTTTCGATTCGATCGGCCGGGGTATCAAGACGCCATGGTGTCACTGTGGCTTGATAACCGCGGCCCCATCCCGTGGGCTGACAGGACTTCTTCGGATCTTGGTGGGTCGGCCGACGTCGTGGTCGTGGGAGCGGGCATAACCGGTTTGATCACAGCGGTACTGCTGGCGCGCGCGGGTAAGGACGTGTTGGTCCTGGAGGCCCGCACCGTAGCCGCAGGAGCCAGTGGCAACACCACCGCAAAGCTCAGCCTGCTGCAAGGCAGCCATCTGAGCAAGATCATCGCTCGTCACGGCAAGAAGACCGCCGCCGCCTACGTCGAGGGCAACCGTGAGGGCGCGGAATGGGTGCTGGCGCATTGCGATCAAAACGGCATCGACGTCCAGCACGAAGACGCCTACACCTACGCGCAATCGGCCAAAGGCGTACCGACGGCACGCGCGGAATGGTTGGCGTGCAGCGCCGTTGGGCTCCCAGTCACGTGGGAAGACAGTGCGGACGTGCCGTTTCCGTTCCACGGCGGTGTGCGGCTGCCGCAGCAGGCGCAGTTCGACCCGGTGCCGTTCCTGGACAGCCTGGTGGTCGAACTGCTCGACCGTGGCGGTCGGCTGGCCGAAGGCGCTCGGGTGCGCAAAGTGTCCAACCACGGCGACGGGTTGCGGCTGGTGGTCAACACCGATGGGGGAGAACAGACCGACGACGGTACCGAGGCCGACACCGAGGTGTCGGCCAAGCAACTGGTGCTGGCCACCGGTATTCCGATCCTGGACCGGGGCGGCTACTTCGCGAGACTGAAACCGAGTCGCTCCTACTGCATGGCTTACAAGGTGCCGGGCGCGGTCACCCGGCCAATGATGATCTCCACCGATTCCCCGACACGTTCGGTCCGCTACGCTCCTACCGCAGACGGGGACCTGCTGATCGTCGGCGGCGCTGGCCACCCGGTGGGCCGCAAGAAAAGTCCGTCCAAGGCACTGTCCGAACTAGATCGCTGGACGCGCAAGCACTACCCGGGTGCGACGCAGACACACTATTGGTCGGCGCAGGACTACACACCCATCGATCAGCTGCCGTATGTGGGCCCGATCCTGCCCAACAACGAAAAGATCTTCGTGGCAACCGGATTCAACAAGTGGGGCATGACCAATGGACCGGCCGCAGCGCTGGCACTGTCCAGTCGCATGCTCGGCGGTCGGATGGACTGGGCCGACGCCTTCGCCAGTTGGAGTCCGCACGAACTGTCCGGCATCACCACCGCACTGTCGGCCAACCTGGAAGTGGGATTCAATCTGGCCCGTGGGTGGGTCACGCCGGCCACCAGGATCGGGCGGCGCGACCCCAAAGACGACGAGGGCGGTGTGGTCAGTGGCCCGCCGTGGAATCTGCAGGCACGATGCGTGGTTGACGGCGTTGAGCACATCGTTTCCCCGGTATGCCCCCATCTAGGCGGGATCGTGAATTGGAACGACGCCGACAAGGCTTGGGAATGTCCTTTACACGCTTCACGATTCGCGCCCGACGGCACTCTCCTCGAAGGTCCGGCCACAACGGATCTGACCCGAACTAAGTGAGTCGAGCCCGGGTGCGGACGGGACAACCGTCGGCGCCGCGGGAGATGAGCCCGTCGGACTCGAAGGCATCCAGCCACCCCTGCATCGGCCACCAACCCCACCGACGGAAGAAGATTCCGGCGTTGCGCACGATGTCGTCCACGTGCTGCACAGGTGGATCGGAGACGGGATGGTACTGATGGAACGCGTCGGCTCCTCCGACCCACCGCATCGGAACCTGCAGTGCGGCAGCGCATTGCGCGAAGTCGGTGTCCTCGCCGCCGTAGCCGCGATACCGCTCACAGAACCCCCCGATACGACGCCAGGTCTGAGCCCGAACGGCAAAAGACAACGACCAGAATAATTCGTAGTCCGTCGTGGCGACGACGTCGCCGACCGCCGGCGCGGGACGGGCCGGGTGCGGATCGACGCGTGCCGGCAGTTCGGATAGCACGTACCCGCTTGGCCCCGGGGGTGGCAGGTAGGTGACGGGTCCGCACAGCAGCGCTTCAGCGTGGTCGACGGCGGCCCGCTGGTAGCGCTCGATGAGCTCGGTGCCAGGTATGCAGTCGACGTCCAGAAACACCAAGAGCTCAGCGGACTTTCGCAGCGCGGCAGCCGCGCCGGCGTTGCGTCCCATGGCCACCGGCAACGGCTTCGAGACCGGGCAGTCCAGTACCAGCGCAGGCGATCCATGGCCGGCGACGACATCGACGACGGCGGGATCGTCGAGGGCGACAACGATATGGACATCGGGTGCTCGCGTGCTGCGGCCCAGACCGTCCAGTTGCCGGCGCAGGTGAGCGCTTCTGCCGTGCACGGTGGTAATTACCGCGGTCTTCAATGGGTCACGCCCTGACACAGCCGCGCCGTCTCCTCGATAGCCGCCGCGGCGCGCGCGGCCGCCCCGTCCACTTGCCAACGCTGCCACCGGCGCGGGTCGCTGGCGCGGGCGTGGGTCAGCAGCGCCGGCCACGCCCGCTCATCAGGCGGGTCTGACACTACGACCGCAAGCTGGTGGCGTCGCAGCACACCGGCGGTGGACAGCTGTTCGTCGAAGGGGCGTGGCCGCGGGATGACGATCGCCGGCCGTTGTGCGGCCGCCACATCGGCAATGGAACCCTGTCCGGCGTGCGTGACCACCACATCCGCGCCACAGATCTCTGCGAACGGATCATCTTTCCAGGTGCCGTGCGCACCACCCAGTGACGTCCATGTCGTACCGGAACCGCCTGCGGCACAACCGGATAACGTCACGTCGAAGTCGCCGCCCGAACCACCCAGGACCAGTATCGGTCCACCGCTGTCAGAATCGCCGCAACGCCGACCCTCGAATCGGCTGATCCCGCCGACGTAGCTGGTCTTGTGCTCGTATTGACGAAGCCAGGACGGAACGCACAAGGCCTTCGGCCACGCCGCCACAATGTGGTCGGCGATGCGGTGCACCAACAGATGCGGTGCATCGATGCGCTTGCCGGGAAGCGCCACCACCACGACCGGGATGCCGAGTAGCCGAACGAAGAGCGCGACCTCCACTGAGACGTCGACGACGACGGCCTCGGGTCGCGCATCGGTGATCCAGCGGGCGATCGCATCCATCCGTGCACCAAGGCCGGGGTCGTGATGCGGTGCCCAGTGCAACGCGCCGTGCGCGGTGGGTTCGGGTGCCTGGGATTCGCGGTCGTCGCGCTCCAGCGTGACGATCTCTGAAAAGGGATGCGGCTCAGGGACATCCAGTGAGGTCAATGCTGTCACAGGCCGACGTATCTGCGCACAGATGCTGACGGCGCGCGCCAGATGGCCGAAACCGTGATGGTGAATGTAGTAACCGATCATCCTGCCTGCCCGTCGCGTCATCGATCATCTGCCGGTACAAGTCGGAGTACGCCGCAACCATCGCCGCTACCGAGCAATGACGCACCGCGTGTTGCCGCACGTCCTTTCGCCGCAGTCGAATCGCGGCCGAGACGGCATCGGCCAGCGCCGCGGTGTCGCCGGGTGCGACAAGTGAACCCGACGTGGCGTCCACCAGCTCGGAGACGCCTCCCCGCGCGAAGGCCACGACCGGCGTCCCGCACGACATCGCTTCTGCGACAACAAGTCCGTAGGGTTCGTCCCACATCGGCGTCACCAGCGCCGCCGCGGAATGCCCGACCAGGCACGCAAGCCGCGCGTGATCCAGGTGACCCGCGTAATGCACGCCGTCGCCAAGGTTAGGCGCCACCTGCTCGGCGAAGTAGCCTTCGTCGCCCACCGGACCGGCCAGGACCAGCGGTTTGCCGGCCTGCCGGGCTGCGGCGATGGCCAGGTGCGGCGCCTTTTCCGGCGTTAGCCGGCCAAACCACACCAGTGCCGGACCGCCGGGTCCAAGAGGCCACTGCAGCGAGTCGACGCCGTTAGGCACCACCGTCATCGCGGGGACCATGTGGCGCCACGAGGCCGCAGTGTGACGGGAAACCGCCGCGAATCGAGTGCCTTCGGTTACCGGGGCAGTCTGGGAGGCGTCGATTGCCGATTCCAGCCAGGGTGTCGGCGGAGTGTGCACGGTGGTGAGCATTGGCGTGGTCAGCATCGGCGCCATCGCCACCGGAAGGTAGTGCAGGCTGTGGTTGTGGATGATGTCGAACTGCTGGCCGCCGGGCCCGGCAAGCCACAGCATCAACGACAGATAGGCGTGGTGGTCGGCCATGAACCCGGCCTCGGGCATCGATACATCGCGGCGTGCCGCGGTGGACAGTCCCAGTCGCCGCACATCGAGTGTCTGACATTCCAGTTGGGGATCAGAACCGGGAGCGGCGAACAAAGACACGCAATAGCCGTTCGCATCCAGGGCGCGGGCGAGGTGGCAGACATGAGCTTCCAGGCCTCCGGCGAAGGGCTCGCTGATCGGAAACCGGTTGGAGGCGATTACTGCCACCCGCAACGCGTCAGTCACGTCAACACGCTCTGATAGACAGCCCGATGTGCGGCCGCAATCCGACGCCTTTCGGCCAGTCGACTCGCCCAAGTCGCGCGCGGGGCAGCCTCATGTGCTGCCCAGCGCTCGTAGGCTTGCCCGATGGCCGCGTGCAGCGAGGCCTCGTCGAACCGGTCTTCGGTGAATTCGAAGACGCCACAGGGACGTTGCTGGTGGTAGTAGCCGCAGCTGGGGGCCACGACGGCAGTTCCGAGATCGAAGCAGGCTTCCAGCCAGCCCGAGTGAGTGCCGAATCGGTAGGGCAGCACCGATACCGTCAACGCCGACAGGTACTCCCATAGCTCTTCGTCGGAGAAGTACGGGTGCACCCGCACCTCTACCTGTTCGAGGTGGCGGAAGTCCAGCAGAGCCATCGCGGTTTCGGGTGCGAACCAGTGATTGACCGGGTCGAAGATCTCGTCGTGAAAGTCGATCTGCAAAATCGCGCCGGGTAGCGATCCCACCACCGTCGTCAGCGCATCGACCAACGGCAGCGGATCCATGTTGGCGCGCAGACTCTTTGCATGCACCCCGACCACGAAACGGTCGTCGTCACGGGGTCGTTCGATGAGCGCTCTGCTGAGCACGTGGGGATGCGGCAGCACGTGCGCACGGCGTTGCCAGCGCTGCCAAATCGCTTGGGCGGCACCAGGTGTCAGCGTGATCAACTCGGCTGCCGCGGCGACCAGCACCTCTTGCTGCTCGGTGTGGTCTTCGGGTTGGGGGTGATGCGGATTGCGCAAGTCGTGCACGGTGTACACCAGCGGCTTGTCATGCATCTTCAGTTCCTGCACCACTTCGCTCAGCACATCGGGACCGATGGCATCGAAGCCGAAATGGACGTGGAACACGTCGAAGCTCGCATGGTTGTCGCTGACCCAGCCTGGTTCGAGCATCAGCGGCGGCCACCAACCGCCCGGCACGGTCCGGCCATCAGCGGGTTCCGGATCATCCAGCCGCACAACGGAATCAGTGTACGGGTCGGCCAAATGCCGCACGTAGATGTGCGAAGACGGCACCGAGGCGATACGCAGCAATGAGGTCTCCTCCAGGCCAAGGGGGGAGTGCTGAATTGACTGGCACAGGCAATACAGCGACGCATGCGTTCCTGCGTGGTTGAAGAACGTGCGACCAGGCGGATACCCCCGATTTACGGAGGCAAACGGTTGCGCTGCGGCAGGT
Source organism: Mycobacterium asiaticum (assembly GCF_001673365.1). Classification (GTDB taxonomy): domain Bacteria; phylum Actinomycetota; class Actinomycetes; order Mycobacteriales; family Mycobacteriaceae; genus Mycobacterium; species Mycobacterium asiaticum_A. Next base: position 6,052 of record NZ_LZLS01000079.1, read on the forward strand.
TTATCGCTGCCTGGATGGGCTATTTCCAGCTAGGCCGCGTGGGCATCGTGGAGAGGAAGCGTTGATGGGATTTCCCGAACAGCAGCAGGACGTTCCCGGTATTCAGGCCAGAATGGACCCGGTCCCGGATTGCGGGGAAAAGAGCTATCAGGGCTCGGGGAAACTGGCCGGCAAGTGTGCCATCATCACCGGCGCTGACAGCGGAATCGGGCGCGCGGTGGCCATTGCGTTTGCCCGGGAAGGCGCCGACGTGCTGCTGTCCTATCTGAACGAGGACGAGGACGCCCAGGACGTCGCACGGTACGTTCAGGACGCCGGACGCAAGTGTGTGCTGGTGCCGGGGGACCTCTCCGATCCCGCGCATTGCCGAGCCGTGGTGGACCGCGCCGTGTCAGAGTTCGGTCGCATCGACATCCTGGTCAACAATGCCGCCTACCAGATGATGCGGGAGAACCTCGAGGACGTCACCGACGAGGAGTGGGACTACACGTTCCGGCTCAACGTCGGGGCGTACTTCTACCTCGTCAAGGCCGCGTTGCCACACCTGAGTCCCGGCGCATCGATCATCGGGAGTTCGTCGGTGAATTCCGATGCACCAAATCCCACCCTGGCGCCGTATGCGGCTACCAAGGCGGCCATCGCGAACTTTTCGGCCAGTCTCGCTCAACTGTTGGGCCCGAAGGGCATTCGAGTTAACAGCGTGGCGCCCGGCCCGATCTGGACGCCGTTGATCCCGGCGACCATGCCCGCGGACAGCGTGGCGTCGTTCGGGGACAACGTGCCGTTGGGGCGGGCAGGCCAACCCGCGGAATTGGCCCCGGTTTATGTGCTGCTCGCCTCCGACGACGCGAGTTACATCTCGGGTGCACGCGTCGCCGTCACTGGCGGGCGGCCCATTTTGTAGCGGTCTGCTCGCGGCTAACGTCTCTTGCTAACGATGCCAGCCGCGTTCGACCGCTTTGACCAATGCGGTCAGCGTGGCGTTCACCGGCGCCTCGACGCCGACGCGGGCTCCCTGCCGCGGCACCGCGCCGTTGATGAAGTCGATCTCGCTGACCCGGTGGGCCTCGTGATCGAGCAGTGCCGATGGTTTCGCGTTGGGCATCCCCGCGCCGAAGGCGCGAACATGCGTGACGGGATCATCGACGTCGACGGCGATCTCGGACGTTCGGGCCACTTCCCACGCCTCGGTCGCCGCCGCGCGACTGACCGGCCCCATGTCGGGATCGTCCATTACCTGTCCCACGGTGAGCCCGGTCAGCGCGCACGGCGCACTGTAGGCGACGTTGCAGATCAGCTTCTCCCACTGCATGGCGGCGATGTCGGTGACGGCCGCGGCGTCGAAGCCGGCCTCGGCCCAGACCGCGGCCACCGCTTCGACAGTCGAAGCGGGCAGCGACGAGTGGGCACCAAAACGCATGGCGCGCATAGCGTTATGGTGCACGTGACCGGGTGCGACTCGCGCGGCGCCGAAGCCGCTGGCGATGCCCACCGCGACATGTCCGGCGCCGACGATGTCGGCGACCGTGTCGGCCGACCCCAGACCGTTCTGTATGGTAAGCACCGTAGTGTGCTCGCCGAGCATCGAAACCGCTTGCTGCGCAGCGGCTGTCACGTCGGCGGCCTTAACGGCCAGCACGATCAGGTCCATCGTCTCGGGCGGCGCGACGGTGCAGGCGCGCAACCGCACGGTCTTCTCGTAGCCGGGGCCGGTGACGCGCAGCCCGTGCTGTGTGATCGCATCGATGCCGGCCTGGTAGCTGTCGATGGCCGTGACATCGTTGCCCGCGTCGGCCAGCCGGGCGGCATAGATGGAACCCATTGCACCACAGCCGATTACCGCGATACGCATGCTGTGCTCCTTGGAAGTCAAGCCGCCAGCTCGGCGATCAGTTGAGCCAAACCCGTTTTCTGCTCCAGCCCGAAACCCGGCGCGTCGGTCGGCGCGATCCGGCCCGCTGCGAGCGTGCAGCCGTCGGAATAACCGCCGAACGGCGCGAACACCCCCGGATAGGACTCGCACCCACCCAGCCCCAGCCCGGCTGCGATGTGCAGGTTGATCAGATGGCCGCCGTGCGGGAACGCGAACCGGCGGTCAAAGCCGTTCGATTCGAGCACGTCGAGCATCCGCACGTATTCGCCGAGGCCGTAGCTCAGTCCGGCGTCCATCTGAAAAATGTCCCGATCGGCCCGCATCCCGCCGTACCGAACGAGGTTGACGACATCGGGCACCGAGAACAGGTTTTCACCGGTGGCGACCGCGCCGTCGTAACAGTCCGTCACCGCCTGGTTCAATGCGAAATCCAGTGGGTCGCCCGGTTCTTCGTACCAGCGCAGGCCGTAGCCACCCAGCGCCGCCGCCCAGTCCGTCGCACCGGGCCGGTCGAAGCGTCCGTTGGCGTCCACCGCGACGCGCCCGCCGTCACCGACAACCTCGATCGCGGCCTCGACCCGGGCCAGATCGTCCGGCATCGCCGCGCCACCGATCTTCATCTTCACCGCGTCGTAGCCCAGGTCGAGATAGGACCGCATCTCGTCGCGCAGCGCGTCCAGGCCAGTACCCGGGTAGTAATAGCCGCCGGCCGCATAGACCGGGACCGAACGGGCCGGTTCACGGCCGAAATGGCGCGCGATGGTCACGTAGGCCGGTTCGTCGGCGAGTTTGGCGTTCAGGTCCCAACACGCCAGTTCCAGGGCAGCCGCAGCGCCCGCGCGGTCCCCGTGCCCACCGGGCTTCTCGTCACGCAGCGCGCAGGCCACCAGCGCGGCGGGGTCAAGTTGTCCGGTGGCGTCCAATAACGTGTCCGGCGGCGCCGCCAGCAGCCGTGGAATCATCCGGTCGCGCAGGATCCCACTCTGGGCAAACCGGCCGATCGAATTGAATGCCACCCCGTACACCGGCTTGCCATCGCGCAGGACGTCGCTGACCAGCCCCACCAGCGAGACGGTGTGGCTGGCGAAGTTGACTTGAGCGTTCGACGGCATTTTGCCGGCCTCGCCGACCAGGCCGACCGCCCTCTCCAGGATCGCGGTGAGCCGCATCACTCGGTCTTGATCGGCGTTTGGTAGGGCTTGCCGCAAGGGCGTCCGACATGCTCGATGACCGCGTAGCCGGGAGCCCAACCGGCAAACACGCGCTGAATCGGATTGGTGACCCGCTTGTTGAACCGGGCGAGCCCTTCAGGTACTTGCATGCTCCAACTCTTACACCCTGTAGTTGTCCGGCTGGGCACGGCTGGGACACTGGTCGGCATGGCCTCCGAGCAGGTAACCGACCAGGCAAGCGCGCAGGTGCGAACCTCCGCGCGCCTGTTCGACGACGCCTGCGCGGTGATCCCCGGCGGAGTGAACTCCCCGGTGCGGGCCTTCACGGCGGTCGGCGGCACGCCGCGATTCATCACCGAGGCGCACGGCTGCCGACTCATCGACGCTGACGGCAACACCTACATCGACTTGGTCTGCTCGTGGGGCCCGATGATCCTCGGCCACGCGCACCCGGCAGTCGTCGACGCCGTCGTCAAGGCCGCTGCTGACGGCCTGTCGTTCGGCGCCCCGACGCCTGCCGAGACCGAACTGGCCACCGAGATCATCGGGCGCGTTGCTCCCGTCGAGCGGATCCGGTTGGTGAACTCCGGCACCGAAGCCACCATGAGCGCGATCCGGCTGGCGCGCGGTTTCACCGGCCGGCCCAAGATCATCAAGTTCTCCGGCTGCTACCACGGACACGCGGACGCGTTGCTGGCCGACGCGGGTTCGGGCGTGGCCACCCTGGGTCTGCCGTCCTCGCCGGGGGTCAGTGGCGCGGCCACGGCCGACACAATTGTGTTGCCCTACAACAACATCGATGCGGTACGGGAGGCTTTCGCCCGGCACGGCGAGCAGATCGCCGCGGTGATCACCGAGGCCAGCCCGGGCAATATGGGTGTCGTGCCGCCGGGGCCGGGATACAACGCGGCGCTGCGGGAGATCACCGCCGAACACGGTGCACTGCTGATCCTCGACGAGGTGATGACCGGGTTCCGGGTGAGCCGAAGCGGTTGGTACGGAATCGATCCCGTCGCTGCCGACCTGTTCACCTTCGGCAAGGTGATGAGCGGCGGCTTGCCCGCCGCGGCGTTCGGTGGTCGCGCCGAGGTGATGGAACGGCTGGCGCCGCTGGGGCCCGTCTATCAGGCCGGCACCCTCTCGGGTAACCCGGTGGCGATGGCCGCCGGTCTGGCCACGTTGCGGGCCGCCGACGACTCGGTATACACGGCACTGGATGCCAATGCCGATCGGCTGGCCACGCTCTTGGCCGCAGCGCTGACGAATGCGTCTGTGCCGCACCAGATCCCACGCGCCGGCAACATGCTCAGCGTGTTCTTCGCCGATGCACCGGTGACCGACTACGCCTCGGCGCGAAAGAGCGAAACCTGGCGTTACGCCCCGTTCTTCCATACTTTGCTCGAGGCGGGCGTGTACCCACCGTGCAGCGCCTACGAGGCCTGGTTCGTCTCGGCGGCGCTCGATGACAGCGCATTCGAGCGGATCGCCGACGCTCTACCCGCCGCGGCCAGGGCCGCGGCACAGGAGGACAAACCCTGATGGCCGAACAGACCCGCGTCCACGTGATACGCCACGGTGAGGTGCATAACCCCACCGGCGTTCTCTATGGTCGACTGCCCGGATTCCGGCTCTCCGAGAACGGGATTGCACAGGCTGCAGCCGTCGCCGACTTCCTGGCCGACCGTGACATCGTCGCGGTGATCGCCTCGCCGCTGCAGCGCGCCCAGGAGACCGCCGCGCCGATCGCGGCGCGACACGATCTGCCGGTGGACACCGACCCAGACCTGATCGAGTCGGCCAATTACTTCGAGGGCCGCAACATCGGCCCCGGCGACGGCGCCTGGCGTGACCCGAGGGTGTGGTGGCAGCTGCGTAACCCGTTCACCCCCTCGTGGGGCGAGCCGTACACCGAGATCGCGGCCAGGATGGCCACCGCGGCGGACAAAGCACGGGCGCGTGCGGCCGGCCACGAAGCGGTGTGCGTCAGCCACCAACTTCCGGTCTGGACGCTGCGCATGCACTTGACCGGCAACAGGTTGTGGCATGACCCGCGGCGGCGGGAATGCGGGTTGGCGTCGGTGACGACGTTGGTCTATGACGGGGACCGGCTGGTCGACGTGGAGTACTCCGAACCGGCGGCCAGATGACTCGTTGGCTGATTGCCTGGTTGTTGCTGGCGGGGCTGGTTACGGGCTGTTCGGGACGCGACGCGGTGGCCCAGGGCGGCACCTTCGAGTTCGTCTCCCCGGGCGGCAAGACCGACATCTTCTACGACCCGCCGGCTGCCCGCGGCCGTCCCGGGCCGCTGTCGGGTCCCAGCCTGGTTGATCCGACGCACACCATCTCCCTTGACGACTTTGCCGGTCGCGTCGTGGTCATCAATGTGTGGGGCCAGTGGTGTGGGCCCTGCCGCGCCGAGATCACCCAGTTGCAGCGGGTGTACGACGCGACCCGAGACTCGGGTGTGTCGTTCTTGGGTATCGACGTCCGCGACAACAGTCGGGAAGCGGCCCTGGACTTCGTCAACGACCGGCACGTGAGCTTCCCGTCGATCTACGATCCGCCGATGCGGACGTTGATCGCGTTCGGCGGCAAGTACCCCACCACGGTTATCCCGTCGACGCTGGTGCTGGACCGTCAGCACCGGGTAGCGGCGGTCTTCCTGCGCGAACTGCTGGCCGAGGATCTGCAGCCGGTGGTGCAGCGGATCGCGGCCGAGACGTCGGAGGCTCCCGTGCAATGACGGGGTTCGCCCACATCGCCGCCGCCGGGCCGCTGTTGGTGGCGCTCGGAGTGTGTCTGTTGGCCGGGCTGGTGTCGTTCGCGTCGCCGTGTGTGGTGCCGCTGGTTCCTGGCTACCTGTCATATCTGGCCGCGGTGGTCGGGGTCGACGATCCAGACGCGCCGCCGGGCGCCGTCAAGATCCGCGCTGCCCGCTTGCGGGTCGCCGGCTCGGCAGCCCTGTTTGTCGCCGGTTTCACCGCGGTGTTCGTGCTGGGCACCGTCGCCGTGCTGGGGATGACCACCACGTTGGTGACCAATCAACTGCTGCTGCAGCGGGTCGGCGGGGTGTTGACCATCGTCATGGGGCTGGTGTTCGTGGGTTTGATCCCGGCGCTGCAACGGCAGGCCCGATTCACTCCGCGGCAGTTGACGACGGTGGCGGGGGCACCGCTGCTGGGCGCGGTGTTCGCGCTCGGGTGGACGCCATGCCTGGGTCCGACGCTGACCGGCGTGATTACCGTGGCTTCGGCTACGGGCGAGGCCACCGACGGTGCCAACGTGGCCCGCGGGATCGCGCTGGTGATTGCCTACTGCCTGGGTCTGGGCATTCCGTTCGTGCTGTTGGCGTTCGGTTCGGCCAAGGCGGTGGCGGGCCTGGGCTGGCTGCGGCGGCACACCCGGGCGATACAGATTTTCGGCGGGGCGCTGTTGATCGCCGTCGGGGCCGCGCTGGTCACCGGGGTGTGGAACGACTTTGTGTCGTGGTTGCGCGATGCGTTCGTCTCCGACGTGAGGCTGCCGATTTAATGGCCCCCTCCCCCCCGCGAGCAGACGCAGAATCGCACGAATCGCACCGTTTCCGTGCGATTCTGCGTCTGCTCGCGCAAAGAGCGCGCAACACGTGGCGGTCGCTGACCTCAATGGGCACCGCGTTGGTGCTGCTGTTCCTGCTCGCGTTGGCCGCCATTCCCGGGGCACTGTTGCCGCAGCGCAGCCTCAACGCGGGCAAAGTCGAGGAGTACCTGCACACCCACCCGATGATCGGGCCGTGGCTCAACGAGTTGCAGGCCTTCGACGTGTTCTCCAGCTTCTGGTTCACCGCCATCTACGTGTTGCTGTTCGTGTCCCTGGTCGGCTGTTTGACCCCGCGAATCTTCGAGCACGCCCGCAGCCTGCGCACCAAGCCGGTGGGCGCGCCGCGCAACCTGGGCCGCCTGCCCAAGCACGCCAGCGCGCAAGCCGACGGCGACCCGGAAAGCCTGGCCGCCACCATCACCGACCGGCTGCGCGGCTGGCGCACGGCCACCAGACGCAACGGCGAAACGGTGGAGGTATCTGCCGAGAAGGGCTACCTGCGCGAATTCGGCAATCTCGTCTTCCACTTCTCGCTGTTGGGCCTGCTGGTCGCGGTGGCCGTCGGCAAGCTGTTCGGTTACGAGGGCAATGTGATCGTCATCGCCGACGGCGGCCCGGGCTTCTGCTCGGCATCGCCGGCCGCGTTCGACTCGTTCCGGGCCGGAAACACCGTCGACGGCACGTCGCTGCACCCAATCTGCCTGCGGGTCAACAATTTCGATGCTAACTACCTGCCCTCGGGGCAGGCCACGTCGTTCACCGCCGACATCTCCTATCAAGCCGGTGATGACCTCGACGCCAACATCTGGCGGCCCTACCGGCTAGAGGTCAACCACCCGCTACGCGTCGGCGGCGACCGCGTGTACCTGCAAGGTCACGGCTACGCGCCCACGTTCACGGTGACCTTCCCGAACGGGCAGACCCGCAGCTCGACAGTGCAGTGGCGCCCGGACAACCCGCAGACCCTGCTTTCCTCCGGTGTGGCGCGCATCGACCCGCCCGCGGGCAGCTATCCGACCGCCGAGGAGCGTCGACAACATCAGATCGCAATCCAGGGCCTGCTGGCTCCGACCGAGCAACTCGACGGCACCTTGCTGTCGTCGCGATTCCCCGCCCTCAACGACCCGGCGGTGGCCATCGACATCTACCGCGGCGATACCGGCCTGGACACCGGCCGGCCCCAGTCGTTGTTCAATCTCGATCCGCGGCTGATCGAACAGGGCCGGCTGACCAAGGAGAAGCGGGTCAACCTGCGGGTCGGGGAGCAGGTGCGGATCGACACCGGTCCCGGCGCCGGCACGACGGTCCGTTTCGACGGAGCCGTGCCATTCGTCAACCTGCAGGTTTCCCACGACCCAGGCCAGAGTTGGGTGCTGGTCTTCGCAATCACCATGATGGCCGGACTGCTGGTCTCGCTACTGGTGCGCCGGCGTCGGGTGTGGGTTCGGCTCACGCCGGCCGACGACGCGGGTACCGGCCCAGGTACGGTCCAACTCGAACTGGGCGGCCTGGCGCGAACCGACAACTCCGGTTGGGGTGACGAGTTCGAGCGGCTGACCGAGCGGTTGCAGGCAGGTTTGGGCGACTCCGGCGCGCCCGCCGGCATCCCCGCCAAGGCCGGAAGGGACATGAAATGAATACCCAGCACATCAATATCGGCCTGGCCCGCTACTCCGACTGGGCCTTCACCTCGGCGGTGGTCGCACTGGTGGTGGCACTGCTGCTGCTGGCCTGCGAGCTCGCCTACGTCCGGACCCGCAACCTGGAACCGGTGGCCGCGGGCGGTCCGCAGATCAGGTCGACCGCCGACGACGAGACGCCCGGGCTGGTGGCGGAGGGTCCGCGACGGCCGTTCGACGAACGTATCGGCCGTGCCGGGCTGGCCGTGCTGTACCTGGGCATTGGGCTGTTGCTGTGCTGCATCGTGTTGCGCGGCTTGGCGACCATGCGGGTGCCGTGGGGCAATATGTACGAGTTCATCAACCTGACCTGCATGTCCGGGTTGATCGCCGGTGCCGTCGTGCTGCGCCGCCCCCAGTACCGGCCGCTGTGGGTATTTCTGCTGCTGCCCATCCTGATCCTGCTCACAGTGTCCGGACGATGGCTCTACGCCAACGCCGCTCCGGTGATGCCGGCGCTGCAGTCCTACTGGCTACCGATTCACGTCTCGGTGGTGAGCCTGGGCTCAGGGGTGTTCCTGGTCGCCGGTATTGCCAGCATCCTGTTCCTGTTGCGCACTTCCCGACTCGGTGAGCTGGGGGCTGAGGGCACCGTCGCGCGGCTGGTGCAGCGCTTCCCGGACGCTCAGACGCTGGACCGGATCGCCTACCGGACCACCATCTTCGCGTTTCCGGTGTTCGGTTTCGGGGTGATCTTCGGCGCGATCTGGGCCGAGGAGGCCTGGGGACGCTACTGGGGTTGGGATCCCAAGGAGACCGTGTCGTTCATCGCGTGGGTGGTGTACGCGGCCTATCTACATGCCAGGTCAACGGCGGGCTGGCGGGACCGCAAGGCCGCCTGGATCAACGTCGCGGGGTTCGTCGCGATGGTCTTCAATCTGTTCTTCGTTAACCTGGTGACCGTTGGCCTGCACTCGTATGCGGGCGTGGGCTGACCCGAAAGCGACCGACCCGAGCAAGCGGGCAAGAGGGGGAGCAGAGTGTCAGAGCATCCAACACCGGGCGTGGGGGCGCCGCGAGTCATCCCGGGTAACGGCGAGGAATACGTCAGCCCGGACCAGCCCACCGCGCAACTGCAACAACCCCCGCACCCCGCGGGAGGCGCGGCGGAGGCTACCGCCGAGGCACCGACCAGGACGTTCGCCGGATTCCGCACCGAACGACGCATTCCAGGCGCCGATCCGACCGCGGGCCACGCTGCCATGGCGCCACCGAGGCCTGCCGAGCCCGGCGAGACAGCCGAGCGGCCCCAGTGGGACGCGGGTCCGAACACCGGACCGGTGACCGGCATCTCGCGGGTGGACCCGACCGCCTACGGCGCGTACTACCCCGGACCGGCGGACACCCCGCAGGACCGGCCGCAGTTCCGGCCGGAGCCGTTGCCGCAGACGCCGTATCCCGAGTTGTCCACGACCGTGCTGCTGCGGCCGGTCAAGCCGCCGCCATCGGAGGGCTGGCGCCGGGCGCTTTATGTGTTGTCCGGACAGTTGATCAATCTCGGCGAAGGTCCTCGCGCGACCCGGCACAACAACCTGGTCGCCCAGATCAACCGGCCGCTGCGCGGCTGCTACCGGATCGCGGTGCTGTCGTTGAAAGGTGGCGTCGGCAAGACGACGATCAGCGCGACCCTGGGCTCCACCTTTGCCAGCGTGCGCGGCGACCGAGTGGTCGCGGTGGATGCCAATCCCGACCGCGGCACCCTGAGCCAGAAACTTCCGTTGGAAACCCCCGCCACGGTTCGGCACCTGCTGCGTGACGCGGACAGCATCGACCGCTACAGCGACGTACGCAGCTACACCTCGCAGAACGAGGCCGGGCTGGAAGTGGTGGCCTCCGAAAGCGATCCGGCCGTGTCGGAGGCGTTCAGCGGCGAGGACTACACGCGCACGCTGGACATCCTGGAGCGCTACTACGGGCTGGTGCTCACCGACTGCGGCACCGGACTGCTGCATTCGACGATGACGGCGATATTGGCCAAGGCCGACGTGCTTGTCGTAGTGGCTTCGGGATCCATCGACGGTGCCCGCAGTGCCTCGGCAACGTTGGACTGGCTGGAGGCGCACGGGCACGAAGACCTGGTACGCAACTCCATCGCGGTGATCAACGCGGTGCGGTCACGCTCCGGCAAGGTCGACATGCAGAAGGTGATCGAGCACTTCGCCCGACGTTGCCGTGCGGTGCGCGTGGTGCCGTTCGACCCACACCTCGAGGAGGGGGCGGAGATCAGCCTCGACCGGTTGAGGCGGGATACCCGGGAAGCGTTAGCCGAGTTGGCGGCGGTGGTCGCCGATGGGTTCCCGGGCGATCAGCGGCGCTCCAACCCAAATTTCGTTTAGCGAGGGTTTAGCGAGGCTTGTTCTCGCCGAGACGGCGCAAGAACTCCGGATCGTCGTCGGGCCCGATAACGCGGGTCGTCGGCACGTTTGTCTGCGACCGCGCCGTGCGCCAGCCGAGATAGATCAGCGTCCCCAGAATAAGGACGACGAGCAGGTAAAGCACTCGACACCTCCTTCGTCAAAATATACCCGCGCGACGGTTTCGATAGGCTCAGACTGTGTCAGAAGCGCCCAGTGACAAGCCGGTCCGGGTCCCCACCGTCGGTCGAGGCATCGTAGACGTGCTGATGTACGTGACGGCCCGACTGCTGTTGGTGGCGGTGATAACCGGGGTGATTTACGGGCTCGCGCGCGTGCTCGGAGTGGTCGATTTTCCGCTCGTGGTGGCCGCGCTCGGCGGTTTGGTCATCTCGATGCCGCTGGGCATGTGGGTATTCGGGCCGTTGCGTCGACGCGCAACCACGACCCTGGCCGCGGCCGGGGAACGTCGACGTGCCGAACGCGCGCAATTGCAGGCCCGCTTGCGCGGTGAGCCCGCCCCGGACGCGACCCGAGACGAAAGTTAACCCCCGGCGTCGCAGTGCAGCGGCATCCGCACGACCTGCGCCGCATAGGTCAGACCCGCGCCGTAACCGATCAGCAGGGCCAGGTCGCCGGGTTCGGCCGCCCCGGTGTCCATGAGTTCGGCGATCGCCAGCGGAATGGAAGCGGCCGAGGTGTTTCCAGCCTGTTCGATGTCGTTGGCGACGACCGTGTCCGGCCGCAGTTGCAGGTTCTTGCGCATCAGGTCGTTGATGCGGGTGTTGGCTTGATGGGGCACGAACACGTCGATCTGATCGGGCCCGACGCCCGCGGCCTCCAACGCGCGTCGGCCGACATCGCCCATCTTGAATGCCGCCCAACGGAATACCGCAGGACCTTCCAGTCGCACGAAAGGCCTTGGGCCGCTGGGGTTTTCCGCAAACGTGATCCAGTCGATGTCTTGGCGGATGGCGCCGGACTGTTCGCCGTCGCTGCCGGCGATGGTTGGTCCGATGCCCTGGTGCGGCGTCTCGCCGACCACCACGGCCGCCGCCCCGTCGGCGAAGATGAAGCAGTTGCCGCGGTCGTACATGTCGATCGTGGGTGACAGCTTTTCGGTGCCGACCACCAGCATCTTCCCGGCGCCGCCACTGCGGATCATGTTGGTTGCGGTGTTCAGTGCATACCCGAACCCGGCGCAGCCCGCCGAAATATCGAACCCGAGAACATCTTTGGCGCCCAGTGCGGCCGCGACCATCGGGGCGGCGGGCGGCGTCTGCAGGAAATGGGTGTTGGTGGTGACGATCACGCCGTCGACGTCGGCCGCATCAAGGGAGGCGTTGGCCAACGCCCGTCGACAGGCTTCGGCCGCCATCGAGGCCGCGGATTCGTCGGCGGCGGCAAAGCGCCGCGTCTTGATCCCGGTGCGCGAGTAAATCCATTCGTCCGAGGAGTCGATCTTCTCGCATATCTCCTCGTTGGTGACTACCCGTTCGGGGCGGTATGCCCCGACGCTGAGCAGCCCGACGTTCTGTGGCCCACTGATCGTGGCAATCTCGGTCATACCCACGTCCTTCCCGCACCCCTGACGATCGCAGTGTCAGCACCCTCCCTATGCCGCGGGGGCGTGATCGACTCTAGGCGTGTCCGGATGACGCGTGCACCGGGGTCGACGGGAAGTCGTCTTAGCGCAACTTCGAAAGGCACAGGACGATCGGTGGCTTGTACGCCTGAGTCCGTACCCATTGCCCACCGGTGCAGTCGGAGGTCGTGGTGGTGCGTTTGATGACCTTGTCGGTTGCGGTCTTTGATCCGCAGCTGGCCGTGTAGACGGTGACGTCGTTGGTGCCGTCCTTTTTGCGTGCACCCGTCACCCGTCGGATGCAGTCACCGACTTTGGCGTTCTTGATTGTCCGCGCGGAGGCGTCCGGTACGCCGACCGGAGACTCCGATGTGGTTGGGGTGCTGCGGGCGCGTCGCGTTTCATGGTGCAGCGCCGAACCGACTGAGGCCATGAAGACCAGGACGACGATCAGCGCGATCGCAGCCAGCGCCGTTCCCACATATCCCAGTACCAGGCCGGCTATAGCCAGTCCGCGGCCATCCTCGCCTGTCTTCTTGATCTGGGAAAGCGAGATGTGGCCGAAGACGATGCCCAGCGGTGCCAGCACGAGCGAGGCGACCAAAGCCGCGATCGCCATCGAGTTCGTCGGCCTGGCAACAGGATACGGCGGGTAAGGACCCGGACTCTGATTCATGAAAGTGTTCTCCCCCGAGATAGCGGCGCCCTAATGCACGTTATTTCGGCGCACAGTAAACCACAGCGGCAGAGCTATTTCCCGCCCAGCGCCAGCGCGGTCGCCACCGCGACAGCCCAGATGACCATGGCCAGGCCGGTATCGCGCAGTACCGGAATAAGGTCGGTGCCGCCGCGGCCGGACCGCACCGGCCGGTCGGCGCGCAGCGCCAGCGGGGCGGCCACCAGCCCGGCCGCGGACCACGGCGTGGCGATCATCAGCACCAGGGTCAGGATGCCGGCGCTCGCCAACAGCGAGTGATAGAGCATCCGGGTGCGGCCGTCACCCAGGCGCACCGCCAACGTGATCTTGCCGGACTGGGTGTCGGTCGGGATGTCCCGCAGATTGTTGGCGACCAGCACCGACGACGACAATGCTCCGATCGCGAGCGCCAGCACCAGGCCGACCCAGTCGACGCGCAGCGCTTGGGTGTACTGGGTGCCGAGCACGGCCGTGAGGCCGAAGAACACGAAAACCGCGGCCTCGCCCAGACCCGAGTAGCCGTAGGGCTTGGACCCGCCGGTGTACAGCCACGCCCCAAGGACACAGGCGACGCCCACCCCGATCAGCCATGGCCCGCTGACCAGCGCCAGCGCCAATCCCGCCACGCACCCCAGGAACAGGCTCACCAGCGCCGCGGTCAGCACCGCTTTGGGAGTGGCCGTTCGCGAACCCACCAACCGCATCGGGCCGGCCCGCTCGTCATCGGTGCCGCGGATGCCGTCGGAGTAGTCGTTGGCGTAGTTGACGCCGACGACGAACGGGACGGCCACAGCCAGTGCCAACAGTGCCTTCCACCAGACGGCCGCGTGCAGCCACGCCGCCGCCCCGGTGCCTGCAATGACGGGCGCCACCGCATTGGGCAGGGTCCGCGGGCGAGCCCCGGACACCCACTGCGCAAAACTGGCCACCAGGGCATCCTGCCCTATGAATAACAATGGGCGGATGCTCGGAGTCATCGGAGGCAGCGGCTTCTACACCTTTCTCGGATCCGATACCCGCACCGCCATGCCGGACACGCCGTTTGGTCCACCGAGCGACCCCATCACGATCGGCACCGTCGGGGGTCACGAGGTCGCGTTCCTGCCCCGGCACGGCGTGCAGCACCAGTACTCGCCGCACACCGTGCCGTACCGGGCCAATATGTGGGCGCTGCGCGCCCTCGGGGTGCGGCGGGTCTTCGCGCCGTGCGCGGTCGGCAGCCTGAATCCTCTGCTCGGCCCGGGCACGGTGGTGGTGCCCGATCAGTTGGTCGACCGCACCAGTGGTCGGGCCGACACCTACTTCGACACCGGTGGGGTGCACACCAGCTTTGCCGATCCGTATTGCCCGACACTGCGCGACGCGGTAACGGGGCTGCCCGATGTGCCCCATCTGGTTGACGGTGGGACCATGGTGGTGATCCAAGGCCCCCGGTTTTCCACCCGCGCGGAAAGTCAATGGTTCGCCGCCGCCGGCTTCAGTCTGGTGAACATGACCGGATATCCGGAGGCCATACTCGCTCGCGAGCTCGAAATATGTTACGCCGCAATCGCTTTGGTTACCGATGTGGATGCCGGTGTCGCGGTCGGTGAGGGTGTGAAAGCAGCCGAAATATTTTCCGAGTTCGGCGAAAACATCGTCAGGCTCAAGCAACTTGTGCAGTCGGCGATCGATCGGGTCGCCGCCGAGCGCACCTGCTCGCACTGCCTGCAGCACGCCGGGGTCCCGCTGCCGTTCGAGTTGCCGTGAGGGTGTTGCTGACCGGCGCGGCCGGCTTCATCGGTTCGCGGGTCGACGCGGCGTTACGCGCCGCGGGCCATGAGGTGGTGGGCCTGGATGCATTGCTGCCCGCCGCGCACGGACCGGACGCGCAACTGCCGGCGGGATGCCACCTGCTCGACGTGCGCGACGCCGACGCGTTGGCCCCACTGCTGGCCGGGGTGGACGTGGTGTGTCACCAGGCGGCGATGGTGGGCGCCGGTGTCAACGCCGCAGACGCACCGGAATACGGCGGCCACAACGATTTCGGCACCACGGTGCTGCTGGCGCAGATGTTCGCCGCCGGGATTTCCCGGCTGGTGCTGGCGTCGTCGATGGTGGTCTACGGTCAGGGCCGCTATCGGTGCCCCGAGCACGGATTGGTCGATCCGCCGGCTCGTCGCCGCAGTGATCTGGACGCCGGGATCTTCGAGCACCGCTGCCCGGTCTGCGGGGAACCGGTCGGCTGGCAGCTGGTTGACGAAGACGCCGCGCTGCGCCCGCGCAGCCTGTACGCGGCCAGCAAGACAGCGCAGGAGCATTACGCGCTGGCGTGGTCGGAGGCCACCGGCGGCTCGGTGGTCGCGCTGCGTTACCACAACGTCTACGGCCCGGGGATGCCCCGCGACACCCCGTACTCGGGGGTGGCGGCTATCTTCCGATCGTCACTCGAAAGAGGCGAAGCACCAAAGGTTTTCGAGGACGGCGGTCAGATGCGCGACTTCGTGCACGTCGACGACGTCGCCGCGGCGAACCTGGCCGCGGTCACTATCGAGCGAGACGGCTTCACCGCGGCCAATGTCTGCTCGGGCCGTCCCATCTCAATCCTGGACGTGGCCACCGCGTTGTGTGACGCACGTGGCGGCGAGTTGTCCCCGACCGTCACCGGGCAATACCGCAGCGGGGACGTGCGCCATATCGTCGCAGACCCCGCCCGGGCGGCCGAGGTGTTGGGCTTCCGGGCGGTCGTCGAACCCGCGGCGGGCCTGCGCGAGTTCGCCTTCGCGCCGCTGAGGTAAGCGCTTACGACGGGTTTCTCGGCGGCCGGAAGATCGGCCCGGTGGTTTCCTCCGGGCGGAAGATTCGGGGCGCGTTGCCGGGCGGCGCGGAGAGCACCGAGGTGGGCGCGTCGTGCTGTGGCCGGGCGGCACCGAACTGCGTCGTCCTGGCTTCCGACGGCGGCGGCACACCGGGCCGGGTGGGGATGGGAACAGGTGGGCGTTGGGCGGCGCCGGGACGCTGCAGCGGTCGTCGGACCCGTCGCCGAGTCTTGCGAATGCCTCCCGCGATGATGATCGCGACGAAGATGCTCAGGGCAAGCCCGCACAGCGTCACGTCGAACGTGCTGGTGATCTGCTGGGCGAAATCATTGCCGTACACCGGTTGGACCGCTCTGTTCGGTGTGTCCGGGAAGCGTATTGCCAGCACCACGCCCAGGAACACCCGGGAAACCGTCAGGGCGAACAGCAACGTGCTGAGCGCGGCGATCAGCCTCGACCGCAGCGGTCCGCCGCCAACCTTGACGCGGAGCCACAGCGCCAGCCCCGCGGTGGTCACGTCGAACACGGCCAGCGTGATCCTGTTGTAGGGGTAGGTGGGAAAATCGATCATCGCGGCGCCGCCCAAGTCGTTGATCCGCATCAACGCTGAGCCCAGGCACCAAACCACGATCAGCGTCAAGCCGTGTCGAATGGCGCCGCGCCACACGTCGCGGTCGGCTCGTACCCCCGGGGGGCCGAACAATGTCATCGGCACGAACAGGGCCGCTGCCGCGACCCAGGCCAGATAGCCCTCGTAGCCAACCCCGGCTCTCGGAGTGTCCTGGGCGATGCCGTGGAACGAATCGATTTGCCGACCGAGCGGAATCAGCCACACGATCATTCCAGCCAGCAGCGCTGAGGCACCCAGCGCGAACGTCGCGAACCGAGACGCGGCAGTGTTGCGCAGGATCCACCGGGACGCCACCAGAAGCGCCGTCAATGCCACCAGGCCATAGACCACCCCGGTGACGATGACGATGATGTTGGAGGTTCCGAACTGCTCTGTTTGGCCGGGCTGCCGCTGCAGGCCGTAGCGCACGGCCCAGCACAGGTTGAAGCCGACGGACAGCGATGCCCCGAACATCGATGCATAGCCGATGACCCGGGCCGCCTGCAGCCACCGCGGGTAGCTGAGTTCTTCATTAGTTCTGTTGGTCAGCACGGGTTGCGCGGCCAACAGCGCGCCGGCGATTCCCAGCCACCCGCCCGGCCCGATACCGCCTGGCACGTGGACTTGACCACCAAACTTGACCGATTCGAACACGTCGAACAATACGAAGAATGCAAGTAGCACTAGGTACGGCATGTTGAGGACGACCCGTAGCGTGCTCGCCGCGGCGGGGCCTTTTCGCGCGCGTGATAACAGGAGCGAGAGCAGCGACAGCAGTGTCACCAACCCAACCAAGACCCACACGACCGATCTGCTGCCGGGGATCTGCAAGCCGAAGTAAAGGTTCCACGGGAACAGTGGGGCCAGCAACAGCAGGACAAGTGCCGCCAGGTCCCGGAAGTTGTTGCGCCGTCGCGCCAAGTCGTCGATTGTCTGCGGACCTTGCTGGTAAGCCGGCGGACTTTGCTGGTAGACCCCGGGCGGATGCGAAGGCGCTTGTTGTGGACCCGGGATGGGTCCCCTTCCAGTGCCGCTGTTCAGGGTCACGACGCCCCCTAGAGTTCGAAGTCGGTTACTGCTGGCGCAGGTTTGGTGTTGCCGCATGGGAACCCCCTGCTGGGCCCGTTGCGTTGTTCCCTTGCGAACATATTCTCCATTCGGATGACCGGTGGTAGCTGTGAACAGGTTATGAACGTCGATGGGATGAACAATGACCGTGCCCACTTGCTGGGAATCCGGTTACGCTGCGCTAAGAGTGAACCCTGTCGCCCGGATGACGAATATGGCCGACGGTACGAATTGTAGTGATACCGGGACATTGCTGGTGGCGGGGTGGCCGGCCGAAGGAGAGCCGTAAATGGACGTCGTGTTGGGGGTGGCCGTCGCAGGCCGGGTCGCACGCCTGGCTCTAGTTGGCGCGGGCGGTCGCGGAAGCAATGTGATCGACCAGTCCACCATCGATTTGGGTGGTGACCCCGTCGCAGACGTGCGGGAGACCGTGGTGGGTACGAACCGACTGCTGGCCGACGAAGGCCATCGATTGGTTGCCACCAGATTGGTGTGGCCGGATTCGTATCGGGCCGACCAACTGCGCCAGGCGCTGGACTATGCGGGCGTGCCCAATGTGCAGGTGGTGTCGGAGTCGCAGGCGGCCACCGCATTGCTCGGGCCGGGTCGTGCTGCTGCCGCGGTGCTACTCGTTGGCAGCGAGACGGCGAGTTTCGCGGTCTCCGGTGCGGACCCCGATGCGCCGCCGACGGTGCTGGCCTCCGCGCCGCTCGAGGGCGATCCGGGTGCCACGTTCGACACTTTGATGGCTCAGATTCCCGGCCAGTCCGGCACACCGGATGACGTGCTGATACTGGGCACCTCGGCCGAGCAGACCGCGATGATGGCCGACCACCTGCAGTCTGCCTCGACCATGAGCGTGCAGATTCCGCCGGACTCGGACTTCGCGCTGGCGCACGGCGCGGCCGCCGACGGGGTGAACGCGACGATGGCGTTCCCGGGTTCGTCTATCGACGCGCCGATGGCGAATCAGGGGTTGCCCACCGGCGGGCCTGGAGGCGCACCCACTTCCTCCCCGGACGGGTCTGCGTTCTCCGGCGGTGGGACGGGCGGCGCGCCCACGTCGTCCCCCGACGCGTCGGCGTTCTCCGGGCCGGGCGGTGGTCCCACGTCGTCGCCCGATGGCTCGGCGTTCTCAGGCGGCGGGCCAGGTGGTGGCCCGACGTCGTCCCCCGA
>NZ_LZLS01000080.1 GCF_001673365.1 Mycobacterium asiaticum
CGTTCCGGACGCCCCCTTCAATTGACGAAGCGGAGATCGCCCACCCGGAGCGGTTTGCGCCGCCCTCGGGCTGGCGCGGGGCGGGGTGCTGCGCCTGGGCGAGGTGGAACACGTTGTCCCGGAGGCGGTCCCGGCCACCAGGGTGGCGGTGGGAACGGTCCGGGTGGCGGTGGTGGCGGCGGCCAGGGCAGCTTGGCGCCCGGTCGGGCCGCCGGCGCTCGGAATTGATGAGGCGGTCCCGACTGCGGAGAAGGCTGCGGCGGTTGCTGGCCCGCGGGGTATCAACCGTTCCGGACGCCCCCTTCAATTGACGAAGCGGAGATCGCCCACCCGGAGCGGTTTGCGCCGCCCTCGGGCTGGCGCCGAGCCGTGCACAAGGCCACCTCGGGCCACGTCAACCCAGGCGCGTCCCGCAAGGAACGCCGGCAGGAACATCTGCTCGCCGAGATTCGCCAGCCGATCGTCGGCGACTTCCGCATCGCGGTGCTCTCGATCAAAGGTGGGGTCGGAAAGACCACCACCACCTTCGGATTGGGATCGGCACTGGCGACGGTGCGTCACGACCGGGTGATCGCCGTCGACGCGAACCCGGACCGCGGCACGTTGGGCGAGCGGGTCGGCGACCTGTCGACGCGCTCGACCGTGCGAGACCTGTTGTCAGATCCGAACATCAACCGCTACGCCGACGTCCGCAACCACACCCTGATGGCCACCAGTCGGCTCGAAGTGCTTGCCAGCGAACAGGATCCGGCTGTATCCGAGGTATTCGGAGCCGAAGATTACCGGCGCACGGTGGAGATTCTGCGGCACTTCTACAACATCATCTTGACCGACTGCGGCACCGGCATCATGCATTCGGCGATGTCGGCGATCCTGGATCTGGCCCACAGCATCGTGCTGGTCAGTTCACCGGCCATCGACGCGGCGCGCAGCGCGTCGGCAACGTTGGACTGGCTGATGCAACACGGGCATTCGGGCCTGGTTCGGGAAGCCCATGTGGTGCTGAGCGCCTCGCGGCCGGGTTCGGCGGCGCTCAAGCTCGACAAGGTCTACGAACATTTCCAGTCACGTTGCCGGTCAATACATTTGATCCCGTTCGACCAGCACCTCGCCGAGGGGGCCGATGTGGACTTCAACCGGTTGAACCCCGCGACCAGACAGGCCTACCTCGAACTGGCCGGAGCCGTCAGCGAAAACTTCGGCCGGCTCAGAGCGCCGCGGGAGTCCTAGATCTGAAAGGGCCCGGACCCGCCGTTGCGGCAAGCCCGGGCCCCCATCGGGAGAGGTCAGAAACCGCCCGCCAGGCTCTGGTCCAAAGCCTGCATCTCGTCCTGCTGGTCGCTGGCGCCGGCACCGGTCGCCTGGATGGCGTCCAGGTAGTCCTTCAGCTTTGCATCGATGCTGGCGTGGGCGGCCTGCAACGCCTCAGGCGTCGCGCCCTGCCACAGGTCCGAGATGCCCTGGAAGATCTTGTGGACGTCGTCGGCAATCGTGTGGATGTCGGTCACGACTCGCTGGATGTGATCCAATCCGTCGTGGTTCTCGGCGAAGTTGTAGAGGATGTCGCTGGTCGTTGCCATGTCAATTCCTTTCTGTCACATCGCCTGAGCGGTGATTTGATCGACCTTGTGCTGTGCCTCGGTAACGACGTGGTCCAGCTCGTTGCCGACCGCCGTCAGGTCGGAGTCATGGGACTGCATGGCCTCGCCGAATCGCTTCGCCTGCCCGCCGTGCCACGAACTATGCACCATCTCCTCGGCGCGGAGACGCATGTCGGCCTGCCGGTTCTTCACCTGCCGAACCTGCTCCTCGATGTTGCGCAATACCTGTTTCGCTTCTTCGGGCGAAAGAGCAACGGTCATTTTCATCTCCAATCTCTGTTGGTAACGGGACTGTCCCGAAAAGGCCTGTGGGATTAGTTAATTGGGTGTCTCAACTGTGATCTAGAGCCTCTCCCATCGTTCCGCGGATACCTCGATGAGCTGGCCGATCGCTTGTCCGAGCGCATGGTCTGAGCCCGGCTTCAGCGTGGTCCACAGCTGTCCATTGGGAGAGGCGCTGGGCGCACCGACGATGCGACCCTGCTTGGTATAGAACACCCCGACCGCGGCGGGTTGCCGCGAAATGCGGTCTTGATCGGAACACAGTGCGTAGTAAACGATTTCGGCGAACGCGGCGCGGGTGGACAGGGCGGAGCCCAGCGTCATCGCGGTACGGGGTTCGGCGCCGAGCGCCCGCACCCGATCGGCCAATTGCGCCGCGTCGTGCGTGCCCGTCAGGTAGCGGCCCACCGCCTCGAGGGGCGCCGGCACTGGAGAAAACTGTGCGGCCTCGGCCCGCGGCAGCTCCGCGATCAGGGCTCGGGTGACTCCGGGCAGATCCGGCGGGGCGTCGATCACCCGCAGTGTGATTTCGTTGGCCACCCGACGCGCCAGCAACTGCAGATCGCCGCGACGCACGATCGAATAGCGGGCGAGGCCTCGCGGCGTCATCAACCGCATCGCCAACTCCCGGTGCGGACGTTCCAACGCAGCCAGCAGCGGTGTCAGATCGGGATCGATTGCGCCGTCGATGATCAGGCCGCGCGCAACGAGGCGACGTGTGGCCGAGTCGAGGGCCGTCGTGAGTGCGTCGACCGTGCCGTACCTGGGCCGCACGGCCAAAACGACTGGGAATCCCTGAATCCCAATTCGCGAACCAATGACCTGAAGCTCGTCGTCGGTCAGGGTGAAGTCCGCGGCCACGGCAGTGGTCACAACGTCACCTCCTGTTCGGCGCCGATCACCGGCGGGGAAACCCACCGGTCGGAGATCTGCTGCAGCGTTCGTTCCGGCTCGGTGGCGAAGCCCTCCACCTGCTGCGGATCCGGCGTCACGAGGTCATCGAATATCGCGGTGTTCGGGCCCCAGCTGACATTCGAGACCATGAATGGCGCGTCGCTTTGCTGCGCGGCCGGCAACCAGGACTGGCCGGCATCGGACAAGCTCGCACCCGCCTCGCCGCCACCCTCGAGCGTCTCGGCTTCGCGGAAGGACTCGTATTCGCGGCTGCCCTCGTCGCGCCGCGCTCCGGCCATCGGCGCGTAACCGCCACCGCGGCCAAACCCGTTGCTGCCGGCGGAATTTCCGGCGAAACTGGTGCGCTTCAGCTGCTTGGCCTCGTCGCTCGGTTTGATCGGAGTGGCCATCATCGGTGACAGCTGCCTGGCGGCACCACCGCCGCCGCCACCACCGCCGCGCGAACCGCCACCGGACTTGCCGTCTTTTTCCGCGGCGAGGGCGGCGCCGGTGGTGACTTGTGGCGGAAGCGGCTGCTCCCACGGCTCGGCCAGTTCGGCCACGGCATCCTCGTAGCGGTTCATCACCGCGGCGGCGTCCGCCTGCTGGGCCGAAGCCGCCTCGTCGAACTCGGCGAAGCTGCCGTGCAGGATGGCGCCGTTGTATGCCGACAGTGATGCCATCATGTCCTGCGCCGCCTTGGCCTCCACGGCTTCGGGAACACTGGGCATCGACAAGATCGCGACCGTGTTGGCTACGGCGGCCTCTTCGGCCCGTCGGCCGTTCGCGGCCGCGTTCAGGCTGGCCGCCTGCAGCCACTTGCCGAACACTTCGAGCTTGCGGACCACCGCCTCGGAGGCACTGCTTTCCCATGCGGTCCGATAGCGTTCGACGATCTGGTCGAAGTCGGTCGAAATCTTCGCGAACTCGTTCGCCACCCGAATCCAGGCGGCGCCGGCTTCCCCGACCGAGGCCGGCCCGGGTCCTTCGGTCAGGTCGCGCGCCAGTTGTTCGGTACTGCGTGATTCCCACACCACATTGGTGAATCCCATGCTCAAGCCCCCCTTCGAGTCTTAGCCGAGGTCGCTGTCCAGCGACGTTTGATCGAATCGCGTTATGCGAGGTCTGCTTCCGCGATGCGCCCGGAGTGCGAGCGCAACGTCGCCGAAATCTCTTGAATCTCGTTGGCGCCCTGTCCAGATGCCTTGGCGAACGAGCCATGGACCTCGTTGAGGGTGTGCGCGACCCGTTGTGAGACCTCGTCGTGCCCCGAGGCGATCACGTTGAGATTCGGCAACTCGGTTTCCATCACTCGTTGCATGCGGTTGGCGAGTTCGTCGAGTTGTCTGGTGACCTCGGTGACCTCGTTCGGCTGAATGGACAGGCGGTCGTTGGCGGCCATTTCGTGCTCCTAAATTCGAAGTTTGATATCGGGGTTGTCGTCTGGATTGATGTTGGTATCGCCGATCACCGCAGGGCTGACGTGGCCGAGATCACCGACGATCTCGCCGCCCTGATCAGTGGTGTGCAGGAACGACGCCGCCGAGTGGCTGCCGCTGGCACCGGCCTTGCCGCCGTGAGCGCCGGCCGCGCCCATCATCCCGGCGCCGCCCATACCCATGCCCATGCCGGCACCACCACCCATTGGCCGGGCAGCCACGGATCGGGCGGCGGCCGCGGCGTTGGTCTCGTTCTGCAACATTGGTGAGGAAGGCGTTGCCCGAGCCGGTGTGGTTGCGCCGAGACCTCCGCCTCCGCCGCCATGGCCGCCGCCAGTCGGGTGGGACGCGCTCACCATCCGGCCCGTGTGACCCAGCGCCGAAGCCGGTCCCGCCGCACCCTGGGCCGCCTGGCCCAGCCCTGACGCCAGGCTGGTGCCGGCCTGCATGCCGGCCTGTAGGGCTTGAGTACCAGCCTGGACACCCATCGTGAGCGGCATGGCGCCCATCTGCATCGCGGGGCCGATCATGCTCATTCCCACCGACAGCATCGGGCCGAGCATCCCCATGGCCATCTCGGGCCCCTGCGCGACGGCGACCGGGGCACCGGTGGCGGTGGTCGCGGCGGCCTGAGTGGTCAGGGTGCTTTCCAGTTCGGTGATGCATTCGGTGGCCAGCGCCGTGGCCCGCGAAGCCGATTCGACCATTTCCGGTGCCGTCCAGGGCAGTCCGGCGGAGAGGCCTTCAAGCTCGTGTTGGCATTGCGTGAGGATCTCGATCAGCCGTGCCTGCCCCTGTTGGACGTTGGCGGCCGCAGCGGTGTACTCAGCTCCCAGCGCGGTGCCCTGGGCGCCGACCGCGGCACCGTTGGCCAATGTCTCTCCGGTCTTCGCGGCGGATGCGGCGGCGCCGGCGCCCGACCACCCTTGGCCGCCCATGCCGCCCATCATCTGCCCGAGCGCTTGCTGCAAACCGCCGGCCGCCTGTTGGAAGGCTTGGGTCACGCCACCGAACATCTGAGTCGGGTTCAAGCCCTGGAACAGGCCCGGGCCGAGAGTGCCGAGCATGTCGGTGACGGGCTTGAGCAGGCCGCCGGTGAAGTTGCTGCCCATGCCCTGAGCCCCGGTGAGGTCGGCGGGGATAGCCTCACCCGGTAGTCCGGAAAAGTCCGGCCCACCCATGGGCAACTGGCCCAGGTTGAACTGGTTGAGAATGTCCTGCACGGGCCGGTTCAGCCAAGCTTGCAGGTCGTTCTCCACCTGATTGATGACCGGCAAGTGATCGAAGTCCGCGATCGGATCGAACTGGCCGGATGACCCTGCCTCCGGCGCAGGGTCTGCGGTACCCATCGTTTGGTCCTAGACGTCGGTGGGCGTATCGGTAGCGACGTAGGCCCCCTGCGACATATGCGTTGCAGCGCCCAGTAGCCCGTGATTGCTGGCGGTCATCATGCCGCTCAAGACGTTGTTTGCCGTGGTCTCGTGCATCACCGGGATCATGTTCGCCGCCGCGATCGCACCCAGTGTCATCGAAAACGAAGTCAGCACCGCTGGAGTTACCGCGCTGTACGCGGCCGTGATGCCGGCGCACGCGGCCTCTTGCGCGTCGTTGAGTCCCTCCATGAACTCAGGTTCCATTGAGAACTTCATCTGCTTCTTTCCCCCAGGATTCCCGATGAGTTGCAGCCTTGCGCTGGTCTTTCAACCCTAAGCGCCCCCGCAGCCAATAAACTGCACGAATTTTAAGCAGACTTTTGCGATGCGTGCGATTCACATGTGTGCAATAAGCGTCGACAGTAAGTTATTTCGGCTCCACGACGGTGCCGTCGGATCGAACCAGCGGCGCGTTCTGCAGTTCCTGCATGCGGACCATGAACTCCTTGAGAAGGAAGTTGTAGCGTTCCGCTGCGACCTTGGCGGCGGCGGCGGCCGTGTCGACGATCAGGCTGGCCAAGGCATCCGGATCCAGCCGGCTGGCGGGCGGTCCCAGCCACAATCCGGTCAGTCGACCCAGCCCGTCGACCTCGGCACTCACCGCCCGGTCACGGCTGGTCACCCGCGCAGAAATCGCTCTGGACTGCTCGGTCATCGACTGCAAGAGGTCTCGTTGCTTGGTGGCACGTGCGATCACCGACTGCGCCAGGCTGGTCATACCGACCTCATCCAGGTAGCGGGAGGCTCGTCTTGATCCTCTCCGTACAGCTCTTCTTCGGCACGGGCCAGGTCTTCCTCGGTCGGCAACCGAATTTCCCGCAGCGACGAAGCGGTAAAACCCTTGCTGACCAGCTCTCGTCGGAAGGCCACCTGGGCTCGCAGCGCAGACAGCTTGCACAGCGCAAGAATCTCACTCGCCAGCTCCTGGGGCGGCCGGGCGAGCTCGGACCGGTCCAGTTTGAGCGCCGTCGGAAGCCCACGTTCGGTGGTGACGACGGCGATGGTCCCGGTCCGGGACCGCACCGGTTGTCGTTGCGGCTGTTGCTGTGGCACTCCGGCTCACCTCCACGCTCGCCGAAATCTGGATCGTGCATTGATTTGACGACGAAATGCGACTGTTCGGATCGGTACAATAACTTTTTACCGCCCAGGACGTGGGGAACATGAAGGGCGAGACTTTATTTTGCCGCACGGCCACCCCTGCGTAGTCGCTAGTAGTAAGGACCAAGTAGATGCCTGGCACCCGGGACGCGCAGCGGGTCTTCGATGCCGGCGTGTTGTCGCTGGGAATTCCCATTGATGGGCTGGAAACCGATCGCGACGTGCAATACGCGGCCCTGGCTTTCAAACGGGCGACCGAACACGACCCGCAGATGAGCGACGCCTGGCTGGGACGCGCAGCGGCCGGGGAGACCAGCGGAGAGGTGATTTACAACCTCTGGCGGACCAGCAAAGAAAACCTCAACCGTGAACAGCGGCGGCTGGGGCTGCCCCGGCACGCGCTGAGCGGACGCTTCCAAACCGGCTTGTACTTGGATTACACGCTGGGCACGCTCACCGAGGTCTGGCTGGCTTATGCGGCAAACATGATCGCGGGCAAGGACTTCGACGAGGCCGAGCGGGTGCTCGACGAGTTGGACGCGATGCGCCGGGCGATGCCCGAAGGCGACGCCGAGTCCGCCGAAATCTGCGCCTACGTCCGAGCCGTGCTGCACTTCACCACTCAGCGCTGGCCGGATGTGCTTGCGACACTTGCAAATTCGGCCTCGTTCGCTGACGAGTACATCGCCGCCGGAGCGCATCTGATGGTGGGGTCGGCATGTGCGCAGATGGGTTTGTTCGGCGAGGGCATTCGTCGCCTTGACCAGGCGATCGATGGCCCGATTCCGGCAGCAGGCCGCGCCGCCGAGTTCTGTAAGGGCCTGACGTTGCGCGAGATGGGTAAGGAGCCCGAGGCGCGCGTAATTTTCGAGCGGATCTACAGCGAGGAGCCCGGGTTCGAGGCGAACGCGGCGGCGCTGCATGATCCCAAGTACCGGCTCATTCTGAGCAGCGCCGAAGACATCGAATCTCGCACCAACAAGTGGGATCCCAGCACGGCGCGCAACGCTCAGGAGATCAGTGCCGAGGGCATCGCCGAACGCGGCAACGAGTACTTGCGCGCAGCGCAGCAGGAGCTGGACCGCCAAATCGGCTTGACCGACGTCAAGCTGCAGGTGGCCAAGTTGCGCTCCGCCGCCAAACTGGCCAAGGTCCGCGAGGGCAAGGGTCTCAGCGCGGCATCCCGCAGCCTGCACCTGGCGTTCACCGGTCCGCCGGGAACGGGCAAGACCACCATCGCCCGCGTCGTCGCGCAGGTCTACTGCGGGCTTGGGCTGCTGAAGACGCCCGCGGTGATCGAGGCGAAGCGCAGCGACTTCGTCGGTGAACACCTGGGCAGTACGGCGATAAAGACGTCTGCCCTGATCGATTCGGCGATGGACGGGGTGTTGTTCATCGACGAGGCGTACACGCTGATCCAGACGGGTCTCTCCGGCGGTGACGCGTTCGGCCGCGAGGCGGTGGACACTTTGTTGTCCCGGATGGAGAACGACCGCGACCGGTTGGTGGTGATCATCGCGGGCTACGACTCGGAGATCGACCGGTTCCTGGCTGCCAACGAAGGCATGGCGTCCCGGTTCACCAAGCGGATTCGGTTCGCCTCTTACGACCCGATCGAGTTAGGTGACATCGGTCGCTTGGTTGCCAAGACGCGGGACTCCGAGCTGACCGAGCCGGCCTATGACGAGTTGGTTGCCGCCTGCGAGCGCCTTTACGCAGGTCAATCCCTGGACGACACCGGTCAGTTGCGTCGCGACATCGACCTGGTCGGCAACGGACGGTTTGTCCGCAACGTGATCGAGACGGCCGAAGAGGAGCGGGAGTACCGGCTGAGCGAACGCGAGGACGTCAGCCTCGAGGATCTCGACGAAACGGAGTTGATGCGCATCGAGCTCAGCGACATGCGCGCCGCGCTGGAGAATGTGCTCGGTATGTCCAACCGCGAGCTGACCTCGAGAATCCAATAGTGAGCGACTCAGATATCCCCAAGCCCACGTCGGGATTCAAGCGCAGCAGTGACGCGGACACCAATCCGATTCCGGTGCAAGAGATTCGGGCCAAGCTTGCGCAGGAGGCTGCCGACGCAGAAGCGGCAACCGTTGTCGAAGACATAACGCCGATCGTCGACGACGCGCCGCAACGACCCGGACCGATGAGTGCCGGCACCCGGGTAATGGATGTGCCCGCGGTACCGACTGTGGATCCTGAGCCGGTTGCCGAAGGGGCTCACCGAGCGGATCCGGAGGGCACAGACGTCATCGACGTGCCGACGGCACCGAGGGGCGATTCGGAGCCGGTTGTCGAAGAGCCGGACCGACCGGGTCCGACGGCCGAAGGCACGCGCGTTATGGAGCTGCCGCCGCTGCCGCGGCCGCCGGTGCCCGAACCCCCGGCCGTTGACGACGGTCCGCCGGTGCGTCCGGCGCCGATACCGGGGCGTCCTGTCGCCGCCGATCCGCCCGCTCCACCGCCCGCGCCGACAGCGCCGCTCGCGTCGACACCGCCGCCGACACCGCCGCCGGCGTCGGACCCGAGACCCGCGCCGAGGCCACCGTCCACGTCGGATCCGCGGCTGAACCCGCCCGCGCCGCCGCCGGTGACAACGCCTTTCACTAGTGCCACACCCAGCACTCCATCACCGCAACACGGCGTCGCAGATCCGCGGATGCCGTCGCACACTGACCTCGGCCTGGTACGTCGCGCGCGACCGCAGCCGCAAAGCGGGTGGCGCAAGGTCGTACACCGCGTCACGGGCCTTACCCCCAAGGAATCCGAACAGGAGAACACCCGTCAGAAGCTCGTGGCGCGAGTAAGCCAACCGGTGCGCGGCGACTACAGCATCGCCGTGCTGTCGATGAAGGGCGGCGTCGGAAAGACCACCACGACGGTGGGGCTCGGCTCGACGTTCGCCGCGATCCGCGGGGATCGCGTCATCGCTGTCGACGCCAACCCCGACTTCGGCACCCTTGCCCAGCGTGGTCCCGACCAAAGTCGATCCACCGTGCGTGATTTATTGTTGGACGACAACATCTTTCGCTATTCCGACATCCGACGCCACACCTCGCAGAGCACCAGTCGGCTGGAAATCCTGGCCTCCGAACGTGATCCGGCCACCTCCGAGGCGTTCTCCGACGCCGACTATCGGGTGGTGATCCGGCTGCTGCAGCGGTTCTACAACCTGATCCTCACCGACTGCGGCACCGGACTGGTGCACTCGGCGATGGAAAGCGTGCTGGACGAGGCCGACGCGATCGTATTGGTCGCCTCGCCGGCCATCGATGCCGCCCGCAGCGCGCTGGCCACCCTGGATTGGCTGGAACATCACGGTCGTGGGCATCTGGTGCCGAATGCGACGGTGGTCATCAGCGCCGCCCGGCCGGGCAAATCCTCGGTGGACCTCGACAGACTCGCCGCGCAGTTCCTGACCCGCATCCGCGCCGTTCATGTGATTCCGTTTGACGATCACCTGGCTCAAGGGTCGGAGATCGTCTTGGACCTGATGGCCAGCCGGACCCGTCAGGCGTTTCTGGAATTGGCGGCATCCATCGCCGATGGGTTCGCGCATACTAAACGCACCGATCGCACCTCGCGCGGCTAGCTTCCGCAGCGGTGGCCACCACGGCCACGTGATACACCGCATGCCCAGACATGCATAACTGAAGCACCACCCGCACCCGCGGTAGCAGGAAACCAAAAGTCAACTCACACAACCGATCCGCGCACGCGGATGTGCTTGAACCCATGCGTCAGATTTTACGAAAGGGCACTGACAAGAAGTGTTTCGTTACCTTGGCAACCGGTCTAATCGCTGAAGCGACCACTCGCCTGTCCACCCCCCGTCCAACCACGTGTCGCTCAGAGCCGGGCAAAAATCACATTGCCCTCCAGGCAGGTGCGCGAGTGACAGATGGGACTCGCGGGCCCGTGATTCAGCGACCATTTGCGCCACGCGCTCGCTCCCGACGATGTAGCTTCTACGCAACAGGAGGCTGGAAGAGGTTGTACATGCTTACTCGGATTCACGGGGGCGCGGGCGGGTTGCTGGTTGCCGCCGTCGAATTGCTCGGCATCGTTTTGGCCACTGCGCTGTGGGTCTACGCAGATGCCAGGGCCCATGCCGGTCGCGGTCGTCCGGTTGTCTCTTCAGTGGGCTCGCTCCAATTGACCACACCAGTTGCTTGGTTTCTTGGCTGTCTCGTGCTGTGGGAGACGATCTTTCCGCACTACATCGACATGCGCGGCGGAGCCTAGCCTGTTTCGCGCGCGGCAATCATCGCCGAGCGGTTGATTTTCGTGGCTGCGGTACGGGGGATCGTGTCGACGAATTCGACCGTTTTGGGCACCTTGTAAGGAGCCAGTCGGCCCTTGGCGTAGTCGATGACCTCCTGTTCGGTCAGCGGGCCGGCAGCCTGGATCACGGCGTGCACACGGCGTCCCCACTGCGCATCGGCTAGGCCGATAACGACCACGTCGGCGATTGCCGGGTGGCCGGACAGCGCCGATTCGACCTCGGCCGGAAAAACGTTAGCGCCGCCGCTGATGATCATGTCCGCGCGGCGGTCGGTGATGTAGAGAAAGCCGTCCTCGTCCAGGTGGCCGATGTCGCCGGCGGATCGGAACCCGTCCTCGGTGGACGGTAGCGGCGGCGCGCCGCCCAGGTAGCGGTAGCCGGCGCTCATCGCGGCACGCAGATAGACGTCGCCGTCTTCGCCCGGGCCGACGGGGCGCTTGTCGGCGTCCAGGATCCGGATCTCGGTGTCGCGGAAACCCCGACCAACGCTGCCCGGATGACTCAGCCACTCGTCACCGCGTAGCGCCGTCAGCCCCAGGTTCTCGGTCATGCCGTAAGCCGTCACGATCTGTTCGGGGCTAAGTAGCTCGAACCAGGTACGCAACAACGACGGCGGCATCACGGCCGCGCCCTGCAGGATGAACACCACGCTGGACAGGTCGCGTTCGCGGATATCGGGCAGAGCGGCAACGCGTGCCAGCATCGTCGGCGTCGCAGTGAAATTGGTGATCCGGTAACGCTCGATCGTGTCGACAAACAGTGGCGCATCGAATTTTTCGAGGATTACCAGGTGATCGCCGCCCAAGAGCATCAGGAATGTGGCGAACCCGTTGGTGTGATACATCGGTGCCGGCACCATGATTCGCTGGGGCTTTTCGACCGGCGTCCAGTTCGCCAAGAACGGTTCACCCTGTTGCGGTATCCACAATGACGGCGCCAGGTTGAGGATGACCTTGGGCACGCCGGTGGATCCGCTGGAGCAGATGCCGTTGGCGGTGGGGGAGACGGCTTCGGGCAAGGACGCTTCGGATTCGGCGCCCGCGCGGGTGTCGAGTTCCCAGCGGGTGGTGTCGTCTATGACGACGGTTGGGTCGATCACCGCGCGCACCCGCTCACGTTCCCACTCCGGCAGGTCCCAGTGCATGGGGATGGGAACCGCACCGATCTTCCAGCACCCCAGTGTCGCCAGCACGAGATGAACCGAGTTCGGGATGGCAATGGCCACAAAGGAACCCGTGCCAGCACCGCGAGCCGCGAGCGCGCGGCCCCATTGGTTGGCTCGGGCGTCGAGTTCACCAAAGGAAAGCGCCTGAGTGCTGCCGTCCAGTGCGACGACGGTCACCGCGGTGTCGTCGTGGCGCTGTTCGGCTAACTGCTGGAGCTTGGTGCTGAAAGGAATTCCGTCCGCGAATGGATTGACGGGCGCATCAACGGCTACGCTCTGCGAACTCATGCCGAAATACGCCCACTGAACAACGTTTCCAGGTGCCCGCTGCGTACCTCCGGGATCAGGCGCAGGGCCAGACCCTCGGGCCCCAGGGGCAAACGGATCAGTGGTTGGGTGTGCCGGTCGAGCACGCTGACGTCGGATTCGTCGCAGAAACCCAGCGCGCCGAGTAGTTGATGGGCGGTGCGTAGCATCTGCCGGGCGGTCTCGGCCGCCTTCAGGCGCAGCACTAGTGCATCTGCTGAAAGAACTTGCACCGCTGCAGATTCCGGTCGGCACAGCGTGTACTTGGCGAGCTCGTGCAGTCCGCGCACCGCGACCGCGGCGTCCGCAACGGCGAATCGAACGGCCTGAAAATCCGCCAATGGCTTGCCGAACTGCACCCGCGCCTGAACATGTTCGGTAACGATGTCCAGCGCCCGCTGCGCAGCTCCCAGAATCCGCCATGATCCCAGCACGAGATGAAGGTTAACGTCGGCGGCCGACACGGTTTTCTGGGGTCCCTGCGCGACGCGCAACGTTGCCGGCACCAGGAACGGACCCAGCTTGGCTGCGGTGCGCGATCCTGGGTGCGGTTGGTAGCGGTTGCCGTCAAGATCGGCAGCGACCCACCCGCCGGGCAGATCGCCGTGATCGATGCGGGGTGCGTCGGGGTTGACCAGGGTCAGCCGGGCACCGTCAGCGTCGGCAAGGGCCAACAGTTCCTCGACGAGCGGATAGGGCAGCGCCGTCGCGCCGGCGGCCTGGCAGAGCACCGCCGCGGCCAGCACGTCGTCAGGGCCCGATCGAACGTCGAGTTCGAACGTGCCCAACTCGCGCAGCGCGGCACCTGCAGCGTCTCGAACGGAGTTGTCGGTCTCGGCGCGCAGCGCCGCCTGCGGTCCGCCGAGCCGGGTCAAGCGTTTGACCGCAACAGCCGCGAAGTCGGTAATAGCCTGTGGCAGTTCGGTATTCACCGGCGTTCTCCCAGTACGTCGCGGGCCACCATCATGCGTTGCACTTCGATGGTGCCCGAAGCCACCGTGGCCGCCTGCGCGTAGCGCCAATGGTCGTCGACGGCGCCGTAGAGCGCCGCGGAGTTGCCGCTGTCCAGAGCCGAGGGGCCGAGCACGTCGAAGAGCAACTCGGCCACCACCTGATCGCACGTGGTGGTGGCGATGCGCGCCGCACTGGCCGCCGCACCCGCCGAGACATCGTCCTGTAGCGAGACGGCCCGGTATGCCATCAACCGCGCCACCCGCAAGTCGATCAGCGCCCGAACCCACCGGGCGCGAATCGATTCCGGCAGCCGGTCCCAGTCGTCGCCGAGTTCGGCCTGCATCCGGTCCAGCAGTGACTCGCAGCGGGCGTAACGGGCGATGCCGACCCGTTCAAACGCCAGCGCTTCTCGCATTACCCGCCAGCCGTCGCCCGGCTCACCCAGCACGTCACCCGGGTGAGCCCGCAGGTCGTCCAGGAACACCTCGTTGAGGTGATGCGGTCCGAGCATGGACGGGATGCCTCGCACGGTGAAACCGGGGCGGTCCATCGGAATCAGAAACAGGCTGAGCCGCTTGGACTTCGGCGCATCCGGGTGGGTGCAGGCGGCTAGCACACACCACGACGCCATCCGGGCGTAGGACGTCCACACCTTCTGGCCGGTGATGCGCCAACCGTCACCGTCCGGGACGGCGCGGGTGCGCAGCGACGCTAGGTCGGTCCCGGCCTCCGGTTCGGAGAACCCCTGGCACCAAATCACCTCTCCAGACGCGATACCCGAGAGGTGCGTGGCCTTCTGCTCGTCTGTCCCGTAGCGCATGATGGCCGGGCCGACCCAGTTAATACCCATGTACTGCGGTCCGCGCGGCTCGTAGTTGGCCCACATTTCCTCGCGCAGTACGGTCTGCTGCCAAATCGAACCGCCTCCGCCACCGTGCTCTTTCGGCCAGGCCAGCGCCAGTAATCCCTCGGACGCCAACAGCTTGCAGAACGATTCGGTGGTGGCCAGGTCGTCGGGATCGTCGGTGCAGGCGCCCAGAAAGTCGGCCGGGATGTGTTCGGCGATCAACTGCCGCAGTCGATTACGCAGTTCACCGGCTTCATCGCCGAGGTCGTAGTCCATCGTGGTCATCCCTTCGGCAGCCCGAGCACCCGCTCGGCGATGATGTTGCGCTGAACCTCGGAGGTCCCGCCGTAGATGGTCGCGGCCAGGGCATCCTGGCGCTCGAAGAGCAGGTCGGGGTCGCTGCTCGAGATGGGGCCGGCTGCCGCCGCGCTGAGCTCCCAAACACGTTGCAAGGTAATTGATCCGAGGAGTTTCATGGTGTCGGCTTCCGGGCTGGGCCGCCCACTCAGCTCATTACCCAGGGAGCGGTATCCGGTGGCTCGCAAGGCTTCGGCGTCGGCCAGCAGGCTGCCGAGTTCGGCGTAGATGTCGGGGCTCTGATGGGCGGTCAACGCGCTGCCCACCGAGTCCAGGCCGCGGGTGATCTCGACCCAGTTCATGATCCAAATCATTTGGCGCTCATGCTGCAGTGACGACAACGCGACGTTCCACCCGCCGTTGAGCGGTCCCAACAGGTTCTCCACCGGCACCTCGACGTCGTCGAGAAAGACTTCGCAGAACGTCTCGTCGGAGATCGAAGCCATCCGGATCGGTTCGATCCGCACACCCGGTGAGTGCAGATCCAGGATCAGACACGAAATACCGCGATGCTTGGGCGCATCCGGGTCGGTACGCGCATACAACGTGCACCATCGCGACAGGTGCGCATGAGTGGTCCAGATCTTGTGACCGTTGACCCGGAACGCCTCTCCGTCGTGCTCGGCGCGGGTACGCAGGCCGGCGAAGTCAGATCCCGCCTCCGGCTCGGACATGCCCAACGCCCACCATTCGTCGCCGCGCAGCAGCGGCACCAGCAGACGCTCGATCTGCTCGGGTGTGCCGAACTGCCGGATGCCCGGTGCCGCGACGCCCGGACCCTGAATGTTGGGCAATTTGGGCGCCGATCGCAATGCCCCTTCGATACGGATTTCCATCGCGTCGCGCAGGCCCAGCGACTGACCGCCGTGTTCGCGTGGCCAAGTGGGCTGAAGCCAACCAGCCTCGAACGCGGCCCTTTGATAGTCCCGCCGCAGCGGGATGTCCCAGCGATACTCCCGATACCGCTGGTAATAGTCCGCGGGTAAAAATTCGGTCAACCACGCGCTGAAAGCTTCTGTTACAGCCGTCATTTCGCGCCTTTCGCGAACCGGCGGCCCACCTCGTGGTAGAGCGCGCGACTGTCGCCCAGCAACGTGGCGCCCTGCCAGGCGTGCCGCACGAAGAGATGGGCGTCGTGTTCCCAAGTCTGTCCAAGCGCACCGTGCACCTGGACCGCGTTGCGTGCGCAAGCGGTCGCGGCATCTGCGGCCGCCGCCTTGGCCATCGCCGCCGAGTCCCAAGCCGACGGTTCGTCGAGCCGCGCGGCCGCCGCATAGGTGAGGCTGCGGGCGCGCTCGAGGCTGACGTAGTTGTCCGCCAGCGCGTGCTTGATTCCCTGGAAAGTGCCGATCGGCCGGCCGAACTGTTGGCGGGTCTTTGCGTGCTCGACGGATCGCTGCAGCGCGGCACGTGCGACGCCGACCAAATCGGCGGCCGCGGCCACCAGCGCTGCGGCCAATGCGGATTCGATCGACTCGACGGGTGCGACGACCACGGGCGCGGTATCGATCTCGACGTCGGCGATGGGCTGGGTGGGGTCCGTCGATTCGACGGCGGTCAGCGTGACACCCTCTCCTGCGCGCGCGACCGCAGCCACGATCCCTTCCTCCGATTCGGCGAGCGTGACGATCAGCTCGGCGCGGGTGCCGTGCGGGACGGCGACCGCGCGTCCGCGTAACCGGCCGTTGCGCAGCGTCATCGGCGCACCCGGCAGCCGCGCTCCGGGCGCGTGCGCCGCCAATGTCGCTATGACCCCGGAGCCGATCTCGGCGAGCACTTCGTCGGCCCTTGGACCGGCGGCACGCAGCACACCGGCGGCCAGTCCGACGCTGCTCAGTAGCGGCACCGGCGCCAGCACCGCGCCGCATTCCTCGAGCACGACCGTCAGCTCGAGGGGACCGTATTCACCGCTCGCATCGGGCGCTGCCAACTCCGTCCAGCCGAGGTCGACTACGGTCTTCCACAGGGTGCGCCAGTGCTCCGGGTCGGCCTCTTGGTCGCCCAGGGCTTGTCGGGCGGCATCGGGAGGACATTCGGCGCGCAGGATGCCGCGCACGGTGTCGCGCAGCGCCAACTGCTCCGACGTCAGACCAACATCCATAAGACCCCTAACATAATAAAAATAGTAAACTAGCGACCGCCGCGCAATCGCAGGCAACCGGTGCATGCTGAGGTGGTCGAATGGTCGAGTGGTACTTGTTCCTGCCGCAGGTCCGGTTGCCGGTGGCCGACATCGTCGATCGTGCGCAGCACGCCGAGGCGGCCGGTTTCGACGGAATTGCTTTCATCGACCATCTTGAGGCGCCCGGCCAGTCAGATGAAAACATCTGGGAGGCAATGAGCATTGCGGACTGGGTCGCGGCCAGGACGCAGCGGCTGCGGGTCGGTCACCTGGTGCTTTGTGACGCGTTCCGGCATCCGGCAGTGCTGGCCAAGCAGGCCGTCACTCTGTCCGCCGCATCTGAAGGTCGCTTCGATCTGGGTCTCGGGTCGGGGTCTTGGCCGGCCGAGTTCACCAAATTTCAAGTCGGACAGCAGGATCCAGTGGCACGCGTCGAACAACTCGGTAGGCACCTCGAGTTGATCACCCAGTACTGGGCGGGAGGGCAGCAACCGACACCGACACATTCGATACCGTTGCTGCTCGGCGGCAGCGGACCGCGACTGATGAAACTGGTTGCCCGATATGCCGATTGGTGGAACTTGCAGGCCAATCATTTGGACCGGCTGCCCCGGCTGGCCGATGCAGCCGGATCGGCTCGGATTTCGGTGCAGCAGATGGTCGGTTTCGTACGGGCGGATGCCGATTCCAACGCTGTGCGCGAAGTGAGCACGCGCCGGTTCGGTCACCTGGGGCCGGGGCTGGTCTGTGGCGACGCCACCGAATTGACGGCACATTTTGCCGGCCTGGCCGCCCAGCGGGTTGAACGGTTCTACGTGTGGTTCGCGGACTTCGCCGCCCCGAAGTCGCTGGTCGAATTCGGCGAAACGGTAATCAGGAACTTCCCGAACGCTGTGTCATAGCGCGCCGGCGTGCTTCGGTGGGGACGACCGGCGGGCGTGCGAACGGTCCGCGCTCTACCGCACTCAACCGGATCTCGGGCAGGTCGACAGCCGGGTCGACGGTATCCAGCCACGCGACCGCATTGGCGATGTCAGACACCTGAATCGCATACATCTCGAACGGAACATCCTGCAGCATCTCGGTTTCCACGGGTCCGGGCGTCACGACGTGGACGGCGATGCCGTCGCGGTCGACTTCCATCGCCAACGCTCGCGCGAACGCGTTCATGCCCGCTTTGGATGCGGAGTAGGCGGTGCGCGCCATCATCGGTTCGTGAGATGCCGACGACGAGATGAAGATCAACCGGGCACCCGGTTTCATCCGGGGCAGCACGGCAGAGGTCACCACGAAGCACGAATCCAGGTTCGCCGAGATGATGGTGCGCCATTGTTCGAAAGTCTGCTTGCGCGCGTAGGTCCCGCCCAGCACGCCGGAGGCGTGCACGACGAGGTCGATGTGGTCGAGAGCGCTGATCGCGGCGGCGAATTCGTCCGGGTCGGAGGCGTCGGCGACGATCGGGCGGGCACCGATCTCCTCGGCCGCGGCACGTAACGGACCCTGACGCCGCGCGACCACCGCCACGTCGTAGCCGAGCTCACACAGCTTGGCGGCGCACGCTTTTCCGATGCCACCGCTGCCGCCGGTGACCAAAGCGGTTCTCGGGGTCGTCAAGCGCGGCCTTAAGGGCGCCGGACGTCCCGCGGGCGCGACAACGCCTGCGGAGACAATGCGTAAATCCGTTGTTCGGGCCGTCCGGACAACACGTAGGTCTGGGTATCGGCGAGGTGGCGGCCGGCGATGCGGCGGGCACGGTCCACGTCACCCTCGGCGATGGTCTCGGTCAGCTTGATGTGCGTGTTGAGGGCGGCACGCCGTTTGGCCAGCGACGGGTAGGTGCCGCGCGCCGAACTCTCGTCGGCCCAATGTTGTTCGTGACTACTCCACAGCGTCTCCAGGCTGCCGACGACCGCGATGATGGTGTGGTTACCGCAGCCGCGGACGATGAGATTGTGGAATTGGCGCCCAATTTCGGTGAACAGCCGACCGTCTTCGAGGTTCTCGGCCATGGCGTCGTTGACCTGCTTGAGTTCGGGCACCAAAGTGTCGGCCCGATCCGGTCGCTGAGCGGCCAGTGCGGCGCAGGCGGGTTCGAGTTCCTGCAACGCCGCACCCAGGTCGCTGACGGCCACGTTTTCGCTCTGCAATACCAGGCCGAGCATGTAGGCGGCGCTGGTTTTGGCCGGCGCGTGCACGACCGCGCCGCCGCGGTTGCCCCGCCGCACCGAGACCAGGCCCTCGGTCTCGAGAATTCGCAAAGCCTCGCGCAGCGAAACGAGGCTTACCTTGAACTGCTCGACAAGAACTTCCTGACGCGGCAACAGGTCGCCGTCGGCCAGTTCACCGTCGATGATCTGCCGGCGCAACTCGTCGGCTACGATTTCGGCGATCCTCGGCGCCGACAACCGGCGCCGGGCGTCGGGTCCAATTCCCAGGGCGGTCATCCGGTTCCTCGCTACCTCAGCAGGAGAGAGCACACGGTCGCTGAGCCGCGAACTCGACTGGCTTAGCTATTTTAGCAGTAATGGTATAAATAGCCGCGTGAGTCAGGGGGCCGATCGCCGGCCGACACCGCTCGACGAACTGCGGGTCGTCGAGATCAGTGACCGCCTGGCCGGCAGCTACTGCGGCAAGCTGTTAGTGGATGCCGGCGCCGAGGTCCGCAAATTTGAGCCGCCGCAGGGGGATTCGCTGCGGCGTTACACGGCGACGTGTGCACCGGTGCCCAGTGAGGCGAGCAGTCCGCTGTTCTGCTATCTCAACGCGGGCAAGAGCAGTCTGAGCGTGCCATCGGACTCAAAACGATTCCGCGCCGAACTCGCCGCCGCCGACGTGGTGATCCTGACTGGCGGGCGTTCACGGGCCGCCGCATTGGGTATCGATCCGCAGCGGGTGTTGGCGCAGTCCCCGCAAGCTGTCGTCGTTACGATCTCCGACTTCGGCTGGACCGGTCCGTTTGCCGATCGTGCCGCCACCGAGTTCACGCTGCAGGCCTGGTCGGGTTGTACCGGCTTCAGGGGTGATCCGGCCGGCCCGCCGATCTCGATAGGTGGCGACCTCGGCGAGTACATGGGCGGCGTCTATGCCGCGTTCGGTGCTGTTGCCGTGCGTCGCCGCGTCGCACGCGGGGGACCCGGTGAACATCTGGACCTGTCCATGCTCGAGGCGATCACCGCGATGCAAAGCAGCGAGTGGTTGCATTCA
This sequence comes from Mycobacterium asiaticum, assembly GCF_001673365.1. GTDB lineage: Bacteria > Actinomycetota > Actinomycetes > Mycobacteriales > Mycobacteriaceae > Mycobacterium > Mycobacterium asiaticum_A. Next base: position 19,997 of record NZ_LZLS01000080.1, read on the forward strand.
CAACTACTGCGGGTTCCGCCGATTCGCCGCACCCTCGAAGTTCCGTCGATAGTGCCAGCCAAGGACGGGTATGTCGGCATCACGATGGTCACCGGACAACAGTGGCTGGATTTCGCTGCGATGGTCGAATGCCCTGAGTTCGAAGAGATTCCGCAGCTACGCTTCCAGATCGGCCGCTGGGACTACCGCGACTTCATCTACGAGTCGATCGGCCCCTGGATGGCCGAGCGAACCGTGGCCGAAATCGTCGAACTGGGCCAGCTATTCCGGCTACCGATCGCGCCGTTGGGCAATGGCGCCACCGTCCGCGACATGGCATATGTGACCGAACGCGAGGTATTTGTCGCCAACCCGGCTGGTTTCCACCAGCCCCGCTCGCCCTGGCTGATGTCGGTGTGCGGGCCCGCGCCGCTACGCGACGCCCAGGCTATCGGTGCGGCCAACGACGAATCAGTCTGGCAGAAGCCTGAATCCGCGCCATCGACGGCCGCGGCCGAGCTACCCCTGCAGGGCGTTCGCATTGTGGACCTGACTGCATTCTGGGCCGGGCCGGCCGCTACGCATCTGTTGGCGGCGTTCGGCGCCGACGTCGTCAAAGTGGAATCCATTCAGCGTCCCGACGGCATCCGCTATTCCGGCGGAATGCGCACCGACGTGGACGACTGGTGGGAGTACGGCTGGGTGTTTCACGCGATGAACACCAATAAGCGTTCGGTGACATTGGATTTGGGAAGTGCGGAGGGCCGCGACCTGTTCCTCACGTTGGTCCGTTCGGCCGACGTGGTGATCGAGAACTTCTCACCGCGGGTGATGGACCACTTCGGGCTCACCGCAGATGTACTGCTGGAGATCAACCCCAAACTCGTCGTCACCCGCATGCCGGCCTTCGGACTTACCGGGCCGTGGCGAGACCGGGTCGGATTCGCCCCCACCATGGAGCAGATCGGCGGGTTGACCTGGGTGACAGGCTTGCCCGAAACGCCCCCGGTGACCCCGCGTGGTGCCTGCGATCCGTTGGCCGGGGTGCACGCAGCGTTCGCGGTGCTGGCCGCCCTGCACTACGCCGAACGCACCGGGACTGGCCAGCAGGTCGAACTGCCGATGCTCGAAACGGTCTTGAATACCACCGCGATACAACCGATCGAGGCCGAGGTCTTCGGAAACACGTTGGGCAGGCGGGGAAACCGCGGCCACGGCGGCGCCATTCAGAACATCTACCGGTGTGCCGGGGAGGACGACTGGATCGCGGTAAGCGTGTGTGACGACCGTCAGTGGGCCGCGTTGGTCGATCTGATGGGGGCCGCACCCGACGAAGGTCTGGCTACCGAAGCCGGACGTCGGGAACGGGTCGATGAGATCGACCAGCAACTACGCGACTGGTTTGGCACCCAACCACTGCAGTCGTCGGTGGAGCTGCTGGCCGGCGCCAGGGTTCCAGTCGCGCCGGTCGTCTCGCCGTCGCTGGTCACCGAAAACGCGCAGCTGCGCGACCGCGGCTTCTTCGAGTCGCTCGACCACTCGCGGACCGGTCCCGGCCTGTATCCGACGCCGCCTTTTGCGCTGCTCGCCGGCCAGCGGCAATGGCTTTTGCGCCCACCGCCGACGCTCGGCGAGCACAATGAAGACGTATTGCGCGAGCAGTGCGGGCTCACTGAGCAGGACCTTGCGAACCTTGCCGCCAACAAGGTGATCGGGACCCGCCCGGTAGGACTCTGAGAGAAGGGACTTTCGATGCGAGTGATCGTTGACGCAGACATGTGTGAGGCCAACGGGTTCTGTGAATCCATCGCTGCCGACATCTTCGAGCTGGGCGACGAGGACGTGGTGCAAATCGCAGAGGGCCCAGTGCCGCCGGACCGTGAGATCGACGTGCGAGCCGCGGTGGACCAATGCCCGAGAGCCGCGCTGCGCATCGTTGACGACCCGTCCTGACGACGTGTCCCGATAGGGTGCATTCCGGACTCCGGACCACGAAAGATGAACCGGGTCAATACAAATCGGGTCGATCCGCAGGGCCCGACCACCAGCTCCGGCGGGCACGTTGACGTTCAATGTCTAAAATAGTAAAAATAGGGATAGTCGAACCGCGCTGCCGCGCGGGCGGCCCCGCAACTGAGGGTGGCCGTGGGAAACGGAGAAGTCGTGACGGATACATTTTCAGACCTGACGGCGGACTCCGGGGCGCTAGACCCGTCGGAACGTGAGTTCGGGCCCTCGGGCATCGCGCTGTCCACCTACCGTTTTCCCACCGGCTGGTTCATCGTCGGCTTCGCCTCCGACCTGGCCGCCGGTGCAGTCAAACGAGTGCACTACTTCGGCGAAGAGTTGGTGCTGTTTCGTACCAACGCCGGAAAAGTGCATGTTCTGGATGCCTACTGCCAGCACCTGGGCGCCAACATGGGCGTCGGCGGCACCGTGGAGGGCGAGCACATCGTCTGCCCGTGGCACGGCTGGCAGTGGCGCGGTGACGGCACGAATGCGCTGATTCCCTACAGCAAGATCGGCTGCAAGAACAACGTCCGCATCCGCAGCTACCCGGTCACCGAGTGGTACGGCTTCATCCTGGTCTGGCACGAGCGGCACGGTCGGGCGCCGTACTGGCAGCCGCCGGTGCTGCCCGAGTTGGAGACCGACGAGTACTACCCGCTGCACCCGCACACTCGGATGGTCAATCGGGTCAAGGTGCATGCGCAAATGATCATCGAGAACGCGGCCGACCCTTATCACGTCCAATACGTGCACAAGGCGGCCAATCCGGCCAACACCGCCTCGTTCGAGGTTTCTGGCTATCACCTGCACGCCACCGTCAACGCCCACTTCGGCGGGGGTCGGGCCAAGACGTGGCTGACGCCCAACGGGCCGGTGGACGCCAAGATCATCTACGACAACTACTCGTTGGGTCTCGGCGTCGTCCGCTTCCCCAGCGACCTGGTGACCACTTGCCAGGTCACCGGCCAGACACCGGTCGACGAGGACTACACCGACTACTTCTACACCCAGGCCTCCGTGCGTGAGCCCGGCGACACTGGCGATGTGCCCACTGGGCGCGCCGCCAAATTCCTGGCGCTGCAGCAAGAAGTCATCAAGCAGGACTTCTTCACCTGGGAGAACATGAAGTATCTGGAGAAGCCGAACCTGGCCCCGGAGGAGGCCCGCGACTACGCGGCGCTGCGGCGCTGGGCACACCGCTTCTACCCCGGTACCCAACCGTCGCCCAACGACTTTGGGTACACCGCCGACGGCGAGCCGGATCCGGCGGCCGCACCAGCCTGATGGGGCCCGCCGACTTCGGTGTCGACCGCTTCACCGTGCCCGCCGTGCTGGACCGGCGGGCCGAACAGTACCCGGACCGAGTGATGATGTCGGTAGCCGGATGCGACATCACCTTTGAGCAGATGCGGCAGAGATCGTGCGCGGCGGCAAACGTGTTGATAGAACGTGGCGTTGGGCGCGGCGATTGCGTGGCACTGTTCACCGCCACCTGCCCGGAATGGATCTACTTCTGGCTCGGTGCGGCACGGATCGGTGCAATCACTGCCGCGGTGAACGCGGCTAACAGGGGTGACTTCCTGCTGCACAATCTCAGGCTCTCGCGGGCCAAGGTCGTCCTCACCGACGCCGAGCGGCGGTCGCGTGTCGACGAGATCGCCGGCGAGCTGGGCACCGTGACAGACATTGTGGTGCAAGGTGATTGGCTCACCGCCGCGCTGGACGACGACGACGCGGTAGTGAGCGGCCCAGCCGACGCGGCGGACGCCGGGGTGCTGTTCTTCACTTCCGGTACCACCGGGCCGTCCAAAGCGGTTGTCACGTCCTGGCATTACCTGTTCACGGTCGCGGCTACCGCCGTGTCGGCATGGGAATTCGCCGCGGGAGAAGCGCTTTGGACCGCGATGCCGCTATTTCACCTCAGCGCGGCGCCCGTCGTGTTGGCGCCGCTGCTGGTCGGCGGAAAGACGGTGCTGGCAAAGGCCTTTCATCCCGGAGAGGTATGGGATGAGGTGCGGGCGCATGAGGCCGTCGGCTTTGTGGGCGCGGGCGCCATGGTGTCGATGCTGCAGAATCTGCCCGCGGACCCACGCGACGCGCAACTGCCATTGCGGTTCATCTCGGCGGCGCCGATTGACGCGGCCTCCTATCGGTTGATCGAAAAGCGTTACGGCTGCAGCGTCGTCACCATGTATGGCATGACCGAAGCATTCCCGCTCGCAGTCAACGGGGTTGCATACGATGGTGTTCCGGGCGGCTCAGGACGGCCCAACCCGAATTTCGAGGTACGCATCGTCGACGGTGACTGCGTCGAGTTGCCGGCCGGATCGGTGGGGGAGATCACCTGTCGGGCCAGGTTTCCCGAAGTGATGAGCCAGGGATATGTGCGTCCCGGTGGAGAGACGTTGCACGTGGACCCACACCCGGAATGGTTTCATACCGGAGATCTGGGCAGATTCGACGACGAGCAGAACCTGACTTACGTCGATCGTGTCAAGGACTCGCTGCGTCGACGTGGTGAGAATGTCTCGTCGGTGGAAGTGGAAGCCGTGGTGACGAGCCATCCGGCGGTTGCCGAAGCCGCCGCGGTCGCGGTACCCAGCGACCTTGGTGAGGATGACATCTTGGTCGTCGTCACGTTAGAGCCCGGTGTCACAATCGATTACGCGGAGCTGCTGAACTACTGCGCCGTGCGCATGCCGTACTTCTGCGTGCCCCGATACGTCGACACGGTGGATGAACTTCCCAAGAACGTGATCGGGCGGGTCCGCAAAGACCTGCTGCGCGCCCGGGGTCTTACTGCGGACGTATGGGATCGTGAGAGCCACGGCTACGTGGTGAGTCGCTGAAAGGCAGGTTGTAAACAACGATGGTGATGACTTATCAAGAACAACAGATGCTGCAGGCGGCGACAGGCCGTGCGGGCATCGTGAATCTGACCGCCCGGCACAATCGGGCCTATTCCGACGGAGATCGCGACGCGTGGATCGCCACGTTCCGTCACTCTGGGGCTTCGTACGTTCGCGATGGTGAGTCGTTCACCGATCTGCGTGCGGCCTTTGATGGAGGCGACGGGCAGCGTTTGGTAACCGCCGACCACGAAATCCATATCGACGGGGTCAATGCGACACAGCGTTGTGTCGCAGTGCTTTTCGTCTCCGGGGATGATGGCACGACGCTTCGGGCCACCGGTGTCTATCTTGACCAGCTTATCTATGAGCGCGGCGGCTGGTACTTCACTTCGCGTGAACTGGTTTGGGATTTGGTGCCCAGTCGGCAGCTGGTCATGTGAGCGTTCCGTGACCTTGAGTTACCAACTGGCGTTCGGAACCTACGAGGACGCGTTGCGGATGGTGGGTACTGCGGCCGAACCACGAACGGCCGCAACAGCGATCAGCGCCGCGCGCATACAACTGTTCGCCGCGATGGTCCGCGACGGAAATCGCTCGTACTGGGACACCGAGTTCGCCAACCGGCAATGGGGCGGACTGCTGGCACCCCCGGCGTTGCTGATGGGTTGGCTGATCCCGCCGCCGTGGCAGCCCAACCAAGGAGACGCCCGGCCGGTCGCGTCACTCGCGTTGCGGGTTCCCCTGCCGGGCACCACCTTCATCAACGCAGCCAATGATGTTGAGCTCCTGCAGCCTATCGTCGAAGGCGATCTGCTCACCGCCGTGGAGGAACTGGTGTCGGTGTCGCCGGAGAAGCGCACCCGGCTTGGGACCGGTCATTTCGTCGAGACACTGGAGACCTATCGTCGCCAGGGCGGCGCCGGGCAAACAGAAATCGTAGCCACGTCGCGCAATACCCTGTTCCGGTTCACCCCGTCGGCGCCGTGAGCGACCTAGACTGGAACGCCATCAGTGTTCCCACCGAACTGCCCGAAGTCGCCGACGAGATCACCTATCAACGTGTCGTCGAAAACGCCGGGGCAACCTGGGACTACTTTCCGGGTCACTTCGATCCGAACTACGCCCAAAGCCAGGGCAATCCAACGATTTTCGTCAACACCATGCATCTCGCGGGATTCGCCGACCGGGTCGCGACCGATTGGTCGGGCCCGAGCAGTCGAGTGGTGCGCCGTTCCATGCGATTGACCGGCTCGATCTATGCCGGCGACACCATGGTCGGCCGGGGACGGGTGGTGGGCAAGCGCTGTGACGCCACGGCCGAACCGCCGCGCTACCTCGTCGATTTACAGATCGAGGTGTGCAACCAGCACGGGGTGGTGTGCTGCCCGGTCGAGATCACTCTGCAGCTTCGCCAACCCCTTTGAGGTCAGCCCCTTTGAGCGGCGGCAATTTTCCGGCGCACGCCACCGACTGCAATTCCACATACTCATCCAGGCCCTCGCGGCCGAATTCACGCCCGATCCCGGAGTGTTTGAAGCCGCCGAACGGCGTGCTGATGTCCAGCATGTACATGTTGATGCCATAGGTGCCGGTGCGTACCCGGCCTGCGATGTCGAGGCCGTGCGCGGTGTCGGCGGTCCACACCGACCCGGCCAGGCCGTAGTCGCTGTCGTTGGCGATCCGGACCGCATCGTCCTCGTCGGCGTAGGTGAGCACAGTCAAGACGGGGCCGAATATCTCCTCGCGGGCTATGCGCATCTCGTTGGTGGCGCCGGTGAACAGCGTCGGCCGCACGTACCAGCCGCGCGTCGACGGGTTGTCGTCTCCGCCGAGTACCAGGCGGGCGCCTTCGTGTTGCGCGGACCGGATGTAGTCCTGGACGCGGGCCTGTTGGCGTTGGGCGACAAGGGGTCCGATGTCAGTCTTTTCGTCAGCGGGGTCGCCGACCTGCAACTGCGACATCATGTCGGACAGCGCGTCGATGAGTTCGTCATGACGCCGTTCACTGACCAGGATTCGAGTCTGGGCGACGCAGGCCTGGCCGTTGTTCATCAAGCTGGCGCTCTTGAGTCCGGCGACAGTCTTGGCGATGTCGGCGTCATCGAGCACGATCGCTGCCGACTTGCCGCCTAGTTCCAGGCTGACCCGCTTGAGCTGCTCGCCGCACAGCGCGGCGATGCGACGTCCGATGGCGCTGGACCCGGTGAATGCGATCTTGTCCACACCGGGGTGGCGCACCAGCGCCTCGCCCACCTCTGACCCGCCGGTGACCACCGACACCACACCTGCTGGCAGGTCGACCTGTTCGATCATTTCGGCCAACCACAAAGCGTCCAAAGGTGTTTCGGGAGCCGGCTTAATAATCACCGGGCACCCCGCTAACAGGGCGGGAATCAGCTTGGGCATGATCAGGCACTGCGGCACGTTCCACGGCACGATGGCCGCGACCACACCGACCGGCAGCCGACGCAGATGCGCTTCGCCCAGCACCCCCTGCCGGCGCTCATCCCACGGGTAGTCGCGCGCGGCGGCCAGCGCCAAGTGGATCATTGACGCGGCACCGGCCGCTTGACCGAGCCGGCTGAAACTGCGTGGCGACCCCATCTGCGCGGTGATCAGATCGGCCATCTCGTCGATATGTCCGCCGTAGATTGCGGCCAGTTCTTCGACCTTTCGCATCCGCTGCTGGGGCGCCAGCCGTGGCCAAGGGCCATGGTCGAAGGCATCGCGGGCGGCGGCCACCGCGGCCTCCACATCGTCGGAATGGCCGGCGGGAACCTCGGCGATTGTCTCCTCGGTGCGTGGAGAGACCACCGAAATGCGTTCTGTCGTGGACGGTTTGCGCCACCGGCCACCAATGAACAGTTCGTGGTAGGAACGGGGATTTGCCGTCATCGGGGCACCACCTCAGGGCAGGCGACGGTAATTTCGCTATTGATGCTAACATAGCAAAAATTCACTGAGGCGAGGCGTAAGTGACGAGCGATTGGCGCAGTTATCCCTTCCAACTGGTGCCCGGCGACAGTCAACTCGATTTCCCTGCCGCCGAGGGGCAGCATGCCGATCAAGAGTCTGACACCTGGTTCATCGCCGGTGAACTCACGTCGGTGGACACTGATCGGTCCTTTGCGTTTCTGACCATCTTCAACAGGAACCGGCCTGGCGGCAGCATCGTCGCCGACTTCTACACGCTGGCTCTATTCGATTTGGACAGCGGCGAATACGGTACCTACACCGACTACGACATGCCGCCGGCCAGCATGGAACCGGGAGCAACACCCAAATTGGCCAGCGCGGTAGGACATCTCGACCTCGAGTACAACACTGGCGACCCGGGCGTCGCGCGCTGGACAACCGTGCGCGACGCGGACGGAACGTTACTGCCCTACACCTACGACGTCAGCCTCGTCGGCATCGATCAGGCCGGCCAACCCATGCGACTGGACCTGCGAGTCACACCCACTCGAGCGCCGACTCCGTTGGGCGCCTCCGCTTACAACGGCAAGATTGCCTGCTTCGGCCAAGATGACACCTACTCGTACTTCCAGACCGGGATGGCCATGACCGGAACGCTGTGCTGGGGCGAGGCGGAAGAACGGGTCAGCGGCACCGCCGGGCACGTGGACCGGCAATGGTTCCCGAAATACGCCGGCGGCGGAACTGGAGAACCGCCGCGCACCCGGTCCCACGAGTGGCGCACCATCAACTTCGACAACGGTGTCGACATGAGTATCTGGCGGCAGTTCCTGCGCACCGAAGGCAATGCGCTACAACCGTTTACCGGAATCACCATCAGCCATCCCGATGCCACGCCGCCGGGGTGTGTCGAGGATTTCGAAGTCACCATCAGCAGCTACGTGCGGTGGCCCGACGTTATAAGGCCGTTGATCCGACCGCCGGCTCGAGCGCGGTATCTACCCGATCGGCATCGGATCACCTGCGCGGCATTGCAATTGGACATCGAAGGCGAGCCGCTGGTACTAGCGCCGGCGCACGGGCTGCCGATCGAATACATGGAGGGGCCATATCGATACCGCGGCACGCTGGCCGGTGAGCCGGTGACAGCGTTCGCGTTCAACGAACGGTCGTTGGCGCTCTACCGGGATTGGGAGTTGGTCCAGGTCTTGGCTTGCGCTGTCGCCCAGGAGCCTGACGTGCAGTTGGAGTCCACAGTTGATCGTCTCAGGCCGTTGCTCGCCTCAGGCCGTCGCGACGAGGCGCGCGAATTGGTGCAGGCAGCAATGGCCGGGGCGTCCAGTTGTCGAGATGTGCTGGAAGCTCTCGAGGTCTCGTTGTCGGACGACAAAGGCGGCGACTGAGCGAGTCGAATTCCGGCAGCAAATTTGAACTCCTGATGAGTGCGGTAGGTAAACGGTGACGGGGATTAAATGGCTTCTCTGTGCCTACCCGCAAAAGCCAACTATCCAGCGCCGCAATCACGTACGGTGTGGGCCATTCGGGCTGCTATTGGACAACGCGACGATGGTTGAGGAGCGGCAATGTCGTTTGTGGTGGCGCTACCCGGGACGCTTGGAGCGGCAGCGGCGAATGTGGCAGTGATCGGTTCGGCGCTGAGTGAGGCAAATGCGATAGCTGCGGTCGCGACTACCGGCTTGCTGACTGCCGCCGGCGACGAGGTGTCGGCTGCTGTGACTTCGTTGTTTTCCGGGTATGCCCAGTCCTACCAGCAAGTCGCCGCGCAGGCGACGGCCTTCCACGACCAGTTCCTGCACGCGCTGAACTCGAGCGCGGGCGCTTACGTCACTACTGACGCGTCCATCGCATCCACGTTGCAGACGGCGGAGCGATATGCGTTGCAGGTGATTAACGCACCTACCGAGGCGCTCTTCGCGCGCCCGTTGATCGGCGACGGCGCTGCGGGTAACGCCCTCAACCCGAACGGGCAAGACGGCGGATTGTTGTTCGGCAACGGTGGCACCGGCTACACGAGCCCGGCTGCCGGCATCGCCGGGGGAAACGGTGGTAATGCTGGGTTGATTGGCAACGGTGGAAAAGGCGGATCGGGGGCGCCCGGGCAGGCCGGCGGCAGGGGCGGCAATGCCGCCCTGTTCGGTGG
>NZ_LZLS01000081.1 GCF_001673365.1 Mycobacterium asiaticum
CGGCGATGCCGGGAAACGTGTTCCTGCCCGCCGTAGCGACGGGACTCCCGCACGACTCAGTCGTCACCGTCACCGCAACGGTTCCCGCTGAGGCACAACTGGTTGCCTCGCCTTTGAAGTAGTCACGTTGCCAGGCCGCGAGAACTCCGATGAGCAGCCAGACGAGAACAATTGCACCCAGAATTCCGCGCCCGCGCACCATAATGACCTCCGTTATTGTTGCCCGAAACAATTCCCGTTTGGTCAGCGTTGCCCGTTGCACTCATGCCTAAACATGAAGAGGGCGCGGAAGTCTACTGACCAGCCAGCCAGATAGCGGCGCGCCTTTTCGATGCGCGCGACAACCACGCGTCCTGAACCAGTTCGGCCAGCTCCGTCAGGCTGATTTCACCCAGCCGACTAGCCCGCACCAGGACGGAGGGATGCCCGTCGAAGTGGGCGGTGCTGAAGAACGGCGAGTCGGGATCTTGAATCAGCGCGAGCTTGTCGCTCTCGGACTCCACCCAGAGCATGATGACGTCGGCGTAGCGTTCCCCGGTGGCCGGATCCTGGGCGTCGGGCTGAGGGGTACGGAAGAACACGAACGACTTGCCACCGACCTGGTAAATCGAATTGCCCTTGGGCCCCTCGAGTCGTTTGACATGCGGCATCCCCAGCGCCAGCCGATGAACGTCAGCTTCGCGCGCGGGTCGCTGCCTCACCTGCGTGACGATACCGCCGCTATCGGTAGCATGGGCGACCGGTAAGAGGTTGCAGGAGAGGGGGATCGCGTCACCTTGACTGACACGCTGTTCGCCGATATCTCCGAATACCAAGTGCCGGTGAATGATTCGTATCCGTACCGGGTACTTTCCATCCGGGTCAGCGACGGCACGTATCGGGACCACAACTTTGCGCGTAACTATGCGTGGATGCGGGCCGCATTGGACAGCGGGCGAATGACATTCGGCATCGTCTACACCTATGTGCGCCCGAACTGGTTGGCCAACGCCAACACCGTGCGGTCGATGATCGACGCCGAGGGCGGGTTGCATCCACGAGTGTCCTTGATGCTGGACGTGGAATCGGGTGGCAACCCACCCGGGGACGGGTCGAGCTGGATCAACCAGTTGTATTGGAACTTGGCCGATTACGCGGGCTCTCCCGCCCGAATCATCGGCTACGCCAACGCCTATGACTTCTACAACATGTGGCGGGTGCGGCCACCCGGTTTACGTGTCATCGGAGCGGGATACGGGTCCAATCCGAAGCTGCCGGGCCAGGTAGCTCACCAGTACACCGACGGGCAGGGATACAGCCCGAATCTCCCGCAAGGCGCACCTCCCTTCGGACGGTGTGACATGAACTCCGCCAACGGGCTGACGCCGCAACAGTTTGCCGCCGCGTGCGGCATCGCAACGAACGGAGGACCGCTGATGGCGCTCACCGACGAGGAACAAGCTGAGTTGCTGACCAAGGTGCGCGAGATCTGGGATCAACTGCGCGGGCCCGACGGCAACGGCTGGCCGCAGCTCGGCCAGGACAGTCAGGGTCGCGACCTGACACCGGTCGATGCGATTGCCGCGATCAAGAACGCGGTGGAAAAGCCGTCGGGCGATCGGGCATAGCTTCGACTCAAGTGCCGGGAATTCCCGGAAGCCCGTCGGCGCCGCTCTGCACTTCGCCAAAGCCACCGGTGCCACCCGCACCGCCGGCGCCGCCGGGACCGAACAACCTTGGCGCTGCGCCATTGCCGCCGTTACCGCCCTGGCCTCCCTGGGCGCCGATCATCGTGGTGCCGAGTGCGTTGCTATAGGTGGCGGAGCCACCGGCGCCACCCTGGCCTCCAGCGCCCGCGCTGCCGACCAGCCAGCCGCCGGCGCCACCGCTGCCACCATTGCCGCCCGGGCCACCGAGCCCGCCTACGGTACTGAAGTCGATCTGTCCGCCGGGGTTGACAGTAATTGTGCTACCGAGAGGGGCGTCCGGCATCCCTGGAGACCCGCCGATACCGCCGATGCCGCCGGTTCCCCCGGCCCCGAACAATCCCGCCGCGCCCCCAGCGCCACCGTTGCCGCCCGTGCCGCCTGCCGCATTAGCGACGGTGATGGAACCGTCAGGGTTGTCGAGGAATCCGTTGCCACCATTGCCACCGTGCCCACCCGCACCGGCATGACCGAGCACCAAGCCGCCGCGGCCACCCGCGCCGCCGTCACCACCCTGCCCGGCGACCGGGCTGCCCGCAACGCTGACGCCCGCGCTTCCGCCGACTCCGCCGAGGCCCCCGGCACCGCCCACGCCGAACAGGCCAGCAGCCCCACCCGCGCCGCCGATTCCGCCATTGCCGGCTAGAGCACTCGCCGTGCCCGCAGCGCCAGCGCCGCCATTCCCGCCTGCCCCACCATTGCCGAACAGCCACCCGCCATTGCCGCCCGCTCCCCCGGCCGCGCCGATGCCGCCGGCGCCGCCCGCGCCGCCATGGCCAATCAGACCAGCCGAGCCACCGGCGCCGCCCGCTCCGGCCGACGGCTGGGAATAGCCGTTGCCCCCATTGCCGTACAGCAGGCCACCCGCACCGCCCGTGGGGTTGGTCGCCGTCCCATGTGCTCCGTCGCCGATCAGGGGCCGTCCGAACAGCGACTGGGCGGGTTGGTTGATCAGGTTCAGTGCCTGCTGCAGGGGCCCTGCGTTAGCTGCCTCGGCGGCCGCATACGACGAAGCTCCCGAATTCATCAGCTCCATGAATTGCTGATGGAAGGTGGACACCTGCACGCTCAGCGCCTGATAGCGCTGGGCGTGATTGGCAAACAACGCCGCCACGGCTGCCGAGACGTCGTCGGCACCGGCGGCCAATACCGCGGTCGTCGGCGCGGCCGCGGCGCTGTTCGCCGCGCTCAACGTCGACCCGATGCTGCGCAGGTCAGTTACCGCCGCTGCCAAGAACTCCGGTGCCACCGCCACATACGCCATCGGCGAACCGTAGCGAGGGACCGCAACAATTTCCGGCGTTCATCGGAAATACATAGAAACTTGCTATGTGAGCCGTCGCGCGGACACGAAAAGCGTCGGTGGCATTGTATGTTCCGAGCCGTTCGGGACCGCGCGGTTATAGCGGGCCATCAGTTCAGGGAAGTCCGTCGCCGATACTTCCCAGCCGCGTTCGCGTAGCCAATCGGAAAGCGAGGTGCGCTCCTCGGGGTACCAGAGGTCTTCCACCGCGGGTATGTCGGCGGCCACCACTTGCGCCGCCGCGGCGCGCATCCGCTGCATCTCGTCGCGCTGCCGTTGCACCAATTCGGGGTCGATGAACCCCTTATCCGGGACATTGGACGCCAGCCGGCTCCCCGGCGCGCTGAGGGCAGCGATTCGCTCGAACAACAGATCCTGGGCCTGCGCCGGCAGGTAGCGCACTAGGCCCTCGGCCGACCACACCGACGGCCGGGACGGGTCGAATCCGGCGTCCTGCAGGGCCTTGGGCCAGTCCTGGCGCAGGTCGATCGGGACGTTTACCAACCGCGCCGTCGGACGCGCGCCGTGTTCCTGCAACGTGGCATTTTTGAAATCCAGCACCTTGGGCTGATCCAGTTCGTACACCACGGTGCCGTCCGGCCACGGCAGCCGCCAGGCGCGAGCATCCAAGCCAGAAGCCAGGATCACGACCTGCCGTACCCCGGCGTCGGCTGCACCCATAAAGAACTCGTCGAAGAACGCCGTGCGCGTGGCCATGAAGTCGACCATCAGCTGTGCCCGGCTAGCTATCTCAGGCTCGATTGCGCTGGCTTGCGCAAGCAGGCTGGGATTGGCGTAAAGGGTCCACATCCCCTCGCCCGCCGCGTCCAGAAAAACCCGCGCAAACGGGTCTGTGATCAGCGGATTTTCGCTCTCGGTTTCGGCCGCTCGCGCCGCGGCCACGCCGAGGGCGGTGGACCCCACGCTCTGGGTGATTTCCCAGGAATCGTCGTCGGTGCGCACCATGTCGGTCCCTCCCCTCTGCCCCTCCATGTCAGGGTCCCGAGCAATTCTTCCCGCCGCCGGTCCCTCGCGCCGCTCCCCTAGGCTTTTTCCCAGACGGTTTACAGGGTTGCAAAGGAGCACCATGACGCGTACGCCACAGGAAGTCTTCGCCCACCACGGAAAGGCACTCGTGCTCGGCGACCTCGACGAGATCGTCGCCGACTACGCTGCCGACTCGGTGGTGGTCACCGCCGCCGGCGTCGCGCGCGGTCCCGACGAGATCCGCCAGGTGTTCGTCAAGTTGCTCGACGATCTGCCCGAGGCGAACTGGGATCTGCGGACCCAAATCTTCGAGGGTGACGTGCTCTTCCTGGAATGGGCGGCCGATTCCGCGCTCAATCGAGCCGACGACGGCGTCGACACCTTCGTCTTCGGCGATGGCATGATTCGGGCCCAAACCGTCCGCTACACCCCGCTGCCCAAGAAATGATGTCCGTCGATCTGGACGCCGTGGCCCGCTGGATGTCGGAGCAAGGGCTGGGCGACGGTCCGTTGCAAGACGTGGCGGCGGTGACCGGCGGTACGCAGAACGTCATGCTGCGCTTCACCCGGTCCGGTCGGCCATATGTGCTGCGCCGTGGTCCCCAGCACCTGCGCGCCCGCAGCAACACCGTGATCCTGCGTGAGACGCGGGTGTTGGCCGCGCTGGCCGGGTCCGACGTGCCGCATCCGCATTTGATCGCGACGTGCGAGGACCCCGGTGTGCTCGGCGACGCGGTCTTCTATCTGATGGAGCCGGTCGACGGCTTCAACGCCGGCGAAGGTCTGCCGCCGCTGCACGCGGGGGATCCCGCGGTGCGGTACGGCATGGGTTTGTCGATGGCCGACGCGCTTGCCAAACTCGGCGCCGTCGACCATGTCGCCGTCGGGCTCGAGGATTTCGGTAAGCCCTTGGGCTTCCTGGAACGCCAGGTGCCGCGCTGGCTTTCAGAGCTGGAGTCCTACCAGGAGTACGAGGGCTACCCCGGTCCCGACATTCCGGGAATCGAGGAAGTGTCCGGCTGGCTGGACCGCCACCGGCCGACCGACTGGACACCCGGGATCATGCACGGCGACTACCACGCGGCCAACGTGATGTTTTCCCGGACAGGGCCCGAGGTGGTCGCGATCGTCGACTGGGAAATGTGCACGATCGGCGACCCACTGCTGGATCTGGGCTGGCTGCTGGCGACTTGGCGGCAAGACGACGGGTCCAGCGTTTTCAGCCACGCCTTGGGTGGCACCGATGGGTTGGCCAGCACCGACGAGTTGCTGGCACGTTACGCCGACAACACCACGCGCGATCTGACGCACATCACCTGGTACACCGTGCTGGCCTGCTTCAAGCTGGGCATCGTGATCGAAGGGACGCTGGCGCGCGCGTGTGCGGGCAAAGCGGAGAAGTCAGTTGGCGATGCGTTGCATGCGGCGACGGTTCATTTGTTCGAGCGGGCGCTGCGGCTGATCGAGACGTCCTAGGCTGCACCGAGCTTGCCGACGCCGCCGGGACCGCCGGCGCCGAACGCCCGGTAGGCGCTGCGGGAAGTGGTTGGGACTAAACGGTTGTGGGGTCCGGCAGTGCTGAACGCGGCGACTCGTTGAGTCGCTTGCTCGACGAGGTTTAGTGGCGATGCGTTGGCCGCTTCGGCATCGATGTACGCGCTTGAGGCTGCTTTCATCGCCTGGACGAATTGCGCGTGCAGGTTCGCCGCCTGCGCACCCATCGCCTGGTACTGCTGGGCGTGCGCGCCGAACATCGCCGCCATGACCGCCGAGATGTCATCCGCGCCAGCGGCCAGCACATTGGTGGTCGGCACTGCAGCCGCTGTATTAGCAGCGTTGAGCACGGAACCGATACCTGCCAAATCTGTCGCGGCATCAAGCAGAAACTGAGGTTGTGTAAAGACAAAAGACACGGCGCTATCCCTGGATATTTTCGGCTGTTGGAATAGACGAAGTGTAGGGAAAAAACGCAGGTTGATGTAGTGGCGTTATATGGCAGAGGTTGGATCGTTATTAAACCGTTATAGGTGATCTCGTCGATGTAAATTCTTATTACACGAACCCACACCGGCCGTGTCGACTTGCTTTACAAGCAGGCGCTGAAAAACAGAAAGGCCCGAACTCGTCGAGCGAGTCCGGACCGATCCACAGTGCGCGCGCCCGAAGGGATTCGAACCCCTAACCTTCTGATCCGTAGTCAGATGCTCTATCCGTTGAGCTACGGGCGCTTGCGTTTTTCGGTTGTCGTGCGGTCAGTTGTCTAGCAGGTGTTGCGTGGCGGAGGCGAGAGGATTTGAACCTCCGGTTCCCTTTGAGGGGAACAACTCATTAGCAGTGAGCCCCATTCGGCCGCTCTGGCACGCCTCCATGGCCTTCCAAAGGGTACCCGACCCCGGAACCCCAAGCCGCCGGAGGCATAGCGTACACAGCCGCCACATATGCTGTCGAAGTGACCGCCCGGCTGCGGCCCGCGCTGGCCGGGCTGCCTGTTTACGTTCCCGGCAAGACCGTCCCCGGTTCCATCAAGCTGGCCAGCAACGAGACGGTGTTCGGGCCGCTGCCCAGTGTGCGGGCGGCCATCGAGCAGGCTACGGACCTGATCAACCGCTACCCCGATAATGGCTGCTTGGCGCTCAAGGGCGCCTTGGCTCGTCATGTCGGACCCGGTTTCGCGCCTGAGCACGTTGCCGTGGGCTGCGGTTCGGTGAGCTTGTGCCAGCAACTCGTGCAGATCACTGCTGCGGCCGGTGACGAAGTGGTCTTCGGATGGCGCAGCTTCGAGCTGTATCCGCCGCAGGTTGAGATCGCCGGGGCGGTGCCGATCAAGATCGCGCTAACCGACCACACCTTCGACCTCGATGCGATGCTGGCCGCCGTCACCGACCGAACCCGGCTGATCTTCGTCTGCAACCCCAACAACCCCACCTCGACCGTCGTCGACCCGGACGCCCTGCGGCGCTTCGTCGAAGCGGTACCGCCGCACATCCTGATCGCAATCGACGAGGCCTACGTCGAGTACATCCGCGACGGGATGGCACCCGACAGCCTGGGCTTGGTCCGCGAACGCGACAACGTCGTGGTGTTGCGCACGTTTTCCAAGGCATACGGATTGGCGGGTCTGCGGGTGGGTTATGCGATTGGGCACCCCGACGTGATCACCGCGCTGGACAAGGTCTACGTGCCGTTTACCGCGACGAGCGTTTCGCAGGCGGCGGCCATCGCCTCACTGGATGCAGGGGATGAACTGTTGGCGCGCACCGACGCTGTGGTCGCCGAGCGGGTGCGGGTCAGCGCGGAGTTGCGCGACGCCGGGTTCACGCTGCCTGATTCACAGGCCAACTTCGTGTGGCTGCCGCTGGGTGCGCGCACCCAGGACTTCGTGGAGCGGGCCGCCGAGGCGCGGATTGTGGTCCGTCCGTATGGCAGCGACGGCGTCCGCGTCACCGTCACCGCAGCGGCTGAGGAAAACGACGCCCTGTTGCGGTTTGCCCGTCGTTGGGTCTGACGCTTGGGCCTCTTTAGCGTCACTCTGGCGTGACGCTCGGCGCCGGCCGGCGCGCTAGCGTGACGCTCGGCGGCGAAAGCGCGGCGAAAGCGCGGCGAAAGCGCGGCGAAAGCTAGCGCGCCGGGTCGCGGCCGGTGAAGGCGACCAACCGGTCCAAAGCCGGCGCATCGTCGGCGACCTCGACCGGGTCGGCGAAGCCGGCCGAGCGGCGCTGCTCGGGACGGATGATCTGCTGGGCCAGGCCCAGCACGTATTCGGCCAGCGATTCCGCGACGTGCACGTCGTGGCCTACCGCGCGGGCGTAATCCCAGCCGTGGACCAGGAACTCGATCGAAAACACCGACACCGCAACCCGAGCGGGCATCGAGTGCTCGCCCAGCGCCACCTCGCCGTCCAGCCCGTGCTGATGCCAGGCGTCCAGCGCCGGTCGGGCGGTAGCAACCACCAGGGCTTCCACCGAGTCCGTGTCCGCCGGCACGTCAACCTTCGCGCCGACCATGCCCCCCAGCGTGGTGATCGAGTTGACCAGATGACTGGTCAGGTCCTTGACGTTGTATTCCGCGCAAGGCGTCTGCTTGGACTTGTCCGAGCCGGCGATGGTGTGCAGCACCTGTTGAAGCACCCCGAGCGTCATTTCGGCGCTGCGCAGCTCGTCGGTGGGCGGGGAATCTGGTCCGGGTCGCAAGTCTTCGGGCATAGCAGTCACGCTACGGTCTCGACTATGGGCGAGACATACGAATCCGTCACCGTCGACATCAAAGACCAAGTAGCGCAGGTGACGCTGATCGGACCGGGCAAAGGCAACGCGATGGGGCCCGCGTTCTGGTCGGAGATGCCCGACGTCTTTGCGACGCTGGACGCCGACCGTGACGTGCGGGCCATCGTCATCACCGGGTCGGGTCGCAACTTCAGCTACGGGCTGGACGTGCCGGCGATGGGCGGTTCGTTCACGTCGCTGCTGTCTGGGGACTCTCTAGCCGGCCCGCGCTCCGTCTTCCACGCCGAAGTCAAACGGATGCAGGGCGCCATCACCGCAATCGCCGACTGCCGGACCCCCACCATCGCCTCGGTACACGGCTGGTGCATCGGCGGCGGCGTCGACCTGATCTCGGCTGTCGATATCCGCTACGCCAGCGCCGACGCCAAGTTCTCGGTGCGCGAGGTCAAGCTCGCAATCGTCGCCGACGTCGGCAGCCTGGCCCGGTTGCCGCTGATCCTCAACGACGGGCACCTGCGCGAACTCGCGCTGACCGGCAAAGACATCGACGCCGCGCGGGCCGAGAAGATAGGCCTGGTCAACGACGTGTACGCCGACGCCGAAGCCACCCTGGCCGCCGCGCATGCCACCGCCGCCGAGATCGCCGCCAACCCGCCGCTCACGGTGCACGGCATCAAGGATGTCCTCGACCAGCAGCGCATCGCGGCGGTGTCGGAAAGCCTGCGCTACGTCGCGGCATGGAACGCGGCGTTCCTGCCGTCCAAGGACCTGACCGAAGGCATCTCGGCGGCGTTCGCTAAGCGCCCGCCGCAGTTCACCGGCGAGTAACGCTCAGCCACAACGCAATAGCCAGCCACCCGGTGGATAAGGCCAATCCGGCGAACTCCAACCACCCGACCCAGGCGCCGGCGCGGTGGTTGGTGTCGACGAGGTGACTCAACGCGTGCAGGAACCAGTGTGCGGTGGCGAAGGCCAGCGCGGGCACCCGCCAGGACGGCCAACGCAAGGCAGCCAAGAGCAGCAGGCCCAGCGGTAACTCGAAGGACGCGTTGTCGAAGATGTAGTGGTCGTTGCGGGCGCCGAAGGCGCCGAGTGAGTCGAAGAAGACACCGGGCGCCGCGATCATGAACAATCCCAGGCCTACCGAATACAGCCCGAAGACGAGCAGGATTATCTCGATGTAGCGCGAGCGGGCGACCATGCCCTCAAAGCTAGGCTGTCGGGGATGGTTAGTACCCCAGACGGCAAGATTCGGGTTCCCGGCGACCTGGACGCCGTCACCGCAATCGGCGAAGAGGATCATTCCGACGTCGACGGCGCCGCCGTCGAACGGATCTGGCAGGCCGTCCGGCACTGGTACCAGGCCGGCATGCACCCCGCCATCCAGCTGTGCCTCCGACGCAACGGAAAGATCGTCCTGAACCGGGCGATCGGCCACGGCTGGGGCAACGCGCCCACCGATGAACCCGACGCCGAGAAGATCCCGGTTACGACGGACACACCGTTCTGCGTGTATTCGGCGGCTAAGGGCATCACCGCGACCGTGGTGCACATGCTCGTGGAGAAGGGTTACTTCGCGCTCGACGACCGGGTGTGTGAGTACATCCCCAGCTACACCAGCCACGGCAAGGACCGCACGACGATCCGGCACGTGCTGACCCACAGCGCCGGCGTGCCGTTCCCGACCGGCCCCAGACCCGATCTCAAGCGCGCCGATGACCACGAGTACGCACAAGAACAACTCGGCAAGCTAAGGCCGATGTATCGGCCGGGCTTGGTGCACATCTATCACGCGCTGACCTGGGGCCCACTCATGCGCGAGATCGTCTACGCCGGCACCGGCCAGGACATCCGCGACATCCTGGCCGCTGAGATCCTCAAACCCCTGGGTTTCCGGTGGACCAACTTCGGCGTCGCGCCCAACGACATCCCGCTGGTCGCGCCCAGCCACCCGACCGGCAGGCCGTTGCCGCCGGTGCTCGCGGCGATCTTCCGCAAAGCGATCGGCGGCACCGTGCACGAGATCATTCCGTACACCAACACCCGCGCGTTCCTATCCACCGTCGTCCCCTCGTCCAACACGATTTCGACCGCACACGAGATGTCCCGCTTCGCCGAAATCTGGCGCCGCGGAGGCGAACTCGACGGCGTGCGGATCATGAGCGCGGAACGGATGTACGGCGCGGTGCAGGAAGTGCGACGGCTACGACCGGACGTTGCGGTGGGGCTTATGCCGGCTCGCTGGGGTACCGGGTACATGTTGGGCACGGATCGATTCGGGCCATTCGGGCGCAACGCGTCCGAGGCGTTCGGCAACCTCGGCCTGGCCAACATCGCGATTTGGGCCGACCCAGCTCGCGGACTGGCAGCCGGGCTAATCAGTAGCGGCAAGCCTGGTCGCGACCCCGAACTCAAGCGCTACACCGCCTTGATGAACACCATTGCCGAGGCGCTACCGCGACGTTGACGGCGTTTGTCCGGCCACCCGGCGGGCATAAGTGGGAGATGGATTCACAACGCTTCCGTCCGCTGCTGGACACAAAAGGCCCGTTCGTGTCGGTGTATTTCGAAGACACGCACAACACCCACGACGCCGAAGACCAGCTCGAACTGAAGTGGCGGGCGTTGCGCGACGAGCTGGAGCAGCACGGTGTCGACGACTCGGTGACCAGCGAACTCGAATCGGCTGTCAAGGACCTGCGTCCGCCGATCGGCTGGAGCGGCCGTGCGCTGGTGGCGGGCGCCGACGGGGTGGTGGTCAACGAGCACCTGCTACGTCCCACCGCGACCACCGTGGTGCGGGTCTCCGAGCTGCCCTACATCGTCCCGATCGTCGAGCATGGCTTCGTCACACCCGCCTACATCCTGGTTGAGGTGGATCACGCCGGCGGCGACATCACCACCCACATCGACGGTGTTTTCGAATCCGAGACCGTGGACGGCGGCGGCTATCCCGTGCACAAAGCCTCCGGCGCGGAAACGTCGGGCTACGGCGATCCGCAGCCCCGCACCGAGGAGGCCGCGCGCAAGAACATCCGGGCGGTGGCCGACCGTGTCGCCCAGCTGGTGGACGGGATGGACGCCGACACGGTCTTCGTCCTCGGCGAAGTACGGTCACGCTCGGACCTCATGACCGCCTTTGTCGAGCGGGTGCGGGACCGTGCGGTGGCACTGGAAATCGGCGCGCGTAACAGCGGGTACGACTTCAGCGAGGTGCAGGGCCACATCGAGGCCTGGTTCATCAAGCGACGGCTGAGCGTGCTCGACGATGCCGCTCAGCGTTTCAGCGCGGAGATCGGTCGGCAGTCCGGGCTTGCCGCCGACGGCCTGGACGCGGTGTGCTCGGCGCTGCGACAGGGCGCCGTGGAGACGCTGATTCTGGGTGACATCGGTGACGCCACGGTTGTCAGCGACGAAGAGCTGACCACCGTCGCCCCGAATGCCTACGTGCTGTCGGAGCAGGGTAAGGCCGCGGCCAAGACGCTGCGGGCCGACGAGGCTTTGCCCATATTCGCCGTTTCGGTAGGGGCTTCGCTGGTCCGCACCGATGAACGGATCGAACCGGCTGATGGGGTCGCCGCGGTGCTGCGGTACGCGCCGACGTTGCACTGATCGGCTCGGCGGTGGCGGAGGGATTTGAACCCCCGGACGGTTTTAGCCGTCTCTCGCTTTCAAGGCGAGTGCATTAGGCCGCTCTGCCACGCCACCCCGGACAAGGGTAAAGGCAAGGGTAGCGGTGCTTGTAGCGTGGCCGACATGCGCGCCATAGTCGCCGAATCTGCAGAGCAACTCATCTGGCAGGACGTCCCCGACGCCACCGCCGGACCGGGCGAAGTCCTGATCAAGGTCGCTGCCGCCGGGGTCAACCGCGCCGACGTGTTGCAGGCCGCAGGCAAGTACCCGCCCCCGCCCGGGGCCAGCGAGACGATCGGCATGGAGGTGTCCGGTGTCATCACCGATGTCGGCGAGGGCGTCACGGAATGGACTGTCGGACAAGAGGTTTGCGCGTTGCTGGCGGGTGGAGGTTACGCCGAGTACGTAGCCGTCCCGGCCGGGCAGGTGATGCCGATCCCGGCGCCCGTGGACGTCGTCGATGCGGCCGGGATACCGGAAGTGGCCTGCACGGTCTGGTCGAATCTGGTGATGACGGCGCACCTGGGCCCGGGACAGCTGGTGCTGCTGCATGGCGGCGCCAGTGGCATCGGTAGCCATGCCATCCAGGTGGCGCGGGCGTTGGGCGCCAGGGTTGCCGTCACCGCCGGGACGGCGGAAAAATTGGAGCTGTGCCGCAACCTGGGCGCCCAGATCACGATCTCCTACAAAGACGACGACTTCGTCGCGCGGGTCAACCAGGAGTCGGACGGTAAGGGCGCCGACGTGATCCTCGACATCATGGGCGCGGCGTACCTGGACCGCAATATCGATGCGTTAGCCACCGACGGCCAACTGGTGGTAATCGGCATGCAGGGTGGGGTGAAGGCCGAACTGAACCTGGGCAAGCTGCTGGCCAAGCGAGCGCGCGTCATCGGCACCACGCTGCGCGCGCGTCCGGTAACGGGGCCGAACAGCAAGAGCGCCGTTGTGGGGGCGGTGACGACGTCGGTCTGGCCGATGTTCGCCAGCGGCCAGGTCCGGCCGATCATCGGTAAGCGGCTGCCCATTCAGGAGGCGGCCGAAGCCCACCGTCTGCTGCAGTCCGGCGAGACGTTCGGGAAGATCCTGCTGACGGTCTAGCGACTTTCGCTCCGCGAGCCGAACCGCACAGCGAAATTCGGCGCTGGAAATCGCAGCCAGGTTCGGCTCGCGGCCAGAAGGGCTCGAGGGGCTCAGCCCAGCGAGGCCAACGCGCGCACCAGCTGGTCGACCTCGGCCATCGTCGAGTAGTGCGCCAGCCCCACCGTCACCGCGCCACCAATGTCGTTGACACCCAACACATCGAGCACCCGCGAACTCGCATTGCCGATCGCCAGGATGCCGTTGTCGGCCAACCGCTGCACCACCCGGTCGGCGGGCACCTCGTTGACGGCGAAGCTGATCACCGGAATCCGAGCCTCGGGACGCCCCAGCAGCATCACCAGCGGCAGTGAGCGCAGCGACACCATCAGATAGTCGTAGATCCGGTTCAGATATGCCGAGGCGGACTGCATCGACACCGACAGCCGCTCGCGCCGGCTGCCGCGAGCGGACTCGTCAAGCGAGGCAAGGTATTCGATGCTGGCAACCATCCCGGCGAGCAGGCCGAACTGGTGCACGCCCACCTCGAGGCGGGCGGGACCGGTGGCGTACGGGTTCGTCGACACCGAACTGAATGTGTTGATCAGCGCCGGCTCGCGGAACACCATCGCCCCGATCGGCGGGCCGCCCCACGCGACCGCGTTGACCGCCACCACGTCGGCTTCGGTTTCCTTCATGTCCATCAGGCGGTACGGGGCGGCGGCGGAATGGTCGACCACCATCAGGCCGCCGACATCGTGCACCAACTTGGTCATCGCACGCAGATCGGTGACCGCGCCCAGCGTCTCCGAAGCCGACGTGACGGCGACCAGCCGGGTCGACTTGTTGATCAGGCTCTCCCACTGCCAGGTCGGCAGCTCACCCGTCTCGATGTCGACCTCAGCCCACTTCACCTTGGCGCCGTAACGATGCGCAGCGCGCAGCCACGGCGCGATGTTGGCTTCGTCGTCCAGGCGGCTGACCACCACCTCGTAACCCAGGCCGGCACGCGCGGACGACGCCTCGGCCAGGGAGGACAGCAGCACCGCGCGGTCGGAGCCCAGCACGACGCCACTGGGATCGGCGTTGACAAGGTCGGCCACCGCTTCGCGCGCCGCATCCAGCACCGCGGCGCTGCGCCGCGCCGACGGGTGGGAGCCGACGGCGCTGGCTCCTGACCTACGAAACGCCGTCGAGACGGTGGTCGCCACGGAATCCGGAATCAACATGCCCGTCGGTGCATCGAAGTGCACCCATCCGTCACCAAGCGACGGGTGCAGTCCACGCACCCGGGCGACGTCATAGGCCATGCCAGCCACCTTAGAACTCTCGAAAACGAGCGCCATTTCGCAAATGGGTATCGGTAGCGGGTGGGCCATAGACGTTCCGGCCGTTACGGCCTCCCGAGTCGACTCACCCGGCCAGCCATACTAGTCGAGTGAGCTTGTGCTTCGGAACGCTGATCGCATTGCTTTTGCTGATCGCACCGGGAGCCATCGTCGCACGTATCGCGCAGTTGAACTGGCCGATCGCGATTGCGGTCGGTCCGGCACTGACGTACGGCGTGGTGGCTCTGGCGATCGTCCCCTACGGCGCGCTCGGCATCCCGTGGAACGGATGGACGGCGCTAGCCGCATTGGCTGTCGTGTGTGTGCTGGCGACGGCTCTGCAGCTGCTGCTGGCCCGCTTCCGCGACCTCGAGGCCGAGGCACGGGAGGTCAACCGCGGCCCGGCCCTAGTGGTAGCGGGTGGCGTCGTGCTGGGGGCCCTGTTGATCGGTGCGGCGGCGTTCACCGGGCTCACAAATTGGGAATCGATCCCCAGTACCTGGGACGCGGTGTGGCATGCCAACACCGTGCGCTGGATCCTCGACGTCGGCCAGGCGTCGCCGACCCACATGGGTGAGCTGCGCAACGTCGAGACCCACGCGCTGCTGTACTACCCGTCGGCCTTCCACGCCGTGGCAGCCGTGCTGTGCCAACTGACCGGGGCGGCGGCCACCACCGGCTACACGCTGAGCTCCCTGGCGGCAGCGATCTGGCTTTTCCCCGTCACCGCGGCGGTCCTCACCTGGCGGGTGCTGCGCAACTACACCACCGAATGGCGCACCGCGCTGACCGCGGCCACCGCGGCGGCGCTTTCCGCCTCGTACACCGCAGTGCCCTATGTCGAGTGGGACACCGGCGCCATGCCGAACCTGGCGGCCTACGGCGTCGCCGTACCGGCCATGGCGTTGATCACCTCTGCTGTCCGTCACCGCGACCGCATCCCGGCGGCGGTGCTGGCCCTGGTCGGCGTCTTCTCGGTGCACATCACCGGCGGCATCATCGTGGTGATCCTGGTGACGGCCTGGTGGTTGCTGGATGCGCTGTGGCGCCCCGCCCACGGCCGACTCGCCGACACACTGACCCTGGCCGCGGTGGCCGGGGCATCCGGACTGATCCTGCTGCCGCAGTTCTTAAGCGTGACCAAGCAGGAAGACATCATCGCCGGCCATTCCTTCCTGACCTACCTGAGCATGCGACACGGACTGTTCGACGCCGTGTTCCAGCACTCGCGGCATCTCAACGACTTTCCGTACCAGTACGCGCTGACCCTGCTGGCGGCCATCGGCGGGTTCATCCTGCTGATCCAGGGCTACATCTGGAACCGCCAAGCGCTCAAGCTCTCCTGGCCGGTGGCCGCGCTGAAGGTTCGGTGGCCGCTGGCGGTGTGGCTGCTGCTGATCGTGATGAACGTCGACGCCGGAACCCCGCTGTGGGGTCCGTTCGGGACGGTCGCGGGGGCGTTCGGCGAGTTCTTCTACAAGGATCCGCGGCGGATCGCCGCTGCGACGACGCCACTGTTCACGCTGATGGCCGCCGTCGCGCTGGTCACCATCGTGGCGGGAGCCGTCGCGCTGCTTCGGCGACGCGTCCAGGCGCGGCGTCCCGTGCCGTCGCGCGTCTGGGCGGCGTCCACCGTCGCGCTGCTGGTCGGCATCTGCGTGCTCAGCGCGTGGCACTACTTTCCGCGCCACCGGTTCCTGTTCGGCAACAAGTACGACTCGATCATGGTCGACCAGCGCGATCTGGAAGCGATGGCGTATCTGGCCAAGCTGCCCGGCGCGCGCGACACCTTGATCGGCAATTCCAACGTCGACGGCACCAACTGGATGTACGCGGTCGCGGGCCTGCACCCGCTGTGGACCCACTACGACTATCCCGTCCAAATGGGCCCGGGCTACCACCGCTACATCTTCTGGGCACACGCCAGGGAAGGGGACACAAACCCGAAAGTCGTCGAGTCGATCAAGGCGCTGAACATCCGCTACGTGCTGGCCAGCGGCCCGACTGTGCGCGGCTTCAAGGTTCCCGAGGGACTGGATTTTCTGAACAGGTCGCCGTACTGGACGATGATCTACGACAACGGCGGCGCCCAGATCTACGAATGGCACGGCGACAAGCCAGTACACCCCTAAGGAGAGCGGGTTGACTCCCGAGAACGACCCCCAAGACGACCCCCGAAACGACCTGGACGATGGCGTCGAGGTAATCGGCGGCGTCGATCCGCGACTCATGGCAATGCACGAGCAGGACGACTCCGATGAGCGTTCTCTGACCGACCTGGTTGAACAACCGGCCAAAGTGATGCGCATCGGCACCATGATCAAGCAGCTGCTCGAGGAGGTACGCGCCGCACCGCTGGACGACGCTAGCCGCAACCGGCTGCGCGACATCCACGCCACCAGCATCCGCGAACTCGAGGACGGCCTGGCACCTGAATTACGGGAGGAACTCGAACGGTTGACCCTGCCGTTCAACGAGGACACTCCGCCTTCGGATGCCGAGCTGCGCATTGCCCAGGCCCAGCTGGTCGGCTGGTTGGAAGGACTCTTCCACGGGATTCAGACCGCGCTGTTCGCCCAGCAGATGGCGGCCCGCGCGCAGCTGGAACAGATGCGTCAGGGCGCGCTGCCGCCCGGGATGGGCAAGCCGGGCCAGGGCGGCGCGCACGGCACCGGACAGTACCTGTAAGCCGTGTCGAGCGGGCCGTACATCGAGACGCGCGACGCGTGGGTCGAGTTCCCCATCTTCGACGCCAAGTCACGTTCGTTGAAGAAGGCCTTCCTCGGTAAGGCGGGCGGCGCAATAGGGCGCAACAGTTCCAACGTGGTGGTCATCGAGGCGCTGCGCGACATCACCATGACACTGGAACTCGGTGACCGCGTGGGCCTGGTCGGTCACAACGGTGCCGGGAAATCGACTCTGCTGCGCCTACTTTCGGGCATCTACGAACCGACTCGCGGCTGGGCTAAGGTCACCGGGCGGGTGGCGCCGGTGTTCGACCTGGGGATCGGCATGGATCCCGAGATCTCCGGCTACGAGAACATCATCATCCGCGGTCTGTTTCTCGGACAGACCCGTAAGCAGATGCTGGCCAAGGTGGACGAGATCGCCGAGTTCACCGAGTTGGGCGATTACCTCTCGATGCCGCTGCGCACCTACTCCACCGGCATGCGGGTGCGGTTGGCGATGGGTGTGGTCACCAGCATCGACCCGGAGATCCTGCTGCTCGACGAGGGCATCGGCGCGGTGGACGCGGAGTTCCTGAAGAAGGCGCAGACGCGGCTGCAAAGTCTGGTCGAACGATCCGGAATCCTGGTGTTCGCAAGCCATTCCAACGAGTTCCTGGCCCGGCTGTGCAAGACGGCGATGTGGATCGACCACGGCGTCATCAAACAACGCGGCGGCATCGAAGAGGTGGTGCGCGCCTACGAAGGTGAGGACGCCGCCCGGCACGTCCATGAGGTACTCGCCGAGACCGCGCGTGAGTGACGCCGTCATCGCGGTCGTGGTCACCCACCGACGTCCCGAGGAACTCTCCCGCTCCCTGGAATCGCTGTCCGCTCAATCCCGGGTGCCGGACAAGCTCATCGTCATCGACAACGACGATTCCGGCGACAGCCGCGTGCACTATCTTGTTGCCGCGCAAGAGATCCCGTCGATCTATCTGAACTCGCGCCGAAACCTCGGTGGCGCAGGGGGTTTCGCACTCGGCATGCTGCTGGCCCTGGCACACGGTGCGGACTGGGTCTGGCTGGCCGACGACGACGGGCACGCGCACGGCACCGAGGTGTTGGCGACGCTGATGGCGTGTGCGGACAAGCACGGGTTGGCCGAGGTGTCACCGATGGTGTGCAACATCGACGACCCCGACGCGTTGGCTTTTCCGTTGCGACGCGGCCTGGTGTGGCGGCGGCGAGTCAGCGAATTGCGCACCGAAACCAGCCAAGACCTGTTGCCCGGGATCGCGTCGCTGTTCAACGGCGCATTGTTCCGGGCGTCGACGCTGGAAGCGATTGGCGTCCCGGATCTGCGGTTGTTCATCCGCGGCGACGAGGTGGAGATGCATCGCCGACTGGTTCGCTCCGGCCTGCCGTTTGGGACCTGCCTGGACGCGGTCTACCTCCATCCGTGCGGCTCGGGCGAGTTCAAGCCGATCCTCGGCGGCCGGATGCACACCCAGTACCCCGACGATCCCGGCAAGCGGTTCTTCACCTACCGCAACCGCGGCTACGTGTTGTCCCAGCCGGGATTGCGCAAGCTGCTGCCCCAGGAATGGGTCCGGTTCGGCTGGTTCTTTCTGGTGACCCGCCGCGACCCCAGGGGTCTGCTGGAATGGTTCCGGCTGCGCCGGCTGGGACGGCAGGAGAAGTTCGGACGGCCCGGAGGTTCGACATGACTTTCCTTGATGCGGCGGCTCAGTCCAAGACGTTTGCCCGCGCGTGGGGCGATCTGGTCGACGGGTTCCGACGTCGCGAACTTTGGCTGCACCTGGGCTGGCAGGACATCAAGCAGCGCTACCGCCGTTCGGTGTTGGGGCCGTTCTGGATCACGATCGCCACCGGTACCACCGCCGTCGCGATGGGCGGTCTGTATTCCAAGCTGTTCCATCTCGACCTGTCGGTGCACCTGCCCTACGTCACACTCGGGTTGATCGTCTGGAACTTGATCAACGCCGCCATTTTGGAGGGCGCCGACGTCTTCGTGCACAACGAGGGACTGATCAAGCAACTGCCAACGCCGCTGAGTGTGCATGTCTATCGGCTGGTTTGGCGGCAGCTGATCCTGTTCGCGCACAACATCGTGATCTATGTCGTGGTCGCCATCATTTTTCCCAAGCCGTGGTCTTGGGCGGACCTGTCGGTGATACCGGCACTGGCGCTGATCATGCTCAATTGCGTGTGGGTGTCGCTGTGCTTCGGCATCCTGGCCACGCGCTATCGCGACATCGGCCCGTTGCTCAATTCCGTGGTGCAGTTGCTGTTCTTCATGACGCCGATCATCTGGAACGACAACACGTTGCGTCAGCAGGGCGCGGGCCGGTGGTCGAAGATCGTCGAACTCAACCCGCTGCTGCATTACCTCGACATCGTGCGGGCGCCGCTGCTGGGCGACCAGCAGGAGCTGCGGCACTGGGCGGTCGTGGTGGTGCTGACCGTCGTCGGCTGGGTGCTGGCGGCATTCGCGATGCGGCAGTACCGGGCGCGGGTGCCCTACTGGGTCTAAAGCGCTCAAAACCCACCGGCGGTTAGTGTGGCACGGTGGGGGCTGACGCTGAATCACCCGACGGGGGACGTGAACCCGGCTTGCTTACCGGTGTTTCCGAGACCGCACTGCTCACCCTCAGCGGGCGGGCCTATCAAGCGAGTCACCCGGACGCGATCATCGACGACCCGATGGCGATCAAGCTCGTCGAATCCATCGACTTCGATTTCGCGAAATTCGGCCGCCGCAAAGGCCAGGAGATGGCGCTGCGCTCCCTGGCGGTCGACAGATGCGCCCTCGCCTACCTCGCCGAGCATCCCAGGGCCACCGTCGTGGCACTCGCCGAAGGGCTGCAAACCAGCTTCTGGCGCCTGGACAGTGCGCTGCCTAACCCTCAATTCCGTTGGGTGTCAATTGACTTCGAGCCAGTGATCGACCTTCGGCGGCGCCTGCTACCAGCTTCGGAGCGGATCACCGAGCTGGCACAGTCCGCGCTGGACTTCAGCTGGATCGACGAAATCGACACCAGCAACGGGGTGTTCATCACCGCCGAGGGGCTGCTGATGTATCTCCAGCCATCCGAGGCGCTCGGGCTGATTGCCGAGTGCGCCAAGCGGTTTAGCGGTGGCCAGATGTTCTTCGACCTTCCACCGACCATCGTCAAGAAGGTCGCGCCGAAAGGACTGCGGTCGTCCAAGCATTACCGGGTGCCGCCGATGCCGTTCAGTCTTTCTCCCGGTCAACTGGCGAAGTTGGCTGACACCGTGCCCGGTATCCGTGCGGTGCACGACCTGCCGATGCCCAGCGGGCGAGGCCTCTTCTTCGAGACCATCTATCCGGCGCTCTGGCGGTTTCGGCCGATCAGACCGTTCCGCGGCGCCTACACGCTGCTCGAGTTCGGCTGACCGTCCGCAGCACCGCAAGAATCCTCCAAGAATCCTCCAAGGATCCGGCCAGAGGCTATGGCGGTGCCTCAAACACTCGTGCGTCACGACCACGTATCCCGACTTCATATTCACCCGGGTCGCCTGGAACTAACCCACCCGGTTCCATTTCAGGCACTGTGTGAACAGCATCTGCTGCCGTTCTACGGCGTCGTGCGCGTAGGTTACGTCCGCGGCGAGAATCGGCTCCTGCAAACAGAATTCATTCGAATCGTCGAATCTTGCTCGGCCGCGGTTCAGGTGCAGCAGAAGATGACGACCCGCATCGGCCTGTGGCTGCACCACCAACTCGGCGCGCCGGGAATGGGCGTGCTGGTCGAAGCCGGATACGCGTGCACCCCGGTGCGCGACGGCGCCGCCCTTGCCGGACCCACCACCACGATGGCGTTCTACGGTTCGATGCGCGACAGTGCCGAGGAACAACGCGAGTTCCTCACCCTGGCGAGGAGCCGGGGAATGGATCGACCCGGGTGACTCGACGTGACCACATCGAAGGAGCAGGATGCGATCGTGAGCGCATCTGTCATCGGCTGCGTGGGCACCCTGATCGTGCCCACCCGCGGTGCCGACGGAACCGGCGAAGTGCTCCTGGCGGTGCGGGGTTCCAAGGAGACTTTCCTCGCCCGCTCCGATAATCCCCTACCCAAAGGCACCAAGGTTCTCGTCGTCGAGACCCACGGCCCGCGAACGGTCGTCGTCGAACCTTGGCACGACCCCACTTTCATCTGAAAACGAAAACATAAGGAGTACAACAATGCTCGGTTACAGGGTGCCCGCTCCCGACGAGGCCATGCTGATTTCCGGCGGCAAAGCCAAGGGCAATGCGCCCTTTCGCGTAGTCACCGGCCACGGCGCGTTCGTCATACCCTTCTTCCGCAAGGCCGCGTTTCTGACCCTGGCCATGTGCGAGGCGGAGGTCGCCGACAAATGCGTCACCCAGCAGGGCATCACCCTCAACGTGCGGGCGGTGATCGCGTTCAAGGTCGGCAACGACCCGGAGAGCATCATCGCCGCGGCCCAACGATTCTTGTCTGAACAGGACCAGATGTCGGTGCTTACCGGGCGGATCTTCGCCGGGCACCTGCGCTCGATCATCGGCTCGATGACCGTCGAGCAGATCATCCGGGAACGCCAGAAGTTGGCCACCGAGGTGCTCGATGGATCCAAGGAGGAGATGGCCCGCATCGGTCTCAGCGTCGACGCCCTGCAGATCCAGTCCATCGACGACGGCGGGATCGGCTACATCAACGCAATGGCGGCACCACACAACGCCGCCGTCCAGCAGCAGGCGCAGATCGCCCAGGCCCAGGCGAACCAGAAGGCCGCCGAGGCCGAGCAGGAGTCCCAGCGCAAGCAGGCCGAATTCGCCCGGGAGACAGCCATCGTCAAGGCTCAGTACAAAGCCGAAGTGGACAAGGCTCAGGCAGAGGCCGGCCAGGCCGGCCCGCTGGCCGAGGCCGAGGCACAGCGCGAGGTGTTGGCGATGAGGACCGAATTAGCCCAGCGTGCAGCGGAACTGCGCCAGCAGGAGCTGGTGGCCGAAGTGGTCAAGCCCGCCGAGGCCGAAGCCGAACGCGTCCGCATCCTGGCCGTCGCCGACGCCGAGAAGATGAAGATCCAGGCCGAGGCGGCGGCGTCGCACAACCGGGTGGCCCTGGACCGCATGATCATCGACCAACTGCCAGACATCGTGGACAAGGCAGCACGCGGGCTGGCGGGTTCGAATCTGACCGTGCTCAACGGCGCCGAGGGCATCAGCCAGGTCACCAGCGGACTGGTGTCCCAAGGCTTGGCGATTTTCGACGCCGTACGAAATGGACTCTCGCAATACGACGACGAGGCCCCAGCGGATGGGGAGGTAGTGCCGTTCACGCAGAAAGAAGGCACCTAGCACTACGCAATACCAGTGACGGCGGGCGTGTTCTGGGGTATCACTGAACGGCACCCATCCGAGAGGAGGCCCGCGACGTGAGCGAGGAAACCCAGTCAACGGACCTGGCGGCCGCGGCGCGCGAGAACCTCGCCGCCGAGTTGGACCGGCTCCGGCAACGGCGCGACCGCCTCGAAGTCGAGGTCAGGAACGACCGCGGCATGGTCGGCGACCACGGTGACGCGGCCGAAGCCATCCAGCGCGCCGACGAGTTGGCCGTGCTCGCTGACCGGATCAACGAACTCGACCGCCGGTTGAAGGCCGGCCCTCCGGAGCCGGACCCCTCTGGGGCATTGCCCGGTGGCACCGAAGTCACGCTGCGGTTCGCCGACGGTGAAGTGGTCACCATGCACGTGATCTCGATCGTCGAGGAGACACCGGCCGGTCACGAAGGCGAGACGCTGACCGCGCGCAGCCCGCTGGGACAGGCCCTGGCCGGCCATCAGGCCGGCGACACCGTGACCTACTCCACCCCACAGGGGCCCAGCCAGGTCGAACTGATCTCGGTGAAGTTGCCCACCTAGACTGCCTCACGATGATCCCGCTCGAGCCTGATGCCGAACCCGCCGGGCAGCATCTGCACCTCACCACCCAGGCGCTGCGGTTCCTCATCACCGGCGCGTTCTCCGCGGTGGTCGACTTCGGGCTCTACCTGATCCTGTTGAAGGTGGTGGGCCTGCAGCTCGACCTGTCCAAAGCGCTCTCGTTCATCGTCGGCACGATTACCGCATACCTGATCAACCGGCGCTGGACCTTCCGGGCCGCGCCGAGCGCTGCCCGCTTCGTCGGCGTCATGACGTTGTACGCCATCACCTTCTCGGTCCAGGTCGGCCTGAACCATCTCTTTGTGGCGCTATTGGACTACCGGGCCTGGGCGATACCCGTCGCGTTCGTGATCGCGCAGGGCACCGCGACGGTGATCAATTTTGTCGTGCAACGAACCGTGATCTTCCGCATCCGCTGAGCCTCCGCGGGGAGGCGGTACCCTCTTTGACGATGTCGAGCAGCGATACGAACACCACTGCCACCCGGCTGACCGGGTGGGGACGAACAGCGCCATCAGTGGCAGAGGTGCTGCGTACGCCCGACGCCGAGGTGATTGCGAAGGCGGTCGTCCGCGCGGCCGAGTCTGACGGGTCCCGGGGCGTGATCGCCCGCGGGCTGGGGCGGTCCTACGGCGACAACGCCCAGAACGGCGGCGGGCTGGTCATCGACATGACCGCGCTGAACAAGATCCATTCGCTCAACGCCGAGACCAAGCTCGCTGACGTCGACGGCGGGGTCAACCTCGACCAGCTGATGAAGGCGGCGCTGCCGCTCGGCCTGTGGGTACCGGTGCTGCCCGGGACCCGGCAGGTCACCATCGGCGGCGCCATCGGGTGCGACATCCACGGCAAGAACCACCACAGCGCCGGCAGCTTCGGCAACCACGTCAGGTCGATGGATCTGCTGCTGGCCAGCGGCGAGGTGCGCAGGCTCACCCCGGACGGTGAGGACGCCGAGCTGTTCTGGGCCACCGTCGGCGGCAACGGCCTGACCGGGATCATCCTGCGCGCCACCATCGAGATGACGCCAACCGAGACGGCCTATTTCATCGCCGACGGCGACGTCACCGCCACCCTCGACGAGACGATCGCGCTGCACAGCGACGGCAGCGAGAACAACTACACCTACTCCAGTGCTTGGTTCGACGCGATCAGCGCGCCGCCGAAGCTGGGCCGGGCGGCGGTATCCCGCGGCTCGCTGGCGAGGCTTGACCAGCTCCCCGCCAAGCTGCAGCGTGACCCGCTGAAATTCGATGCGCCGCAACTACTTACGTTCCCGGATGTGTTTCCGAACGGGCTGGCCAACAAATACACCTTCATGCCGATCGGCGAATTGTGGTACCGCAAATCCGGTACCTACCGAGGCAAAATCCAGAACCTGACGCAGTTCTACCACCCGCTGGACATGTTCGGAGAGTGGAACCGCGCCTTCGGGCCAGCCGGGTTCGGCCAGTACCAGTTCGTGGTGCCCACCAACGCCGTCGAAGAATTCAAGGGCATCATCGCCGACATCCAAAAGTCGGGGCACTACTCGTTTCTCAACGTGTTCAAGCTGTTCGGCCCCGGCAACCAGGCGCCGCTGAGTTTCCCGATCCCGGGCTGGAATGTCTGCGTGGATTTTCCGATCAAGCCGGGACTCAACGAGTTTCTCAACGAGCTCGACCGTCGCGTACTTCAATTCGGCGGCCGGCTCTACACCGCAAAAGACTCCCGAACCACCGCGGAGACCTTTCACGCCATGTATCCCCGCATCGACGAGTGGATTGCCCTGCGCCGCAAGGTCGATCCTTCCGGGGTCTTCGCTTCCGACATGGCCCGACGCTTGGAGCTGCTCTAGATGGTCCTCGATGCCGTGGGTAACCCCCAGTCCATTCTGTTGCTCGGTGGAACATCCGAGATTGGATTGGCGATTTGCGAACGCTATCTGCGCAACGCCTCAGCGCGAATTGTGTTGGCCGCCATGCCCGAAGACCCCGGCCGTGACGACGCGGTCGCGCAGCTGAAGGCGGCCGGTGCTCGCGCGGTGGAGCTGGTCGACTTCGACGCCCTGGAATCCGACACGCATCCCAAGGTGATCGACGAGTGTTTCGCCAACGGCGACATCGACGTGGCCATCGTCGCGTTCGGCTTGCTCGGCGACTCCGAGGAACTGTGGCAGAACCAGCGCAAGGCCGTGCAGATCGCCGAGATCAACTACACCGCAGCGGTTTCGGTGGGGGTGCTGCTGGGTGAGAAGATGCGCGCCCAGGGCTTCGGGCAAATCATCGCGATGAGCACGGTGGCCGGTGAGCGGGTGCGCCGATCCAACTTCGTCTACGGTTCCACCAAAGCGGGTTTGGACGGCTTCTACCTTGGACTGTCAGAGGCGCTGCGCGAGTACGGGGTTCGGGTCCTGGTGATCCGACCGGGGCAGGTGCGTACCCGGATGAGCGCCCACGTCAAAGAAGCTCCGTTGACGGTGGACAAGGAGTACGTCGCCAACCTCGCGGTGACCGCGTCCGCAAAAGGTAAGGAATTGGTTTGGGCGCCAGGCGCATTCCGTTACGTGATGATGGTGCTGCGGCACGTCCCGCGGAGCATCTTCCGCAGGCTGCCAATCTAACTATGCCGAGCTGGGGGCACCGCCCGCTTGCGGCTGCTCGCGCGGGGAACGCGCTAGCCACCTTCGGCCAGATGCTGGCGGCGGCCGCGGTTGCGGTCGCGGTGTCCGTCGTCGCCCTACTGGCCATCTCGCGCGTGCAGTGGCCGGCTTTCCCGTCGTCCAACCAGTTGCGCGCCCTGACCACCGTCGGCCAGGTGGGTTGCCTGGCCGGGCTACTCGCCGTCGGTTGGGTGTGGCGGCAGGGCAGGTTTCGACGGCTGGCACAGCTGGGCGCTCTGGTGTTCGTGTCGGCGTTCACCGTGGTGACGCTGGGCATGCCGCTGGGAGCGACCAAGCTCTACCTGTTCGGCATCTCGGTCGACCAACAGTTCCGCACCGAGTACCTGACCCGCCTGACCGACAGCCCCGCGCTGCGCGACATGACCTACATCGGTCTGCCGCCGTTCTACCCGCCAGGGTGGTTCTGGATCGGCGGACGGGCGGCGGCGCTGACCGGGACCCCCGCTTGGGAGATGTTCAAGCCGTGGGCGATCACGTCGATCACCATCGCGGCCGCGGTGGCGCTGGTGCTGTGGTGGCGGATGGTCCGCTTCGAGTACGCGCTGGCGGTGACCATCGCGACGACGGCGGTCACGCTGGCCTACAGCTCACCGGAGCCCTACGCCGCGATGATCACCGTGCTGCTGCCGCCGGTGCTTGTTTTGACGTGGTCGGGTCTGCGCGCGAGCGGCCGGCCTCGCGTCGAGCGTGACGCTAGCTTCACGCTCGGCGGCAGTGGGTGGGCGGCGATCGTCGGGGCCGGGCTGTTCCTCGGCTTCGCCGCCACCTGGTACACCCTGTTGGTCGCCTACAGCGCGTTCACCATGACGCTGATGGCGCTCGGACTGGCCGCTGCGCGCTGGCGCACGCATGGCTTCAAGGCAGCGCTCGACTCGGTGCGCCGGCTGGTCGTGATCGGCGTCATCGCCGCGGCCATCGGGTCCATCACCTGGCTGCCCTACCTGCTGCGCACGCTGAGCGCACCAGTCAGCGGCACCGGCAGCGCCCAGCACTACCTACCCGCCGACGGTGCGCAGCTGACCTTCCCGATGCTGCAGTTCTCGCTGCTGGGCGCGATCTGCATGCTGGGCACGCTGTGGCTGATTGTGAAGGCACGGTCGTCGGTCCGGGCCGGAGCCCTGGCACTGGGGGTGCTTGCCGTCTACCTGTGGTCGCTGCTGTCGATGCTGACCACGCTGGCACGCACCACCCTGCTGTCGTTCCGGCTGCAGCCCACGCTGTCGGTGCTGCTGGTGACCGCCGGGGTGTTCGGCTTCTTCGAAGTGGCCCAAGCGCTGCGCCGAGACTGGATCGGCAACCGAGCGGTACTCCCGGTGGCCGCGGCGATCGGTCTGACCGGAGCGATCGCATTCAGCCAGGACATCCCCGACGTGCTGCGTTCCGACCTGACCATCGCCTACACCGACACCGACGGCGACGGACAACGCGGCGACCGGCGACCGCCCGGCTCGGAGAAGTACTACGCCGCGGTCGATGCCGCCATCACAAAGACGACCGGCAAACCGCGCGACGAGACCGTGGTTTTAACCGCGGACTACAGCTTCCTGTCGTTCTATCCCTACTGGGGATTCCAGGGTTTGACCTCGCACTACGCCAATCCGCTGGCCCAGTTCGACAAGCGCGCCGCAGCGATCGAAAGCTGGTCCAAACTCAAGACGGCAGACGAGCTGGTGCAGGCTCTGGACAAGCTGCCGTGGCCGCCGCCGACCGTGTTCCTGATGCGCCGCGGTGCCGGAAACACCTACACCTTGCGGCTGGCCGAAGACGTCTACCCCAATCAACCCAATGTTCGTCGCTATACCGTCGACCTCAAGGCGGCCCTATTCAGCGATCCACGTTTCGTGGTCGAGACCATCGGCCCGTTCGTGCTGGCGATCCGTAAGCCGAGTAGCTGATGGCCGCGCCGGCCCGCATCGTCGCCCGGCTGACCCTAATTGCCGGCCTTCTCAGCGGGCCGCGCCGGCCCGCATCGTCGCCCGGCTGACCCTAATTGCCGGCCTTCTCAGCGGGCCGCGCCGGCCCGCATCGTCGCCCGGCTGACCCTAATTGCCGGCCTTCTCAGCGGGCCGCGCCGGCCCGCATCGTCGCCCGGCTGACCCTAATTGCCGGCCTTCTCAGCGGGCCGCGCCGGCCCGCATCGTCGCCCGGCTGACCCTAATTGCCGGCCTTCTCAGCGGGCCGCGCCGGCCCGCATCGTCACCCGGCTACCATCTACCTCCGTGAGCGATGCGGGCGCAAACTACCGGATCGCTCGGCTTGTCGCCGTCGTCGCCGGGCTGCTCGGAACCGTCCTCGCCCTGGCCACCCCATTCCTACCGGTCGACCAGACCACGGCTGAGCTCAACTGGCCGCAGAACGGCACCTACAGCAGCGTCGAAGCGCCGCTGATCAGTTACGTGGCCACCGACCTGAACATCAGCGTGCCGTGCCAAGCCGCCGCCGGGCTGGCCGGACCCCAGAACGCCGGCAAGACCGTGCTGCTGTCCACGGTGCCCAAGCAGGCACCAAAGGCGGTCGACCGCGGCCTGCTGCTACAGCGCGTCAACGAGGACCTGGTGCTCATCGTCCGCAACGTGCCGGTGGTCGCGGCTCCGTTGAGCCAGGTACTGAGCCCGGGCTGCCAGAAGCTGACCTTCACCGCACACGCGGACCGGGTCATCGGCGAGTTCGTCGGACTCAAGCAAGGCCCGACCACCGAGCATCCCGGCGAGCCGCTGCGCGGTGAGAAGAGCGGCTACGACTTCCGACCCCAGATCGTCGGCGTCTTCACCGACCTGTCCGGACCGGCCCCTCCCGGGCTGAGCTTCTCCGCGACGGTCGACACCCGCTACAGCAGCAGCCCGACGCCGCTAAAGATGGCCGCGATGGTCCTCGGCCTGCTGATGACCGCGGCGGCGCTCGTTGCGCTGCACGTCCTCGACACCGCCGACGGCACCAGGCACCGGAGGTTCCTGCCCTCGCGCTGGTGGTCGATCGGCGGGCTGGACGCACTGGTGATCGTGGTGTTGGTGTGGTGGCACTTCGTCGGCGCCAACACCTCCGACGACGGCTACATCCTGACCATGGCGCGGGTGTCCGAGCACGCCGGCTATATGGCCAACTACTACCGGTGGTTCGGCACGCCGGAGGCGCCGTTCGGCTGGTACTACGACCTGCTCGCGCTGTGGGCCCACGTCAGCACCACCAGCATTTGGATGCGGCTGCCGACCCTGGCAATGGCGTTGACGTGCTGGTGGGTGATCAGCCGCGAAGTCATCCCACGGCTCGGATATGCGGTCAAGAAGAGCCGCGCGGCCGCGTGGACGGCGGCCGGCATGTTCCTGGCGGTCTGGCTGCCGCTGGACAACGGCCTGCGCCCCGAACCGATCATCGCCCTGGGCATCCTGCTGACCTGGTGCTCGGTGGAGCGCGCCGTGGCAACCAGC
>NZ_LZLS01000082.1 GCF_001673365.1 Mycobacterium asiaticum
CCGCAGATTTCGGTGCCTTCGGTTGGGGTGGGGCAGTTTACGTTGCCGGTGATTTCGACCCCGCCGATCAGCACACCGCAAATTACGGTGCCGTCGATTGCGGTGGGGCAGTTCACGCTGCCGCAGATCTCGACTCCCGAAATTACTACTCCACCGTTCACGCTCCCGGCGATCAACCTGGGGGCCTTCACCACACCCCCGCTCACAATCCCGAGCATCCATCTGGCGGCTACCACGGTGACCGAATTCGACATCCCCAAAGGGCCCGGCTATCTCAACACGAGCGACGGGTACTCGTCAGGCTTTTTCAACACCGGCGCCGGTGCAAACTCTGGGTTCGCCAACAATGGCGCGGGTCTGTCGGGTTGGTTCAACTCCAACGGGCCGGGCCTACTGGGCGGCTCGGGCTACCAGAACTACGGTGGCCTGATCTCAGGCTTCAACAATCTGGGCAGCGGTGTCTCGGGCTTCGGCAACACCGGCGTTCTGGACTTCGCGGTGACCAGCCTCGTCTCGGGCATCGCCAACGTCGGCCAGCACTTGTCGGGCCTGTTCTTCCAGGGCACGACGTAAGTCCGCCAGTACAGACGAATTCGGCATGGCGCCGCTGTCGTAGGAATCGCTGGCCCTGGATCGGTGTTGCTGTCGGAAAAGATGCACTCGGTAGCTACGAAGGGCCCCTCATGGTGATCAAGACCCGGCTAACCGAGCTCTTGGGCATCAAGCACCCGGTCCTGCTGGCCCCGATGGCGATGGTGTCGGGCGGTCATTTGGCCGCGGCGGTCTCGAATGCGGGTGGGCTGGGGCTGATCGGTGGCGGTTACGGCGATCCGGACTGGCTGCAATCGCAGATCGCGCACGCCGGCCACGCCCGGGTCGGGTATGGGTTCATCACCTGGAGTCTGGCGCAGCGCCCACAGCTATTGGACACGGTGCTGGAGCAACAGCCGCCGACGGTCATGCTGTCCTTCGGCGACCTCGTGCCGTTTGCCGATCGCATCCACGCGGCGGGCGTGGCGTTGACCGCTCAGGTGCAAAACCTCGCCCAGGCACGTCAAGCCCTCGAGGCCGGTGCGGACATCATCGTTGCGCAGGGAGGCGAGGCGGGCGGGCACGGAATGAGCGTTCGCTCGACCTTCACCCTGGTCCCCGACGTCGTCGACCTCGTCGAGGAGGGCGCGCCCGGTACGCCGGTGCTGGCCGCCGGCGGGGTGGCCGACGGACGCGGGCTGGCTGCGGCACTCGCGCTCGGCGCCGACGGAGTACTCGTCGGGAGCCGATTCTGGGCCACTCCAGAGGCCCTGGTTTCACCGCGCGCTCAACAGCAAGCGATACGGGCGAACGGCGACGACACCATCCGGACGCGCGTCTACGATGTTGTGCGGCAGCGGAATTGGCCGCCCGACTATGATCTGCGACTGGTGCGCAACGCGCTGATCCAGCGATGGCACGGCAACGAGGCCGAATTGCTGGCCCAGCTGCCCGAGGCGGTGAGTGCCTTTCAAAAAGGCGTCGCCGACCAGGATTTCGATGTCGACACGGTGCTGGTCGGCGAGGACGTCGGGTTGATCAACGACATCCGTCCGGCCGCCGATATCGTAGCGGCAATGGTTACCGATGCTGCGCGAATCCTCAACCGGGACAACAATATTCAATCGGCGTCGGAGTCGCCCACGATCATTGCGGCTAACTGAGTGCGGTTCACCTTGCCGGTTGCGTTGTACGGGATGTCGTCGACGATGGCCAGGCGCTCGGGCAGTTTGAAGTAGGCGATCCGGTCCCGGCAGTGCACCCGCAACTCTTCGAGGGTGACCGGCGTGCGCGTGACCACCGCCGCCCCCACCCGCTGACCCAGTTCCTCGTCCGCCACACCGGCCACCGCGACGTCGCTGACTGCCGGGTGGGACCGCAGCGCCTCCTCCACCTCGATAGGACCGAACTTCTCTCCGCCTCGGTTGATGGTGTCGCGCAGC
The DNA here is from genome assembly GCF_001673365.1 of Mycobacterium asiaticum. Taxonomy (GTDB): domain Bacteria; phylum Actinomycetota; class Actinomycetes; order Mycobacteriales; family Mycobacteriaceae; genus Mycobacterium; species Mycobacterium asiaticum_A. The sequence continues at coordinate 1,974 of NZ_LZLS01000082.1, forward strand.
CGTCCACTGGGATAGATATAGCCGTCGGCGTCCTGGCGACCCAGATCGCCGGTGCGCAGCCAGCCCTCGGTGGTGTTCAGCGGCGAGTTGACCCATAACTCGCCGACAGCCCCAACCTCGACGTCGGCCCCTGTCGCCGGATCGACCACCCGCACCTCGACTCCGGGTAGCGGCCGACCGACCGACCCCGCACGGCTCGGGTCATGGTGATCCTCCGGCAGCAGATTGGCGTAGGTGCCCAGTGTCTCGGTCTGGCCGAAGACGTTGGTGAACGCCACATGTGGCAGCGCGGACATTGCTTTTCGCATCAACGCAGTGGGTGCCGCGGCGGCCCCGTAGGTGATGGCGGCCAGGGATGACAGATCGGTGCCGGCGAAGTCGGGGTGCTCCAGGATCCGGTGCAGCATCGTTGGCACCAGGAACATGCCGGTTACCCGGTGCTCGGCCACCAGCCGTAACCACTCACCGGCGTCGAAGGGCCGTTGGACTACCAGGGTGTTGCCCGAGAACAAGCTGGCGAGCAACCCGAGGGAACCCCCCACGTGGAAATAGGGGACGCACATCATCACCGCTACCGGCGGTGTGTCCGGTGCGAACGGCTGGGACGTCCTGGCAAGCCGCGCCTCGAGTTGCCGGTTGCCGATGGCGACGGTCTTCGGCAGACCAGTGGTGCCGCTGGTGAACAAGACCATCGCAGCGCCATCTTCGGCGGCAGCAACGGAATCCACTGGGTCTGGCCGGGCCAAGCCGATGAGGTCGGCGGCGGTCAGCACTGTCACCTTCTCGGCTGCGCGGAGCCGGTCGGCGTAGGCGTCCCCGGCCACCGCTACCTCTGCGCACTGGGCGCTGTTCAAGAGCGCACGCAGCTCCGCCGGTGTGAGCGCGGGATTCATCAGTGTCGCGACGGCACCAATGCGGGCCGCGCCGAGCAGCGTCGCGATCGACAACAGACTCGCCGTATCGACGATCGCGACGCGGTCGCCGCTGCCCACCCCGTGAGCGGCGAGCCCGGCCGCGCATTGCCGCACGGCCGCGCCGAGTTCCCCGTATCCGATCGTGCGGCCGTCGATAATCAGCGCGGCCCGGTGCGGATCCTGGGACGCGGCGGCGTCGATGAGGGTGCCGAGGTTCATCTCAATACAACGGTGACCAGGTGGATGTGCGCAGCAGCCGGCTGGTCCACTGATCGCGCAGGTCCAGCGCGTCGTGCAGCCAGGTTCCGGGCGTGCGGTACTCGGCCGGAATGTGGGTTCGAAGCAGATCCAGCAGCGCTTCGGGACGGCTGATGCGTTGCATCAGGATCACCTCGCGGCGCAGGTGACTGCCGAGCGCGGGCTGGAACGACGCGTGCATGTCCAGCATGGACGACGGCTGCTCGAGGCTGCGGGCGTAGACCTCACCGCAGCGCAGGATGTACTCCTCGAACTTGTCCTCATACGGCCACATGGTGTCTTCCATGTAGAGGCTCATCTCGTGTTCGCGCCCGTCGACGGGTACGTCGTCGAACGGCACGTCCTGCATAGGTGACCACGACAGTGGGACAAGGAGTTTGGCGTCGACCGCGTGACGCAACTCGTCGGTGTGGTGCATCCAGTCGCGCAGGTCACCCTGCTGAACCCGTTTGGTCAACCGCTCCCAGGCCGCACCGTCACGAACCGCGGTGACGGTGATGACGGTGTACGCGGGCCCACTGCCTTGGGCTTGGTTGGTGTACCAGAGCAGCCGGGCCTCGTCGCCGGCGGCGAGCGTAGGCATCCAGCCGTCGCGGAAAGCGGCTTCGAACTCGTCCTCGGCGCGGCCGCGCACAGTGTGGACTTCGTGCATGTACAGCAACGCCAGGACCTCCCACGTGGCGCTGCCTTCCGAACGCCTTTTAGCTCACGGTGTTGGCAGGGACGTTAATCGCGGCGATTCGTCCTGTCCACGGGCCTCGACGGGTGCGTCAATAATCGGGCGCTAGACGTTCGTCGGGGTATTTTCAGGCGGACGATGAAAGGGCGCGCAATGGATAGTGCTTCTGTCGATGAGTTGCTCAGCACGACGCGGTCGGTTCGCAAGCGTCTCGATTTGACGCGCCCGGTCGGTCGCGAGGTGATTCTGGAGTGCATACAACTGGCGATGCAGGCGCCCACCGCCAGCAACGCTCAGGACTGGCGCTGGGTGGTGATCACCGACCCCGACAAACGTGCCGCTATCGCCGAGATCTACCGCAGCGTCGGCGCAGAGTATCTCGGCCAGGCGGCGGCTGCGGCAACCGATCCACAGACTCGGCGCGTGTACCGAAGTGCGCACGCCCTGACCGAAACGCTCGCACAGGTTCCGGTGCACGTCATTCCCTGTTTGCTCAACCCCATCGACGACAGCAACCGACTGGTCGCGGCCTCGGCCTGGGCCTCGATCATCCCGGCCGGCTGGAGTTTTCTGCTGGCACTGCGCTCGCGCGGTCTGCGGTCGGTGTGGACGACCATGCATCTGGCAAAGGAGCGGGAGGTCGCGGCGATTCTGGGCATCCCGGAGACCGTCACCCAAGCGGCGCTGTTCCCGGTGGCCTACACCGTCGGCACCGATTTTCGGCCCGCAGCGCGGCCGCCGGCGGAGACGATCACCTCCTGGGATGGCTGGGACTAAACCGGTACTGTGCATCGCCTGGGCTGACGGTTAGATCTGGACCGCCCGCCCCGGTACGCTGTTTAGTTATGGGTTCTAAGCAAACAGTGGTGCGCATCGGTGCCGCGGCGCTGATGATCGCCGGCTGGACCGCGTCGGTAGGGGTAGCGGCCGCCGATCCCGAGCCGTCACCGGCTCCTTCCCCGGCGCCGTCCGCCGGCCCATCCGGGGCACCGGCGGCGCCGGCAGGCGCTGCGAAGACGACCATCGAGAATGACGGCCTCTACACCGTCGGTACCGACATCGCTCCGGGGATCTACAGCACCGCGGGCCCCCTGCCCGGCGGCACCTGCTACTGGAAGCGCACGTCGAACCCGGATGGCGCGCTCATCGACAACGCCATGACCAAAAAGGCGCAGGTGGTGCAGATCGAGCCCACCGACAAGACGTTCAAGACCAACGGCTGCCAGCCCTGGCACCAAACCAACGAGGCCCCACCGCCGGAAGCCTCCCCAGCCCAGGTCCAGGGCGCCCTCGGCATCCTCAACGGCCTGCTCGGGGGCAACGGTCAACACGGTCCGTAAACCTGGAGTACAAGCGCGCGGGCTGGCCGCGCTTGGTCAGGGCGGAAAGTGACGCTTGTCAGGCCGGTGGCGCCAGCGCCGCCTCGACCGTGCTGTACATCGGCAGCAGGCGGCGCAGTCCGCAGGCGGCGATGGTTCGGGCCACGATCGGTTGGTTGGTGATCAACCGCATATTCACGCCACGGCGGCGACAACGCACCGACTCCTGAGCCAAGACCGCGTAGGCACAGGAGCCCAGGAAATCCAGCTCCCGAATGTCGATGACGAACGGGCCCGGCGCGATAGCGATCGCCGCGCTCCTACTTACTAAGCGCTGCCAGATGACCTCGTTGCTGGCATCGATGTCGCCGCCGACGTGAACGACGACCGCCGAGCCGGTGCATTCGGTGACCGCCCGCAATCCGCTGTTCGGATCACTCAGTTGCGAACCCAGCCGCGTGCTCGAAGGACCGGGCAGTGATCCGATCGCGACAGTGTTCATATTCGGCGGTATCCCGTCTTTCTGGGGGTAGATCGTGGGGGTAGATCGTGGGGGTAGAGATGCGCGCCGCAAGGCGACCGCACATCGTCGTCGTACCGAGAGACAGCGTAAGTGTTTGGTGGCGTTAGCAGGCGGTCTTCGTAAGCACGGGCTTAATTAGCATATGTGCAACACGGCCTGACAACCTAGATTGTCCGCGCGAAATTTCGGCGGTTAATCGGTTAATTTCTGCGGCGGGCTTAACCGGTGGCGCGACGGGTCAGCAGCGACAAGATCCAGCTGACGATCGACAGCATGATCGCCGCCCAGATAGCGGTCCACCAGAAGTGATCGATCTGCAGTCCCCAATGCGTGGTGTCTTCGGTGATTTTGGCGGTGATCCACAACATGAACGCATTAATGACGATGTGAAACAAACCGAGGGTCAGGATGTACATCGGGATCGACAAAATCTGCACGATCGGCTTGACGATCGCGTTGACAAACCCGAAAAGTATTGCGACGGCAAAGATTATGGCGATTCGCTGCAGTGTGGTGTTGCCACCGACAAAGCTCAGCCCAGACACGAATTGAGTGACGACCCACAACGCAAAGCCAGTCAACGCCGCGCGCACCAGAAAAGCCACCATGCGACGATCCTGCCACTGGGCGCTCAATTCAGCCGGTAGAAGCGCTGTGCGTTGAGTCCACCGATCTTTTCCCGTGACTGCTCGCTGATATCGGCTCGGTTGCGCAGATGTTTGGTGCTTTCCGGCCACTCCCCGTCCCAGTGCGGATAGTCGCTGGCGAACATGATGAAGTCGTCGCCGAGTACGTCGATCACACCGGGCAGGATCGGTTCCTCCGGTTCGCAGGTAACCCAGATGTTGCCCGAGCGCAGGTATTCGTTCGGGTCACGGCGCCAGCCCCCGACGATCCAATCGCCGCGCTTCTCGTAATGCTCGTGCAGACGATCAATGAAGAACGGCACCCAGCCGGCTCCGGCTTCCAGGAAGGCGACCCGCAACTGCGGGTGGCGATCGAACACGCCGCCGGACACCAGCGCGGTCATCGCGGTCATCTGGTCGAACGGGAAACTGATGCAGTGCACCTGGATGTAGTTGGTGAACCGGTCCACGCCGATTTTCGGCAGGTGTACTCCGGGGGCGCCGTGGATGCCCAGCGGCATGTCCAACTCCACCGCGGCGGCATAGAACGGGTCGAGGTCGGGATGGTCGAGGTTGCGGGTCTTCAGCGCCGGCGGCACCAACGTCGCGACCAGACCCAGCTCCTTGGCTTCGGTCATGACGTCAACGGCCACCTGGCCGTGTTCGATCGGAGTCACAGCGACGCCGCGCAGGCGGCCATCGGTCGAAGCGCAGAAGTCAGCAATCCACTGGTTGTATAGACGCGCGAAACCCGCCGCGAAGGCGGGGTGTTCGAGGGTGGGCACGCATAGCCCGAGGCTGGGATAGAGCACCATCTGGTCGAGGTGATCGCGGTCGGCATCAGCCAGCACCCCCTCCGGGGTCCCGCAGTTCAGGCCGGGCGCCTTGGTGATGCCGTGCTCGACGGGGCAGCCGGCCCCGGGGCCCTCGTCTTCGGGATATCTGCGGCCTTCGATCACCAGCCGAGGTCGCTCGCCGTCGCTGATGCGCACGTGCTCCGGCCAGCGTTTGAGAGCTTCGGCCGCCAGGGTCGGGTTCTCGGCGACGTGGCCGTCGGCGTCGATGATCCGCATACATCCGGAACTTACTCGCGCGGTGTGCCTGACTCGCGGTATTGCGACCCGTAGGCCACGATGCTCACGTGGCTAGACAGCGGCTGACCAGCGACCAGCGCAACTCGTTCCTGGCGGCCTTCCTGGGCTGGACGATGGACGCCTTCGACTACTTCATCGTCGTGCTGGTCTACGCCGATATCGCCGAGACATTCCACCGCAGCAAGACCGAGGTCGCATTTGTCACGACGGCCACGCTCGCGATGCGACCGGTGGGCGCGTTGTTGTTCGGGCTGTGGGCCGACCGGGTGGGCCGGCGCCTTCCGCTGATGGTCGATGTGGCGTTTTACTCGATAGTCGGATTTCTGTGTGCGTTCGCGCCGAACTTCACCGTGCTGGTAATCCTGCGGCTGCTCTACGGGATCGGGATGGGCGGCGAGTGGGGGTTGGGCGCGGCACTGGCCATGGAGAAGGTGCCTCGTGAGCGGCGGGGCTTTTTCTCCGGGCTGCTGCAGGAGGGTTACTCGCTGGGCTATCTGCTGGCCACCGTGGCGTCGTTGGTGGTGATGGATGCGCTTGGGCTGTCGTGGCGCTGGTTGTTCGCACTAAGCATCCTGCCGGCACTGATCAGCCTGATCATCAGATACCGGGTGGAGGAGTCGGAGGTATGGGAAGCCGCGCAGGATCGGATGCGGCTGACCAAGACCCGGGTCCGCGACGTGCTTCGCGAGGCCAAGGTCATCCGTCGCTTCTTCTACCTGGTGCTGTTGATGACCGCTTTCAACTGGATGAGTCACGGCACCCAGGACGTCTACCCGACCTTCCTCAAAGCGACCACGGACGGCGGTGCGGGGCTGTTCAGCACGACAGCGCGGTGGATCGTGGTGGTCTACAACGTCGGCGCCATCGTCGGCGGGTTGGTGTTCGGGACGCTGTCACAGCGGTACGGCCGCCGCTACACCATCGTGTTCTGCGCGCTGCTGGCGTTGCCGATCGTGCCGCTTTTCGCCTATTCGCGCACCGCGGCGATGTTGTGCCTGGGCTCGTTCTTGATGCAGGTGTGTGTGCAGGGCGCGTGGGGGGTGATTCCCGCGCATCTCACCGAGATGTCACCGGACGCCATCCGGGGGTTGTACCCCGGGGTGACGTATCAGCTCGGCAACCTGCTCGCGGCGTTCAACCTACCCATCCAGGAGCACCTGGCCGCGACTCACGGCTACCCGTTTGCGCTCGCGGTCACGATCGTGCCGGTGCTGATGATGGTTGCGCTGTTGACGCTGATCGGCAAGGACGCCACCGGGATTCGGTTCGGGACGACCGAAAGCTCTTTCCTGCCAACGAAAGCGGAGTGAATTACGGGTCAAGGTCCAGTGGATGTATCCAGCGCAAGCGCCGGAATCTTGCGAAACCATGGTCGGCGCTAAGCCAAGTCGCGTTGTTATCTAGCGCATAGGCGGCCAGATAGGCGTCGGCGACATCATTCGCACGTGCACCTATGTCGTCGGCGAGTTGCCGAAACAGTTGCCAGTGGCGCTCACTTGCCCGTAGGTGGAGCGCTGCCGGGGCGGCGAGTAGGGCATCGACTGCCTCCCAGGCTTCACTCGAACTCATTGGCTCGGTGAAGATTTGGCGGTTCGTCGCTACCCGTACGAAGCCACTCAGGACGAGATCTGGCAGACCGAGGGGTTGATCGCCGTTGCCCAGGCGTTCGAGGAGGCGCCGATAGTCCGTATGTTCCGGAAGATCCATCCGGTGTGCGTAGATGAGGACGTTGACGTCAACGCATCGCATCGACCGGTGTGCCTTCATACATCGCCTCGGCGACGTTGGCGTTGGACGAGAGGTCCACTCCGGGCCGGAGGCCTCCCCTGCCGGTCGGTCGGACCGCGAAGCGACTTTCGGCGCGCTGCTGCGCTGAATCGAGACCACGTCGCACCGCATCTTCAAGAACCGCCGCCACAGTCCGGCCCGACATGGCGGCCTGTGTCTTTACTTTGCGGTAGAGCTCGTCGTCAATTCGGATGGTGGTGCGCACCGAGACATCTTAGCATCAGCAGATGAGCATAAAGATGCTCATCGGCCTAACGCGGGTGCTGGCTGCTCAGCATGCGCAGCAGCATGTGCATCGCCACAGTCGTGGAACGTTCCCGCACATCGGAGCGATTTCCGGGCAGTCTTATGGTCCGTGTCTCCGTGCGGCCATCCTTGAGGGCGATGGTGAAACAGACTGTGCCAACAGGCTTTTCGTCTGTTCCGCCGCCCGGTCCGGCGATGCCGGTGATGGCGACCGCGGTATCGGCGTCAAAGCGCTGCAGCGCCCCGGCGGCCATCGCCTCAGCGACCGGCTCGGATACGGCGCCGTGCGCCTCGATCAGCGCCGGGTTGACACCGAGCTGTTGCACCTTCGCCTCGTTGGAGTACGACACCACGCCGCCGGTCACGTAATCCGAAGACCCGGCTCGCTCGGTCAGCCGTGCCGCCAGCAGTCCGGCGGTGCAGGATTCGGCCGTCGCGATCTTGCGGCCGGCCAGCAGCCGCGCGACCAGATCGTCGACCTGCGAACCGTCTTCGGAAAACACCTGGTCGCCGTGTCGATCCCGCAGCAACTGAGTCAGCTGCGCATAGACGCCTGCGGCGTCCGGCTCATAGCGCGTCACGATCTCCAGTTCCCCGCGCCGCAGGCAAGTGGTGATCTCGAGCGAGCTAAAGCCTTCGATGGTGTTCTCGGCGTCACGCAGCGTTTCGGCCAGGCCCGACTCCGGCAGTCCGAACATTCGCACCATGTCCTGCCGGTATTCCGTGCGGCCAGCGATCGCGTCCTGCACTCCAGGAGTCTGAATTGCCTTGCGCCACATGGGCTGAAGCTCGCGTGGCGGTCCGGGTAGCACCAGCACCGCAGGCGTGCCGGGTACCACCACACCCGGCGCGGTGCCCACGGGGTCAAGGATCTGGGAGCCGACCGGGATCATTGCCTGCTTGCGGTTGGCCGTTCGCACCGACTCGAAGTTGCCCGGTTCCAACAGGGACGCGAACGCCGGGTTGCGCGCCATCAGGGACTTCAGAATTTCGGCGATCCGGTTCTCCAGCTCGTCGTCCAGTACCAGCTCACGACCGCAGAAGCGGGCGACGACTTCGACGGTCATGTCATCTGCCGTGGGTCCGAGGCCCCCGCTGGTGATGATCAGATCCACATCTTGATCGGCCATGAACCGCAGCTGAGCCTCGATGTCGTCGGGACGGTCACCGCAGATGGTGATGTGTGCCAGCTCGACGCCCAGCTCCAGCAGTCGGTCGGCGATCCAGGGGCCGTTTTGATCCTGAACCCGTCCGGTCAAGACTTCGGTGCCGGTGACGACGATTCCTGCGCGTGCACTCACCGTCACGAGACTACGCAGGGGCTAACCTGAGCCCGTGGTGCAGGCTCCGCGGACCCGCTACGCCAAGTGTGGTGATATCGACATCGCCTACCAGGTACTCGGCGATGGTCCGAACGATCTGCTGATGTTGCCTGGACCGTTCGTCCCGATCGACTCGATCGACGACGAGCCAGCGCTTTACCGCTTTCACCGGCGCTTGTCCTCGTTCGCCCGCGTGATCAGGTTCGATCTTCGCGGCGTCGGCCTGTCGTCACGAACGCCGGCGATGGACATGCTCGGACCGAAATTCTGGGCCGAGGATGCGATCGCGGTGATGGATGCCGTCGGATGCGAGCAGGCAACGATTTTCGCGCCGAATTTCCACTCGATGACCGGTTTGGTGTTGGCCGCGGACTACCCCGATCGGGTGCGGAATTTGGTGATCGTCAACGGCACGGCGCGTGCCTTGTGGGCGACCGACTACACCGTCGGTGCCCCGACTCGTCTGCTTGATCCCTACCTGACCGTCGTCCAGGAACATGACGCCGTCGAGCAGGGTTTCGACGTGCTTGCGATCGTTGCGCCGTCGGTGGCCGACGACGACGTGTTTCGTTCCTGGTGGGACTTGTCCGGTAACCGTGCTGGCCCACCGAGCATGGCACGGGCCGTGGCGACCGTCGTGGCTCAGTCCGATGTGCGAGACACCTTGGCGCGCATCAGTGCTCCGACGCTGGTACTGCACCGTGTCGGTGCAATTTTCATCCCGGTCGGACAGGGCCGCTACGTCGCCGAACGTATCGCGGGATCAAAATTCATCGAGCTGCCGGGCGCAGATTCTCTCTACTGGGTGGGCGACGCCGCGCCCGTGCTCGACGAGGTGGAGGAGTTCGTCACCGGAGTGCGCGGCGGTGCGGAGCCCGAGCGGGTGCTGACCACGATCATGTTCACCGACATCGTCGGTTCGACGCAGCGTGCCGCCGAGCTTGGTGACCACGGTTGGCGCGGTCTTCTCGACAACCACGACAACATCGTCCGCCACGAGATCCAGCGGTTCGGTGGACGCGAAGTCAACACCGCCGGCGACGGATTCGTGATGACGTTTACCGGTCCCAGTGCCGCGATCGCCTGCGCGGACGCCATCGTGGACGCGGTTCAAGTACTGGGCATCGAGGTGCGGGTGGGTATTCACGCCGGCGAGGTCGAGGTGCGCGGCGCTTTGAAAAGCGACGTCGCCGGCATGGCTGTACACATTGCGGCCCGGGTCTCGGGGC
>NZ_LZLS01000083.1 GCF_001673365.1 Mycobacterium asiaticum
CCGGCACCAGAACGCGGTCATGTCGTAGCCGCCCTTGACTGATTCCGCACCGCGCGGGCCCAGCGCGCTGCCGCGGGCATAGATGATGTTCGGGTTGACCGCCCGGATGTGCTCGACGTCGATACCGAACTTCTGCCGGTGGTCGGGCAGGAAGCTGGTCAGGAACACATCAGAGCGCCGCGCGAGTTCGTAGAGCACTTCCTTGCCTTCGGGCACCGACATGTCCAGTCCGATGCTGCGCTTGCCTCGATTGGCGTGCTCGATGTTGGGATTGGGGTCGCCTTCGACGCGCAGCATGCCGGTCTGGCGCAGCCCGCGCTGCGGGTCGCCGGTCACCGCGTGTTCGACCTTTACGACGTCGGCGCCCCACTCGGTGAGCACGGCGCCAGCCGACGGGACGAACCCGTACATGGCGACTTCCAGCACACGGATACCGTCGAGCGGCTTCATGCTTGACCTCCAAGAACCGGCACGGCGAAAGTTTTCTGCTCCAAGAATTCCTCGAGGCCCGCTACTCCCATTTCACGGCCGACGCCCGACTGCTTGAACCCGCCGAAGGGACTGTCGGCGCCGAAGTAGTTGCCGCCGTTGACGGAGAACGAGCCGGCACGAATCCGGCGCGCTACCGCCAGCGCGCGGTCCTGGTCGCGGCTGAACACCGCGCCGGCCAGTCCGTAAATCGAATTGTTGGCGATGCGCACGGCGTCGTCGTCATCATCGAAGCCGATGACCACGAGCACCGGGCCGAACACCTCGTCCTGGGCGATTTCACTATCTGGGTCCACGTCGGTGAGCAGCGTGGGCGCGTAGAAGTAGCCCGGATCCAACCGCTCGCCACCGGTGACCAGAGTCGCCCCGGCCGCGACGGCGCGCTGGACCATGCCGTCGACCTTGTCGCGCTGGCGTTCGTTGATCAGTGGACCCATATACGTTTTCGGATCGGCCGGGTCACCGTGCCGGACTTTGGCGAAGTTGCGCGCGATCAATTCCACTATTTCGTCGTGATGCTTCTTCGGCACCAGCAGCCGTGAGGTGAGCGCGCACCCCTGTCCCGCGTGCGTCACCATGCTGAACGCCGCGAACATGCTGGCGCTAGCGAAGTCGGCGTCGTCGAGCATGATCACCGCGGACTTGCCGCCCAGTTCAAGGAAGACACGCTTGACGGTGTCGCTGGCCGCGGCCATGATCTGGCGTCCGACCGCCGTTGATCCGGTGAAGGTGACGACGTCGACTCCCGCGCTGGTGGTCAACGCTTTGCCAACCGCGGGATCAGACGAACTGAGCACGTTGACCACGCCGGCCGGGATGTCGGTGTGGTTGGCGATCAGCTCGCCGAGCGCCAGGGTGACCAGCGGGGTGTCCGGCGCGCCCTTGAGTATCACCGTGCAGCCGGCGGCCAGAGCGGGCGCAAGCTTGGCCAGTGCGAGCTGGTTCGGATAGTTGTAGGCGATGATCGCGGCCACCACGCCGGCGGCCTCTTTTTCCACCCATCGGTGGTGCCGCATGCCGCGCGACTCTTTCTCGCCGAGATCTTCGGTGAACTGATAGTCGCGCAGCAGGTCGGCATAGAAGCGCACGATGCCGATCGGCTCGTCGAGCTGGGCGCCCTGAGTCAGGGCGCGGGTGGCGCCGACTTCGGCGATGGTCAGCTCACGCAACTCGTCGGCATGGTCGAGGAGCGCCTGGTGTAGCTGGTCGAGGCAGCGGATCCGGAAGTCGACGTCGGCGGACCAGGTCGTCGTGTCGAAGGCGCGCCGGGCCGCGGCGATCGCCCGCTCGGCCTCGCCGACCCCGGCATCGGGCGCGTGTCCCAGAACCGCACCCGTCGCGGGATTGATCGTGGCGAACGTCTTCTCCGCCGTAACGAGACGACCATCGATCAGCAGCCGGCGGTCGGGCTCGTTCGCAGACTCGGCGCCCTGGCTAGTCGGTTCGACCGCGACCATCTGCGCCGCGTCCTGCACCGACATACGAATGCCCCCTGCTCCGGTAGATATAGATGTGGCGGCTGTCACGAAAACTTCATTCTCATCCCCGGCGAATCTTACATTCGAGATGCGAGAACACAAGAATGGAGGTCGGCCTGAGTAAGGTATCTGGCAGCTGAACAGTCGCACAGCGCGAGTGCCCCGATGCCTTACATAGCAGGCCGGGCATCGTTTCACCATCAACTTGCGGCCCACTTTGCTAGGAGAGTAAGGTTCTCATAATTGCGAGGGAGATTCTTTGTGTTTGAGATGACCGGGCTTTTATGGGTGGTATGGCGGTGCAGCCGGCCGTGAGCACTGCCTCCAGAACCGCGGTCGTCACCGGGGGTGGATCTGGCATCGGATTAGCCGTCGCACAACGTCTGCGCACTGACGGTCGCACCGTTGCCACCATCGATCTCAAGCCCTCTTCTCAAGACGACCTGTCCTATACCGCCGACGTGACCGACCGCTCGCAGGTCGATACCGCGCTGGCGGCGATCCGCGATCGTCTGGGCCCGGTCACCATCCTGGTCAACGCGGCCGGCCTGGACGGCTTCCAACGCTTCGGCAACATCACGTTCAAAGACTGGTGCAAGGTGATCGACGTCAACCTGCACGGCGTCTTCCATACGATCCAGGCGGTGCTGCCAGACATGGTCGCGGCGCAGTGGGGACGGATCGTCAATATCTCGTCGTCGAGCGCCCACTCCGGGCAGCCGTTCATGGCGCACTATGTAGCCGCCAAATCCGCGGTCAACGGGCTTACCAAATCACTGGCCCTCGAGTACGGGCCGAAAGGCATCACGGTCAACGCGGTGCCGCCGGGCTTCATCGACACCCCGATGCTGCGGAACGCCGAGACGCAGGGGTTTCTCGGTGACGTCGAGCAGAACATCGCCCGGACGCCGGTGCGCCGAATCGGCAAGCCCGAAGACATCGCGGCGGCGTGCGCGTTCCTGGCTTCGGACGAAGCCAGCTACATCACCGGTCAGATATTGGGCGTCAACGGCGGTCGCAACACCTAGTTACGGAGGTCCCCGTGAAGGTCTGGGTTGATCCAGAACGCTGCCAGGGTCACACCCTGTGCGCGATGATCGCGCCGGATTCATTCCAACTCAGTGACATCGACGGCAGTTCGTCAGCGGTCAACGAGGTGGTCCCCGACGATCAGTTGGAAAAGGTCCGCGAAGCCGCACACTCCTGCCCCGAGCAGGCCATCATCGTCAGCGATTGACTTCTAAGGGGACAGCTTTGAGCATCGACGACATCGTCAGCGACAGCGATCGCAAGAAGAACACGTACCACTTCGATCGCCACTCCGCCGAGTACCGCTCGCAGTTCAAGGGCATCACCGAGGAGATGCACGCCAAGTGCCCCATCGCCTGGACCGAGACCTACGGCGGGCACTGGGTCGCCGCCGGAAGCCACGAGGTGTTCGAACTGGCGCGCTGTCCCGCGGTCTCCAATGACCACGACATCCGCGGCGAACGCCGTGGCTACAAGGGGATTTCGATCCCCACCGCCCGCCGCGTCAGCGTGGTGCGCGGCGGCATCCTGGAAATGGACGACCCCGAGCACCGCACCTATCGCACGGTGTTGAACCCCTACCTTTCCCCGGCGGCGGTCAAGCGTTGGGAACCGTTCATCGATGACGTGACACGGGCCTGCCTCGACGAGAAGATCGAAAGTGGCCAAATCGATTTCGTCGACGATCTGGCCAATATCGTTCCGGCCGTCCTGACCCTGGCAATCCTGGGCATCCCGCTGCAGAAGTGGAACCTGTACAGCGAACCGGTCCACGCCGCGGTGTACACACCCGAACACTCCCCGGACATCGAGCGGGTTGCCGCGCTG
>NZ_LZLS01000084.1 GCF_001673365.1 Mycobacterium asiaticum
TGCCGCGTGCGGTGGCCGGTCTGCGGGCCGATATCGGTACAAGCGGATTGGTGCCGGTGGCGCCTCGCGGCGTGCGCCAGTTCGGTGAGGTCTTTCTCGACGAGCTTGTGCTGACCGGTTTTTCGGTTCTCGGAGGCGGTGTGCCCAAGACGACGCGGTCGCTTGAGGGATGCGCTGCGGCGGCCCAGGAGTTGGCCGAATTAGGTATCGACGGCGCGCACGCCGATCCCCCGCCATTGCGGGTGCGTTCGATCAAGCGGCGGCGCATCGCCGGACTGGCTTATGAGCGCATGACTTTCGAGCACGATCCGGACTTGCCGCCGACGCTGGCGGACGAAGGCTTCGGTGGGCCTTCGCGGGCGGCAGTGCACCTGTGTCGGCATCGCTCACCCGGCCCACACGGCCACCGCCCCTGGCTGGTCTGGATTCACGGCGCCGGTCAAGGCGGAGCCGAAGACATGCTGATGTCACGCATCGACCGGATCTACCGCGAGCTGGGGTTCAACATTGCAATGCCGACCCAACCGGGCCACGGCAGCCGACGGGGATACTGGCCGAATTACCCGGACATGGACCCACTGGGCAACGTCGCAGGGATGATGCGCTCGGTGTCGGAGATTCGCGCAGTCGTGCGGTGGGTGCGACGGCAAGCCAGCGCCGTTGTGGTGGCCGGGGTTTCGATGGGCAGCCCGGTGGCCGCGCTGGTGTCGCATCTGGAGCGCGAGGTCGACGCGGTCGCGCTGTACACGCCGATCCTGGGACTCAACGCCATGATCGCGCGCCACCTCGGGCGCTCGGGTGCTTCACGCAGCGACTACCGACGACTGCTGCAGTCCGATGTGGTTTCGCAACTCACCACGGTGATCGATCCGCTGCTAGCGGACCCCGGCCCGCCACCACAGCGGCGCCTCATCGTGGCTGCCCGCCATGACAGGATGGCAATGCTCGAGCCAGCGCTGATGCTGCAGGAGAAGTGGGGCGGTCAGTTGCATTGGTATGCCGGTGGTCACGTAAGCCATGTGTTCTCCCGGCGGGTACAGCAGATTTCCGAGCGATTCCTGCGGGAGGTCCGCGACGACGTGTGTGTCCGAGCGGCGCAGTGATGGCTCTGCGTACCGCGCGCGAGGTGGTGGAGCTGTACAACCTGGTGGTGTGGAACGAGTGCAACCTCGAACTTGCCGCGGAGTTGTTCGCCGACAACGTTATTCGTCATGAAGTCGGCACAGCCCACACGCTGACGCACGCTCAGGCGGTTCAGCGGGTCGCCGACATGTGGGAAGTGTGCGACTCGCTGCACTTCGACCTCAACATCGTCATCGCCGGCGACGACGGCGAGCACGTCACGATCGTCTACGACTCGGCCGTCGTCGCCAACGGCGCCGAGACCAACATCGCCAGCATCGAGGTGTTTCGCGTCGTCGGGGGCAGGATCACCGAAGTATGGAATTGCGGCTACAAGCAAGGGGTTTGGAATTGACCGAGCAAGTTCTCGACGAACTGGGTTACTACCTGTTGGCGGGCGCCGGGGGCGAAGGGCCGGCAACTTTGATGGACGAAGCGCGCCGCGGCGAGGACCTGGGCTTTGGCACGGCGTTCATCTCCGAACGCTGGAACGTCAAGGAGGCGTCGTCTCTCGTCGGTGCGGCATGCGCGGTGACTCAGCGCATGCAGATCGCCACCGCCGCAACCAATCACAACACCCGTCATCCGCTGATCACCGGATCGTGGGCGACCACCATGCACCGGTTGTCCGGGGGCCGGTTCACGCTAGGTATCGGGCGTGGGATCGCCGCGATCTACGGAGCGTTCGGCATCCCGGCGGTGACCACCGCGCAGATGGAGGACTGGGCTCAGGTGATGCGCCGGCTCTGGCATGGCGAGGTGATATTCAACCATGACGGCCCGATGGGCAAGTATCCAATCCTGTTCCTTGACAGCGACTTCGACGAAGACATCCGGTTGGCGCTGGTGGCCTTCGGCCCCAACACCCTGGCGCTCGGTGGCCGTGCCTTCGACGACGTCATTCTGCACACCTACTTCACGCCGGAGACGTTGCAGCGCTGCGTGAAAACCGTGAAGACCGCTGCGGAGAAAGCGGGCCGCGACCCGGACAGCGTCCGGGTGTGGTCGTGTTTCGCCACGGTCGGCGACCACCTGCCTGAGCAGCTGCGGTTGAAGAAGACGGTGGCGCGGCTGGCTACCTATCTGCAAGGCTACGGCGACCTGATGGTCAAAACCAATGACTGGGATCCTGCTGTGCTGCAACGGTTTCGGGAGGACTCGGTGGTGACGTCGGTCGGCGGCGGGATCGACCACAAGGCCACCCCCGAGCAGATCGAGCACATCGCGACGCTGATTCCGCAGGAGTGGCTGGAGCCGTCGGCGACCGGGTCGGCACACCAGTGCGCCGAGCGCATCAGGCGTGAATTCGGCTACGGCGCGGACGCGGTGATTCTGCACGGCGCCACACCCGACGAGTTGGAACCAGTGGTGGCGGCGTACCGCCAGCAGGACCGCCAGTAGCCCCGCGAGCAGACGCAAAATCAGGCTGGAGCAGGCGTTCCAGTGCGATTCTGCGTCTGCTCGCGCAACCCAGCGCAACCCAGCGCAACCCAGCGCAACCCAGCGCACCCCAGCGCAACCCCTGTTAGGGCAGGATGACCGTTCGGGTCACCGGTTCCGCGGTTGCCTGGCGAGCCGACAGTGCGCGCTGCAACGACGCCAGCAGCGCATCACGGGTCTCGCGTGGATCGATGAGCTCGTCGAATCCCATGCCTTCGGCGGACCGGTAGGAGGCTTGCAGTTCGGCGTTGCGCAGTTTGGTCGACAAGTCCTCTGCGGCGTGTGAGGCGCGGCTGAGCGCGGCAGCGCTCATCGCTCCCATCGTTGCCCCCGGATAGGCGAAAGTCGCTGACTGGCTGTCGAATCCGAGCAGCGACATCACCATGGAGCCGAACCCATACGCCTTACGTAGCGTCAGATGCAGCTTGATTGTGGTGGCGGCCGTTTGGGCGGCGAACATCCGCGCACCGCTGCGCAGCACACCCGTGCGTTCGGACCTGCTACCGGGCAGCATCCCCGGGTTGTCGGCGAGAAACACGATCGGCAAATGGAACGAGTCGGCCACCAGGATGAAATGTGCGGCCTTGTCTGCGGCTGCGGCGTCGATGGACCCGGCCAGCACCTGCGGCTGGTTGGCAACCACGGCCACAGGATGACCGCCGAGATGTGCCAGCGCGCAGACGATCGCCTTGCCGAACGATGGTTGGACCTCGAACCAGTCCGGCCGGTCGAAGACCACGTCGAGTACCGCGCGCATGTCGTACACCCGCCGGTTCTCCCGGGAGACGATGTTCAGCAACTCCGGGGTCGGTCGCGGCGCGGTCGTCTCATCCGGCAGCAGCGACGGCGGATAGGACCAGGCGCTCGCCGGAAAATATGACAGGTAGCGGCGGATTTCGTCCAGTACGGTTTCGTCGTCCTCGGCGACGTTGTGTATCACTCCGCTGGGTAGCGCGACGTCCGGGCCGCCGAGGTCCTCTTTCGAAATGTCCTCGCCCGTCGACTCTTTCACCACCGGCGGGCCCGCCGTGAAGATGGTGCCTTGGCGGCTCATGATGCGGAAGTCACACACGGGCGCGACGAGGGCGCCGTGTCCCGCGGACGGTCCCAGTACCGCGGCGACCGTCGGTACCCGGCCCGAACACTGCGTCTGGGCGAGCAGGTCGGTGGGGGAGCGTCCGTAGTGCCCTCCGGTCGGACGAAAGCCGGCGCCGTCGAGCAACATCACCAGCGGGATGCGGTCGCGCACGGCCAATTCGGCGATGCGGTAGCGCTTGGAATTTCCGCCGGGCCCGATGCTTCCGGCCAGCGTGGTGAAGTCCTCGGCGCCGACCATCACCGGTGTGCCGTTGATGAGTCCCGAACCAGTGACAATCGCGTCGGCGGCTACCTCACCCCCGACCAGCGTGCCGATCTCCCGGAAAGTGCCGGGGTCCAACAGCCGCTCGATGCGGGCCCGAGCGTCGAGTTTGCCTTTGCCACGGTGCTTGTCGAGGCGCTCCGGGCCGCCCATGCCCCGCGAGTGCTGGCGGCGCCGGTCCAGGTCCTCGAGTGTCTCCTCCCAATCCGGAGGCCGATTCCGGGACTCAGGCATGCTGCTCGTCCTCACTCGCCGATAGGTACATACCGAAGTGCTTACTGTAGCCTGCGGCCCGGGCCGGCTCACCGCCCGCGCCCGCCCACGCGTCTGACGTTGACCCTACCGAATCGCTTACTGTACGTTTTTCCTCATGGCGCGCCCGGGCCTCGAACCAGAGTCGACCGTGAGCGCTCCGACCATTGACGAGGTTGCCAAGCTGCTCGCCGATCCGCAGACCTACGCCGACGAGCAGCGGTTGCACGCGGCGCTGACCCACCTTCGCGCCGAGGCGCCGGTGTCGTGGGTCGAGGTGCCGGACTACCGGCCGTTCTGGGCGATCACCAAGCACGCCGATGTGATGGACATCGAACGCAACAACACGTTGTTCACCAACTGGCCGCGGCCGGTCCTGACCACCGCGGAGGGCGACGCGCAAGCCGCCGCAGTGGGAGTGCGCACGTTGATCCATCTCGACGATCCGCAGCACCGGGTGGTTCGCGCCATCGGCTCGGATTGGTTCCGCCCCAAGGCGATGCGCGCCTTGAAGGTTCGGGTGGACGAGTTGGCCAAGATCTACGTCGACCGGATGCTGGAAGTCGGCCCCGAATGCGACTTCGTCCAAGAGGTGGCGGTCAATTACCCGCTGTACGTGATCATGTCGCTGCTGGGCCTTCCGGAAGCGGACTTTCCGCGCATGCTCAAACTGACTCAGGAGTTATTCGGTAGCGACGACAGCGAATTCAAGCGCGGCGCCACCATGGAAGACCAGATGCAGTCGCTGTTGGACATGTTCGGCTACTTCAACGCCGTCACCGCGGCGCGCCGTGAGCAGCCGACCGAGGATCTTGCGTCGGCGATCGCCAACGCCCGCATCGACGGCGAGCCGCTCTCGGATATCGACACCGTCTCCTATTACCTGATAGTGGCCACGGCCGGCCACGACACCACCAGCGCCACCATCTCCGGCGGGCTGCAGGCGCTGATCGAGAACCCCGACGAACAGCGTCGCCTGCGGGACAACCTCGAGTTGATGCCGCACGCGACCGAAGAGATGATCCGGTGGGTAACGCCGGTAAAGCAGTTCATGCGCACGGCCGCCGAAGACACGCAGGTGCGCGGGGTCCCGGTGGCGGCCGGCGAGTCCGTGCTGCTGTCGTATGTATCGGCCAACCGCGACGAGGACATCTTCGAGAACCCGTTCCGCTTCGACGTCGGCCGCGAACCCAATAAGCATGTGGCCTTCGGCTATGGCGTGCACTTCTGCATGGGGGCTGCGCTGGCCCGCATGGAAGTCAGCAGCTTCTTTGCCGAGTTGCTACCCAGGCTGAAACACATTGAGCTGACCGGTGATCCGCAATGGGTGGCAACCACCTTCGTGGGCGGTTTGAAGCACCTCCCGGTGCGCTATTCGTTGACGTAAGTCTAGTCTGTCAATACCCACGAAATTTTCGGTCAGTCAGTGTCAAAGGATGCCATCGATATGACGCGAAAGACGATTGTCGTCACCGGTGCCAGTGACGGCATTGGGGCCGCGGCGGCGCGGCACCTGAGTCGAAGCGGTGCGAACGTTGTCGTGGTGGGTCGTTCGCAAAGCAAGACCACCGCGGTGGCCAACGAATTGGGCGCGGACTATTTCGTGGCCGATTTCGCCGACCTTGCCCAGGTGCGCGCATTGGCCGAAAAGCTGAAATCCGAATATCCACGCATCGACGTCCTGGCCAACAATGCCGGCGGCATGTGCAAAGACGTTCAGATGACACCCGACGGCTTGGAAAAGACGTATCAGGTCAACTACCTGGCGCCGTTTCTACTCACCACGCAATTGCTGGACCTGCTCATCGAATCCGGCGCCACCGTGCTCAACACCACGAGCAACTCACACAAACTGCTACGCAGAGTTACAGTGGACGACCTCGATCACACCGAGGGGCGTCGCCCCAGCGTTGCTTATGCCCTGACCAAACTGTCAATCATCCTTTTCACCAGGGAATTACACCGCCGATTCCAGGGCAGCGGACTTTCGAGCGCGACGTTTCATCCGGGCTACGTCAACTCCAATTTCGGCGACGCGTCGGGTTCCCGGTTCCTGCTGTTCATGCGCCATCATGTGCCGCTGACCTCCCGATTCACGGCATCCGCGGAGCAGGGAGCCGCACAGCTGATCTGGCTTGCGTCGAGCGCGCCGGGTACCGACTGGCGGCCGGGCGAGTACTACGCCAAAGGCAAGGTCGCCAACGCCAGCCGCTGTGCCTACGATCCGAAACTGGCCCGCGAGCTATGGGACCGCACCGCGGCAAGGGCGGCGCTTTAGCAGGTCAGCCCGCTGTCGGGTGGTACGTCGCGACAATGCCGCAACCGCGGCGAGCGACCCCGTGATCTATGGGACCACCGACGTGACCATGACGCCATCGCGCTGCTGGATGTCGCAGGCAGCGCGAACTCGGTCAGGTGATCGCGATGGACGCCTGGAACCGGATTGGGGTCGCTACCCGGCTATCCCCACCGAGGCGGTAATACTGGACGCAGTACCGGAAGGGGAATCTGTGCTGGATATTCATCACGCCGCGACCCGCGCTGCCGATCTCGAAGACCGGCTGGGGCGGGCATGAGTGGATCGACTGCGCTGGTCACCGGCGGCGGCTCCGGGATCGGCCGGGAAGCCGCGGCAATGCTGCGCGAGGCCGGTCACGATGTGGTGGTGTGGGACCTATCCGGAGGCGACATCGATTGTGACGTCAGCGATTTCGGTGCCGTGTCGGCGGCGATGGAACGAACCGTCTGCGAGCACGGCGTGCCCACCCGGGTCGTGACGAGCGCCGGCATCGGGTCATCGGGCCTGCTGCTCAATATCGAGCCCGCGGACTGGGAGCGGGTGTTGGCGGTCAATCTCACCGGCACGTGGTTCACCATCCGCGCCGCGGCACAAGCCATGATCGACGCCGAACTGGAGGGCTCAATCGTCGTCGTCTCGAGCATCAGCGGCACCCTGGCCGATCGGGACATGGGTGCCTACTGCGTATCGAAAGCCGGCCTGGACATGCTGGTCAAGGTCGCGGCGGTGGAGTGGGGGATCCACGGTATCCGCGTCAACGCCGTCGGCCCCGGCGTTACTCGCACCCCGATGCTGCCCGATGCCGAAAAGTGGCCCGCCTGGGTCGAAGGCATGTCCAAGCGGACCGCCCTGCGGCGCTTGGGCGAGCCCGGCGATATCGCCGAGGCGATCGTGGGTGTGCTCGAAATGTCCTGGGTGACAGGGCAAGTGCTCCATGCCGACGGCGGCCTTTCGCTGCACAGTCCCATCGACGCGTATGGGCAGGTGGAAAAGCTGATGCGACTCAAGCGGCTCAAAGAACTGCACGAGCAGAAGCAGAAGGACAAGCAGTCCTAGCCGATACCGTAATCGATGATGCCCCTGATGATTTCGCCGTTGAGCAAATCGGCATAGGCATCGTTGATCTCATCGAGGCGGTAGCGCCTGGTGATCATTTCGTCCAGTTGAAGTTGGCCGGTCTGGTAGAGCCGCGCCAACCGCGCAATGTCGGCCTTGCCGTTGCAGGAGCCGAAAATGGTGCCCGCCAACGTCTTGTTGGACAGGATGAAGTCCTGCAGATTGATGTTCACCGAATGCGTCAGCTGCGAGGTCATGCCGGTCAGCACACAGGTTCCGCCCTTGCGGGTCAGCTGCACCGCATCGCGGACGTCATCGGCGGTCACCAGCGAAGGCGATACCACGACGGAGTCGGCCATGACGCCAAAGGTGAGGCCACGCACCAGATCAAGAGCCTCAGCGGTCGATGCGACGCTGTGGGTGGCGCCGAACTGCAACGCCGACTTCTGTTTGAACTCCACCGGATCTACCGCGATGATCTGGGCGGCACCGTTGATGCGGGCACCCTGGATCGCCCCGGTACCGATTCCGCCGGCACCGACGACGACGACGGTGTCGCCGCCGCGCACGCCCGCCCGATTGGCGGCCGACCCGTAGCCGGTGGGAATCGCACAGGACAGTAAAGCGGCGGGTACCAGCGGTATGTCCCGGTCGATCTTAATCAGCGAATTGACCGAAGCCACAGTGTGTCTGGCGAAGGCGCCGACCTTAGCCAAGTGGCCCAGCGGCTTGCCGTCAGAGGTGTGATGCCGAAACGTCCCGTCGGTAGGCATGCCCGGGACCATGGTGCCCATGCCGGTGTCACACAGGTATTCCATGCCCGATGCGCACCAACGGCACTGTCCGCACACCGCGACGAAAGACATCACCACATGGTCACCGGGAGCGAATTCGGTTACGCCAGGTCCGATTTCGCGGACGATGCCGGATCCTTCGTGGCCGCCGATCATCGGGAACATGCTCGGCAACCCCAGGGCTTTCATCACCTCGTTGGGCGCTGACATGTCGCCTTTGAGGATGTGATCGTCGGAGTGACACAACCCAGCGGCGGCCATCTCGACGAGGGCTTCGCCGGCGCGCGGGGCGTCCAGCTCGAAGTCTTCGACGGACCACGGCCCGCCGATACCGTGCAGGATCGCGCCGCGACTCCTCATGCGGCCGGGCTGAATGTGACGGGGAGTTTGTTGGGGGAGCGGAAGGTAAGCCCGACGATCTTGGACTCCACGCCGGTTCCGTCGTCTTCGACCAACCTCAGATCCTTGACACGGTCAAACAGGCTGCCCAGCATCACCCGCGTCTCCAGCCGGGCCAGATGCATACCCAGGCACATGTGGATACCGCCGGCGAATGCGACATGGGCCTGGCGCGCCCGGCCGATGTCGAAGGTGTTCGGGTCGGGCCAACGGGTTTCGTCGCGGTTGGCCGAACCCATGCACATGTCGATCTGTGCGTCGGCCGGTATCGTCTTGCCGCCGATTTCGACCTCCCGTGTGGTGGTCCGCATGACCATGGTGAGCGGGGTTTCGTAGCGCAGACCTTCCTCGAAGGCCAGGGGTATCAGGGACCTGTCCTGGTAGACCATTGCCAACTGCTCGGGATGGGTCAGCAGTGTGTAGAGCAGATTGCCCGACGAACGGTAGGTGGTTTCCAATCCCGCCGGCAACAGCAGGCGCAAAAAGGCGATGATTGCCTCGTCGGTGAGCTTCTCGCCTTCGATTTCGGCGGCCACCAGGTCCCCGATGATGTCATTGGTCGGTTTGCGACGCCGTTGTTCGACCTGGTTGAGGAAGTAACCGTGCAACTCTGCCGCCGCTGTCAGGCCCGCCATGATGTCGGTCGGGATGGAGATGAGGTCCAGCGACAGTCGGCGGAACATGTCGAGATCCTCGGGCGGCAGTCCCAGCAGCGAGGAGATGATGCGGGTGGGGAATTCGAATGTCACCGCCTTCACCAGATCCGCCTCGCCGTGGTCTTTGATTTCGTCGACCAGCTGATCGCAGATCGGCCCGATCACCGACGGTTCCCACCGTTCCAGCGCGGTGGCGCGGAATGCCTTGGCCACAAGATTGCGGTGGTCGTGATGTTCCTTGCCGCCCATCGCCAGGATGGTGTGGCCCATTACCAGCCCGATGGTCTCGTCGTACTTGGCCGAGGTGAACGTCGCGTCGTCCCGAAAGGCCTGGAAGACATCGTCGTAGCCGAACAGGGTCCATTCGTCGCTGGGCTTGAGTTCCTCGGGCATCTGGTCCTGGTCCGACAGCCCGCCATGCCACACCGGATCGGTGTTGCGCATGTACTCGAAGAACGGGTAAGGACTGGACTCGCCGGTGAAGTCGAGGGCGATGGGCGCGCCTTCGACCCCGTGTTCGACATTGGAGGGGTCGGTGCTGAGCGTCATCAGCACTCCTCTCTGAGCAACTGATTAACGGGCCGGACAGCGGAATATCGCTATCATAATATAAATAGCAACCTAGCAGCGGGCGGGTCCGGCGGAAGGCGGTGACAGCGGGTGCCGCAACGTCGTCTCGTGTGCTCCATCGACGAACTTCCGCCGGGCACGATGAAACTTCTCGACGTCGGGAAATTCGGCGTGGGCGTCTACAACGTGCGCGGCGAGTTGTACGCGATCGTGAACTACTGCTCGCACGAAGGCGCCCCGCTGTGCCTGGGCTTGATCGGTGGTACCAACGAACCAGCGCCCGACGAGCCGGACGGTGTGCGCCGGGTCCGCGAGGGTCAGATAGTCCGATGCCCTTGGCACAATTGGGAATTCGATATCACCACCGGACGCAACGTGGCCGATCCGACTCGACGCGTGCGAACCTACCAAGTCGACGTCACCGACGGGGAAGTCTTTGTGACCGCATGATCATAGATACCAACGTGCAACCGCACTTTCGCTACAACGCCGAGATCCGGCGCTATCTCCCGGCCGCGCACCAGCTGCGGTCCATCCCCGACGTCGAACAGCAGTGGTATCAGGCGCCCGGTGGTGATTACCGGTCGGATTTGTACGGCGACGGTTACCCGAGCTCGGACCCCGACACGGTGCGCCGGCACCTGTTCGACGAAGGCGGTGCACATTACGCGATTCTGAATCCGTCGACCCGCGGCAACATCGCCGATTACCTGCTCAACAGCCGGATCTGCGCGGCGGTCAACGACTGGCTACTCGACAAGTGGCTCGAACCTGACGGCAGCAACCGTTTCCGGGGGACCATTCGGGTCAACCCGGAAGATCCCAAAGGCGCGGTGGCCGAGATCGAACGACTCGCCGATTATCCCAAGCTTGTTCAGGTGGGGGTGCCGATGCAGTCCCGCGAGCCGTTCGGCAAGCCGGTGTTCGAACCGATTTGGGAGGCCGCGGCCGCGCACGGCCTGCCCGTGGCGGTGCACATCAACGGCGGCAACGGCGTCGACTATCCACCCACGTTCGCCGGCCACGCACACACATACCCTGGCTATGCGGCCTTTATGCCGCTGAACTATTTCGTCCACCTGGCCACCCTGATCGTGGAGGGCGTGTTCGGCAGACACCCAGGGCTGACGTTCGTGTTCGCCGACGGCGGATACGACATTTTGACTCCGTTGATGTGGCGACTGGACACATTCTGGTTGTCGATGCGCGACCAGACGCCGTGGGTGGACCGCTATCCCAGCGAATACCTGCCCGATCACGTCCGGTTCTGCTCGTCGGTGTTCGACGGGCCAACAGACACCGTGCATCAGCAGCAGTGGATGGACTTTTCCGACAAGTCCAGTCTGGTGATGTACGGGTCGAGTTACCCGCACTGGTCGACGACGTCCGCCGCGGTGATCGCTGACGGGCTCAGTGCGCAGCAGCAACGGAAAGTGCTGTGGCAGAACGCCAGTGAACTTTACGGGTTGACGGTGAGCGAAGGAAGCGCGCTATGACGGTCGTCGAACGGCTCGATCGGGACACGGGACAACAAGACATCGCAGTCAGCGTGGTCGACACCGATGTGCATCCGCTGCCCGTCTCCGCCGAGGTGCTCAAGTCCTACGCGCCGCCCGACTGGGTGGACAAGATCTGGCCGACGGCCAACGCGGTGACGCCGGTGTCGCACTTCTATGACACCCCGGACTCCTACAAGACCTTCTCGCTGCGGCTCGACTCCGCCCCGCCCGGCGGCGGATTCGCGGGCAGTGACCCGGATTTCGCCGCGCAACAGTTGCTGGTGGAGGCCGGCGTCAGCATCGCCTCGCTGGAACCGATGTGTGACGCGCAGTTGCCGCAGGCCGAGCAAGTGCTGAAATCCACCTACAACGACTGGCTCGCCGACGTCTGGCTGGACAAGCACAACGCTCACGGCCGCTGGCGCGGGTCGATCAGTGTCAGCGCGCAAACACCGGAGCAGGCGGCCGGCGAGGTCGAGCGGTGGGCGGGCCACCCGTACCTGCATCAGGTGCTGATGACGCCGCAGACGCGTGGAATCCCTTTCGGCAACCCGCATTTCGACCCGCTGTACCGGGCAGCCGCCCGCAATGGATTGCCGGTGGCCACCCATCTGATGGGTCAGACGCCGTTCGAGTTGATTCCGTTGTACCCGGTCGGCAACCCGGCGCACTGGCACGATTTCTTTGCGTCCTGGCCACTGCTCTACGTCTCGCACCTGATGAGCTTGGTGTTCGACGGGGCGTTCGACCGTCATCCAGATTTGCGCGTGGTGTTCATCGAAGGCGGTTTCACCTGGGCGATGCCGGTGATGTCCCGCATGGACCGGATCTGGGAAGCCCGCCGTGCTGACCTGCCGCAGGTGCGTCGCCGTCCGTCGGAGTATGTGCGCGAGCATGTTCGGTTCACCACGCAGCCACTCGAGGACGCCGACACTGTGGCTTTTCGCGAGTATCTGGAAATGATGGATCTGGGTGACAACCTGATGTTCTCGACCGACTACCCGCATTGGAGCTACGACTCCCCGGCGTATGCGATCAACCGGTTCCCGCCCGATCAGCGGGAGCGGATCATGCGCGGAAATGCGACCGCCCTCTATGGATTGCCGGCCACGGTCAAGGCCCTGCCGGGTGAGTTGGTCGACGGCGGTACCGTTCCGGCATGACACAGACGAATTCCGCGCGGCCGCAGGGCCTGATTCGCATCGATCCTGAGCTGCGCGAGGCCGCCGCGGCGCTGGGCGTGGTGGAGTTCAGCACCGAATCCCTGCCGGCGGAGCGGGAGCGCGCCAACCGGGCCGCCGCCGAACGAGCCGCGGCCGTCGACACCGCCGGGGTCACCATCGAAACGCGATCGATTCCCGGTCCGGACGGTAAAGACCTGGAGTTGCAGCTATACCGAGGCGCTACCGCCTCGGACGTACCGGCGGTGGTCTATGCCCACGGCGGCGGGTTCGTCACGGGCAACCTGGACACCGACCACGCGCACTGCGTGGAGTTGGCCCGCGATGCCGACTGCCTGGTGGTCTCGGTCGACTATCGACTTGCGCCGGAAAATCCGTGCCCGGCCGCACTGGACGACGTCGAAGCCGCGCTGCGGTACGTCGTCGAGCATGCCGGCGACTTGAACACGGACGCCACGCGTCTGGCCGTGATGGGGCGCGACGCGGGCGCCGCCCTGGTAGCCGGGTTGGCCCAGCGCGTGTTCGACGACGAGGGGCCCAAAATCGCGGTGCAGATCCTGCATCAGCCGATGCTCGACTCCGACGCGACGCCCTCGCGGCGGGAATTCCAGCGCACCCCTGGTCTCAACGGGCCGGCGGTCAGCCGGGCCTGGGCCCACTACCTCGGCCATGCGACGGCCAACGGTCAGCTCGTTCCCGCGCACCGCGCGAACCTGGAGGGACTGCCACCGGCGTTCGTGAGCTGCTCCGACGTCGACCCGTGCCGTGACGAGGCCATCGATTATGCGAACCGGCTGCTGCACGCCTACGTGCCGACCGGTCTGCACGTCATCGCCGCCACCTTCAACGGCTTCGACTCGGTTGTACCGGATTGGGTTGTCTCACAAGAGAACCGCGCGTTGCACGCGCAGACGCTGCGGCGCGCCTTCGCGGTCTGACCGCCCGGCGCGAGACCTAGACCGGGGTGAACTTGGTGATCAGCCATTTCCCGTCGACCAAGGCCAGGTTCACCAAGACGCTGCTGGCCGCCATGGACGGATCAGGGTTGTCCTTGCTGGTGGTGCTCTGGTCGACGAAAAGCAGCACCACGGCCGAGTCGGGGTGCAGTTCCTGCACCGCGGCCCGCATCACGTGGGCGCTGGTTTTCAGCGCCTTCTGTTTGGCCGCGGGAGCCACGATCTGCTGGGTGAACTGGTCGTAGTACGACAGAAAATCGCCGGAAAGATGCGACCTGGCGGCAGCGAAATCCTTGTCCAGGCTGTCCGGTGAGTAGGACAGCAGCGCCACCGTGCCGTCAGAGGCCGCGCTGACCGCCGCGCGCGCGACGCTCGGACTGGTCCGCTGATCCGGTTGGTGGTAGTGGAAGTACAGCCACAACGTCACACCGCCGGAGGCTATTACCAGCAGAATCAAAAGCACCGGGATGGGCTTCACCGAGATCTGCCGCCGCCAGATGTCGCGCCACCAGGTGCCCTTGGGCTCGGCGGCCTGGAGTTCATGCACCTCGGTTTCGGACTCGTCGCCGAGGATCGCGGGTTCGTCTATGAGAGGTTCTCCGCTGGCGTCGACCTCGTCTTGGGCGAGTTCTTGCTCGTGCTGCGCCCCGACGGTGTCGATCGCCACGGTTTCGGCGTCCTTGGAAGCGGCTTCACCGGCGACTTCGGTCACGTCTTCGGCCGGGTCTTCGCCGGGGACTTCGGTCACTTCTTCTACCGCGTCTTCGGTGGGGTCTTCGACCGCGTCTTCTCCAGCGTCCGGGTCGGGCTCGTCGATGTCTTTGGTCAAGTCCACCTCGCGTTGGTCATCGCTCACGGCACGAACTCAACTTTCGACATCTTGTACTGCCCGTCCTCTTCGGTCACCGTCACTCTGAGTCGCCACGCGCGCGGTTCGTCTTTGGCCCCAGCGGAATTGGTGACGCGTGAGGTCGCCGAAACCAGCACCTGCGCCGAGTGCCCGTCCATGGATTCGATGGCCGCCGCGTTCACGGTCCCCTCCGTCACCACCTTCGATTGCTCGACCACCTTGGTGAAATCGGCTGCGCGCTGCTGGAAGTCATCCCTGAACTCACCAGTGGAACTGTCGATTACCCGCTGTACGTCTTCCTTGGCCTTCTTGAAATCCAGCGAAGTCATATTGACGACGCCTTGCTTGGCGCCCGCGATGAAGGCCGCGGCCTTCTGCTCCCGATCGGTGGCTTCCTTGTGCTGCCACACGAAGTACGCGCTGAGCCCGCAGAAGCCGACGATGAGAAGCACCGCGATCGCCTTGGCGAGTGTGGTCCACTTCGGGAAGCGGATCGCGTTGCGCACCCGGTCCCGCCGGGACGGTGGCGCCGCGACTGCCGCGCTCTCGGACTCGCTGTAGTATTCCGACTCGTCGTAGTCCGCCGACTCGACGTAATCCGCTGACTCGTCGTAGTCCTCGGAATCGTCGTAATCCTCCGCATCGTCGTAGTCGTCGTAGTCGTCGTAGTCTTCGTAGTCGTCAGACTCCTGGTAATCCCCGTAGTCCTCGTCGTCGGACCCGGCGGCTAGGGCTTCGCGTCGCAGCCGGGCGGCGCGGGCTTTGGCGCGTGCCGCGGCGGCCAGCGCTTCGGCTTCGGCGGCCTCTGCCTCGGCTTCGGCGGCTAACGCCAGCACATCGGCCTTCGATGTCTCCGCATCGTCGTGTGTCTCAGCCATTACGGCCACCGCTCGTCATTATCGACTGAACTCCGGTATCTCTTACGGTATCGCCCATTGCTAACATCAGAGTCGCCAGCGAACTCCGACGAGGACCGATCAGGCGGATGATCACCCACCCACCAAAACTTCTCTGCGACCCCCTTCGCGGTGGCGAAGAAAGGCCGAAGAAAATCCGGCCGCCGTCATGACCGCTGTCGACTCTCCCGAAAAGATACTCTTTATCTCCACCAGCCAAGCCTTTCTGTCCAAAGAAGCGTCGCTGCGTCATGTCCGGGAATTGCACGCGGCGGGCAGTTCATGGGACCCGGCGTGGTGGCGGCGGGCCGCCGAACTCGGGTGGACGAGCCTGCTGGTTCCGGAGGAGTTGGGCGGCGGCAGCGTTTCGGGCGACGGGGTCGTGGATCTGGCCGGGGTCGCCGAATTACTCGGCAAGACCGTAGCTCCGGGCCCGCTGTACCCGGTGAGCACGGTGCTTGCCGGCCTGGTGGATTCGGCCGAACGTCATGCGCACGCAGACCTCATCGACGCCTTGATGACCGGTGAAAAGGTGGCTTCGTGGGCGGTTTCGGAGCCCGGCCGGGGCTGGGAGCCACTGGAGCCAACGGCCACCGCCACCGCCACCGAGCACGGCAGCTTCCGCATTGACGGCAGCAAGGACCGGGTCGAAGCCGGCGCCCAGAGCGCGGTGCTGCTGGTGGTCGCGCGGTCCGAGGCGGGCGTGCGTCAGTTTCTGGTGCCGACGGATGCCCCCGGCGTCCGAATTTCTCCCCAGCAGTCAGTCGACCTGGTCAAACAGTACGCACGGGTGGATTTCGACGGTGTGGTGGTGGAGGCGTCCGCGATGGTGGGCAGCGCGGCCGAGACCGCCTCGTTGATCGACCGGCAGAGCCAGATCGCGCAGGTGCTGCAATGCGCTGAGGTGGTGGGCGTGCTGGAGACCGTCTTCGACCTCACCGTGCAGTGGGCCCTGGATCGGCACAGCTTCGGCCGTCCGTTGGCGTCCTACCAGGCGCTCAAACACGCCTTTGCCGACATGAAGATGTGGTTGGAGGCGTGTCGCGCAACTACGGCGGCAGCGGTTGCCGACATTGCCGCCCGCGCGCCGAAATCGAATCTGTCGGCGAGCATTGCCAAGTCCTATGTCGGCGAGATGGCCGGGCAGATCGTACAGCGCTGCGTGCAGATGCATGGTGGCATCGGCGTGACATGGGAGCATGACCTGCATCTGTATCTGAGGCGAATCACGCTGTACCGGGCCATGTTCGGCACACCCGAAGAGCACAACGTCCGCGTGTATCAGGCGGCGGCCAAATGAGTTCCGGCGAATCCGTTGCCGAATTCGCGGCGCGGGCCAGAGCCTGGCTGGCCGAGAACATGCCGCCCATCGATCCCGAAGCGCCACCGGCGATGCCACGCGACGCCGAGGACTCTTGGCAACGAGCGCGTGAACTGCAAAAGCGGCTGTACGCAGGCGGATTCGCGGGCATCTGCTTCCCGCGCGAGTACGGCGGCCTGGGGCTGGATTACGAACACCAGCAGGCTTTCGACGCTGAATCCCGCTGTTACGAAATGCCGTTGATCCTCAACGTCCCGACATTCACCATCTGCTGCGCCACCCTGCTCGACACCGGCAGCGAGGACCAGAAGAAGCAGCACATCGCGGCGGCGCTGCGCGGTGACGAGATCCTGGTGCAATTGTTGTCCGAGCCCAGCGGGGGTTCCGATCTGGCCGGCGTCATCACCCGCGCCGAACGTCGGGGCGACCGCTGGATCATCAATGGCGCCAAGACCTGGAGCACCAGCGCGTTCGCCGCCGACTACGGGCTGTGCCTGGCGCGCACCGATTGGGAGGTACCCAAGCACGACGGTCTGACCATGTTCCTGGTGCCGATCAAGCACCCGGGCATCACCTTGCGGCGCATCATCCAGGTGAGTGGCGGCGCCGAGTTCTGCGAGGAGTTCCTCGACGGCGTGGACGTCGGCGCCGACGCGGTGGTCGGCGAGGTGAACGGCGGATGGGCGGTCGCGTCGCGGCAGCTCTACCACGAACGGCGTGCGGTGGGCCAGGGCTCGGAATTCGCCAGCGGGTCCGGCCACGAGGGCGGGCACACCACGCCGGTGGATTATCCCGATCTACTGCGCAGGACTGGGCACGCTGACAGCGAGCGGGCCCAAGAACAGGCCGGCCGCGCGCTGGTGCATCGCGCCGTCGCCGAGCAACTGATCAACCACGTTTCGCGCAGCGTGCGCGACGGCTCACTTCCGCCGGCTGGGGGGACTTTGATCAGGCTCTTCCACGCCGAGACCGTGATGGTCGAAATGGACGCCGCGTTGGCGATCGCCGGTGCTTCCGGGGTGGTCGGCGAGGTCGGTGAGGGGCTGCAGACCGGGCTGCGGTATTTGTCGCGGCAGTCTGTCGCGATCGGCGGCGGTACCACCGAGATGGCTCGCAATGTCATCGGCGAACGGGTGCTGAACTTCCCGCGTGAGTACGCCGCAGACCGGGGGGTGCCGTTCAATCAGGTGCGGCACGGCAAACAGGGTTAGACCAGACCCTTAGTCCTCGACGAGGACGTCCTCCGAATCACCGCCGCTCACCGGTATCTGAACCAACGACAAGACGTGGTGGGCCGGACTCCCCGGTGGCGCCACCAGCACACAGGCACCGCCCTGCTTGCGGGCGCGATCCCGGGCCGCGGCCAACGCGCTGACACCGGCCGACCCGAGATGGGTGACGGCGCTGAGATCGATCGTCAACGAGGCTATGCCCGAACGACTTTCGACCGCGATCTGGCGATCCAAGGTCGAAGCGGTGCGCGAATCAACGTCACCGCGGACCACGATGCGGCCACCGTCGGCGACCAGCGAGACGAATTCGCTGTCCATCTCCCGTGGCCGGTTGGTCCTGCTGACCATAGGGTCGCTGACGAAGTTCGCCGGGCGACTGAGCCGGTGGGCGAGCGTGGCAGTCGTGCCGTCGAGGCTGTGCTTGACGTGCGACTCGGTAACCAGCGCCTCGGCCATCGCCAGGCCGCGCCCCCGGCCCTTCTCGCCCTCGCGGTGATCCTTCCATTCGCCACGGTCGACCACCGATGCCCGCAGCATCCCGTCGCCGCCCAGCGATGCTTCGACGATGACACCACCGGGAACCTCTGTGCCGTAACCGTGTTCGACCGCGTTCTCCACGAATTCGGAGACCGCATGCACGACGTCGGAGGTGTCGGTGTCATCGGCACCGATCTCTGTCAACCACTGCCGCAGCTTCGCCCGAACCGCGCGGGCAGCGTGGATGGTTGCATCCGCCATGATGTACAACGGCGCCGTCGGTGCCTTTCGTTGCGCCGCAAGCAATGTCACGTCGTCGTTGTAACCCGTTGAGCGCAATAGTAATTCGAGGGTCTCGCTACACAACCGGTCCACCGGACGGACGGCCGGGCTGATGACGAAACCCCCGGTGCCGGCCGCGATACCGGCGGCCAGGTCGGCGAACTCTGCGGTGCTGGCCACCAACGGCCGGCCGGGACGTTCGATCAGGCCGTCGCTGTAAAGCAGGACCGAGTCGCCGATGTCGAGTATTTCGGTACGGACGGGGAATCCGGTGCCGCTGCCAAGTGGGCCGCCGCCGGACGGTTCCAGGTATCGCGAGCTCGCGTCGGCAGTCACCACCAGCGGCGGCGGGTGCCCTGCTGTGCAGTACTGCAATTCGCCGGTCGCCAGATCCACAGAGACCATGCAGATGGTGGCCGACTTCGATCCCGGCACATGCTCGTGGAACCGGTCGAGGGCCTCCAATGCGTCGACGAGGGAGTTGTCCGCCGTGATCTGCATCCGCAGCGCCGTGCGCAATTGCGACATCACCGCCGCCGCTTCGACGCCATGGCCGACGACGTCGCCGACGACCAGCACCAGACGATCACCGAGGGCAAGTGCATCGAACCAGTCGCCGCCGGCCGCGGTGTCCTCGGCCGCGACGAGGTACTCAGCGGCGATGTCCGCACCCGGCACGATCGGGACCGTCGCGGCCAGCAGCGCCTGCTGCATGACGATCGCCGAATCCCGGACGTTGCGGTACCGCTCGGAAAGTTCCTCGACGCGCGCCTCGGCCGCCAGTCGCGCCTGAACGCGGGCGGTGACGTCGTCGAAGACGAGCTGCACACCCTCGATCGACCCGTCCGGCGCGCGGCGTGGTGTGACCAAAAAGTCGAAGAACCGCTCTTCGAGGCCGGAACCTTGCAAGTCGACCTGCAGCCGCCATTCGTCGCCGGTTTGCGGTTCACCGGTCTGATAGACCCGGTCGAACATGTCGTAGATCTGCTGGCCCTCCAGCTCCGGGTAGACCTCTCGTGCGGTCTTGCCTACCGGTCGAAGCGATGGGTTGAATGCGCGGAAAGCCGCGTTGGCAGCGACAAAGCGGTGCTCAGGCCCCTCCAGGCCCACCACCATGGCGGGGATGTTCTCGAAAATACGCCGCACGTTCGCAGCCGTGCCTACTGTGTCGTCCCAGTCCTCTTCGGCCGACATATTTGGCCGTACCTCCCACGGACCGACCCACGGACCGACGTAGCAAACAAGCAGGTGCGTTGACGTAAGCGTTACGCAGTAACAAATACATTAGCAATGTGGGCGACTAGCACCACGCACCAAAATTTTTCGGCGTGCGAGCGAGGGGTTGGCGCTATGCCGCGAGGGCAGATTCCGTCGTGGGATAGACGGGCAGCACATTGGCGAAGGCGCACGCGTCCACGATGCGAGCGACGCCGGGCTCGCGACTGACCACGCGCAGCGTTATGCCACGCCGTCGGCACCGCTCGGCCTCGTCGGCCAGGACGGTGAACGCGCAGCACCCCATGAAGTCGAGTCCGCTGACGTCGACGACAAGCGGGCCGGGCCGCGAAACAACCGCGGCTGCCTCGGAGATCAGGCTCTGCCAGGTGTGCTCGTTGGACGCATCGACTTCGCCGTGGGCGCGGATAATCACCGCGGGGCCGTTGCGCAGCGTAGTTGCGTGCAGCGTGCTATTCGGTTCGCCTAGCTCTGAGGACAGCCGGTTGCTCAACGGCACCGAAATGGAAAACGAGTCGAATGGACCCAGGTTCATCAGGCACCCCCAAATCGGCCGCGCCGAAAAATCCCCCCGAATCGGACATCCGCTGCGCGCCTTAAGACAAAGTGATGCCTTGTGTATAGCAGAGTGCGGGGCCGGATTCGGCGAAATGCCAGAATCCGGCAGGGACCGCACAGGCCGGCCCCCGCCCTGCCGATCGACGGGGTCAACGCTCAAGCAGAGACCGGCTTTTCGGCCGGCTTTTCGGCCCGCCCAGAAACCGGGCCCGAGACCTTCATCAACTTCATCAGGTTGCCGCCCATGATCTTCTCGACGTCTTCCTGGTCAAAATCGCTGAGTTCGTCGACGAAGCTGATCGGGTCCTTCAGCCCCTCAGGGTGCGGCCAGTCGGAGCCGAACACGACGCGATCGGTGCCCACCATCTTGACGATCTCGCTGAACCGGTCCTCCCAGAACGGGCTGACATAGACGCAGCGCTTGAAGGTCTCGATCGGGTCTTCGCTGAACGCCTGCGGCATCTTCTTGTAGACACCCTTGAGGCCCCTGAACAAGGTTGGTACCCAGTCGGCGCCGTTCTCGATGGACAAGATGCGCAGGTCTGGGTTGCGGGTGAGCGCGCCGTGACAGATCAAAGCCCCGAAGGCATCTTCGATGGGTCGATGGCCCATCGCGAGGCTGCGGAAGGCGGTCGGCTTGAACGGCAGGAACTCATCGCCCGGCTCCCAGATGTTGAGCAACTCGGAGTAGCCGCTGTCGGAGGCGTGCATCGACACGGGGATCTCGGCGCGAACGCACGCCTGCCAGAACGGATCGAACTCTTCCAGGCCGAACGATCGACTGCCGCGGTAACCCGGCACGGGAGCGGGACGGACCAGCACGGTGCGGGCACCGCGCTCAAGGCACCACTCGAGTTCTTCCAGCGCTCGCTCGACGATGGGCAGTGTGATCACGGGAGTGGCGAAGATGCGGTCCTTGTAGTTGAACGACCACTGCTCGTACATCCACTCGTTGAGCGCGTGGATGACGTCGTGCGTCATTTCCGGGTCGTCCTTCATGCGCTCTTCGACCAGACTGGCCAACGTCGGAAACATCAGCGCGTAGTCGATGCCGAGCTCGTCCATAACCTCCAGACGGGCACCGGGCTCGCGGAACGCCGGGATGGCCTTCATCGGCTCGCCCAGGATTTCGCGGTAGCTCTTGCCTTGTGAGCCGTGGCGGAAGTAGTCCTCTTGGGCGCCTGGACGGGCGACCACCTCGAAGGTCGGGTTCGGGATGTAGTCGCTGATGTGACCGCGCACCACGATCTTGGTGCGGCCCCGGACCTGCACGTAGTCGATGACGTGCTTGCGCTTCTCCGGAAGGTACTTGGTCAGCGCTTCCTGCGGCTCGTACATGTGGTTATCGGCGTCGAATACCGGGAAGGAAAGCTCGCGGGACGGCATGGCGAATCTCCTAGAAGTCTGGATCTCTGAATGCGGTAATGACGTTACCATCGCCGGGCGGTGCGTGGCGGTCCCTTAGGCAGCGCGAGCCGAACCTGGCTGCGATTTTCGGCGTCGAATTTCGCAGCCAGGTTTGGCTCGGCAGGCAAGCAGCCGACGTGGCTCACCGCTGGCCCGACTCCGGTTCGGTCGGGTGGCCGACGATGGCGAAGTTCACCGTGGCCGTTGCCGCGAGCTCGCTGTCGCTATCACCGAATATGTCGATCTGCATGACCAGCGAGCGGCGGCCGGCGCGCAACACCTTCGGCACGGCCAGTGCGGAGCCCTGCCTGATCGGCCGCAGGTAGCGGATGACCAGATCAGAGGTTGTCATCGCGGTGCCGGGTTGCAGATACTCCAGTCCGAGTTGTCCGCCGGCCACGTCGGCCAGGGTTGCGATCAGACCGCCCTGTAAGGCGCCGGAGGTGTTCACCACCTGCGGGCTCACCGGCATCGTCATCGCGAACTCGCCGCCATGGAAGCTGGCCGGACGCAGACCGATCTGGGCGAACAATTCGGCAAGCGTCGGATCCGAGGTCTTGTCCTCGGCGTCGCGAATCCCGAGGGCACGGCTGCAGAAGTCATAGAGTTGGCCGGCATCGATGGGGGTGCCGTTCAATTCGGTTCCAAGCCAATGCAACCGCAGCGCCCCAACCATGGTTTGCATGACGATGGCTGCCGCGGTGCCCACGTCGAGTCCGGAGTTGAAGACACCTTCGGTGATCCCTTGGCCGACGATGTCGCGCAGCAGTCGGTGCAGCGGGGACAGGACCCGGGCGTACTCGCGGGGCCGGGTCTCGGCCAGGTGCTGGTTGTAAAGGCTGAGGGCGCGATTGAGGCTGTCCTGCGTGGACGATTCCGGCTGGGCGCTGATGCGGTCGAGGACCAGCTTGAGTGCGGCTGTGCTGTCCAGGCCG
The DNA here is from genome assembly GCF_001673365.1 of Mycobacterium asiaticum. GTDB lineage: Bacteria > Actinomycetota > Actinomycetes > Mycobacteriales > Mycobacteriaceae > Mycobacterium > Mycobacterium asiaticum_A. The sequence continues at coordinate 22,779 of NZ_LZLS01000084.1, forward strand.
GCGGTTTCTTCGCGCCACAGTTGTGCCGCTTGCGCCATGGTCCGGTCGAAAAGCGCCAGCAACAATTCATCCTTGCTGGCGAAGTGTTGGTAGAACGCACGCAGCGACGTCTTGGAGCGGGCGACGACTTCCTGCACGGTGAAGTCGGTGCGGCCGGTTTCGCCGAGGATTTCCACCGCGGTTTTGATGAAGCGGTCGGCGCGGGTAGCTTCGGCTGCTTCGGTGGGGTCGGCCATAGGCGGTCTCCTCTTCCGTGCGGTGTGAAACGCTTCGAGATCCCTGGGAAAGGCAATTCTGAGAATGAGGTTACCGCGCATGGTGCGACGGACCTTGAGCCATCCGCAGTGTTGCCCAAATACGCTGTGTGACTGTGCCTTTCATCGCGGGCAGGTGCTGACACCGGCGAGGGCCGGGAAATTGCGGAGGTATTTGTGCCGCAGCGACTGCTAGCCTTCGCAATTGATTTCAGATCGACGGGGGGTTTCGACATCGTGTCCCATTCGGTACCGGCGATCAGCCGTGCGCAGGCCATAAGCAACCGGCAGTCTGCCGCGTCGCGGGCTTTTTGGCTTTTCATGCTGACGGCCTTCGGGGCTGTCACCGCGGCCGTGGGGATTTCCTTCGCGGTCGTGGACCCGTCCGCCGCACCGGCCTGGATCGCCTCGTTGATCGGTGTGGGATGTGCTGTGGCCGGATTCGTCGGTTGCCGCCGGGTCATGCCTCGGGTGCGATACCGGATCACCACGGTCTTCTCAGGTCTGCGGTTGGTGGCGGTGTTGGGCTGCGTTGTGCTGGCAATCTGGGGTCTCGGTGCCGCGCATCTGATTTCGGGGCGCGTGGCGAAAAGCGTGATCATTGCGGCGGTATTGGGGGCGCTCGTATTTCATCTGTCCACCTCGACGTTATTCATGGGGGACTGCAACGGCCTGCTGTTCCGAAAGACGTTGGTGCACTGGGATTCCGTCGCGCAGGTGGTGTACACCGTGGGTGCCGGCGCGGGCACCGTAGAGATCGGGGCTCGGTTGCGACCCGGGGTCAACATAAAGGCGATGCCCGTGCGGGACGGACAGGTCTTGGTCGACTTGCCAGTGCGGACCGTGGTGTCGCGCAGCAAGTTCGACGTGGACAGAATGCGCTGGGTGCTCAATCAGTCTGGGCGCCAAGACATAGCGCTCGTCCAATTACCGTGACGGGCCAGCGGCATCGGCTGGGATGGTGCTGTCGCGCAGCACGTTCGACGCGGCTGTTGGATAAGGTTGCTTCGTGAATGTCGACGCCGCTGCCGGGGGAGCGGCCGCCGACCGCCGTCTAGTCGAGGACGCGGTCACGACGCTGCTGGGAGAAGCGCCGCCAGGCTGGGCCCGACTGCATGTCGAGTTTGTGGCCGAGCCTGCGGAAGTTTCGGCCGCGGTGACGACATCGGATGGCGGGCCGGCACCGCTGTCGGTACCGAACGAAGTAATCGAAGCACTGAGCGAATATCATCGTCAGGCCGCGTTCAGCGGGTCGAACTGGCGGCGATTGGTCATCGATTGCGCTGCTGACGGTCGCCTTTCGACGCGGACCGACCCGGGCGCGTCACGTGGTCCTCGCCGCTGGCCGCGGCGTTTATTGGCGGCAATCACACTGACGTGCCTGACCGCGGCGACGGTCGTGTTCGTCGTTGGGTGGCGATGGTCCCCGCCGCCGCGCGCGGACATGATCGCCGTGCCGCCACCCTCACCTCGACAGCAGCAAGTCTTCGAGGTAATGACGCGCTGGTATGACGCGGAGAATCGGGCGGACGGTGCGGCCCTGCGAAAGCTGGCCTGTGCCCGCCCCAGAGCGCATGTCGAAGACGAGATTACAGCCTTCGAACAGAACGGCAGGTTCGACGGCATTGCCTACTTAGAGGCCATCACCGGTTTTCGTGACGAGGGTGCGCAGGTTTGGGCCATGATCGCGATACGAGTGCACCCGGTAAGCGAGCGGCAGCGGCAACTCAGCGACGAGACGCTGAAGGATGGCGGCTTCTTTTTCGATGCGTACACGTTTGTGCAGGAAGACGGCGAACTGAAACTCTGTGACGCAGACAAGGCGCCACTGCATTGAGTCGTGGATCATCGTGGCGATAACGCAGGATGACGGCGCGCTACGCGGCCCGCGCCGATGCTCCAGTTGGGTCTGGACTGCGATCTGGGGTGTCGCTGCGGCGACATCGATCGCCCTGTTGGTGGTAGCCATCGCGGGTCGCGCGCACGGTGGCGGGCCGACTCTGCGTCCGATGGCCGCCAGCGAGTCGATGTCGGACGAGCAGGCCGGCTCCGTGGCCGCCAACACCGCGCGGGTCTGGATGAGGGAGCGTAACGAGCGGCATCTGGCCAACCTGGAAGCGTTGTCGTGTCCGGAAACTCACGATGGTGCGTTGGCGCATGAGATCGACGCGGTTAGACACGGCGACTCGATTCAAAAGTTCGAGCCCTCCGCCGTCGCGAGGTTCACCCGCGACGGCCCCGTCTGGACCATCGACGTCTTCAACGCCGGTGGCGGCGGGGAAATGTTCATCTTCCAGATCAGAAATGGCGAACTGCTGGTCTGCCAAATAGATTCGGCCCCGATACCCTAACGGCCCGCCTGCGTCACCCGTCCCGGAAACGGCGCAGGATGGCGACGTCGGCAGCGATCAGGTGATCGATCCGTTGCCTGAGCTCCTGCCGAGTCATCGGCTTGGCGTACCGGTAGCCCGGGACGTAGACGTAGTCCCCATCGTCGGCCAGGCTTATCCAGACGACCGCATCTTTCTGCTGATCGACCCCCCAGTCCCGGGCTGGGCGGCTGTGACTCTGCACCGTCGCGTAGGCGCTGACCGCCGTGCTGGATAGCACGATCGGTGACGCTGCGTCCAAGCCATGATCGACGTCATCTCCCTCATGCCGGTCACGAAGTGCTTGCGGGACATATTCGGATATCACCACGGCTGGACGGCCGCCGGGTTTGCCGAGGTCCACCGATGCGGCGATGGCCGGACCCAGATCGTACGGCGACAAGGTGAAGATATCGACAGCATCGTCTGGGCGCTGGATTGCCAGGAACCCGCGTTGGCCTGTCCGGTGGGCGAGTATTCGCTCGGTCGGAGTGTCCCCGGCGAAGTGCTGCACCCGGCATTCGACCCGCAAGTCTGCTTCGGCGAAGCTTGTGAACCACTTCTTGAAAATCATCAAATCGCCGTGGTTGAAGCGATCGGGTATGGACCTGGCGTAGGCGGTGTACTCGTCGAAATAGGTGAAGCGCTCGGGCTGGGTCGACAGGAACGGGAACGGGAGAAACTCGCCACCCATGAATTCGTTGATGATCCTCAAGTCGACGAGGTCGATGCGGCCAAGCTGTTTCAAATCGACTGTGTCGGTTCGCATTACATCAATCTTGTTGTTGGATTGCGCTGTGCCGCGCAACCGGTCAGCCGCAGTCAGGTTGGTGGATCGGGGTTTACCCTACGGGGTTCCTCGCCGATCACCGAGGTGACCGCATCGGCTTCGCCGACCACTTCTTCGCCGTGTTTCGCCGATCGCAGCGCCTTGCTCGCTTTGTGTGTCTTGTCGCCGCCAGCGCCTCGGTGGCCCGCGGCTGGTGCGCCGGCGGCTCCAGGTGCACCCGCGCCACTCACACCGGCGCGAGATGCCTGCGCGGCGGTACTTCCGGCGTTGGCTGATGTCGCCACCTTTGCCGGAGCCTTGAGGTTCGGCGCTTCCCGCCCGCCGGTACCGCCGCCACCTCGCCCCGCGGTTCCCCCACCCGTCTTCGCCGCGCCCGGCAGGCCTTTCGGGCCTAGTCCCAGCACGCCCGCCGGGAGGCCATCACCTCGCTGGGCACCGGTGAGCGCGTCGAGTGCCTTCTGACCCGCATCGGCGGCCTGGCCGCCCGCCTTCTGAGCCTGGTCGCCGGCTTGCTTGGCGGCGTCGGCGGCGCCATTGGCCGCGTCAGTGGGAATCTGCGGCATCGACGGTGCTTTCGCGTGATCCGGTCCGCCACCATTCGGTGACGCCAGAGCTGGGATGTCCCCGGTGTTGAGTCCTCCTCTTGGCAATCCGACGGGTACGCCGCCGCCCGGGCCGCCCGGCGACCCGCCGCCTGGACCGCCCCTTCCTGGACCGGGTGAGGCCACCTCGGGAAGCGCGCTGGTGATGCTGGGATGACTCTGGGCAATTGTGTCGATCGGTGGCCGGTATTGCGCCATGATGGGCGCAACTAGCGCATTCAGCTCATTCAACCTCTCTTTACTGGTCGGGTCGTCGGGATTTTTCATCGCTTGGCGATAGAGTTCCCAGTTCTGCGCGAAATTCTTTTTTGTCGTCGCGAGATCGTTGAAGAACGCATCGACAAGAATCTCCATCGTCCGCGCGTGATCGCGCATTTGGTCGAGCACGTGAAAGGACCGTTGCAAATTGGCGCGTAATGCATCGCCGAATTGGCCCTCAATTCCACTGTCCAACGACTTCACGGCCCGTTGTAACCGGTCGTTGATGCTATTGATCGTCCCATCCCACCCGGTGTTTCCGGGTCCTCGTTCGGTCACATCCTGCACGGCCTTGTATCCGTCGAAGTAGGTGGGAATCGGATCAGCCGGGACAGCCCGTACGTTCTTGAGGTTCAGCCCCGCCGTGGTCTTTAATTGGTCCAACTTGTTCTGGGGGGCAGTTACCGCTCGATTGACGGGAGCCCCGGGTGGTGGGCCAGGCAAATTTGGCGGCGGAGGGGACAGGGGCGCACTCGGTGAGGGCAGGTTGGGAGCGCCCTTAGGAGCGTTTACCAGTTGACCGCTGGGTGTGAATGAACCCGGCGGAGCGATCTGTCGCAGAGCATTGAATGCTTCGTCGGGAACTTCGGCCTGCAGGCCGTGCGGCTGATTCAAAATAGTTTGCAGGGGCTGCCCCAATACCTGCAGTTTGGCGTCTGCCGGATGCGCGGGATCCCACCCCGGGTGAGCTTGTCGGACAGCGTCGATTGCAGCCAATAAGTCTTCGTAAGTAGCCATTAAAAGGCGCCTTCAGTGCTCTGACTGCTAACCACCGGGCGTATCTAAAGCCTGAATGTTCTTGCGTGCAGCGTCCGTGGCAGCATGAACCGCATTGAGATATTTGTGGAATTGATGCACCGCGGTGATGAATTCGCGGATATCGTCCTGGAGATGATCTCGGGTAGCGACTGCAGACTCGAATGTTCCGACACTTGCGCTGGCTAGCCAGGTATGCAGCCCGTCGGCGCCGTTGAGCTGACTTGCCAACATTGCCTGAGCGGCGTCGACCTCACCCAGAAATGTCGTTACCAGCGCGTCGTTTAAGTGGAGTTGCGTGGGATTAGCTGAAAGCCAGCCGCCCATCTGCCTGGTCAAGTCGACGAGACTGCGATCGTCTTGTCCCATCAAAGTCCTCCCCTCGTCAAGCCGCGGAGATCATGCCTGTTGGCCCCCATTTGATGAACTATCCGCGATGCGTTGCTTTGAGCGTAAGCCATCTCGGCACGTAATGACCGCAGTGAATATCAGCACCGAGCCGCAGCCCGAGCTCGTCTGGTTAGTCTGGCCGTGCGTTGTTGGCAGAAGCGGGAGGTGGCATTGGTGTCGGGTGAGGGTCCGCCTCCCGGCGGGTATCGCTGGGTTGAGCCGTCGGAGGCAACGACGCGCCGTAGCCGTCGTTGGTGGTGGGCGGCTGCGGCTGTCGTAGCGGTGTTGGTGCTGACCGGTGCCGGGGTCTGGGTGTGGCGGGGGCAGTCGCCTGGCGGCCATCGGGATCAACGCGGGCAGGCGGGGGTGGAGCAGTCCGCGCCGCCGATTGGTACACCCAAGGACTTGCTGGTTTCGTTTGGGTTGGACCGCCAGCCTGTGCCGGGGTGGCAGGCCAAAAACACTGACTTGGGGTTGCCGCCCGATGCGCCACTGGGTGACCTGTTTGCCAGCAGCGGGGATAAGGCGTATTTCCTGTCGCAGTTCGTTGACTTGCACTGCCGCGCATCATGCCGGCCGCCGGCGGCGTGGGTCTATGGCGTCGACACCCGCACTGGTGCCCGGTTGTTCGACCCGCTGCCGTTACCGAACTTCAAGTACGAGGTCAGGTGCTTCGGGAACGGTCCAGGTGTGGCGGTCTGCTTGAAAGCACTGCAACCGCTGACCGCGTGGGTGATAGACCTGGACAAGGGGAAACTGACCTACACCGGGCCCACCGACATCGACCCCAGCGCCTACCCGGGGCAACCTGAGCCGCACGCGATTGGGACCTCGACAGGGCAGACCCGACTAGTCGCCACCATCGCCGGACAGGGTGTCTACGGAGTCGGATCCCGTGCCGAACGAACCTGGTACATACCCGGCAACGGGTTCCTATCTCCGACCGAAGATGAGGTGGCCGACGACATTCCGGCGCCGACGATCGCGGTGTCGTCAGGGCGCGGTGACGATTCTGACCGAGTGTTCTCGGTCATCGACGGCACCGATTTAACGCCCGTTGCCGGGTATGTACCAGGTTCGTTCGGCACGGGATCCGACTC
>NZ_LZLS01000085.1 GCF_001673365.1 Mycobacterium asiaticum
TGATCCAGCCGCTGGCCCACGGCGCCGACATCGTGGTGCACTCGGCCACCAAGTACCTGGGCGGGCACGGCTCGGCGATCGCCGGTGTCATCGTCGATGGCGGCACCTTCGACTGGACGCAAGGACGGTTCCCCGGCTTCACCACGCCGGACCCCAGCTACCACGGCGTCGTGTACGCCGAGCTGGGCCCGCCCGCGTTTGCCCTCAAGGCTCGCGTGCAGTTGCTGCGCGACCTCGGTTCGGCGGCATCGCCGTTCAACGCGTTTTTGGTCGCCCAGGGCCTGGAAACGCTGAGCCTGCGGATGGAGCGCCACGTTGCGAACGCGCAGCGGGTCGCCGAGTTCCTGGAAGCCCGTGACGACGTGCTGTCGGTCAACTATGCGGGCTTGCCCAGCTCGCCGTGGCACGAGTTGGCAAAGAAGTTGGCCCCCAAGGGAACCGGCGCGGTGCTGGCTTTCGAGCTGGCCGGTGGCGTGGACGCCGGTAAGGCGTTCGTCGACGCGTTGCAACTGCACAGCCACGTCGCCAACATCGGCGACGTGCGGTCGCTGGTAATCCACCCGGCGTCGACCACCCACGCGCAGCTCAGCCCCGCCGAGCAGTTGGCGACCGGCGTCACGCCGGGCCTGGTAAGACTGGCCGTCGGCATCGAGGGAATCGACGACATCCTGGCCGATCTGGAGCTTGGCTTCGCGGCGGCGGGGGTATACAGCGCCTCATCGCAAAGCGACCCGCAGACCGTGGCGGCGTTCTGAGGAGCTTAGGACTTGACGATCTCCGACGTGCCCACCCAAGCGCTGCCCGCCGAAGGCGAGATCGGCATCGTCGATGTCGGCGCGCTGACGCTGGAGAGCGGTGCAGTGATCGACGACGTGCATATCGCCGTGCAGCGCTGGGGGGAGTTGTCGCCGGCGCGCGACAACGTGGTCATGGTGCTGCATGCGCTCACCGGCGACTCGCACATCACCGGGCCGGCCGGACCCGGGCATCCGACCCCGGGCTGGTGGGACGGCGTTGCCGGGCCGGGTGCGCCGATCGACACCAACCGGTGGTGCGCGGTGGCCACCAACGTGCTGGGCGGATGCCGGGGCTCGACCGGTCCCAGTTCGCTGGCCCGTAACGGAAAGCCTTGGGGCTCAAGGTTTCCGGTCATTACGGTGCGCGACCAGGTAGAGGCGGATATCGCCGCGCTCTCAGCACTGGGAATAACCGAGGTGGCCGCGGTCGTTGGCGGGTCCATGGGTGGCGCCCGAGCTTTGGAGTGGATCGTCGGATACCCGGAACGGGTGCGGGCGGGGCTGCTGCTGGCTGTCGGTGCCCGCGCCACCGGTGACCAGATCGGCACCCAGACCACCCAGATCGCGGCCATCAAGGCCGACCCGAACTGGCAGGGTGGCGACTACTACGACACCGGGCGGTCGCCCGACGACGGGCTGAAGATCGCTCGTCGCATCGCGCACCTGACCTACCGTGGCGAGGTCGAACTCGACCGACGCTTCGCCAATGACGCACAGCCGGGCGAGGACCCGTCGGGCGGCGGCCGCTATGCCGTGCAGAGCTACCTGGAACACCAGGGCGACAAGCTGCTGGCCCGGTTCGACGCCGGCAGCTACGTGACCCTGACCGAGACGCTCAACAGCCACGACGTCGGTCGCGGCCGCGGCGGCCTGCACGCGGCGCTGACCAGGTGCCCAGTCCCCACGGTGGTCGGCGGCGTCACCTCCGACCGGCTCTACCCGCTACGTCTGCAGGACGAGCTCGCCGAGCTATTGCCAGGATGCGACGGGGTGCGGGTGGTCAAGTCCGTCTGCGGACACGACGGCTTTCTGGTGGAAGCCGACGCGGTCGGTGTCTTGATCCGCGAGACCCTCGAACTGGCCGACAACGCGCGCACAAGGCATTCCAGGTGACGCGATCCAGGCGCGCCCGCTCGCTGTCCTTTGGCTCGGCCGCGGCCGCCTACGAGCGGGGACGTCCGACATATCCGCCGGACGCGATCGACTGGCTGCTGCCGACGGGTGCGCGCCAGGTGCTCGACCTGGGAGCGGGTACCGGCAAGCTGACCACCCGGCTGGTCGAACGCGGCCTGGACGTGGTGGCCGTCGACCCGGTACCGGAGATGCTGGAAGTGCTGTCCGCGTCGCTGCCGCAGACCCGAGCCCTGCTCGGTACCGCAGAAGAAATTCCGTTGCAGGACAACAGCGTTGATGCGGTGCTCGTCGCCCAGGCGTGGCACTGGGTCGATCCGGCCCGGGCGATTCCGGAGGTGGCCCGGGTGCTGCGACCGGGCGGCCGGCTGGGCCTGGTGTGGAACACTCGCGACGAGCGGTTGGGCTGGGTGCGCGAATTGGGCGAGATCATCGGCCGCGACGACGACCCGCTGCGCGATCGCGCGACGCTGCCCGAGCCATTCAGCGAGGCGGAGCGTCATCAGGTCGAGTGGACGAATTACCTTACCCCGCAAGCCCTTATCGATCTCGTGGCATCGCGGACCTACTGCATCAACTCCCCTGCCGAAGTGCGCACTCGGACGCTGGACAAGGTCCGCGAACTGTTGAGAACCCATCCGGCGCTAGCCAACTCCAATGGCCTTGCGCTGCCTTACATTACGGTGTGCGTGCGAGCCACGCTGAACTGATCGACGAGTAGTTGCACATGTTGCGAGTCGTGGTCGGGACGTAGTCGTCCGGTCCGGCCGAGGGTGACCAGCCCGTGCAACGCCGCCCAGAAAACTTCGGTGAGCGTGTCGGCGTCCTCGTCTGTGTCGTGTTCTGCGTCGTGTTCTGCGTCGTGTTCTGCGTCGTGTTCTGCGGCCGTCCCCTCGACCGCTTCTCGCAACCGGGCGAACGCCGCCTGCAGCTGCGGCGGCGTGCTTTCGGCGGCGAAGCGCAAAGTGGTGGTTCGAGTGAACATCGCGTCGTAAACGGCCGGGTTGTCGCGGGCAAAGTCCAGGTAGGCGCGCGCGACTCGAGTCAGGGCATCGCCCGCGGCGCTGGCTGCTAATGCGGCGGCGCACACGTCGGCGAGTTCGCCGAAGCCTTCGATCGCCACCGCCTCCGCGACTTGTTCCATGCCGGCGAAGTGCTTGTACAGCACCGGTTGGCTGTACTCGATCTCGGTGGAGAGCCGACGTGTGGTGACTGCGTCCCACCCTTCGGTTTCGGCCAACTTACGGGCCGTGTCGATGATCAACCGCCGACGCGCGGCCCGCTCACGTTCCCGTCGGTCCTGAATTGCCATGCCGTGATTCTAGCATTGCTTGAATTTCTAGCGACGCTATTGACAGGCCGGGTCCTAAGGGTTAGCATTGCTAGCAGTTCGTCTGATGGGAGTAACTACATGGTCCTTGACCTCACCCGCTTCGCCGCGCTGATCGCGGTGCTGGCTAACGCCGTCGTCTACGGCACCGACGTGTTCTGCGCGACGGTCATGCGCCCGGCGTTGGCATCGATCGGCGACAACACCCTGGTCACGGTGATGGGAAGCGTGCACCGCTACGGGGACCGGCGGATGCCGGTACCCGGAGTGCTCGGCCTGCTTGCCGCCCTGGTCAGCGCGGTGCTGGCCGCGGCCAGCGCATATTGGACGCACGCGATCGCGGCGGGCATCGCCGTACTGTTGCTGTCCATCTGGCTGGTGGTCTACCTGCGGGTGAGCGCACCGCTGAACAAACAGCTCACCGCGGCAGCCGATGCCGGGCGTCAGCTAACGAACGGGCGGGTGCTGCAGCAAAGTTGGGACCGCGTCATCGGCGCCCGCGCTTTGTTGCAGGGTCTGGCGCTGGCCGCTCTGTGCGTGGTTCTGGCGTCCTGATGCTGCAACTGAGGATTTACACCCTGCGCTCACCCGAAGCGCTGCGGCGGTACGCCACGGTTCACTGGGCTCGGCACCTGCCCACCTTCCGGACTTTTGGCATCACCACGCACGGGGTGTGGACGGAGCGCACCGGCGGCGCGAATCGGCTCGTCGCGCTGATCCGCTACCCACCTGGCGTCGAACCCGAACAACTCACTCGGCGGGTCATGGCCAGCCCGGAGTTCACCGCCGACATGGCCGGGTTCGATGTCGAGGAGATCGTCGACGTCCAATCGGTGCTGCTTGACCCTCTATTTTCGTCGCAGGAGCTCTCGGCATGACCGCAACCATCGGCTATACGCTCGCCGGACTCATCGGCGCGGGCATCGTCTTCATCGGTGCACGATTCATCGTCGCGCCGCGCGTGGCTGCCGCCGGCTACGGCGTGCAAGCCGATCAAGCCACTGACGCCTACCTGAGCGTCAAAGGCATCCGCGACATCGCGTGGGGGATCTTCGTCTTCATCCTGATCGCCGCGGGTGCCACGCACCTGCTCGGCTGGGTGATCCTGGCCGCCACGATCATTCCGCTGGCCGACGCGATCATCGTGCTCCGACACGGCGGCTCCAAGACGATCGCGGTGGGCGTCCACGGCCTCACCGCCGTCGTCATGCTCGCGACTGCCACGCTGCTGCTTATCTCCTGAGCCAGCTTTCGCGGCGACCCGGCGGCTGGGGCCAGGCCGAAGTTAGAAGTCGAGCCCGGAGTACATCACGTGATTCGGGTCGTACTGCTGACGAACAGCGGTCAGCCGCGACAGGTTCGAGCCGAAATACCGCGCCGCCGAGGTGTTGGGCTCCAGGTAGTTGACGTAGCCGCCAACCGAAGACTGCTTCACCGTCTGGTGTGCGGTGGCGATCCAGGTGCTGGCCGTCGAGGTCTGCCCGCTCCCGTTCTCCACGTACCACTGCGCCACCGCGGCCTGCTGACGCCACGGAAAGGCCGAGTCCGCTGCGTCCACATCGCCCACCGCACCGGAGAGCGTATCGACGATCACCGACGCACGACCCCCGTCCGGCGGGAATTTGCCGAGCGCGGCGACGATAGCTTGCGCCGCAGCCGAATTCATCGTGCCGATGACGTCGGAACCCGCGACGAACCCACGCGGCGAACTCGTCGAACTGCCGCCGGCCAGATACATCACCAGATTCATGTGCGTCATCGTCTTGTGCTCAGTTGCGGTGGGCGCCGCTCCGACGGCGGACTTGATGGCGTCGGCCACTGCCTGGCCCGACCCGGCGGGGCAGGTCGCCAGCACATGGCAGTTGCCCTGTGAGCCGCTGACCGACAGGTCGACCAGGCCCCAGGTATTCCGATCGGCAGCAGCCAGCCAGGACTGCCAGCCGGTGAGCACTTGTGCGCCCGCCGACGGGGCGAAGTCGACGCGGACCACGTCGGCGTCGGCGGTGGGGAATGTGGTGAAGGTCAGCGACGTGGTCACACCGAAATTGCCCCCGCCGCCACCGCGCAACGCCCAGAACAAATCCGGGTTCTGCTCTGCCGACGCGGTCACCGTCTGTCCCGTTGGCAACACCACCGTCGCCGACCGCAGCGCATCGCAGGTCAGGCCCGCATGCCGGGAGTCGGCGCCCATTCCGCCGCCGAGAGTCAGGCCGGCCACGCCCACGGTGGGGCAACTTCCGGCGGGAATCGCGCGCCCGGCACCGGCCAGGGCCTGGTTGATCGCATAAAGTTCGGTCGCCGCAGGCACCGTCACGGTGCCCGCGACGTTGTCGACGTTGACCCCGCCCTTCAGGCCGCGCAGATCGAGCACCATCGTCCCGTTTGCCGCCGACGCGCCGATATAGGAATGCCCGCCACCACGCGGCGCGATCTTGAGCTTGTTCGCCGCCGCGAACCCCACCGCCTTCTCTACGTCCTGCTGCGACGTGACCACCACGACCGCCGCCGGGCTCGAGGAGTTGTAGTTCGAGTTGAACACCTGCTTGCCGGTGGTGAAGGAAGCACCGTCGGCGGGCAGCAGCACTCGGCCGCCGATGGACGAGGCCAGACCGCTCCACGCGCCGGTGGGTTCGGCCCACGTCCGCGCCGTCGGAAACAGCGCCGTAGTCGCCAACGCGCCGACCGCGCCGCGCAGAAAGTTCTGGCGAGAGATCATGTGCCGCATTGTTAATCGCGACGGCGTCGAAAGCGGTTGTCCTCCAACGTGTCGCAGCACAGCGTGATGAGATCGTGTCGTTACCGCACCCGAAACGCCCAGGCGGCCAAACCTTTATGCCATCGTGTCCGGAAAGAGACCGCCATAGACGAAGGTTCGTAGGGTCTCCAACACGAGGGAGCTGAGATGTTGTCCTGGCGCAATCAACCACTGACGATACGTCTACTGGCCGGCACCGCCGGCCTGCTGACCGCGGCCTCGGCACTCGCCGCTCCCGCTGAGGCGAGTCCCGTCGACGACGCGTTCATCACCGCGTTATCCAACGCCGGGATCAACTACGGCGATCCGCTCAACGCCGAAGCGCTGGGCCAGTCCGTCTGCCCGATGATGGCCCAGCCGGGCGGCAACTTCGCCGCCGCTGCGAGCCGCGTCAGCGGCAACGGCATGTCGCCCGAGATGGCCAGCATGTTCACCACCATCGCGATCCAGATGTATTGCCCCTCGGTGATGGCCGACGTCGCCAGCGGCAAGATGCCCGGAGCTCTGCAACAGATCCCCGGGATGGCGGGCATTCCGGGCCTGGCCAACATCCCGGGCCTGCCCGGCTAAACGCGCATCGCACCCCGGATGCGAGCCTAGCCAGTACCCAGCGGGTCAATCGTCCACGCGACATAGACCATCGCGGCGCCGACCGACGCGGTCGTCAAGAAATCAGTTCCGCGGTTGCGCACCACCAGCAGGCCGGCCCGCTCCTCGGGCAGGGCCAAGCGCAGTGCGGCAGCCACGCCGACACCGATGCCGATCAGCAGCGCCCCGCGGCGCCAGAAGTTGGCCCCCGCGAGCACGAACGCCACCAGGAAAATGAGCCCGACCAGCAGGATCGGCCATTGGGCGCGGACCGCCCGCCCCAAAATGGCCCGCACCGTCATTGTTGTTCGGCCAGCTCGACGACATTGGTCAGCAGGAAGGCGCGGGTCAGCGGCCCCACCCCGCCGGGATTGGGCGACACATGGCCGGCGACCTCCCACACGTCGGGATGCACATCGCCGGCCAGTTTGCCGTCCACCCGGCTGACGCCGACGTCGACGACCGCCGCGCCCGGGCGCACCATGTCGGCGGTCAACATGTGCGGCACGCCGACCGCCGCCACGATGATGTCGGCCTGCCGAGTCAGGGCGGGTAGGTCACGAGTTGCGGTGTGGCACAACGTCACTGTGGCGTTCTCGGAGCGGCGGGTGAGCAGCAGCCCCAACGGCCTCCCGACCGTCACGCCGCGCCCGATGACCACCACGTGCGCTCCGGCGATCGGTACGTCGTAGCGCCGCAACAGGTGCACGATGCCCCGCGGGGTGCACGGCAACGACGCCGGGGTGTTGAGCACGAGTCGACCCAGGTTGGTCGGGTGCAGGCCGTCGGCGTCCTTGTCGGGGTCGACGCGTTCCAGCGCCGCGTTCTCGTCCAGCTGCCTGGGCAGCGGCAATTGCACGATGTAGCCGGTGCACTCTGGGTTGGCGTTGAGCTCGTCAATCGTTTCGTTGAGCGTGGCTGTGGAAATGTCGGCGGGCAGATCGCGGCGGATCGACGTGATGCCCACCTTGGCGCAGTCGGCGTGCTTACCCCGCACGTAAGCCTGGGATCCCGGGTCGTCGCCGACCAGGATGGTGCCCAGTCCCGGCGTACGGCCGGATTCGGTTAACGCCGCGACCCGTTTGGTCAGGTCGACGAAGATTTCGTCACGGGTGGCCTTGCCGTCCAGCGTGATTGCGCCCACGCCTGACAGTCTTTCATGCCCGGCGAGTAGGCTCCCGAAGATGCCAGCTGAGACAGCCCCTCAGGCGGCCCCAGACGTCCTCGCGCCCGCCAAACTGGGTCCGCTCACGCTCCGCAACCGCATCATCAAAGCCGCCACCTTCGAAGCCCGCACGCCCAATGCACTGGTGACCGACGACCTGATCGAATATCACCGCCTACCCGCTGCCGGCGGCGTTGGTATGACCACCGTCGCCTACTGCGCCGTCTCCCAAGGGGGGCGCACCGAAGGCAACGGGATCTGGATGCGACCGGAGGCCGTGCCGGGATTCCGTCGCCTCACCGACGCGATCCACGCCGAAGGCGCAGCGGTCAGTGCACAGATCGGGCACGCCGGTCCCGTCGCCAACGCCCGCTCCAACAAGGCCACGGCGCTAGCCCCGGTTCGGTTCTTCAACCCGATCGGCATGCGGTTCGCCAAAAAGGCCAGCCGCGAGGACATCGACGACGTGCTCGCGGATCACGCCCGCGCGGCACGGCACGCCGTCGAAGCAGGGTTCGACGCCGTCGAAATCCATTTGGGGCACAACTATCTGGCGAGTTCGTTTCTGTCTCCCCTGATCAACCGGCGCACCGACGAGTTCGGCGGTTCGCTGGCCAATCGCGCCAAAGTGGCCCGCGGCGTGGTGATGGCGGTGCGTCGCGCGGTCGATCAAGGGCCGCGTCAGATCGCGATCACCGCCAAACTCAACATGTCCGACGGCGTCCGCGGCGGCATCTCCAACGAAGAGGCGATCACCACGGCCAAGTGGCTGGAGGAAGACGGTGCACTGGACGCGATCGAACTGACCGCCGGCAGCTCACTGGTCAACCCG
The DNA here is from genome assembly GCF_001673365.1 of Mycobacterium asiaticum. GTDB lineage: Bacteria > Actinomycetota > Actinomycetes > Mycobacteriales > Mycobacteriaceae > Mycobacterium > Mycobacterium asiaticum_A. The sequence goes on from NZ_LZLS01000085.1 coordinate 8,599, forward strand.
ATGTACCTGTTTCATGGCGACGCCCCAATCAAGCAGTTCGCCGGGGCGTTCAAGCCGCCGCTGCGTTGGGGCATCCGCATGACCGGCAAGAAGTTCCTGCGCGAATACCGTTACCGCGAGGCGTATCTATTGCGGGAAGCAAAGCTGTTCCGCGCCGAACTGAAGCTGCCGCTGATTCTGCTCGGCGGGATCACCAACCGGGAAACGATGGACCTTGCGATGGCCGAGGGCTTTCAGTTCGTGGCAATGGGACGGGCGCTACTGGCCGAGCCCGATCTGATCAGCAAGATCGCCCGCGACGGCGCCAGCGTCCACTCGGTCTGCACGCACTGCAACCAATGCATGCCGACCGTCTACAGTCGCACGCACTGCGTCCTCACCGGCGCACCCGATCGGAATCCGCTTCCCCACGCCGTGCCCCCTTCGGTGCAATCGCCCACGGATACCTAGGAGCTAAAGTTGGTGCGATGCCTCCACCCGCGCCGCCTGCGCTGACCGTTCGGTACGACGGGTCGGAACGCACCTTCGCGGCGGGCCACGACGTGGTCGTAGGCCGCGACCTGCGTGCCGACATGCGTATTACCCATCCGCTGATTTCGCGCGCCCACTTGTTGTTGCGGTTCGATCAGGGCCGTTGGATGGCGATCGACAACAACTCCTTGAACGGCACCTATGCCAACGGTCGGCGGGTACCGGTCGTCGACATCACCGATGGTCAGGCCGTAAATATCGGAAACCCTGACGGCCCGCTGCTGATCTTCGAAGTGGGACGCCATCGCGGGCCGGCCGGACGTCCGCCGCAAACCGAGTCGCTGCCTCTGGTGCAGCCGGGTGGTCCGTCCTCGGCCGCGGTGACCACGCACGGGCCCGCACATCACCAGGCGGCGCCGTCGTCGACCCGGCAGCCGAACTGGAGTGGGCCACCGTCGGGTCGGCCCCATCCAGGCGGGCCGCCGCCGCCCCCGCCGGGGCAACCCATGTATCCGAGCAGCGCGGCGCCCTGGTCCCCGCCCGGCTACCCGGCGAGCGCGCCACCGTCCCACCCGGCCCACCAGCCGGGCTCGTCGGCACACATTCCGCCGGGTCCGCGCCGTCCGCCACCGCGGCAGCCCGGGCCGCCGGTCGGGGCAAAGCCACCCGAACAGGGCAATATCGCCACGAAGATGTTCCAGGCCCTGTTGGGAACGGGTTCGCACGCGGTGCCCGCGGGTTCGGTCACCATCGGCCGCTCCACCGACAACGACATCGTCATCCAGGACGTGCTCGCCTCACGTCAGCACGCATTCCTGACGCTGACCCCGCTCGGGGCGGAGATCCGCGACAACAACAGCGTCAACGGGACGTTCGTCAACGGGGTCCGGGTGGGGTCGGCGATCCTGACCGAAGGCGACGTGGTCACCATCGGCAACGTCGACCTGGTGTTCACCGGCGGCACCTTGGTGCGCCGCACCGCGGCGGCCACCCGAACCGGCGGCCTAGAGGTCAACTCGGTGACGTTCACGGTCGAGGGCGGAAAGCAACTGCTGGACCACATTTCGCTGACCGCCCGGCCCGGCACGCTGACCGCCATCATCGGTGGGTCCGGCGCGGGCAAGTCCACTTTGTCGCGGCTGATCGCCGGCTACACCAGCCCCAGCACCGGCAACGTGACCTTCGAGGGCCACGACATCCACGCCGAGTACGCGTCGCTGCGCAGTCGGGTCGGCATGGTCCCCCAGGACGACGTCGTGCACCGCCAGCTGACGGTCAACCAGGCGCTTGGGTACGCCGCCGAGTTGCGGTTGCCACCGGACACCAGCAAGGCCGATCGGGCGCAGGTCGTCGCCCAGGTCCTCGAGGAACTCGAGCTGACCAAGCACGCCGATACCCGGGTGGACAAACTTTCCGGCGGTCAGCGCAAGCGCGCGTCGGTGGCCCTCGAGCTACTCACCGGGCCGTCGCTGCTGATCCTCGACGAACCGACCTCCGGCCTGGACCCGGCGCTGGACCGGCAGGTGATGATGATGCTGCGCCAGCTTGCCGACGCGGGCCGCGTGGTGCTGGTGGTCACGCACTCGGTGTCCTATCTCGACGTGTGTGACCAGATTCTGTTGCTGGCCCCCGGGGGTAAGACCGCGTTTCTGGGTGCGCCCGATGACATCGGCGCGGCGATGGGCACCACCAACTGGGCCGACATCTTCACCAAGGTCGGCGCCGACCCCGATGAGGCCAATCGCCGCTTCCTGGAAGGCAACCGACAACCGGAACGTCCGTCGCAAGCCAGTCCGGCCGCCGACCTCGGGGAACCGGTGCACAACAACGGGTTCCGCCAGTTCTCGACCATTGCCCGACGGCAGGTGCGGCTGGTGATCTCCGACCGCGGCTACACGGTCTTCCTGGCGTTGCTGCCGTTCCTCATCGGTGTCTTGACGCTGACCGTGCGCGGCAAGACCGGGTTCGACATGGCCGATCCGTTGAGCAGCGCGCCCAACCAACCCGGGCAGATCCTGGTCATGCTGAACGTGGGCGCGGTCTTCATGGGCACCGCGCTGACCATCCGAGACCTCGTCGGTGAACGTCCCATCTTCAAGCGCGAGCAGGCGGTCGGATTGTCCACCGGCGCGTATCAGGCCGCCAAGATCGTGGTGTTCTGCGCGTTCGCCACCATGCAGGCGGCCATCGCCACCACCATCGCGATCATCGGCTGGGGTAAGCCGCTCTCGAACGCGGTGCTGCTGGGCGACGTGCGCTTCGAGCTGTTTGTCACCGTCGCCGCGACCTGTGTGGCCTCGGCGATCCTGGGCATGGCGTTGTCGGCGATCGCCAAGTCGCAGGATCAGATCATGCCGCTGCTGGTAACCGCAATCATGTCGCAGCTGGTGTTCTCCGGAGGCATGATCTGGGTGACGAACCGCACCGTACTCGACCAGTTGTCGTGGGCGACGCCTGCCCGCTGGGGCTACGCGGCAGCGTCGTCCACCATTGACGTCCACCGCCTGACACCGGGCCCGACCGATCCCAAGGATCAGCACTGGGACCACAAGGCCAGCGCGTGGCTATTCGACATGGCGATGCTCGCCGTGTTGTGCATGGTCTACAGCACCATCGTGTGGTGGAGGATTCGGCTCAAGCGCCGCTAGACGGCGGTGGGCGAGCCCCATGCGGGCGCTTAGGGTAAGGAGATGACCGGAGCCCAGCAGCCCGTGCTGACCGTCCGGGCCGGTCCGGCTCAGCGGACCTTCGCCACTGGCCGCGACGTGATTGTGGGCAGCGACCTGCGCGCCGACCTGCGGGTGGCACATCCGATGGTGGCCCGGGCGCATTTGCTGCTGCGTTTTGAGCAGGGCAGTTGGATTGCGATCGACAACAATTCGCCCAACGGGGTCTTTGCCAACGGCAAACGCGTACCGCTGGTCGACATCTACGACGGGCTCACCGTCAACCTCGCCAGGCCCGACGGGCCGCGCGTCACGTTCGAGGTCGGGCATCATCATGGCATCGTGGGGCTGATACCGGCGACCGACCGGATTCCCACGGCAGCTCCACCCGGCCCGCCACCGCCGGTTCCGCGCGCCACTCTAGTGGCCTGTCGGTGCAAACCTTCCTGCGCGGCATCCACGTTGTGGACTAC
>NZ_LZLS01000086.1 GCF_001673365.1 Mycobacterium asiaticum
GGCCGCTCTTGCGATCGCGAGGGGTCCGATGGTCGCGACCCGCGGCGACCGGCCTGCGGCCGCTCTTGCGATCGCGACTAGTCCGAACCGTCGGCGTCGATGTAAGGCGTATCCGACTGCCGCGGGGCGCTCGGGCGACTCTCGAGAGCCACTGTCTCAGAACTCGCGGACAACGGCGTGTGCTGCCGGGCCGCGTCGAAGCGTCGTGGCTCGTCGGCGCCGCGCGGAGGACGGTCGTTGGCGATCAGGACGGCCATCCACGGCAGCGGTATTGAGCCGGCGACGATCAGCAGTGAGATAAGACCGTTGTGCCAGGCGCCGTACGCGAAAGCGGCCAACAGGAGCGCAGGGATGCGGAACGCCATGAGCGTCAGGTATTTACGCACCCGCGCTCGATGCTGCACCTCGTAGGAAGGTGCAGCTGCAGTGATCAGTACCGGGCGGCCGTCGTCATCGAAACCGTCGAAACTCAGCTCGGGGCCGCGCTTCATCCCTCCACTGTGTCACAGATAAAGCGATCGTGACTCTGCGGTGTCAGACCGGAGGTCAGGAGGCACAATGTTAGGAATGGAGACCCAGACGATCGAGCGCACCGACGCCGACGAACGCACCGACGACGGGACCGGTAGCGACACACCGAAGTACTTCCACTATGTGAAAAAGGACAAGATCGCCGAGAGCGCGGTCATGGGCAATCACGTTGTCGCGTTGTGCGGAGAGGTATTTCCCGTCACCAAGGCCGCCAAGCCTGGGTCACCGGTGTGCCCGGACTGCAAGCAGATCTACGAGCGCCTCAAGAAGGGCTGATCACGTCTTCGGCTCCACCGGGGCTTCCACCGGGGGAGTAGTGGCAAGGTCGGTCTCGGCGGTCTGTGGGACCGCTTTTGCCCGTGGCGGCCCCGGGTCTGGGGTCCCGGCCACACGGGAGGTACGACGAACGATCCAGTTGCGCACCCGGTGCGCATGGGTTGCCGGAGCGGGCCACTCTTCCTGGATCGCGGCGTTGAGCTCGGCGCCGATCATGATCGAAAAGCCGCCGAAGAAAGCGAACAGCAGAAACGCGATCGGCGTGGCCAGCGCACCGTAGGTGTAACCGGTGCTGCCTATCCATCTCAAATACAGACGCAAGCCCAGAGTGGCGACCAAAAAGACCACGGTGGCCAGGATCGTGCCCGGTATCAGCCGATGCGTGGGCAGCGGAACCGGCAGCGCCACCCGGTACAGCACCGTCACGCCGGCCATCAGGCCCAGGATCAACACCGGGTAGTAGCCGTAGTGCAGCAGATTCTGCAGACCGAGAGGGATGTGCTCGCTCACTTTGCGCGGACCTACCACCGCCACCGGCGCGGTGATCACCACGAACGCAAGCATCACGATGTAGATGAACAGCGCGAAGAATCGCTGGCGAACCGGATGGCGCAAGGGTGTCTGATCGTGGGCCTCCACGATCGCGTCTACGAATGACGAAACCGCAGAGGACCCCGCCCACAAGGAGATCAGGAACCCCAGCGAGGCCACCTCGCCGCCGGCGTGGGTAGTGATGTCGCGGATGGTGGGCTCGATGATCTCGTTGACCACGTTGTGGGAAAAGAAGTTACGGGCCGTGGACAGGGTGCTCTTGATGATCGAGGGCAAGGTGTCGGCACCGAAAAGCGGCGCAATCCAGGCCAGCGTTCCCAAAATCCCCAGCAGCAGCGGCGGCGTTGAGAGACACGTCCAAAAACCTGCTTCCGCCGACTCGGAGAAAATTGAGTCGTCCCACGCTTTGGATAACGTCCTACGACTGATTCGTAAGATGTGGTGGCGAGATGGTTTAGGGACCTGGTCGCTCATTCCGTCCAGCATTGCCGATCAAAGCACGGACGGCTCGCATTGCCGCCGGGCGAGTTCGGCGCAACTACTCCCCGCTGACCTCAAGCACGGCCGACAGCTCGATCAACTTAGCCTCGTGCTTGTTGGCGTGGTGCTGGCAGAAGAGGAGCTCAGCTCCGGACGGCAGCTTGGCGCGAACCCGGGCGGCTGCACTGCAGCGGTCGCACCTGTCGGCGCGAGTCAGCTCGGGACTGGTCAGAGTTGCGTTCATGGCTCCTCCGTTCTGGCGATAAATTCACTCTGTCAGACGTTCGAAGTTTTCGCCTTGTTCCCCGAGCGTTATAGGGTGTGTCGTTTCTCACGAATATTTGCCCAAAATTCGGGCAGGCTAATCACTTATGCCAACTACTTCTGATTTGTTGGTGCGTTTGTGTTCTGAGCAGGAGTGGTCCTCGGCCCGCGGCACCGGTTGGATCCAACCGGACCCCGACGAATCAGGCAGCGCGGAGTTCGTCCACCTGTCGACGATCGAGCAGGTGCACCTGCCCGCCAACCGGCTCTACCGCGGTCGCCGCGACATGGTTCTGCTCTACGTCGACTCCGCTGAACTGGGCGCGCCGCTGCGGTGGGAACCGGGCGTTCCGACCGACCCGGATTCGATGCGGTTCCCGCACCTGTACGGCCCGCTGCCGGTGGCAGCCGTCCGCAAGGCTGTCGGGTATCAGCCAGCGGCCGATGGGAGCTTCTCGGCGCTCCTGGACGGTCAGGACACGACGTAGGCGTCGGCTTCGATCTCTACCAACAGATCCGGCGCAACGAGACGTCATGCCGGCTAGCTGACATTGCGTCACCCTACGGTGGTGCTTTATGTCCGACGCCTTCCGCTGGTGGCTGCGCAGGGTGGGCAGATGCGCGGCACCGGCGATGCGTGCGGTGGCCTGCGTTGTGGCCTACACGAGAGGCGCGACGATCAGGTTGTTGTGATCGCAGTGGAATTGCCTAGTCGAGGTAGTCGCGCAGTACCTGAGAGCGGCTGGGGTGGCGCAACTTCGACATCGTCTTGGACTCGATCTGGCGGATGCGTTCCCGGGTGACGCCGTAGACCTGACCGATTTCGTCTAGGGTCCGCGGCTGGCCGTCGGTGAGACCGAAGCGCAGCCGAACGACGCCGGCCTCGCGTTCGGAGAGCGTGTCCAGCACCGACTGCAGCTGATCTTGCAGCAGCGTGAACGACACCGCGTCGACGGCAACGACGGCTTCACTGTCTTCGATGAAGTCGCCGAGTTGGCTGTCGCCCTCGTCGCCGATGGTTTGGTCCAACGAGATGGGCTCACGGGCGTACTGCTGGATCTCCAGCACCTTCTCCGGCGTGATGTCCATTTCCTTGGCGAGCTCTTCAGGGGTGGGCTCCCGGCCCAAGTCCTGCAGCAGCTCGCGCTGGATGCGGCCCAACTTGTTGATGACCTCGACCATGTGCACCGGGATTCGGATGGTGCGGGCCTGGTCGGCCATGGCGCGGGTGATGGCCTGGCGAATCCACCACGTCGCGTAGGTGGAGAACTTGTAGCCCTTGGTGTAGTCGAACTTCTCCACCGCGCGGATCAGACCGAGGTTGCCCTCCTGGATGAGGTCCAGGAACGCCATGCCGCGGCCGGTGTACCGCTTGGCCAGGGAGACCACCAGACGCAGGTTGGCTTCCAGTAGGTGGTTTTTGGCGCGATCGCCGTCGCGGCAGATCCACATCATGTCCCGACGCTGCGCGGCGGGCAGCTTCTCGCCGCGGTCGGTCAGCTCCACCATCAGTTGGGTCGCGTACAGGCCGGCCTCGATCCGCTTGGCGAGCTCGACCTCTTCCTCGGCGTTGAGCAGCGCTACCTTGCCGATCTGCTTCAGGTAGGCGCGAACCGAGTCGGCCGACGCGGTGAGCTCGGCGTCCTTGCGGGCCTGCCGCAATGCCTCGGACTCGTCTTCGTCCCAGACGAAATCGCCGGAGGCTTTGTCCTTTTCGGTCGGCTCGGCAATTTCCTCTTCGTCTTCGCCGGCGCCTTCGGCGGGCTGCACGGCTGCCGCAGTCTCGGTCTCGTCGGCGTCGCCCGCTTCGAGTTCGCTGTCCTCGGCATCCGGGGCGACCTCGTCTTCGAGGTCGTCCAGGCTGAGTTCGCCGGCATCGATTTCCAGATCGTCGCCGGGCTCCACGTCGAGGTCGGTGTCCAACTCCTCGGAAGTGACCTCGGTTGCGTCGGTGGCGTCAGCGTCGGCGTCTGTCACCTTCGCGGCGCCGCGCGCCGCCGGGGCCTTCGCGGCGGCTTTGGCGCGGGTCTTTTTCGGAGCGGCACCGTCCGCAGCCGGCGCAGCGGCCTTGGCGGCGCGTTTTGCCGGCGCGGTGCCGTTGGCGCTCTTGGCCGCCGTGCGTTTGGCGGGAGACTTGGTGGCGGTGCGTTTCACCGGCTCATCGGTCGCCGGAGTTGCCTTCGTCGCTGCCACATACACCCCTTCGGTTGGACGCACTTCCGGTGGGTCTGGGCATGGTTGACCGAAAGTGTCTTCTATCTCGAGTGTCGGCGTTTGATACCAGCGCGAGTATCGCGCGCTATCGGTTTGGGCGGCCGCCGACGACCATTGTAACTTCACCGGGCGCTCCTACTGGCCGAGCGCGCAAAATCAGTGCGTCACGTCCTGGGTTGAGGCCATGGCCGCGCCGACGATGCCCGCGGCGTTCTGCAGTACAGCAGGCACGACGGGGGTGCGGTTTTCCAGCAGATGCACCCATTTGTCGGCTTTACGGCTGATTCCGCCGCCGGCAATGAACAAATCGGGCCAGATCGCGTTCTCGATGGCGACCAGCACCTTGGTCACCTGCTTGGTCCATTTCTCGTAGCTCCACCCATTGCGTTCCTTCACCGACGACGCGGCCCGATGCTCGGCTTCCTTGCCGCCGACCTCGATGTGACCGAATTCGGTGTTCGGAATCAGCTTGCCGTTGTGGATGACGGCCGAACCGATACCGGTGCCGAAGGTGAGCAGGACGACTAGCCCCTCATGGCCTTTGCCCGCGCCGTAACGTTCCTCGGCCAGTCCGGCCGCGTCGGCGTCATTGAGAATGGTCACGTCCTGTCCGGACAGTTCGGCGCTGATGATGTCGCGGGCGTTGGTCCCGATCCAACTCTTGTCCACGTTGGCCGCGGTTTGCACGATGCCGTGGGTGACAACGCCCGGGTAAGTGACTCCGAGTGGACCGGTCCACTCGAATCGGTTGACGACTTCGGCGATGGTCTTGCCCACCGCTTTCGGGGTGGCCGGTTGCGGTGTCAGCAGTTTGATTCGGTCCCCGATCAACTGCCCGGTGTCCAGATCGACGATCGCGCCCTTGATGCCGCTGCCTCCGACGTCGATTCCGAATCCTTGACGCTGTGGCGAATCGGTTCCGGGAACAGTGCTGGTCATCGGAATCTCCTCGACGAGACAAAGTTGTCCGCTCACCTTATAGCGACTATTGGGAGTCATCGGGTTGCGCCCATGAGGAACTTCGCGGTTGTGGTGCGATAGGCCTGTGACTCCACCGGATAACGCCCCCGCGCTACTGCGCGAAATCGCCGAAGCCGTGGCAGCGGAGGCGGCCGCATTCGTTCGGAACCGGCGCGCAGAGGTCTTCGGGACCCGAAACGGCGGTACCAATTCCGCGGTGCGCGCAAAGACCACTCCGACCGACCCGGTGACCGTGGTGGACACCGAGACCGAGAATCTGGTCCGTGATCGCCTGGCTCGACGGCGGCCGGATGATCTGATTCTGGGCGAAGAAGGCGGCGGCCCAAGCGATTTGACCAGTGATTTGACCGGTGACGCCGGAAATACCGTGGTCTGGGTGCTCGATCCCATCGACGGCACGGTCAACTTCGTCTACGGCATCCCGGCGTACTCGGTGTCGATCGGTGCCCAGGTGGGAGGGGTGTCGGTAGCCGGGGCGGTGGCCGATGTCGTTGCCGGACGCGTGTATTCGGCCGCGGTCGGCCTTGGGGCGCATGTCACCGATGAGCACGGGAGGCACCCGTTGCGGTGCACCGATGTGCAAGATCTCTCGATGGCCTTGCTGGGCACCGGATTCGGCTACTCGCCGCCGCGCCGGGCCCATCAGGCCGCTTTGCTGGCGCGGATGCTGCCGGTGGTGCGCGACGTGCGGCGGATCGGTTCGGCGGCATTGGATTTGTGCATGGTCGCCGAAGGGCGGTTGGACGCGTACTACGAGCACGGGTTGCAGGTGTGGGACGGCGCGGCCGGCGCTCTGATCGCGGCCGAGGCGGGTGCGTGCGTGGTGTTGCCTCCGCCGGATGGGGATGGTGCCGGCCTGGTTCTCGCCGCGGCGCCGGGTATTGCCGACCAGTTGCTGGCGGCGCTGGGGGAGTTCGGCGGTTTGGATCCGATCCCGGATTGAGCCTCAGCAGCTGTTGGCGTGGATCTTTGCCAGCAGTGCGTGATCAGCCGGTTCGCTGGCGCCGGGCCGCAGGCTGGCAAGTACGGCGTCGATGTCGTCGTTGTGCGCCAGCGAGTTGAAGTCGGTTCCCAGTGCGAGGTCGACAGAGTCGTCGCCGCGGCTGTCGTGAAACAGCTCGGTGCACGGCGCCACCAACCACAGCGCGGCCGCGGTGGCTTGTCCCGCTGTGCCGAACCGAATCTGCCCCTGGCAGTTCAGTCGGGTCCCGGCATAGATCGGGTCGTTGGCAGAAGTTGGCTGGGCGAAGCCCAGGTCCTGCAGCGCGCCGGCCACATCACCGGCCTGGCCGCCGCGGCCGCTCGCGTTGAGCACGTGCACCCTGGTCTCGGCGAGTTTGGCGGGCGTGACGTCCACCATCTCCGACCGCGATACGGGCTCGCCGAGCTTGCCGGGAGCCGCGGTGCCGGTGGGCTCCGGGGGAGGGTTGCACACAGCGACCTCCCGCACGTCTGTCGGTCGGGTCAGGGCCACCGTCCACACCACAGCCGTCGCCACCACGAGAAGAATCACCACGATGATGGCGGGGCGGGGATTGCGGCGACGGAAGGGTCTGCCGTGCTTATCGAAGGCGGTACCCTCGGTGATGTGTGCGACCACACACGCACTCTAGTGGCACGGTAAACGCACCGTTTAAGGCCAGATACAAGGGTCAACTCAGTGGTGTGACGTAAATCACACTGGATTCAGCCTCAATACGGGCACCAATCATTTGGTGCAGGCGTTCGACGCTGGTACAAAGCGTTCCTTGAACTGATACGGCACTGAGGGGTTGGGACGGGGAGAAAAATGCCTACCGACTATGACGCTCCGCGGCGTACCGAGACGGACGACGTCTCGGAAGACTCGCTGGAGGAGCTCAAAGCGAGACGGAACGAGGCTGCATCGGCGGTGGTCGACGTCGATGAGTCCGAGTCCGCAGAGTCTTTTGAGCTGCCTGGTGCCGACCTGTCCGGCGAAGAACTCTCGGTGCGCGTGATTCCCAAGCAAGCCGACGAGTTCACTTGCTCGAGTTGCTTTTTGGTGCAACACCGCAGCCGGCTGGCCACCGAGAAGAACGGCTTGATGATCTGTACCGACTGCGCAGCCTGACAGTCGAACTCAGCTTCTCAGGGCCGACAGCACCCGCTCGGGGTGACGGCAACTCACCAGCCAGTACGGCGTTGGATCGTCGGGATCATCGAGGACTAGCAGCGCCATCGGGCCGATCCAGGCCCGGTGTACGACGAAGGCCGCCGGATCGAGTTGGCGGCCCAGCGCCGCGGACTTGGCGGTGCGCGCGACCACCGCGGACCGGGCGATCACGGTGACGGGCAGATGCGCCTGGCCGGCCCAGAGTTCCACGGCATCGCCGTCGGCGGTGACCCTGACCTCGACCCGGCCCAGCCACAGCAACACGCCCGCGGCGACGGCGAACAGCGTCGCGTATGGCAACCAGTTCGGAAGCGAGCGCAGACCCAGATTGACCTCGAATGAAGCGATCGCCGCCAGCGCGAATCCCAGTGGCCACCACCACCAGGGCACCCACAGTCGTTCGCGATATCGCACGCTCTGCGGCGCGACCCGCGTATCGGACACGCGGTCAAGGGTAGTCTGTGCCCCCGTGTCGAACAGTCTGGCCGTAGTCCGCCTCGACCCGGGACTCCCGATGCCCAGCCGCGCTCACGAAGGCGACGCCGGGGTCGATCTGTTCAGTGCCGAAAACCTCGAGCTGCCGCCCGGGCACCGGGCCTTGGTGCGCACCGGCATCGCCGTTGCCGTCCCGTTCGGGATGGTCGGGTTGGTGCACCCGCGTTCGGGGTTGGCTTCTCGGGTCGGACTTTCGATCGTCAACAGCCCCGGCACCATCGACGCGGGTTATCGTGGCGAGATCAAGGTCGCGCTGATCAACCTGGACCCCACCACGCCGATCGTGGTGCATCGCGGCGACCGCATCGCCCAGTTGCTCGTGCAGCGGGTCGAGTTGGTCGAGCCGGTCGAGGTGTCGTCGTTCGACGAGGCCGGACTGGCCAAAACATCCCGTGGCGACGGTGGTCACGGTTCCTCCGGCGGACATGCGAGTTTGTGAGTTAGCGATGGCATTCGGTAGACGCAAAGACGACAGCGACAGCACTTCGGACGAGCCGACCGCTGCGGCGGTCGAGCCCCCTGACAACGAGGCCGACGAAGAACTCGACGGTCCCTTCGACATCGAAGACTTCGACGACCCCGCGGTCGCTGAGGTCGCCCGACTCGACCTGGGTTCGGTCCTGATCCCGATGCCGGCCGCCGGCCAGGTCCAGGTCGAGTTGACCGAGACCGGGGTCCCCAGCGCGGTCTGGGTTATCACGCCGAACGGCCGTTTCACCATCGCCGCCTACGCTGCCCCGAAGTCGGCCGGTCTGTGGCGTGAGGTGGCCAGCGAGCTCGCCGACTCGTTGCGCAAAGACTCCGCCAAGGTCTCCATCAAAGACGGCCCGTGGGGCCGCGAGGTGGTCGGGGTCGCCTCCGGAGCGGTGCGCTTCATCGGTGTCGACGGTTACCGCTGGATGATCCGGTGTGTGGTGAACGGCCCGCACGAAACTATCGACGCTCTTACCGACGAGGCGCGTGAGGCGTTGGCGGACACCGTGGTTCGACGTGGCGACACGCCGCTTCCGGTGCGGACGCCGTTGCCGGTGCAGCTGCCCGAGCCGATGATCCAGCAGCTGCGCGAAGCGGCCGCTGCCCAGGCGGCAGAAGGCGGCGAACAGGTGCAGACACCGCAGCCGTCCAACGAGCCGGTCGCCCGCCGCGGAGTCGACGGATCGGCAATGCAGCAGTTACGCAGCACCATCACCGGCGGTTAGCCGGTATCGGCCAGCGCGGCCAAGCAGGCCGCGCCCAATGCGGCGGTGTCCGCGCCGATCTCGTCCAGCGTCACCGTGCGCAGCGCCGCGCGGGGCGCGGCAGCCACCCAGTCGACACCCACCTGCAGCGGGTGTATCGGGTCGTCGACGGCAGCGACCACGCCCAGCGGCGGGACCAGGCGCGAAAGGTCGGCGCAACTCGGCGCGATGTAGGCGGCCGCCTCCTCCATTGCATCTGGCAGCTGCGGCCACTGCACCCGCCAGGACCGGGCCAATTCGTCGGCCAGCCAGGACGGACTGGACGCGCGCATCTGCGCCGTCGTGACCTCCAGCCCGTCACGACGCAACTGCGATGCCGTGTAGCGCGCGGCGTGCGCGGCCGGCGCAGAACTGGAATCCCCGGTCCAGGCCGGTAGGGCCGCCAGCACGGCGACAGTCTGCTTCGGGTGGGCCAGTGCCCACGTCGCGGCCACCGCGGCTCCGATCGACACGCCACCCACAGCGAGCGGGCCGTGCCGTGCCGCATCGTCGAGGGCGGCCAGGTAGCCGTCGATCAATCGGGCCGGTTGTGGCGCAGGTGTGACCAACACCGCATCGACACCCGCCAGTGCTGCGGAAAAGGCCCGGTCAACGTAGTTTTCGTCCGACCCGGTACCAGGCAGCAACACGGTGGTGACACCGCCTAAATTGACAGCCACCTCCTCATAGTGCCCGGTGCTCCGGAACGAACACAGATCGGTGGTTTCATCCATGTGGCATCCGGGAACCAACAGGTCTACGGTGACCGTTGGCATGGTGGAAATGCTGATTTATTGCAGAGTTTCCGTAACGACGTCGAAGTGTCAGGAGTGGCCATGGGGGCCCAAGGCTATCTACGCCGGCTAACCCGTCGGTTGACAGAAGACCCAGAGCAACGCGACGTCGAAGAACTCTCAGACGAAGTCCTCAATACCGGCGCGCAGCGCGCCATCGATTGCCAGCGCGGCCAGGAGGTCACGATGGTGGGCACGCTGCGCAGTGTCGAGACAAACGGCAAGAAGTGCTCTGGCGGCGTTCGTGCCGAGCTGTTCGACGGCAGCGACACCGTGACCCTGGTGTGGCTCGGTCAGCGGCGCATCCCGGGCATCGAATCGGGCCGCACGCTACGAGTGCGTGGACGGCTGGGCAAGATGGAAAACGGCACCAAGGCCATCTACAACCCGCACTACGAAATTCAGCGGTGACGGGTCTTTCGGTCTTGTCGGGTTCTGCCGCGTCTGATTCCCGTGAGCGCTAACCGCATTAGTGCCGAGCGCTTGCTGGCCCAAGCCGGTGGCGTCAGCGGCCTCGTCTACTCGTCGTTGCCGGTCCTGACTTTTGTGATCGCGTCCAGCGTCGCCGGCCTGCTGCCCGCGATCGGCACCGCGCTGGCTACCGCAGCTTTGGTGTTGGTGTGGCGGCTGATCCGCCGCGACTCCGTGCAGCCGGCGCTGTCCGGATTCTTCGGGGTCGCCGTGTGCGCATTGATCGCCTACCTGGTTGGGCAGTCCAAAGGCTATTTCCTGCTGGGCATCTGGATGTCGTTGTTTTGGGCTGTGGTGTTCGCGGTGTCCATCCTGATTCGCCGACCAGTGGTGGGCTACCTGTGGAGCTGGGCCACCGGGCGGGACCGTGGATGGCGCGAGGTGTCCCGCGCGGTATACGCCTTCGACATCGCGACGCTGTCGTGGACGCTGGTGTTCCTCGCGCGCTTCGGCGTCCAAGGGCATCTGTACGAACTCGGCAAGACCGGGTGGCTGGGCGTGACCCGGATCGCGATGGGCTGGCCGTTGACCGCGCTGGCGGCGTTGATTACCTATGGGGCGATCAGGGCCGTGCTGAGGGCCATCTCCGTGCAGGAACGCGAAGACGACCGTGTCTTGGATTAGCGTCCGCCCGCCCTAATTGGTCGGCAGCAGCAGCTTCCGCAGATCCTCTTCTGCCTCGGTGACCGCGACGAACAGCAATTCGTCGCCGCCTTCGAGCGGTTCGTCGCCTTGCGGCACGATCACCCGCGACCCGCGCAAGATGGTCACCAGCGAGACATCCCGCGGCAACTGCAGCTTGCGCACCGGCTTGCCGCCCCACGGGGTGTCGTCGGGCAAGGTGATCTCGACCAGGTTGGCCTGGCCCTTGCGGAACTCCATCAGCCGCACCAAGTCGCCGACGGCGACGGCTTCCTCGATCAGCGAGGCCAGCATCCGCGGCGTGGAGACCGCCACGTCGACACCCCACGCGTCGGTGAAGAGCCATTCGTTGCGGGGGTCGTTGACCCGGGCGACCACCCGCGGGACCGCGAACTCGGTTTTGGCCAGCAGGCTGAGCACGACGTTGACCTTGTCGTCACCGGTTGCGGCCACCACCACGTCGAACTCCTCGAGGTGCATCTGCTCGAGCAGGCTCAACTCGCAGGCGTCGCCCAGCAGCCAGTGGGCGGCGGGGATGGCATCGGTGTCGAGGTGCTCGGCGTTGCGCTCGATCAGCGTGACGTCGTGGTTGTTGGCGACGAGCTCTCGGGTGACCGAACGGCCGACCGCGCCGGCCCCGGCGACCGCTACTTTCATTTGCGCGATCCCGTCTCCAGGTCCTCACTCGGCGGCAGAGCGGCTATGGCCACCGCTTCGGCGGCGCGGCCGGAGATGGCGGCGACGTAGACCTGATCGCCGGCCTGCAGGACCGTCTTGGGTTCCGGGAGCACGCCGGCACCGAATCGGATCAGAAACGCGACGCGGGCGCCCGTGGCCTGCTCGAGGTCGGTGGCGCGGTGCCCCACCCAGTCTTCGTGCAGCGCCACCTGGGCGACGGCGACGGTACCCGTGGGATCTCGCCACTTGGCGGTCTCGGTCTCCTGCGTCAGGGCGTTGAGCAGGCGATCAGTGGTCCACGGCACGGTGGCGATCGTGGGAATGCCGAGCCGCTCGTAGACCTCGGCGCGCTTGGCGTCGTAGATGCGGGCGACGACGCGGCGCACGCCGAACGTTTCCCGGGCCAAGCGCGCCGAGATGATGTTGGAGTTGTCTCCGGAGGACACCGCGGCGAATGCGTCGGCTTCTTCGATACCGGCGCGCAGCAGCACGTCCCGGTCGAAACCCTGGCCGAGTACCCGGTCGCCGGCGAACTCAGGGCTGAGCCGGTTGAATGCGGCGCTGTCGCGGTCGATGACCGCCACGTCGTGGCCGATCCGCGACAGACCGTCGGCCACCGACGAGCCGACCCGGCCGCACCCCATCACAACCACCCGCACTTGGAGGTCCTTTCGGTTCTGTCCCGCGAAGCGATTTCGGTCGTGACGATTCCCGCCTGGGAATCTCGTCACGGAACGCTACCGCCAAACCCACGTGGGCTTACTCTTGGCTCTCGTGTCCAAACTTTCAACCGCTGCGCGCCGACTGCTCATCGGCCGGCCGTTCCGCAGCGACCGGCTGAGCCACACGCTGCTGCCCAAGCGGATCGCGCTGCCGGTGTTCGCCTCCGACGCGTTGTCCTCAGTGGCCTACGCGCCCGAAGAGGTGTTCCTGATGCTGTCGATCGGCGGCTTGGCGGCGTACTCGCTGACACCGTGGATCGGACTGGCCGTGGCTGCGGTCATGTTGGTGGTGGTGGCCAGCTACCGCCAGAACGTGCACGCCTATCCCTCCGGCGGTGGCGACTACGAAGTGGTGACCACCAACCTCGGAGCCAGTGCCGGCCTGACGGTAGCCAGTGCGCTGATGGTGGATTACGTTCTGACCGTTGCGGTTTCGACAGCATCGGCGATCTCGAACATCGGTTCGGCGGTTCCGATGGTCGCGCACAACAAGGTGTGGTTCTGTGTGGCCGCGATCTTGTTGGTGACGGCGTTGAATCTGCGCGGGGTGCGGGAGTCCGGCCTGGCGTTCGCCATCCCCACCTATGCGTTCATCATCGGCATGGCCGGCATGCTCGGGTACGGACTCTTCCGGATGCTCGTGCTCGGTGATCCGCTGCGGGCGGAATCCGCTGAGTTCCACATGCATTCCGAACACGGCAAGGTCGCCGGTTTTGCGCTGGTATTCCTGATGGCGCGAGCGTTCTCCTCGGGTTGTGCCGCACTGACCGGTGTGGAGGCCATCAGTAACGGAGTGCCGGCGTTCGAGAAGCCCAAGTCGAAGAACGCGGCCACCACGCTGCTGATGCTCGGCGGCATCGCGGTGGCCCTTCTGATGGGGATCATCGTGTTGGCGAAGATGATCGGGGTCCAGGTGGTCGACGACCCCGACACGCAACTGGCCGGAGCCCCGCCCGGCTACCTGCAGAAGACCATGGTCACCCAGCTTGCCCAAGCCGTGTTCGGAAACTTCCACATCGGATTCGTCGTGATCACCGCCGTGACCGCGCTGATCCTGGTGCTGGCGGCCAACACCGCGTTCAACGGGTTCCCGGTGCTGGGCTCGGTATTGGCGCAGCACAGCTATCTGCCTCGTCAGTTCCACACCCGCGGCGACCGGCTGGCCTTCTCCAACGGCATCGGCTTTCTCACCGTCTCGGCGCTCTCGGCGATCGTCGCGTTTCGCGCTGAGTTGAGCGCCCTGATCCAGCTGTACATCGTCGGGGTGTTCATTTCGTTCACGCTGAGTCAGATCGGCATGGTGCGGCACTGGACCAGGCTGCTGCGCACCGAGACTGAACCGTCGGCACGCCGGCAGATGATGCGGTCACGGATCGTCAATACCATCGGGTTCATTGCCACCGGCACGGTGCTGCTCGTCGTGCTGGTCACCAAGTTTCTGGCCGGGGCGTGGATCGCGATCGTGACGATGGCCGCGCTGTTCATTCTGATGAAGCTGATCCGCCGGCATTACGACGCGGTGAGCCGGGAATTGGCTGACCAAGCCGCCGAACACGGCGACGAGATCGTGTTGCCCAGCCGCAACCACGCCGTGGTGTTGGTATCGAAGTTGCACCTGCCAACATTGCGCGCGCTGGCCTATGCCCGAGCCACCCGTCCCGATGTGCTCGAAGCCGTCACGGTCAGCGTGGACGACGCCGAAGCTCGGGATCTGCGGCTGCAGTGGGAGAACAGCGACATCAGCGTGCCGCTGAAAACCATTGCCTCGCCGTATCGTGAGATCACCCGACCGGTGCTCGACTACGTCAAACGGATCAGCAAGGAATCGCCGCGCACCGTGGTGACGGTGTTCATTCCGGAATACGTGGTGGGCCATTGGTGGGAACAGTTGCTGCACAACCAAAGTGCGTTGCGGCTCAAGGGCCGGTTGCTGTTCATGCCTGGCGTGATGGTGACTTCGGTGCCCTGGCAACTGACTTCGTCCGAGCGGGTCAAGACGTTGCAGCCGCACGCCGCTCCGGGCGACGCAAGACGGGGCATCTTCGATTGAACCCCGAATCCGCTTGCGGGGAACTGACGGTACTGACACTGGTCACTGGGGCCCCTGCGAACGGCGGCAGCTGCGTCGCGCATCACGAGGGACGGGTGGTATTCGTCCGTTACGCGCTACCCGGTGAGCGGGTGCGGGTCCGCGTGACGGCGGACCGCGGATCCTATTGGCGCGCAGAGGTAATCGAGGTACTGGAGGCTTCGGAGTTCCGGACCGAGTCGCTGTGTCGGATCGCCGGGGTCGACGGCGCCGGGTGCTGCGATCTGGCGTTCGTCGACCCCGCCGCGGCCCGCACGCTCAAGGCGCAGGTGGTGGCCAATCAACTGGACCGGCTGGGCGGGTACACGTGGTCCGGTGAGGCCCAGGCACTAGCTGGCGCACCGACGGGTTGGCGCACTCGGGTGCGGCTGGATGTCGGCGCGGATGGTCGGCCCGGGTTCCACCGCTACCACAGCGACGAGCTCGTCACCGACCTGCGCTGCGGGCAGCTGACCAAGGGGATGCTGGACGGACTGAGCGGGTGTGGATGGCCGTCTGGCGCTCACCTTCACGTCGCCCTCGACGATGACGGGCAGCGTCATGTGGTGCGCACCGTGCGCAAGGGCAACCGCACGGTCTCCAAGGTGATGGACGGCGACTATCACGCGGTACAGCGAGTGGGGGAGCGCAGCTGGCGGGTGCCGGTGACGGCGTTCTGGCAGTCGCACCGCGACGCCGCCCGGGCCTACAGCGAACTGGTCGCGGACTGGGCGCAGGCGGCTCCCGGCGCGACCGCCTGGGACCTGTACGGCGGCGCCGGGGTTTTCGCGGCCGCGCTGGCGACCGGAGTGGGGGAGTCTGGACGGGTGCTCACTGTCGACACCTCACGGGGCGCGTCGGGCGCGGCGCGGGCCGCCCTGGCCGATCTGCCGCAGGTCGACATCGTCACCGACTCGGTGCGCCGGGTGCTGGCGGCGCAAGAAACCGGCGCCGATGTCGCGGTGCTGGATCCGCCGCGATCGGGTGCCGGGCGTGAGGTGATCGACCTGTTGGCTGGCGCGGGGGTGCCGCGGGTGGTGCACATCGGCTGTGAGGCAGCGTCTTTCGCCCGTGACGTCGGCCTGTACCGCGGCCACGGCTATGAGGTGGCTGAGATCCGGGTGTTCGACGCGTTCCCGTTGACTCATCACGTGGAGTGCGTTGCGTTGTTGACCCGCAGCCAGATTCAAAGCCAGCGATCGTGAACGATTCCGCCCATTACGCGCTGATCGTATTGTTCGCCAGCGCAGTCGGTTTGATCGCCGTGCTGGCGAACCGCCTCACTGAGCGGGTGAAAGTCCCGGTGGCCGTCCTGGTGCTGGTCGGTGCCGCTGTGGTGGTGCACGCGGTCCCGGTGGTGCAGCCACCATCCGAGCGGACCGTGGAACGGGTGCTCACTATCGCGCTGGTGTTGGTGTTGTTCGACGGCGGTATGCACATTGGGCAGGCGCGCTTCCGTGCCGCGCTGGGTCCGATCCTTTCCGTCGGCGTGCTGGGTACCGCCCTCACCGCGGCCGGTGCCGCGTTCCTGTTGCACTATTTGTGCGGAATCGACTGGTACGCCGCGGTTCTCGTGGCGACCGCGGTGGCACCCACCGATCCGGCCGTCGTCTTCTCGGTGTTGGGCAAACGCGAGATCGCCGGCCGCAGCAGCACAATTCTGGAGGGCGAGTCCGGCGCCAATGATCCGGTCGGTATCTCGTTGATGGCCAGCCTGATCGCGGCCGGCGGACTCAGCGCCGCCGGCTTCGCCAGTGTTGGAGCGCAATTCGCGCAGCAGATGGTGATCGGGGCGGCGGTCGGGGTGATCGGCGGCCGCGCACTGTTGGTGTTCATGCGGCGAGTGGCCTTGCCCAGCGAGGGCCTCTATCCACTACGAACACTGGCGTGCTGTCTGATGCTGTACGGCATCGCCACGCTCGCCCACGGCTCGGGGTTCCTGGCGGTGTTTGCCGGCGGCATCATGATCGGTGACGCTCGCGCACCCTACAAACCCGAGATCAAACGGTTCCATGCTGCCCTGGCCGGTTTGGCCGAACTCGTCGCTTTCGCCGTTCTGGGTTTGACCGTCGACATTCGCGTGCTCGCCCATCCCGACGTGTGGATTCCCGGGCTCGTGCTCGGCGTCGCCTTGACGGTGGTGATCCGGCCGTTGGCGGTCGGTGCCTGCCTCGTTCGCGTCGACCTGTCGCGAAACGAACGGCTGTTCATCCTGGTGGCCGGCCTCAAGGGCGCGGTGCCCATCCTGCTGGGCGAATTTCTCCGAGCCGCCCACATTGCAGACGCGGAGCGGCTTTACGGCATCGTGGTCGTCGTCGTCATTTTTTCGGTGCTGGTGCAGGGCAGCTCGGTACCGGGCCTCGCGCAACTGTTGCGCCTGCCCATGCGTACCGTCCAGACCCAGCCGTGGGAGGTGAGCGTCCGTCTTCAGGACGAACCGCAGGGCGTGCACCACTTCAATGTGGCCGCTAAGTCAGCGGCGGAGGGCTGCACGATCGAAGTGCTTGGGGACCGGGCCGGCGACATCTGGGTGAGCATGGTGGTCCGGGGCTCGGGGTTGGTGCCGGTGCGGGGTGACACCGAACTTCGGGCCGGCGACGAGGTCGTCGTGCTGGCCGATCCCGAGCTGCGTGACACCCTCGCCGAGCTGTTCGGCGACTCGTAGCGCTGCTGTGGGCGCAGCGGGTGAGCGCCATCATCACGAACGCTGCGTAGACTGGCCGGATGCTGGAACAGATCCGCGGTCCCGCCGATTTGCAGCACCTTTCCCAACAGCAGCTGCGCGAGCTGGCCCACGAGATTCGCGAGTTTCTGATCCACAAGGTGGCTGTCACCGGCGGGCATCTCGGCCCGAACCTCGGGGTCGTCGAGCTGACACTTGCGTTGCACCGCGTCTTCGATTCGCCGCACGATCCGATCGTCTTCGACACCGGCCACCAGGCGTATGTCCACAAGATGCTGACGGGACGCGCACACGACTTCGAGAGCCTGCGCAAGAAGGGCGGACTCTCGGGATATCCGTCGCGCGCGGAGAGCGAGCACGACTGGGTGGAGTCCAGCCACGCTAGCGCGGCGCTGTCCTATGCCGACGGTCTGGCCAAGGCGTTCGAGTTGACCGGCCACCGGAACCGGCACGTGGTAGCGGTCGTCGGGGACGGCGCGCTCACCGGCGGCATGTGCTGGGAGGCGCTGAACAACATCGCCGCCTCGAACCGGCCCGTGATCGTCGTCGTCAACGACAACGGACGCAGCTACGCGCCGACGATCGGCGGTTTGGCCGATCGCCTCGCCACCTTGCGATTGCAGCCGGCCTACGAGCAGTTCCTCGAGCGCGGTCGCAACACGATGCGGTCGCTCCCGTTGGTTGGTGAGGTCACCTATCACTTCATGCACAGCATCAAGGTCGGCATCAAGGACTCTCTGTCGCCGCAGCTGCTGTTCACCGACCTCGGACTGAAGTACGTCGGACCGGTCGACGGTCACGACGAACGAGCTGTGGAGGTTGCGTTGCGCAGCGCCCGGGGCTTCGGTGCCCCGGTGATCGTGCACGTCGTCACCCGCAAGGGCATGGGGTACGGCCCGGCCGAAGCCGACGAGGCCGAGCAGATGCACTCCACGGTTCCAATCGACCCATTGACCGGCCTGGCCACCAAGGTCGCTGGCCCGGGTTGGACGGCGACGTTCGCCGAGGCGCTGATCGCCGCGGGCCGTCAACGCCGCGACATCGTGGCCATCACCGCCGCAATGCCTGGCCCCACCGGACTGTCGGCGTTCGGCGAAGCGTTCCCGGACCGGTTATTCGACGTCGGCATCGCCGAGCAACATGCGATGACGTCGGCGGCCGGGCTGGCGATGGGTGGGATGCACCCGGTGGTGGCGATCTACTCGACATTCCTGAATCGGGCATTCGACCAGATCATGATGGATGTGGCCTTGCACAAGCTGCCGGTCACGATGGTGCTGGACCGGGCGGGAGTCACCGGCAACGACGGAGCCAGCCATAACGGCATGTGGGATCTGTCGATTCTTGGCGTAGTGCCGGGCATGCGGGTGGCCGCGCCTCGAGATGGCACCCGGCTGCGCGAGGAACTGGGCGAGGCGCTGGACGTAAACGACGGGCCGACGGCCCTGCGTTTCCCCAAAGGTGATGTGGGCGAAGACATTCCAGCGTTAGAGCGACGCGACGGCGTGGACGTGCTCGCAGTGCCGGCGGCCGGCTTGAGCAACGATGTGCTGTTGGTAGCCGTCGGTGCGTTCGCACCGATGGCGATCGCGGTCGCCAAACGTCTGCACAACCAGGGAATCGGCGTGACCGTGGTCGATCCTCGCTGGGTGTTGCCGGTGCCGGAAGTGATACGGGACATGGCCAAACAGCACAAGCTATTGGTGACGTTGGAGGACAACGGGCTGGCCGGCGGTGTCGGTTCAGCGGTGTCGGCGGCGCTGCGAGCCGCGGAAATCGACGTGCCATGCCGCGATGTCGGTCTGCCGCAGGGTTTCTACGAGCACGCGTCGCGCGGTGAGGTGCTGGCCGAGCTGGGGCTCACCGATCAGGATGTGGCCCGGCGCATCACGGGTTGGGTTGCAGCGCTTGCGCATTCGTCGGTTGAACAGAACGAGATCAGCGAACGTCTGGACTAAGTGTCCTCGCCGGTTTGGGGAGCTCCGATCAGCGCGGCGGCCAGGACAGGCACCACCAATTCGCGTTGCCATGGCCGGGCTTGCCCGGCGCGCAGAAATTCGTCGGTGATCGCGACAGGATCGGCGCTGCCCGCACCGAGGGCGTCCCACTCCCAGCACAGCCGGCGCACCAGGTCGGGAGCAATGAGGTTCTCAGCCGGAATGGCGACCCGCTTCGACAGCTCCGCCAACGCCGCACGGGCCCCTTCCAGGCGGGCCGCGGCGTCGGGTTTGCGCCTGCTCCACCGCGCCGGTGGGGGCGGGCCGGCCGCGGGTTCTGCCACGTCCGGCAGATCCTGTTTCTGGCGGGCGGCCTCCAAGGCGCTCAACCACATCTGGGCGTTTCGCCGTTGGTTGCGCCCACCGAACACCGGCAGCGCGATCAGGTCGTCGACGGATGTGGGGTCAGTCACCGCGGCCTCGATGATGGCCGAATCCGGCAGGATGCGGCGCGGCGCAATGTCACGTCGCTGCGCGATGCGGTCGCGTGTCGTCCACAGTTCGCGGACCGCGGCCAGCCCACGACGGTCGTGTATTCGATGGATTCCAGACGTGCGCCGCCAGCGGTCGCGCCGCCCGGATCCGGTAGCCATCCTTTCCTCGAATGTCCGTAGATAGTCGAATTCTTCTGCGGCCCAGTCGGTTTTGCCCTGCCCGGCCAGAATGTCGGCGATGGCGCCGCGTAGTTCGATGAGCAGTTCTACGTCGAGGGCGGCGTAGTTGAGCCAGGCTGAGGGCAACGGGCGCTTGGACCAGTCGGCCGCGCCGTGGCCTTTGGCCAGTCCCTGACCGAGCAGCCGTTCGACCATGGTTGCCAGGTTCACCCGATCGAATCCGGCCAGCCGCCCGGCCAATTCGGTGTCGTACAGCGCCGGTGGCCGCATGCCGACCTCGGCCAGACACGGCAGGTCCTGGTCGGCGGAATGCAGAATCCACTCGTCCTGGCCCAGGACTTCAGCGACCGGTTGCAGCACGGTCAGCGGGTCGCCTCCGTGGCTGACCGGGTCGATCAGGACGGTGCCGGCCCCGGACCGCCGGATTTGAATCAGGTAGGCCCGATTGGAGTAGCGAAAGCCCGAGGCGCGCTCGGCGTCCACGGCGAACGGGCCGTGGCCGCGGTCGAGTTTCTCCGCGGCCGAGGCGATGTCGTCGGCGGTGACGGACAGATGAGGCATACCCTCGGCGGGCTGCAGGAGCAGCGGAGCTTGGTTTTCCGGCGGATCCGTGCCGCGCGGCGGATCGGGCTCCGCCGGAGACGGGTCGGGGCACATGTCAGGCGCGTGACCGGGAACTCAGGTCGGTGACACCCGCCGGCGGCAAACCCGCGGCGTGCTCGAGGACGTCGCAGAACGCCTCGACATGGCTGCTCACGTCGGGCGTGGTGGCCGTCCACGACGCCCGCAGCTCCAACTGGTGCGCGCGGGGGGGACCGGAGATGTCGCCGTAGCGCACCGAGGTGGTCGCGGTGACCGTTCCGCCCAGGGCGGTCATGTGCTTGGTGTGCGACTCCAGCGCCTCCGCCAGCCAACTCCACGCCACCTCCGGCAGCAGCGGGTCGATGGCCTCGTGCGAGTCCAGATCGGCCTGGATGTAGGCGACCAGGCGGATCGTCCCGTCCCATGCGTCGGACCCGTCCGGGTCGTAGAGCAGGATCAGTCTGCCGAAGGCGTCACCCTCGGAGCGTTCGGGCACGATCTCCAGCTCCGGGTGTTTGACCTCGGCGCCCAGCGCGTAGCTGAACGGTGCCAGGCGTTGCGGCGGGCGGATGGGGCCAAGCTCGATTTCCGGCCGCACGGTGACACCGTTCATGGCCGCTACCGCTTCGCGGAATGGCTCGGGTTCGACGGCTGACGTCACAGCCTCCGACGGTAGACCTATCGGACGAAACGTGCCGACAGGCGCGCCGCTATCGGGGGCCGCCCCCGAACTGCGCGGGACGCTTCTCTCGGTGCGCGGCCAGCCCCTCAAGGACGTCGGGCCCGCTGAACCCGAGGAATTCCAGGCCGAGCGATGTTTCGAAAGCCGGTGCGAACATCCGGTACCAGTGGTTCAGGCTGTGTTTGGTCCAGCGGATCGCGTTCTGGGCCCCAGCGGCCAAACTGTCTGCCAGCCGCGTTGCTGTGGAGAGCACTTCCTCGTCGTCGACGCAGGTCGAAACCAGGCCGATGCGCTCAGCCTCTTCGCCCGAGAGGGTCTCGCAGGTCAGCAGGTAGTACTTGGCCTTGGCCATGCCGACCAGCAGCGGCCAGCAGATCGCGGCGTGATCACCGGCGGCAACGCCCAGCTTGGTGTGCCCGTCGATGATTTTCGCCGTCCGCGACGCCACGGAGATATCGGCGAGCAGTGCCACCACCAGTCCCGCGCCGACCGCGGGGCCTCTGATCGCCGACACCACCGGTTTGTCGAAGTTGACCAGGTTGAGCACCAGGTCGCGGGCTTCGCGCATGATGCGGATCCGGCCCTCGTAGTCGCCGATCGTTTCGTCGATCAGATCGAAGCTGCCGCCCGAGGAGAAGGCCTTACCTTCACCGCGGACCAGCACCACCTTGACGTCGGGGTCGCGATTGATCACCGGCCAGATGTCGGCCAGGTCGCGGTGCATTTGCGGTCCGACGGAGTTGAGACCGGGCGCGTCGAGAACCAGGTTCAGCACGCCTTGGGAACCGGGTTCGCAGCGCAGGCTGGGGAAGTCGTCATAGGTTGCGGGCATCGGGTTGATGCTACGTGGGAGCATTACGGCAGTGATTACTCCTGTGCCTACCCGCCGTGACCTTCCGCAGTCGCCCTACCTGGCCGCCGTCGCCGGCCGCAAGCCCAACCGGATACCGGTGTGGTTCATGCGGCAGGCCGGCCGTTCGCTGCCCGAATACCGCTCGTTGCGCCAAGACCACAGCATGCTGGCCGCCTGCTTCGAACCGGAGGTGGCCTGCGAGATCACCTTGCAGCCGATCCGTCGCTATGGCACCGACGCGGCCATCCTGTTCTCCGACATCGTCGTACCGCTACGCGCCGCGGGAGTGGATCTAGACATCGTCCCCGACGTCGGTCCGGTGATCGCCGACCCGGTCCGCACCACCGCCGACATTGACGCCATGAAACCCCTTGACCTGCAAGCGGTTCAGCCGGTGTTGGAGACGGTCGGGCTGCTGGTGGCCGCGCTGGGCGATGTCCCGCTGATCGGGTTCGCCGGGGCTCCGTTCACGCTGGCCTCCTATCTGGTCGAGGGCGGGCCCAGCCGCAACCACGCGCGCACCAAGGCGATGATGTTGGCCGAGCCGGCCAACTGGCATGCGTTGATGTCGAAGCTGACCGACCTCACCATCACGTTTCTGCGCGGCCAGATCGAAGCCGGGGTGGACGCGATCCAGGTCTTCGATTCGTGGGCCGGCACCTTGTCGCTGGCCGACTACCGCCAGTTCGTGCTGCCGCACAGCTCCCGGGTGTTTGCGACCCTGGCCGAATATGGCGTGCCGATGACGCATTTCGGGGTCGGGACCGCCGAACTGCTGGGTGCGATGTCCGAAGCGGTGCGGCCCGCAACTGCCCGCGTGGTCGGTGTCGACTGGCGCACCTCGCTGACCGACGCGGCCGGCCGCGTCGCTGCCGGTACGGCACTGCAGGGCAACCTCGATCCGGTGGTGGTGTTGGCTGGCTGGGCGGTAGCCGAACGTGCCGCGCGTGCGGTCGTCGACGACGGGCGACGTGCAGTGGACGCAGGTGCGGCCGGGCACGTGTTCAACCTCGGCCACGGCGTGCTGCCACAGACCGATCCCGGCGTGCTGACCGAATTGGTGGCGCTGGTCCACTCGCTATGACGTTCGGCGACGATGCGGGCCGGGACGGCCCGAGGAGGAGCCGGGCAATCGGCAATAGCTCGTATTGTGTTGTGGGAGGCGGTATTTCGGGGCTGACCGCGGCCTACCGACTGCGGGTCGCGGCCGGCGACGACGCAGACATTACGTTGTTCGACCCGGCCGACCGGCTCGGCGGCGTGCTGCGCACCGAGTTGGTCGGTGCACAGCCCATGGATCTGGGTGCCGAGGCATTCGTGTTGCGTCGGCCCGAGATGCCGGCGTTGCTAGCCGAGCTGGGACTGGCGGATCGCCAGCGGACCACGACCGGAGTGCGGCCGCTGATTTACAGCGGGGGAAGGCTGCACCCGTTGCCGGCGGACACGGTGGCCGGGATCCCGTCGTCGGCCGCGTCAGTAGCCGGGCTGGTCGACGACGCCACCGTCGCGCGCATCGAAGCCGAGCCGGGACGAACGCTGAACTGGACCGCGGGCAGCGACCCGGCGGTGGCCGCGCTGGTGGCCGACCGGTTCGGCGAGCAGGTGGTGGCCCGTTCGGTGGACCCGCTGCTGGGCGGGGTGTACGCGGGATCGGCCGCGACTATCGGATTGCGGGCTGCCGTGCCGAGTGTCGCGGCCGCACTGGACCGCGGCGCCGCCAGTCTCACCGAAGCCGTCCGCAGCGGGTTACCGCCAGCGGGCGGGGGACCGGTGTTCGGTTCTTTGGAAGGCGGCTACCGGGTGCTGCTCGATGAGCTCGTCGAGCGTGCCAACATCCGTTGGATCCGGGCCGGAATCAGCGCGCTCGAGCCGGGTTGGACGTTGCGCGACGACACCGGGGCGTGCTGGCAGGCCGATGCGGTGGTCCTGGCCGTGCCCGCCGCACAGGTCGCACGACTGGTGCGAGCGGTGGCGCCGCGCACGTCGGCGGCCGCAGCCAAGATCGTGACGGCATCGTCGGTGGTGGTGGCGCTGGCGGTTCCCGCCGACACCCCGTTTCCGGACTCCTCCGGTGTGCTGGTGGCCAGCGGAGAACGCTTGCGCGCCAAGGCAATTACCCTGTCCTCACGTAAATGGGGGTTGCGCGGGGGCGTGCAGCAGCTACGGCTGTCGTTCGGACGCTTCGGCGACGACCTGGCCGCCCGGACCTCGGACGACGAACTGCTGGGATGGGCGCTGAGCGACCTCGTCGACGTCTTCGATCTGTCGGTTGAACTGCTCGACGCACGCGTGCAGCGCTGGATCGAAGCGATGCCGCAGTACGGGCCCGGGCACGCCGATCTGATCGCGGAATTGCGAGCGGGTCTGCCCCCGACGCTCGCAGTCGCGGGCAGTTACCTGGACGGGATCGGTGTTCCGGCCTGTATCGGGGCGGCCGGCCGGGCGGTCAAGCACGTGATGGCACCATAGAACCATGTCACGCCTGGACTTCGACGCCCTCAACTCGACCATTCGCTACCTGATGTTCTCGGTGTTCTCGGTGCAGCCGGGTGCGCTGGGAGACCAGCGCGACGGCGTCGTCGACGAGACCGCCACGTTCATCAAGCAGCAGGAGGAGCGCGGCGTCGTGGTGCGCGGGGTCTACGACGTCGCGGGCTTGCGCGCGGACGCCGACTTCATGTTCTGGACCCATGCCGAACGCGTCGAGGCGCTGCAGGCGACCTACGCCGACTTCCGACGCACAACCACGCTGGGTCGTGCCAGCACGCCGGTGTGGAGCAGCGTCGCGCTGCACCGGCCGGCGGAGTTCAACAAGAGCCACATTCCGGCATTCCTGGCCGGGGAAGAGCCCGGCAACTACATCTGCGTGTATCCGTTTGTGCGCTCCTACGAGTGGTACCTGCTGCCCGACGAGGAACGGCGCCGCATGCTGGCCGAGCACGGCATGGCCGCCCGGGAGTACAAGGATGTCCGCGCCAACACGGTCCCGGCGTTCGCCCTTGGCGATTACGAATGGATCCTGGCGTTCGAGGCCCCCGACCTGCACCGCATCGTCGACCTGATGCGCGAACTGCGGGCCACCGACGCTCGACGGCACACGCGGGAGGAGACGCCGTTCTTCACCGGTCCGCGGGTGCCGGTCGAGCAGTTGGTCAACGCGCTGCCCTGACGGGCGGCGATCCCCGCGCCGACTGTGCGTTCTGCGACGCGACACGCGCGGAGCGTCGTGAAATACACACTCGGCGGGGGCGCGGCGAGAGGTCGGCCGGGGGCGCTAGGCCTCGTCGGGGACCAGGTGCAGCGAAATCGAGTTGATGCAGTAGCGCTGATCGGTGGGCGTCGGATAGCCCTCGCCGGAGAACACATGACCCAGGTGGCTGTGGCAGTTCGCGCACAGCACCTCGGTGCGGATGGCGCCCATCGAGTGATCCGGACGCAGGATCACGGCGTCGGAACTTGACGGGTCGAAGAACGACGGCCAGCCGCAGTGTGACTCGAATTTCTCAGTGCTGCGGAACAATTCGGCACCGCAGGCCCGGCACTGGTAGACGCCCTTGGTCTTGGTGTCGGTGTACCTGCCAGTGAAGGGCCGCTCGGTGCCGGCGCGGCGTAGCACGTCGAACTCCTGCGGGTTGAGCTTCTTGCGCCACTCGTCGTCGGAGAGGGTGAGCTTGGGACGCGCGATTTCAGTCATCTCGCAACTCCTAACGTCACTTACACGCTAGCGCGGTCTCGCTCGGTGCTCAGCCACGCCGGGTCTATGCCGTCGTCCAATCGGTTCTCGGCCTTGGCATCCAGGAAGCGGAAGTAGAGCACCGTGAACGTCACGATCAGCAACAGTGACCAACCGTAGGTGATCTTCAGGTATTCCATGGCCCGCCCCCACCGCATCCAGTTGAACAGCAGCCAGCGGTCCAGCGTCATGAACCCGTAAATCCCCAGCCAGGCAGGCCAATTGCGGATTACCGAGTTGGGCAGGACGACGGTCATCAGGAACGGGAAAAGCATCATCGAGTAGTAGCCCTGGGCCAGCGACATCGCCAGCCATGACCACAGCAGCAGCACACCGGAGGAGGTGGTGAACCAGAACAGCGGGTCGCGGGTCCGGTAGTAGCGGTACAGCAGCCACAACGCGCCGATGGCGATCGCGGTGAAGAGCAGTCGCAGGGCGATGATCAGCCAGAAGGGCAGGCCGAAGTACACCCCGTTGCCCTCGATCGAGCTGTTGAAGTAGTCCCGCACGCCCAGGATGTAGGGCAGGGTCCGGGTGAAGAAGTCCATCGGGCGCGACACCAGCGGGATCGCGGCAAGATTGAGGACGACGGGGATGATCAGCGCCGTCACCCACGCCCGCCACTGCCGGTTGAGCAGCGGCAGCAGCAACAACGGGCCGAGCAGCGGTTTGAGCACGAGCGTCAGCCCGATGGCCAGTCCCGCCATCCACTGGGCACTGGGTCGGCCGTCCAGCAGCCACTTCAGGAACAACACCTCCAGCAGCAGGATGCAGCCGTTGATGTTGGTGAATACCAGTGTGTTGGTGACGGTTTCAGTGCAGAACATGGCCAGGATCAGGGCCGGTGCGGCTACCGAGGAGAGCGTGAAGTTGAACATCCGCAGCAACAGGTACGCGGCGACCAAGATGGCGATGGTGTTGATGGAAATGAACAAGTAGCGCGACGGCGCAAACGACAGGTACCCGAACGGGGCCATCAACAGGGTGCCACCGGGGGGGTACAGGTAGTGCGGGTCGACGTAGTCGAAGTGCTCGTTGTAGATGTCCAGGCCCTGCCGAAAATTCAATGCGGCCCGGTACACCGGCTTGAAATCGTCGGTGATGTTGCCGTTGGTGGTCAACACGATGCTGCGGTGCAACACCGACAGGATGGCCACCGGCCACAGCACGGCCCGCAGGATCGATGCGGTGCTGTGTGGGCCGGGACGGAATGCGGCCTGTACGGATTCGCGCAAGCCGGTTCTGGTCGAGTCAGCTGCCGTCACCGTCGCACCGTACACCGGCCGGTGCGGCGATCCGGGATCAGGCGGGGCAGTACGTGTCGGTGCCGGGCAGCTTGCCGCTGTCCAGGTAACCGACCAGCGGTGGAACCGCGCACGAGGAGTAGATGCTGGCGCCGTGGCCGATGCCCTGCCACATCACCCGCTTGCTGGCGGAGTTCGCGTTGATGACGGTCGCGGCTGTCGCGGCGACGCCCTCGTTGCCGGCGATCGGGTCGTTCTGGACGCCCAGCAGCAGCACGTCGACTTTGAGTTCCTTGGGCGCTTGGGGTGTCGACCCGCTGGGCCAGTGCACGCATTTGACGAGGTTGAGCGCTGCCACGGTGCCGAACTGCGGGTAGAGCTTGGCCCAGGCGACAACGAGCTCGCGCACCCGGTCCGGGGTGGGCCGGTTCACCGCGTCGCTGCAGCCGTTGACGAACTGGCCGTCGCTGTATTGGGTGCTCTCGGAGCGGTTGATCAGGTTGTTCAGCTGGTTCATGTCACCGCTGCGCGCGGCCGCCAGTGCGTTGGCCAGGTTGGTGGTGTTGGCAACGCGATCGCCGAGCGGGAACCCAAGCGCGGTGGTGATGGCGCCGACGATAGCTGCGACCGAAGCACCGCTCACGCCCTGGCCGCTTCGCGCGCTGGTCAGCAGTGCTGTTACCGCGCCCTTGGGATCGGGGCCCAGCGCACAGTTCACCGCCACACACTGCGCAGCGAACGCGTCCAGCGCCGCCTGCTGGCCCTTGACCTGTTGTTCGGCGGCCGCTTCGGCGCTGGTGCCGATGGCCACCGGCGAGTCGAGGATCAACCGGGCGACCTTGTCCGGACGCGATCCGGCATACGTCAGCGCCACCTGCGCGCCGTTTCCGATGCCGACCAGGGCAACCGCTGGGACATCCCAAATGTTGCGCAGCCGCTCGATGTCGGATGCCGCGTGGGTGTTGTCATAGGCCGAATCACCAGGGGCGATCGCATCGGTGCAGTTGGTGGTGGCGGTGTTGGAGATTTCCGAAAGGTTGGCCACCGGGTCGTCGCCGGTTTGGAACTGAGCCTGGTCACGCATCTCTTCACGGTCGAGGCGGTCGCGACAGTCGATCGGGCTGGACATGCCAATGCCGCGGCGGTCGATGGCGACGATCGGATGGGCGTCCAGTACGTCGGCGCCCGCGTGGGACAACCAGACCGGTAGCTGCGTCGACGATGCGATGTCTGAGCCGGTGGTGAAGATCAGCGGTCCCGCGTCCTTGGGCGTCTTACCCGAGCGGGCGCGCACCACGCCGACGCTGACCGAGCCCGACCCGCCGTTGACCGGGTCGAGGTCGGAGTCGAAGGTGGCGCATTCCAGCTTGACTCCCGGGGCGCCAGGAACACCCGCATCCGCGTTGACCTTTGACGTGCAGTCACGCCAGGACAGGTCGTTCTTGGGCGCGGCGATGGGGGGCGGCCCGCTGGGCGGCGGTTTTGTGGTGGCCGCGCCCTGGGGCCGGGCGCCGGAGTTGGTGGCGAAACGGGGATCGGCACCGAAGGCGGGAACGCAGCCGGCCAGCACTGTGGTGACCGCCACCAGAATCGTGGCGGACGTGAGGTGCCGACGCATGCCGACCACAGTAGCGGGAACCGCTAGGTGGCCTTTATGTAGCGCGTATACAGATAGCCCGCGTCGTCGGTGAGGACATGCGCACAACGCATCCGGGTCTGCAGCTGCCCCGGTCCAGCCGCGATGCGGTGGGCCAATCCGCCGACCACGAACGGCGCGATGGTCAAACACAGCTCGTCGAGCAGGTCGGCCTCGATGAACGCGCCGAGCAGCGTCGGCCCGCCCTCGGTCAGCACGCTATGCAGGCCACGCTGCGCCAGGTTGGACACGATCGCCGCCGGGTCGACCTCGCCGGGGTCGTCGCCGGAACAGTCGATCACCTCGGCGACCAGCCCGGCCAACTGCCGGCGGGTTTCTTCGGCGACCGCGGTGCAGGTGAGCACCAACGGTGGCACCTCGGTGCGGGTGAACACGGCCAGGTCGCGGTCCAAGCGGCCCGTTTTTGTCACGATCGCCAGCGGCGGGATTTCGTTCTGGCTGCGGGCCTGCCGGTTTTGGCGCTGCGCGACGCTCAGGTGGGCGCCGGAGTAACCCTCGGACCGGACCGTGCCCGCACCGACCACGACGACGTCGGCGAGTTCACGCAGGACGACGAAGACGGCACGGTCCCCAGGTCCGGCCAGCGCGCCGCTCAGACCGTTGACGGTGGCGCCGCCGTCGAGGCTGGTGATGAAATTCGCGCGGACGTAGGTGGTGTGGTCACCCGGGTAGCCGTAAAGGCGGGGAAGCTCGTCGTGGCCGAGTTCGCCTTGGGAGCCGAGCAGCTTCAGTGAGGTCTCTGCGGCCAGGCCAGCTGCGATACCGCCCTCGAAGTCGGGCATGGGTTTGATTGCAGCACGTCGCTACAGTGCCACCATGCACGGGTCCTCCTATTCGGCTTCCGGGCCCGGAGTGGCTCACCTGGTGGATCGGCATCCTTCGGTGACACCGGAGCGGTTGATCGCTCAATTACGACCGCCACCGACGTTCGCTGATGTGAGCTTTGCGACGTATCGTCCCGATGTCGCGGAGCCGACCCAGGCCGCGGCGCTGGTTTCGTGCCAGGAATTCTGCCGGGAGGCGCAGCAGCGACGGGCGGGCCGCAAGAAGCTGTTCGGCCGGCGCGAGGTGCTGCCCGGCGTCGGGCTCTACCTCGACGGCGGGTTCGGTGTGGGTAAGACCCACCTGCTGGCCTCGGCGTACTACCAACTACCTGGAGCCGGGCCTGGCGCGGCCGAAAACCCTAAAGCCTTCGCAACTTTCGGTGAGCTGACGCAACTGGCCGGTGTGTTCGGCTTCGCCGAATGCGTCGACCTGCTGAGCAACTACACCGCGGTGTGCATCGACGAATTCGAACTGGACGATCCGGGCAACACCACGCTGATCTCACGGCTGCTCTCGTCGTTGGTCGAGCGGGGTGTGTCGGTGGCCGCGACCTCGAACACATTGCCCGAGCAACTGGGCGAGGGGCGGTTTGCCGCCCAGGATTTCATGCGTGAAATCAATACGCTGGCAAGCATTTTCACCACCGTGCGGATCGAAGGCCCGGACTACCGGCACCGCGACCTACCGCCGGCGCCACCACCGTTGTCCGACAATGACGTCACCGCGCGTGCCGCCGCGTTGGGCGGGTCGACGCTGGACGACTTCGACGCGTTGTGCGCGCACCTGGCCACCATGCATCCGTCGCGGTATCTGACGTTGATCGAGGGCGTGACGGCTGTGTTCTTGACCGGAGTGCACGGTTTGGACGACCAGAACGTCGCGCTGCGCCTGGTTGCGCTGACCGACCGCCTTTACGACGCGGGCATTCCGGTGGCGGCGTCGGGGGCGAAGCTGGACAGCATTTTCAGTGCGGAGATGCTGGCCGGGGGCTACCGAAAGAAGTATCTGCGCGCGACGTCCAGATTGCTGGCTCTTACCGCGCGACCGCCCGGGTCATGACGTAGTCGTTCTCCACATGGGTGCCCAGCCGAAACGTTCTGGTGCCGCTGACCACAAAGCCGCTTTTGACGTAAAAGCGTTGCGCGCGTTGATTTTCCTGGTTGACACCCAGCCACACACTGCGGGCGCCCCACGCCGCAGCGCGGACGAGCACGGCTTCCATCAGTGTCGCGGCCACGCCGGTACCGTGCCATTCGGGCAGTACGTAGAGCTTGGATAGTTCGGCGCTTTCGCCCTCCCGCTCACCGTCGCCGTCGCGAATGAGCATGGCATAGCCCACGATTCGGCCGTCATGACGGCCGGCGAGGATCGAGCGGTCGGGATCGGCCAGATATTCGGCGAACCGGGCGCGGGACAACTTGGCGTTGACGAACGAGGCGACGTTCTCCGCTGTCACCGCGGGTGGGCAGGCCAATGTGAAAGTGCGCGCGGCGATCTCGGCCAGTTCGTCGGCGTCACCGGCGCGTGCGACCGCTACGTGCAGGTCAAAGATTCCACTGTGCGAGGTGCTCGCCCGTCTTCCGGTCCAGCAGCACGACCGTGGACACCGGGTCGCGGTAGGCGTCCCAGTACACCCCGCCGCGAACGACCGCTCCCTGCGGCGCATTTGCCAACACGGCGTCCAGCCAGTCCGGCGCATCGCAGGGCCGCGGCTTGTAGGCGTCGGCGAAGGGCGTGACGCCGTCGAAGCTGAAGTTGGTCGCCATGATGTGGGAATTGGGCACTCGGACTGCGCGCACCACTACGTCGGCGCGCGCTACCGAGCTGTCGGGGAAGCTTTTCACCGGGACACCACTGCGCGTGTAGCCGAATCCCGGCGGCGGGTCGACAGGTACCACGCTGGTGACGGTCACGTCGGCCACGTAGGTGCCGGTGTCTACCCGCAACGTGTCACCGATGTGGCCGATCGGCGCGTCGCCGGCCTGCGCGCGCGGCAGCGCGGCGTCCACCGACAACATGACCGATGTCGTGACCACCACGGTGGCGAAGAAGGCGAAAAGGACGATCAGCCTGCGGTGCATCTTCGCCTCCTGGGCTTGTTGTCCGGACCATCGCATGATTACACACGCGGTAATGCGAAGGGGAGGGGTTGGCGCACTCAGGCCTCGGCGGACCCGCCTGAGAGGGACTCGAGTGCGGCAATCAGGTCCACCTCGACCCGTTGTTTGTCCACCCCGTGCAGCGGGCCTTGCCCGTCGTCGAGTTCGAGCAGTGCTAGCAGTAGGTGTTCGGTGCCGATGTAGTTGTGGCCCAACCGAAGTGCCTCGCGGAAGGTCAACTCGAGTACCTTGCGGGATGGCCCGCTGAACGGAATCAGCGCGGGGATCTCGGCGGCGGCGTCAGGCAGTTGCACGGCGCTGCGTAATTCCTCGACGTCGATCTGCTGCCGTTGCAGCAGCAGCGTGGCGAGTGCCGCCGGATCGTCTAGCACGCCGAGTAGTAGATGTTCAGGCGTGATCTGGCTGTTGCGGGCTTGGTGTGCGGCGTTCTGCGCCGCGACAACGGCGTTTCGGGCGCGTGGGGTGAACCGGGCGAATCCTTGGTCGGGGTCGAGTGGGGTGGTGTCGGCTTTCGGGACGAACCGCTTTTGTGCCGCCTGTTTGGTGACCCCCATGGCCTTGCCGATGTCGGTCCAGGATGCTCCCGAGCGGCGGGCTTGATCGACGAAGTGGCCGATCAGGTGGTCCGCGACCTCGCCGAGACTCTCTGCGGTCAGGACGGCATCGGCAAGCTGATCGAGGGCGTCGCTGTGGACCTTCTTGATCGCGTTGATCAGTTCGTCGAGGCGGACCGGGTAGGCGATTGGAGTCGGCTGCACCATGGCGTCAACGTTAGGTTGACGCTGCGCTCGTGTCAACCTTGGGTTGACGTTTGTGTCGGGATGCGGTTGCGCGGGTGCTCTGCGACGATCAGAGCACTATGAAACTCCTGCTGACGTTGGTTGGCCTTGTCGCCGCGCTCGGTACGGTATGGCCCGCGCACGCGGATGCCAATCAGGACCAGGCTTTTCTGGTCTCACTCGGCGCCGCCGGTATCAGCTATAAGGACCCGGACAGCGCGATCGCCGCCGGGAAGAAGGTGTGCGAGATGGCCAATGAAGGCAAATCCGGCATCGAGGTCGTCAAGGTTCTTCAAGACGGGAACCCGGGGTTGACCCAGACCAACGCCGCGAAATTCACCGCGATCTCGGCGGGTGTTTACTGTCCGGCGCAGTTGCCCAACGCGCAGTCGACGTCCGGCGGCTGAGTCTCACGATGAGGATGGGCGCGACTGCGGCATTGTTGACCACCGGCCTATTGGGCTGGGGCGGTCTTCGGGCGCTGGTCGGTTGGATCCGGCGCAATCCGGATCCGTTCACGCGCGAACAGCTACTCGCCGAACCGAACGGCGAGGAAGTAACGATCACCCGTCCGGACGGGACGGTGCTGCGCGCGCTGGTCGCGGGGCAGGGGCCGCCGGTGGTCCTGGTCCACGGCTACACGGTCACCCTCGCGGAGTGGAACGTGGTCTGGGATGACCTGTTGGCGCGGGGCTTTCGGGTAATTGCTTTCGATCAGCGCGGCCACGGTCGCTCGACGCTCGGCTCCGATGGGATCGGATCGGAGTCGATGGCCGCCGACGTCGCGGCCGTGCTGCGGCATTTCGACGTCTCCGACGCTGTGCTGGTGGGGCACTCGATGGGCGGCTTCGTGACGATCCGAGCCCTGCTGGACCATCCCGATTTCGCGCAGCGGCTGCGCGGGGTGGTGCTGTTCGCCACCTGGGCCGGCCGGGTGCTGGACGGGGCACCGCAGAACAAGCTGCAGATTCCCTTGCTCGAACTCGGCATCCTGCAACGGCTCATCCGGATCAAGACGATCGCGGTGCTCTTTGGTGCCGCGCAATGCGGTACGCGTCCGTCACCGGCGATGGTCGCGATCTTCACTGAGGGATTCCAGCAGCACGTCGCCGAACACGGCCCGCTGCTACCGATCGTGCGGGCTTTCTCGCGTGAAGACCGCTACCCGCGCCTCGGCGAGATCGCGGTGCCCACGGTCGTTATGGTCGGCGCCGCGGATCGCACCACCCCGCCAATCCACTCTCGACGGCTCGCCGACGGCATCCCAGGCGCCCGGCTCGTCACGGTGCCCGGCGCCGGGCACGCGTTGAATTGGGAAGCGCCCGAGAAATTGGTCGAGGTCATCGAATCTCTTGCGGGACAATCTAATTCGGACTAGGCTCGTTGTCCCTGGTGTTTGCCGTCCACGCGCGACCGTCGAAGTAGCGCAACACCTTCGGGTCGTTGTGGTCCGGGTACCAACCCGGCACGGCCGCGGACTGCCACTGGTCGGGTTGCGACTTGGGCGAATCGACGAGGCGCACCAGCACCACAATGATCCCGGCGACAACGACGAGCCCGACAAGTGCCATCACGATCAAGATCAGCAGAGTGACCATAGACCCATTGAATCAGTGCGCCCCGCGGCTGATGCTAGAGCTTTCCGGCGACGAAGCTGGCCGCCTGGTCTACCAGCCCGGAGTCGATATAGGACGGCTGCAGGTGCGATGGCCAATTCGTGCCTCTGCCGCAAATCGGGTCGCCCTGGGCGCAC
Source organism: Mycobacterium asiaticum (assembly GCF_001673365.1). GTDB lineage: Bacteria > Actinomycetota > Actinomycetes > Mycobacteriales > Mycobacteriaceae > Mycobacterium > Mycobacterium asiaticum_A. The sequence goes on from NZ_LZLS01000086.1 coordinate 34,042, forward strand.
TGGTCGATGGTCTTCGACGCATAGGCCGGGGGGACTCCCCGGGTGCCGTTGCCGAACAACGCGACCGCCGCTACGTGTTGCTCCATTCCCGCTGGCAGCCGGCGCCAGATCGCCAGGTCAGCCACCTCTGCACCCAGCGAATAGCCGCCGAGCACCTCGCGGGTGTTCGGGCAATCTTTGGCCATTGACTGAACGTGGGCGCTCATGTCGCTGGCGCCGCTGTCGACGCTGATGTTGGCGGGATAGTTGACGCCGTACACCCCGATCGAGACGTTGGTCTTGGAGCGCAGCGAACTGACTAGTACGTCGCCGACAGCGCCAACCCCGGGCGGTTCCTCCCGACCGCGAGCGAAGACGACTTCGGCACCAGGGCAGGCCGCTGATGCGGTAGGGATCAATGCCGCCGGCTTGCCGGGTGCGACCGCCAGGGCGATCACCAATGCCGTGGCGAGCAGGCCCGCCTGACTCAATAATGCACCTGGTGATTTCGCAACACGCCCCATGAAGCGATGTTACGGATTTTATCTAAGCGCGCCACTAGCGCGGCGCAGCGCGCATCCTGCGCTAAGTCCTCGCGCCGAATTGCTGGTCTGGAAATGGTTCTGCGGCTAGGGGATTCGGACCATACTGGTTGGTCCCACGGGTCCCCTCGGTAACCCAGAAGACGAGCAGAACGACGATGCCGAGTAACGGCACAAACGCGATCAGAACCCACCAACCGGTGCGATCGATGTCGTGTAGGCGGCGAACGCTGACGGCGATGCTGGGGATGAAAGTCGCGAGCGAAAAAAGTCCGCTGACTATTTGTGAGTCCAACTGGGCGTCGATGATGGACGTCCCCAAGCTGACGATGAAGGTAAACAGGGTCCAGTACCAGAATTCGGATCGGCAGGCCCGGTCGCTGAAATTGAAGTATTTGATGAATCCGGTTGAGATCGCTTGTCCGAAGCCCATCTCATCACCCGCCTCGACGTTGGTTTGGTGGAGCGAAACCTAGCACGGCGTCGACGGCGTCGGGCGCACAATTGCAGATATCCGCAAACCGCAGGTAATGCTGTCGAATCACTCGAAAGCGATGACGCCGCGGATGTTCTTGCCCGCGCGAAGATCTTTCATGGCCTCGTTGATGTCGTCGAGCTTGTACTTCTGGGTGACCAGCTCATCGAGCTTGAGCAGGCCCGCCTCATACATCGACAGTAGTTTCGGCATGGCCTCGCGGGGGTTCATCTCGCCGTAGAGCACGCCTTTGAACGTCTTGCACGAGCTGACCATGTCACTGAGCATCATCGGCACCATCATGTCGGTGAGCTTGGCCATGCCGGTGAGGACACAGGTTCCGCCCTTGCGCAACAACAGCATCGCCATCAGCACCATGTCCACCGGCACGACGCCCGGTGTCAGGACGACCCGGTCGGCCATCACGCCCCAGGTGATCCCCTTGACCAGTTCCAGCGCGGCGCCGGTGTCGGTAGCCGTGTGGGTAGCGCCGAAGCTCGGTGCGACCGCCCGTTTGAACTCGTTGGGATCGACGGCGACGATGTGCTTGGCGCCCGCGATCTTTGCGCCCTGCACGGCGTTCATGCCGATCCCGCCGACACCGACAACGACGACCGTGTCGCCCACCTCGGTGCCTGCCGCGACCGAACCAGAGCCGAATCCCGTTGTCACACCGCAGGACACCAGCGATGCAGCCTCCAGGGGTATCCAGTCGTGAATCTTGACCAGCGAGCGCTCGGATGCGACTACGTACTCGGAGAAGGTGCCGACCTGCATCATCGCCATGAGGTCTTCGCCGCCGAGGTGGCGTCGCCGGGTCCGGTCGGTGGTCATCGCCTTGTCGTAGATGTCGGCCCCGACGTCGCACAGATACGTGTGGCCGGCGGAGCACCATCGGCAGCTGCCGCAGGCAGGCAGAAACGAGATGGCCACGTGGTCACCGGCTTTCAGCGTCCGCACCTCGGGGCCGACCGCCGCCACGACACCGGACCCCTCGTGCCCGCCGAGCATGGGGAACCACTCCGGCACCGGACGACCGGCGGCCCGCATCATCTCTTCCATGTCCGCGGACGGCACACTGTCGCCGGTATAGAAGTGCTCGTCGGAGTGACAGACGCCGGCGTAGGCCATCTTGACCAGAACTTCCCCGGCGTGCGGCGGATCGAGTTCTACTTCGGTGACTTCCCAGTCGACACCAACACCACGCAAGACCGCTGCTTTGGACTTCATCGCGCCGCTTTCGCTTTTTGGGGGAGGGCGACTCGGCCTAGGGGGCCGGCCAAGTCACCATTTCCGGAGTTCCTTTACTGCGCCGGAGGCGCGTGGGGCCAGTGTCAGCTGAGGGATGAAACTGCTGTTGCCGCAACGAATGACGGCGTTGACGACATCGGTCAGATGCTCGGCGTCGACGAGACCACCCAGCATGTACTTGTTCTCCATCCAGTACCTGATTGCAGATTCCAGGACCGCGGGGTCCCAGTTCTTGCTGAACTCGGTCTGTGCATCGCCGGTGCCGCCGAGGCTGTCGCCGACCGCGAGTCGGGTGAAGCCGATCTCCGGATGTTCGGCGCGCCAGGCTTCGACCAGCTTGTCGAGCGCGCCCTTGGTCACCGCGTAGGCCCCGAGCATTGGCCACGGGGTTGTGTAGGACGCGCTGAGCGAGGACAGGTACACGGCAGAGCCTCCCGATGCGGCAAGGTGTGGCGCGGCGGCGGCGGTGACGATCGAGGCACCGGTGACATTGGTGGCGAACAGTTGCGCCCATTGATCCGCGGTCACCTCGCGCAGCGGTGCGAGCACGCCCATGCCGGTGGTGTACACCAGCGCATCGAGACCGCCGAGCGCGTCGACCGCGTCGGATATCGCCTTCTGACAGGTGTCGGCGATGGTGACGTCACAGGCGACGGCGACTGCGCCGTTACCGGCTTCCTCGGCGGCCTCGACCAACCGTTCGTATCGGCGCGCTAACAGCGCGACGCGTGCGCCGCGGTGGGCCAGTCCCGTCCCGATGCATCGGCCGAGCCCGGCGGATGCGCCGACGACAGCTACCCGCAGCGCGCGTTCTGCGTTGTCAGACATCGAGTTTGGTGTTGACGAAGCCGAGGACTCCCGAAAGATGATCGTCGGCGCTCACCAGGTTCATGTCTTCGGGCTGCATTGGTCTCCTTGCGCAGAGGCTGAGAGCGAGGTTATCAGTCGAGCGGAGGAACTGTTTCGATATATGGAAATGCATGTTTCCACTGCCGCGCCGCTATCAGACACGTGGTAGCCACAACGATCAGCGCCGCAATACTTTTGGGACTTTTGGGGATGCAACGGCAAACGAGAGCAGGAGTCGGTCAAGGATCCGGGCGGCCCGACGGCGCGCCGCAGTGGGATTCGCGGCATGCGCAACCAGCAGCGAGGCCTCCTCGAGCGCGGCGACGAGCATGTGCGTCAGCTCCGCGACGGGTTGGTCGTCGATGATTCCCTCGGCGATCGCCTCGCGGACCACGTCGTTGATCAGGGCGATGCTGTTGCGCTCCTGGATCTCGCGCAGGGTTTGCCAGCCCAGCACGACGGGTCCGTCGACGAGCATTACCCGCTGCACGGCCGGTTCCTGTGCCGCGTCGAGAAATCCGTGTAGACCGCTCCTGAGCCGTTCCCATGGGTCCGCGCCGGGCGGGGGAGCTGCGATGGATCGAAGCGTGAGGTCGTTCTCGACGTCTTCGAACACGGCGCGAAACAGCTCGGCCTTGTCCTTGAAGTGGTGGTAAAAAGCGCCGCGCGTGCCGACGCCGGACGTGGTCACCAGATTGCCGATGCTCGTGTTGAAGAATCCCCGTTCCACGAACAGTTGCCGGCCCGCGTCGATCAGGGCGCGACGGGTCTGCTCGCCACGGGCGCGACGATCGTCGTCTGCCCCACCACGCTTGGCCATGCCGACGATCGTAACAACATTCATCCTGTATGTTGCGGCTATGGCAGACGACGGGGTTCGCGCGTATGGTTCGGTCGCTCCCCTGAAAGTCGGCTTACTCAACGACTATCCGACCAGCGGCGACACCGACAGCGACAGCGTCGACGCGCTGCGGCTGGTGATGGACGAAGCGCTTTCCTGCGGGTTGCTCGACCGGCCAATCGAACTCGTCACCCGCAACGTGGTTGGCCTGCCCAACGGCACCTACCTCGCGGTGGAACGCGCTTTCGACGAGCTCGTCGCCGAGGGTTGTCTGGTCATTTACGGGCCTTGGGTGTCGGACAATGTGGTGCCGCTGCGCTCGCACGTCGAGGCCACCGCGCGGGTCCCGATCCTTACCCTCTCTGGCTCAGAGGGTGCGCTCGGCGAGTGGTGTTTCGCGCTGAACAACGGCTCAATCGCGGAGGAGCCGGTGATGCTGGCCGCAGTGATGATCGGCGACGGCCGGTCACGGATCGCCGTCGCCTACGAATCGTCGCTTATCGGCAAGGAGTACCTCGCGTCCGCCCAAAAGGCATACGGTGCAGCGGGTTTGACGGTCGTTGCCGCGGTGGCGATTCCTCAGGTGGAGGCCGACAAGTCCGATGCGGTTGCCGCGCTGCGTGCCTCGGAGCCCGACGCGCTGGTTCACGTCGGATTCGGGCACGGCCTATGGGGCTTCACCGATGCGCTATTGGCCGCAGGCTGGGATCCGCCGCGTTATACGACGACAGCTTTCGAAATGGCTCACATCAACGCGGAGTGGATGCGGCACCTGTCCGGCTGGATCGGGCTGGACAGCTACGACGAACGCAACAGCATCGGGCAGGCGTTCCTCGACCGGTTCGAGGCCAGATACGGGCGTCGGCCGACCCATTCGATGCCGGGCCTGTGCCACGACGCGGCCACGGTGATCGTGCGCGGCCTCGCCGCTGCCCGCCCGCTGACCGGCGAGGGAGTAAAGACCGGGATGGAGCAGGTGAAGCTCGTGCCGTCGGCCAGCGGTGCTCCCGGAACATTCTTGCGTTTCGGGCGATTCATCCGACAGGGCTGGCTGGGCTCGGACTATCTCATCGCGCGACGGGTGTTGCCGGACGGCACCGCTCACGTCTTCCATGCGGCACCCAGCGACCACATCGCACGCGCGGTAGCACTGGCCTCAAGCTAGTTGGATCGCACCGAATACCGGCGCGGTAACGATGCCGGGCGGTTGGGCCAGCACGTAGGGAATGGCGCGAACCGCGCCCATCGCGATCATCAAATGACCCGACATGGCGTGGCGGCCTGTCGGCGCTGACAGATCGGATCCGACGTCGAGCTGGAGATCGAAGCTGGGTTCACCCTTGATGACCGCGCGGATCAGCGGCGCCTTCTCGCCGGGCGCCAGCGGCGCCATGCCCCACTGCGGAAGGTCACGCGTCAGCACCCACTCCTCGTGGATGGCCAGCAGCGGCCGTCCCGACCAGTGTCCGACCCACGAAAATCGCTGTCCAACAACGGTTCCTGCCTCGATCGTGCCGGCGAGAACTTTGATGTCGTGGGGCAGCGTGGTCGCGTCGACCGAAACCTCGACGTGTGTGAGCGTGATCCCGAGGACGTCGGCCGTGGCATTGAGAGCCTGGCGATACGCCATGTCGAGCTTCTTGATGATCGGGGAATCGATGCTGGCGTCCTCCGGCGGCCGGCCCATGCCCATGAGGTCGACGAGCATCGGCCGGCTGTCGACGGCCGAAACGTCGGTGGCCTCGTAGAGGTCGATGCGGTCGATCGTCTTACTCAGTGCGGTCACCGTTGCCACGAGTCGCTCGAACATGAAACCGGGGTTCTCGCCCGCCGCGTGAAACCGCGACCCGCCCTGTCGGCAGGCTTCGACGAACGCGCTTTCGGTTTCCGCGCCGTAGGTGGGCAGGTGGTTGTAGGACGTCGTGGTGATGACGCTGCTCCCTGCCGCGAGCAGGCGGCAGATGTCCTCGGCGTTGGTCTCGACGGCGTGGGCCTTGCTCGCCGCATGCACGACGACATCTGCGCCCAGCGCGACGATCTCGTCCTTGTCCGCCGTGGCGAGCACGCCCGTCGTGGGCGGTAGACCGCACAGCGCGCCCGCGTCGAGACCCGTCTTGGCCGGGTCGTAGACCAGCACGCCCACCAGTTGATAACGCGGATTCTCAATAAGCTCCTGAAGGGCGGCGCGGCCGACTGCGCCGGTCGCCCATTGCACGACTCGAATAGCCAATCGAACGCTCCAGGTTGTGCTTTCGTGAATTGGCGGGTTTCTGGTCGGTCAAAGATACATCAGGTAACTTTGCAACCAACAGGATGTAGGTTGATCGGCTGGACGAGGGGTGACACGTGGTGGAACCGACCGTTGCTGACGACATCGACCAGCGCATCCGCGAGGCGCAGAAGAAGTTCAACGCCGGAATGGGCGCCGCCGGCGACGCGAGTCCGTACCCGTTGCTGCGCGAGCTGCGCAAGAAAGCGGCCGTTCACCCGGGCTGGCCGGAAATGGGGGTTCCCGAGGACGGACCCAACGGCGCGAAGACGTTCACAGCCTACTCATTCGATGCCGTCAAAGCCGTTTTCACCGACAACATCACGTTCAGCACCCGGGTCTACGAGGACATGGTGCGGCCGCTGCAGGGGCCGACGATCCTGGAGATGCAAGAGCCAGAGCACGCCACTTACCGCAAGTTGCACGAATTCGCCTTTGCCAAGTCCTCGATGAAACGCTGGGACACCGAACTCGTTGGTCCCCTCGTCGAGCGCACCCTTACCAAATTCCGGGCCAAGTTCCGTGACAACAAGCGTGCCGACCTGGTCGACGCGGTGTTCATGCCGATCCCGGTGCGGATCATCGCGGCGCTGCTCGGCCTGCCGGAATCCGACGTCGGCGAGTTTCACCGGCTGGCCATAGATTTGCTTGGCTTTCGCGCAGACATGAAGACCGCGCTTAAAGCCTCGGCGGAGATGAAGGAGTACTTCATCGGCGTGCTCGCCGACCGGCGCAAAACGCCGAAGGACGACATGGTGACCATCCTGTCGCAGGCCGAGATCGACGGTGTCAAGATGTCGGACGAGCAGATTTACGGGTTCATGCGCAACCTTCTACCGGCGGGAGCGGAGACCACTTCCCGATCGACCGCCAGCCTTGCGCTGGCTCTGCTGACCCACACCGACCAACTCGATGCGGTGCGCGCCGACCGCAGCCTGTTGCCACAAGCCATCGAAGAGGGCATCCGTTGGGAGACACCGCTGCTGAACTTCATCCGGGAAGTCAGCACCGACATCGAGTTCTTCGGCCTCGACATTCCGAAGGGGTCGACGATGATGGTGAATCTCGGCAGTGCCAACCACGATGAGACCCGCTGGGACAACGCCGAGTCGTTCAACATCTTCCGTGAACGCAAGCCGCACATCGGATTCGGTCACGGTGCGCACCTGTGCCTGGGTATGCACTTGGCTCGGCTCGAGAGCACCAAGTTCTTCAACGCGCTGCTCGACCAGCTGCCGGGGCTGCGGCTCGACCCTGACGCCCCGCCGCCCTATGTGGAGGGCACCATGTTCCGTTCGCCGCCGCGCCTCGACGTCGTATGGGATTGAGCCACGAGCTTCGGTCGGCGCGCAACCGGAAATCAGATGAAGTCCGATCCGCCGTCCACGTTCACAGTCGCCCCCGTCACGTAACCGTTTCGTCGTGACGCCAGATACGTGGTGACGGAAGCGATCTCTTCGGGCAAGCCGGCGCGACCGAGGTCACAGGGATGACCGTAAGTCTTTTCGACCCACGTCATTACGTCCTTGGGGTCCGAGGAGTCGAGGCCGTCCGCAGCCAGCACGTCGCGCAATATCTCGGTGAAACTAGCCGTCACGATGGTCCCCGGGCAAACGCAGTTGACGAGAATTCTCTCGGCACCAAGGGTTTTCGACAGGTTCTTGGTAAAGCTCGACAGCGCTGACTTGGTAGCCGTATAGGCGACCAGGCGCGAGCTCTGGCGCTGGATCGAGTGCGCCGAAAGGGTGACGATCCGAGCCCAGTCCGCCGATCGCAACAGCGGTAAGGCGGCCCGAACCGAGCGCACGGCCGAAAGCGTGCCGAGATCGAATGCGGCGTGCCAGTCGTCGTCGTCGAGATCCTCGAATGCGCCCGCGCTCGGGCCGACAGTGTGCACCAGGACATTCAGCCTGTCCCACGCTTCACCAACAGATGCGAACGCCGCTGCAATGGAATCCGCGTCGGCCATGTCTACGCTGATCGGCAATACCTCGCGTGCGCCGGCTCGCCGGATTCGGTCTGCGGCCGCGTCCAACCCAGGCCGCCCGCGCGCCATGATCGCCACTGAGGCACCCTCGCCCCCAAGGCTCTCGGCGATGGCGAGCCCCATCCCTTTGCTGCCTCCGGTTACGACCGCGGTGGCGCCTTGGAAACCGAGATCCATGAAGTCATCCTTCCAATTCGGCCTACCGTGGCGGCTAGCGTGCGGGCTAGCGTGATTGTCGCATGTCGAGAATTGCTATTCTCGGCGTGGGCGTGCCGTGGGCATCAGGCCGGCCTCGGTGGCGATATTGGACAGAAGGGAGCGGTAGGTGACTGCTCACCCCGTCGATAGCTACCGGGTCGTGCACATTGGGACGGGTTTTACCGGACGGGAAGCCCTGCGGGCCACAATCCTCGACCCTGCTCTGGAGCTTGTCGGCATACACGTCTCAACCACGAGCAAGGTCGGCACCGATGCGGGACAGCTCTGCGGTGTGCCGGACGTTGGGGTGACGGCCACCGGCGACATGGCGGAAGTCATTGCGCTGAAACCCGATTGCGTTTCGTACTGCGCAACAGCGGTCCGCCGGGAAGATGACGCGATCGCGGACATTGCTGCGCTACTGGAGTCGGGCATCAACGTCGTCACCATCTCGACGATTCCGATGGTCTACCCAGTTGCCGCGCCGCAACACTGGCGTGCCGCGCTGGAATCAGCCGCCAGGAAGGGCAATTCGACGTTCTACGCTACCGGCAGCGAGCCCGGCTTCATCAGTCTCAATATTCCGACCGCCCTGCTGGCCGGCGCGGGCAGGGTGGACTCCTACCGGATGGACGAATTTGCGGTCAACTTGGACAAGGCCTATCCGATCTGGGATGTGCTGCATGAGTCGATGGGTTTCGGAAAGCCGGACGGCCACATACCCGTCCGAATCGCTTCGGGGAAGGTGAATCATGACTGGGAGACGGTCGTCCGCTATCTCGCGGACGTGTTGGGTATCGAACTTGACCGCGTAGAACTCGACTGGGAGACCTTGCTGGCTCCAGCGGATCTACCGACCGCCCTCGGTGTAGTGCCGTCGGGCACGATTTGCGGTCACCGCTGGCAACTTTCGGGAGTGGTCGACGATCGCAAAGCGGTGGCCGTTCAATACTTCGCGACGGTGAGTTCGACCCCGTGGCCCGAAAGCTGGCCCAAGCCTTCGCGAGAGGGTCAGGGGGGCATGGTGTTCCGAGTTGAAGGCGACCCGAGTATGAGTCTGGAACTGTACATGGAACAGTCCAGCGGAGACCGGACTAATCCGGGAATCACGGCAACCGCGATGGCCGCGGTAAATGCCATTCCTCAAGTGGTGGCCGCGGCCCCCGGCGTCATCGAAATGCCGCTGGCCGGACCGGAACTCGTCACCCGACTCTCGCGTCGGCTAGTTGTCTAGCTGAAATCCAATGCGTTGCGCGGCGCGGTGATCGGTAGATCCATCGACGTCGCGATGCCGGGAGGCGCATCGACGACGTAGGGGATGGCGTTGACCACGCGCATCGCCGTTGCCAGCATGGCATTCGCATTCGCCGATGCCGCGGTGCCCTCGGTACCGAAGCGAAGGTCGCACTGGATGTGCGGCTCACCCTCGATGACGATGCGGTACGTGCCTTGTGGCGCAGACGCCCATTCCGGCGCGAGGTCGGGAGCCATCCGGTTGATGTGTTCGATGGTGATCACCGGGTGCCCGTCGACCACTCCTGTGGTTTCGGCCCGCACGGCACCACAGGTACCGGCGGGAATGGTCCCGCACGCCACCTGGAGGTCGCGCGGGGTGACGATTCGTTCGTACTTCTCGGTGACCGTTTCGAGTTCGACGCCGAGGGCCTTCGCCACCAACCCGATAGGCGGCCCCCAGGCGAACTGCTGAGCACCTTCGAGTTCGATCAGCGGAGTGAAGTCGAGCGGCTTGCCGAACCCCATGGCGTCGACCATCAGGTCCCGATTCGGATACGCAGAGTAGTCGAAGATCTCCTGCGCACGAATAGACCGGATGGTGTCTGACAAAGTCGTTAGCAACACCGCGAATTGATCGCCCGCGAAGCCGGGCTCGATACCCGAGGTATAGATGGTTTTCCCGGCGGCCAGGGCGGCTGTGCGCACCTGGTCGGCGAAGGTGGGAATCCACCTGTCGGGGAACATCATTCCGGGCGTATTGGTCGTGACGACGTTGAGCCCGCCGTCGAGTAGGCGTATGTAGTCGGGCACCGCGGCGGCATCCATCTCGGCGCTGGCCGCACCGTATACGACGCAATCGGGCTTCAAGGCGATGATGTCGCCGAGATCGTTGGTCGTGGTAATCCCGATCGGACCCACGCCGACGATATCGCCGGCGTCGCGCCCGGTCTTCTCCGGACTGTGCACCCACACCCCGACCAGTTCGAGATGCGGACGGCGCACGATCGCGCGTATCGCCAGGCTGCTGATCCAACCGGTGGAGATGACCGCAACGCGTAAGGGCCTGCTACTCACAGATATTGCTCCTTCATTAAGCTGCTCAGCTGTCGCGCCAGCTCGGGCTTCTTGATCTTTCCGGTCGCGGTGAACGGGAGGTCTTGCTTGGCGGTGACCCAGATGAACTTCGGCACCTTGTACGCCGACAGCCGGGCACGCAGCTGCACCCGCAAAGACTCGCCGTCGAGCGTCGATCCACCGCGCGGCACCACCGCGGCGGCGACCACCGTTGCGTCGTCACCGCTTTCGGCGCCGACCACGTACGCTTCCAGCACGCCGTCGCAATCAACCAGCGCCAGCTCGACTTCGCCGGGTGTGACGTTGGCCCCGCCGGCCGTCTTGATCATGTCGCCCAACCGGCCGGTGAACTTGATCCATCCATCGTCGTAGGCGACACCGCAGTCACCAGTCCGGTAGTAGCCGTCTGCAGTGAACACCTCCTCGCGTTCACGCTTGTGCAGCCGTTGCATCAACGAATATCCGCGAACCCATATTTCGCCCGGGCTCCCAGTGGCCGCCGGTTGTCCCGTATCCAGATCCACGACCAGATGGTGTAGCCCTTCGATGGGTACGCCGCCGGTTTCGGATCGATCGGGCGGCTGCGGCACATAGGGGTCCACCCCGATGTGATTGCCGCACAACTCCGTCATTCCCAAAGCATTGGGGGGACCCGTGGGTCGACGCTCGAGCGGCACCATCGCCGGCATACTGGTGCGTTGCACCGAGCTCAAATCACGGATGGCGAAGTCGGGATGTTCGGCCAGGGTCTTTCCCTGCTGCGGCCAGCCCAGCGTGATCGTCGCGCGGTGGTGCTCAATCAGTTCCAGCGCTTCCGCAGCATCGAAGGCGGGCTGTGTGACCAGGGTCGCGCCGTGATGAATCACGGCGTGCAACCCGGTGATCAGTCCTCCCACCCAAAAGAAGGGCATCGACGTGAACATCACCGAATCGTGGGTGACGCCGTAGCTAAAGGTCAGGTTGTAGGTGTGACGGATCAACGTGCCCTGCGTATGCACGGGTCCTTTGGGGTCACCGGTACTTCCCGAGGTGTAGATGATCGTCACCTCGTCCGCCGGTGTCACACACGATTCCACGGCGGGAAGGAAGTCGGCGTCGCCAGCCGAGACCGCGGCAACGGCGTCCATGGTTGTCGCCCAGCTCCGATCGGATGGTCCCCACACTGCCACGGTCCGCAGGAACGGCGCGGTGCGTACCGCGATGCGGCCTGGCTCGCCTTGCTCGGCCAGGCCTGGCAGCGCTTCCTCCAATCGGGTGAGGAAGTCGTGATTGCGGAACTGCGACCACGCCAGAATCGCTTGCAGGTCAGCGTGGCGGGCGGTCCAGGCAAGTTCGGGCGCCTTGTAGAAAGTGTTGAGCGGTACGGCGACCGCGCCGATGCGTGTGGTGGCAAACCAAGCCAGTGCCCAGTCGACGCTGTTGGGCATCAAGATTCCGACGTGATCACCCTTGCTTATACCCTGCGCCAACAGGACATTCGCCAGTGCGGCCGAGCGGCGGTCGAGGTCGGCATAGGTCAATTCCTGCCCGTCGGCGATGAGGAAGGGCTTGTCCCCGTAGCGTTCCGCGCCCGACCTCACCAGTGCAGGAATCGTGAGCGCAGTGGTCGGGAAGGGCATAGGCGCAGAATAGTAGGCCTTCCGTAAAGCGAAAACACCAGTTCTCAATTGTTGGTTGCCGGTCGATGTCGGAGCCCGGCGCCGCCCCGTTTTACAAACTCGTCCAGAACTGCCATTCTCGGATAATGCAAACAGGCGTTGTCGCCGTTGCTGTCTGCCGGTGCGCTGGCACGACGAACAGCACGCCGAGGAGGTCCTGATAGACGCCGCCTTCGACTGGGACACTATCGCGGGCCACCGGGGGACCGGAGCAATCCTATGAGTCCGACTGCACCGCAATCGGTTTCAGGCGACCCCGTGGAATTCGACCCCTTCTCGGAAGACTTCTTCAACGGAGCCTTCGACACGTACCGTCGTCTACGCGACACCGCCCCGGTTTACTACAGCGCCAAATGGGACTTCTGGGCTCTGACCCGCTACCACGATGTCGCCCCCGCGACCAAGGATTACGAGACGTTCTCCTCGGCCAGGGGCGCCACGCTGGACATGGTGCAGGCGCACGACGACGCGATACCGGTGCCCAAGGTCATCATCTCGATGGACCCGCCCGAACATCAAAAGATGCGCCGGTTGGTGAGCAACGTGTTCACCCCGCGCGCGATCGCCGCGCTGGAAGACATGGTGCGCGAGAAGGTCTACGAACGAATCCACGCGCTCGACCCGTCGTCCTTCGACGTGGTGGCGGACTTCTCCGCACTGTTTCCGAACGAGGTCATCACCACCATGCTGGGTGTGCCGAAGCAAGACCGCGACCAGATTCGGGTCTGGCTGGATCTGCTGCTGGAACGGCACCCTGGTGGGATCGCCACCACCCCAGCCGGTTTCCAGGCTTCGATGAACACCGGCCTGTATTACTACGACCTGGTGCGGCAGCGCCGTGCCGAACCCCGAGACGACATGATCAGTCGGCTCATCGAGACCGAGGTAGAGCGGGACGGACAGGTGGAGAAGCTCTCCGATGTGGACATCACCGGATTCGCGACCATGCTCGGCGGTGCGGGCGCGGAGACGGTGACCAAGCTCGTCGGAAATGCCATGGTCGCCTTTGCCGAATTTCCCGACCAGTGGCAGAAGTTGCGGGAGGACCGTAGTAAGGTTCCCGCCGCGATCGAGGAGTTGCTGCGTTACGAGGCGCCGTCGCAATACCAGGTCCGCACCGCTACCCGTGATGTCACGTTGCACGGCAGGACAATTCCCGCGGGCAGCGCCGTGTTGCTCGTCACGGGCTCGGCGACGCGCGACGAGCGGATGTTCCCCGATCCCGATCGCCTGGACATCGACAGGGAGCGCAAGATGGGATTCAATCTTGCGTTCGGATACGGCATCCACAGCTGCCTGGGTGCGGCGCTGGCGAGGATGGAGAGCCGCATCGCGCTCGAGGCACTACTCGATCTCCTTCCTCAGTACGAAGTCGACCGCGGCGGGTTGCGTCGGGTGGCGATGTCCAATGTCTGCGGGTGGTCCAACGTGCCCGTGCGCGCGAAAGCCGAGGAATTCTGAAGACTGAACGCGTGCTTGATCAGGCGTCGACCATCGCCGCGATCGTGTCGACAACGCACGCCGGCCGCTGGCTTCCCTCGACCTCGACGGTGACGCGCACGGTGGCCCGGCCGCCCTTGTCGGTGCGTTCCACTTTGATGAGCTCGGCCCCCGCCCTGATGCGTGATTCGACCGGCACTGGCGCTGGGAAGCGCAGCTTGTCACTGCCGTAGTTGACCTGCATGGCCAATCCGGTCACTCGGTAAATCTGTTGCACCAGAATGGGAACCAGCGACAAGGTCAAATAGCCGTGGGCGATGGTCCGGCCGTAGGGGCCGGTGGCCGCCTTCTCCGGGTCGACGTGAATCCACTGATGATCACCGGTTGCCTCGGCGAACAGATCGATTTCCTGCTGGGTGACCTGGCGCCAGTCGCTGTAACCGAGATGCTCGCCGACGTGGGCCTCGAAGCCGGCGACACCGGCGTACTCCTTCGGAGACGCGGGCGTCACGCCGGAACCTTGAGCCCCAGCTGCTCAATCGCGTTGCCGCCCATAATCTTCGCTTTGGCTGATTCGGAAATGCCGTCGAGCCGGTCGATGAAGCTCAGCGGATCGCCGATGCCCTCGGGGTGGGGGAAGTCGGAGCCGAACATCACGTGGTCCTCGCCCATGATGTCGATGATTCCCTTGAGGTCGTCTTCGAGGAACGGGTGGATGTAGATATTGCGTTTGAACACTTCGACGGGGTGCTCGTCGAATTCCTTGGGCATGATCCGGTACGCCGTATTGAGCTGGTCGAGCAGATTGCGAACCCAGCCACTGCCGTTTTCTACGCAGAGGATCCTCAGGTCCGGAAAGCGCGACAGTGCGCCGTGGCAGATCATTGCAGCCAGGGTGTCCTCGATCGCCCGATGGCCCATCACGACCTCACGCAGTGCGCTGGGCTTGAAGGACAGGTACTCGTCGCCGCCTTCCCACTCCATCAGATGCTTCTGGTAGCCGCTGTCCGAGGCGTGCATGGTCACCGGCATGCCCGTTTTGACGACCTCTGTCCAGAACGGGTCGAACTCGGGTAGGCCCATCGAGCGAGACCCACCGAAGCGGCTGGGCACCGGGGCGGGCCGGACCAGGAAAGTCTTAATGCCGCGTTCGAGGCACCAATGGAATTCCCTGATGGCCTCGTCCACCAACGGCAGACAAATGACCGGCGTCGCGAAGATCCTGTCGTGGTAATTGAACGTCCAGTGCTCGTGCATCCACTCGTTGAGCGCGTGGATGATCGCGTGGGTGAGCACGACGTCGTCGGTGGTGCGTTCCTCGATGAGGCTGGCCAAGGTCGGATACATGACGCATTGGTCGATGCCGAGCTCGTCCATCAGCTCCAGCCGGGGCGCCGGGTCCTGGTAGGCGGGAATGACATCCATTGCCTCGCCGATGAATTCACGGAAGTTGAGGCCCTCGGGATTGTTGCCGAGGAAGTAGTCCTCCGCGCTGCCGGGCCGCGCAACGCGCGCGAAGGTGGGGTTGGGGATCATGTGGCTGATGTGATCCTTGACGACCAATTTCGGCCGGCCGTTGACCTCGACGTAACCGACCTTCCCGCGGTGCTCCTTCGGCAGGTATTTCGTCAGCGCGTCCGTCGTCTCGTACATGTGATTGTCGATGTCGAACACCGGGTACGGCAATGACCGGGAAGACATGGGACTCTCCTCCTGAACAGCGAATATGCGCATTTACGCTATGTGGGAACGACGTTATCACCATCGACTCGGCGCATCCAGATCAGGTCAGGCTTGGCGAAACTCCTGCCATACGCCGACAACCGCGTCGGTGGTGGTCACGGTGCTGAGCAATGACAGGGTGTTGTCGATGATGGCTTCGGCATACTCTCGGGGATAGCCGCTCACCGCGTCGCGCGGTAACACGAACTGATAGCTGCGGTTCACGGCATCCATCACGAAGTTCTGAATCGCGATGTTGACCGAAACACCTACTCCCACAATTGTCTTGATCCCCATGTTCCTAAGTACGGAGTCGAGGTCGGTACCGGTCATGGGTCCAACCCCATGCGTTCGCGTCAGCACGAGATCGCTGGGCTCCGGCCCCAGCTCCGGCAACACCGATGCACCCGCGCTGCCGGGAGTCAGGTCGGTGGCGAACGACTTGCCGGCCATGAACAGCCGGGCATTGGTATTCGACCCGCGGTTGTCCGGCCGCTTCTGCATCAGACAGTGCACAACCGCGACCCCGGCGGCCCGGGCAGCGCCAAGCAACTTTGCGATGTTTGGAATCGCTTCGCGGCGAGCTTCTTCGGCGAGGAAGGGGAGTCCGGCTTGCGGTCCGATCACCCCACCCTGGCACTCCTGGGTAACCAGCGCGGTGGTGGCGGGGTCGATCAGGTCGTGCAGACTAGGTTGCGGCATGAGAATAGACGTTATCGTGTCTTGCGGGACATTGTTGACATGGTGGTCAACGCCTCACGCCGCGATGAACTCCGCGGCGAAGGATCGGGAACGCTCGATCAACTCGGCCCGGTCGACACCCGGTGCTGCGATGGTGAGCCAGGTGACCCCGGCCGCTTGGAGCCGTGCGATCCCCGCGTGCCGCTCGTCGGTGGATTTGCTGTCATCCAACAAGTTTCCCGCCGAAAAGCAGATATCCAGCGGTGCGGTGCGGCCGATTTCGGCCGCGTACTGCTTCGCCCATTCGATGGCGCGCTCCAACTCATCGATCGTCGAGATCTCCGCGGTACGCGACGCCGCGGCACAGCCGAACGTGTTGAACGGCGCCCAGCCCTGGGCGCGGGCTACCGCGCGGCGTACGGCCGTCTTGCTATTGCCTCCGATCCACACCGGTGGCGGTGTGTCCGGCAGTGGGCGTAGGCGCACACCGCGGGCGGCGAACGACGTGCCTTCATAAGCGATGTCGGCACCGGTGAAGACCTTGTCCAGGACCTCCAGCGCCTCGTCGAGCAGGGCGCCACGGCGATCGAAATCGATTCCGAGGGCCTTGAATTCGGGCTTGAGGTAGCCCGCTGCGGTGCCGAGGATGAGCCGCCCCTTGGACAGCGCGGCGAGGCTTTGAATCGATTTGGCACCAAGGAACGGGTTGCGGTAGGCGGCGATGTAGACGTTGGTCAGCAGCTTGACATCGGTAGTTGCGGCGGCGGCGAACGTCAGTGCGACGAAGGGATCAAGGGCGTGATGGCCGCCGTGGTCTAACCACTTCGCATCGGGCGCGGGGTGGTCGGTGACGTGGACCGCCCCGAATCCGCTTGCCTCGGCCACTCGTGCGATGTCAGCGATGGCTTCAGCGGTGACGAACTCGTCCACCGCCTCGACGCGCTGGGTGGGCAGTTCGAGGGAGAAGGAAACGGTCAATTCAACAGGTCCTTTCACGGTGCGACAAGTGCCGCCAGGCGCTGGGCGTGGTAGTCGGGGTCGCCGAAGATCAACTGGGTGGCCTTGGCCCGCCGGACGAACAGGTGCGCGTCGTGTTCCCAGGTGAAGCCGATGCCGCCGTGAATGCGCATGTTGTCCAGTGCGACTTGGAGAAAGGCTTCAGAACACACCATTTTCGCGACCGACGCGGCGGTAGGCCCCCCATCGGTACCGGCGACATCGGCCGCATGCGAGGCGGCCGAACGTGCCCCCTCGACCTGTACCAACATGTCCGCACACCGGTGCTTGATCGCCTGGAAACTGCCGATCGGCCGACCGAACTGGATCCGGTTCTTGGCATTGTCCACGGCCATATCGAGGCATCGTTGCGCGGCGCCAACCTGTTCCGCCGCCAACACGACGATGGCGAGATCCGATGTCCGCGCGAGAAAGTTCGCGGCAGCACCGTCGGCTCCGATCGCTTCCGCTGGGGCGCCGTCGAATTGCACTCTGGCGATCTTGCGGGTGCGGTCGAGCCCGGCCAGCAGTGTGCGCCGAACCCCCTCCGACCCGGCGCGCACCGCGAGTAAAGATATGCCGGCGTCGGTATTGGCCGCTGCCAGCACGACGTCAGCGATGTGACCGTCGATCACGAGCGGCGCGTCACCGTAGATCCGGTAGCCGGTACCTCCGGTGCCGAAGCGGTCGGCCCGCAGCGTCACGGCCGCGGGGTCCCACGCGCCGAGTCGGCCGTTGAGGATCAGCGTCGCAATGCTGGAGCCGTCGATGAAACCAGGGACGAACCGTTGCGCAGCGGCGTCGTCACCGCTGGCGAGGACGGCCTGTGTCGCCAGCGCCACGGTGGCGAAAAAGGGAGAGCACAACAGCGCGCGCCCCATTTCCTCGAAGACCACAGCCAGTTCGGCGATGCCAGCTCCCGCGCCGCCCCACCGCTGTGGAACCGCGATGCCGTGCAGGCCCAGTTCTCCGGCCATCTGGCGCCAGCAGTCCTGGTCGTACCCGCTCTCCGTCGCCATCAGCGCGCGGACGGTCCCGCTCGGCGACGATTTGGTCAGGTAGTCGCGCACGACCCGTCGAAAATCGTCAACTTCAGCCATCGGTCCACTGATCATGTTGTCCGTCAGTGGCTTTGATGGCGACAAACCTTTCTGGGCGGGCCTGGCACGGGCACAGCGTGGTCACCGTCCCGAATGGCCACTCCTGGATCAGGATAGTATCTTTCCTGGAAATAGAGAATAATCATTCTCGTTAGGAGCGACGCGTTGGCAACGAAACTCGATTACGGCATCTTCGACTGCGATACCCACTGCTACGAGACGCGGGACGCATTCACCCGTTATCTGCCGGAAAAGTTTCGGGACCGGGCGATCACCACCGTGCGCGGGGCGGACGGCGTCGAGGTGATCCTGGCAGGGCATCGCGTTGCCACCTTCAATAGCGAAGGGGGTCTGGGACTTGACGTCGCGTACCGGCCCGGCTCGCTCAAGGAAATGCTCAAGCAAATGGGATCGGGCAACCCCGAGGAATCCTACGAGCCGCAGCCCATGCAGCCGGAATTCATCGAGCGCGGTGCACGCCTGGCCGTGATGGCCGAGCAGAACGTTGAGCGCATGGTCATCTATCCGAGCGGGATGGCCCTGGCCGCTGAACACTACGTCGACGACACGGCGGCACTGTATGCCAATCTGCGCTCATTCAACCGATGGTTTGACGAAGAGTGGGGCTTCAGCTACGACGACAAGATTTTCGCCACCGCGCTGATGTCGTTGCGCGACTTGGATTCTGCGGTCGCAGAAACCGAGGCGATTATCGCCCAAGGCGCAAAGTTCGTGTTGCTGCCCACCGGGCCGGCCTACGGACGCTCACCCGGTGACCCGTACTTCGACCCGATTTACGCACGCTTGCAGGAGGCCGGTTGCATCCTGGTGTTTCACATCATGCCGTTCTGGTACTTCAATGCGATCTCGCCCGCGTGGGGTCAGAACCCTGATCCTGCCTCGTGGCACATGTCGGCGTGGCAGTGGATGAACATCTATGGTCAGCGCCCGATCGAGGAGACGTTGTCCGCACTCATCTTCGACAACCTGTTCGGACGCTTCCCAGAGCTGAAAGTTCTTGTCGCCGAGCATGGAGCGGAGTGGGTGCCGTTCTTCGTCCGACACATGGACAAGAGTCGCGGCATGGGCCGCAACGGGCCGTGGATCGGTGGAAAGCTGACGGAGCGGCCATCGGCAATCTTTCGCCGTCACGTTCGCGTCGTCCCGTACCCCGAGGACGACATACCGGCGATCGTCGCGGGCATGGGATATGACGATTGCCTGGTGATGGGCTCGGACTACCCGCACGCCGAAGGCATAGCCGAGCCTGCGGACTTCGTGAAGCTGCTTGACCCCCTCGACGATGCCAGCAAGCGGCGGATCATGCGCGACAACGCCGACCAGTTGCTTGTCGGGAGTTGACGGCGGCATGGCCGACGACAATTCGGCGGACGTCGACCTCGATCTGGACCTGCTGAGGGCGTCGGCGCGAAGGTTCTTGGCTGAACGCGGCGAGACGCAATCCGTCAAGGAACTTGCGGCGATGGACTGGACCGGGCTACTCGTCGATGAGGCGATGGGTGGAGCCGGCTGGTGTCCGGTCGAGACGTGCGTCATTGCCGAGGAACTCGGGCGAGCCCGGGACGGATCGTCCTGGTTCGGCACGGCACTGGCCGCCGCGGCCCTGGGTTCCGCGCCCGACCAGGTACGGCAGCAGTGGCTGCCCAGCCTGCTGACCGGTACTGCGACAGCGGGCTGCACCTTTCTCGGCGACTGTGCACGGGTCGTCCGCGATGATGCGGATATCGTTATCATCTTGGGAAGTAACGGGATTCACCTGCTCGAAGACTTGGACCCGGCGAGGTTCGAGCTGGACGCTGATCTGCTGGACGTCAACAGACCGGTGTGTCGTATCGATCTCACGGAAGCGCCGAGCGTCGCGATCGGATCGCCCGAACGAGCTGCTGAGCTGAGCGCCGTGGCTCGGCTGCTCGTTGCCGCCGACTCCATCGGCGCGGTATCGGCGACCTTGGAACGGCTCACGGCTTACCTCAAAGAGCGCGTCGCATTCGGAGTGCCGATCGCGAGTTTTCAAGCGGTTCAGCACCGACTGGTAGATCTACTGGTTTTTGAGGTCAAGGCCCGCGCTGTCGTCATGAAGGCGGCGCGGGCGGTTGCTTCAGGCTATGAACGGGGGCGGGAGAAGGCGCCGGCGCTGGCCGCGGTGGCGCACGCATTCGTAGCGGCGAATGGCACTGCCGCCGTGGACGATTGCATGCAACTGTCGGGCGGCATCGGATTCACGTGGGAGTACCCGCTGCACCACGAACTGCGTCGGGTCTTCACCAACGGTCATCTGGTGGGGACGGCCCGGTCCAGTCGGGCGTTGCTGGCGGAGGCCTGCGGCTGGTGAACGCATTTGGAAACCGGCCCACCGAGGCGCAGCTGAGCGAATTCCGCAACCGGGTCAGGGCGCACATATCTGAACATGCACCGGCAATCGAAGCGCGCGAAGGCCACCGGGCACCTAAGACCACCGAACAGGAGGCCCAGCTGCGCGCGTGGTTCGCCGGCCTTTTCGAGGCGGGTTTCGTGGGTGCGGACTGGCCCGTCGAATACGGCGGGCGCGTCGACCACCACCCGCTGCACGATCGCATTACGAGCGAGGAGATCCTGCGCGCCCGCGCACCACGGCCCATCGACCAGGTCAACCTGGCCGCACACGTCTTGTTGCACTTCGGTTCCGAAGAACAGAAGCGCACCCTGCTGCCGCCGATTCGGCGCAGCGAGCATGTCTGGTGCCAGCTGTTCAGCGAACCCGATGCCGGCAGTGACATCGCCGCGGTGCGCAGTCGCGGTGTGCAGCAAGATGATGGCGGCTGGCTCCTCGATGGTCAGAAAATCTGGATCACTGACGGCCACTGGGCCGATATGGGCCTTGCGCTGATTCGTACCGACCCGGCTTCGTCGCGCCACCATGGGCTTTCGGTCTTCACCGTGCCGCTCGGCGCGGACGGCGTCGAAATTCGTCCGATCCGCACGATCGGCGATGCGATCGAGGTCAACGAGGTCTTCCTGACCAGAGTCCGAATCGGCGCCGACGGCCTGATCGGTGAGGTAGGTCAAGGCTGGTCAATCATCATGGCAGGCCTCGACTTTGAACGATTTGGTATCGGCGGAAACGTCATCCTGCTGGAACTGCTGATCGATGATCTAGTCACCGTGGCGCGCCACGCCCACATCGACGGCGTGCCGGCACTGAAGTTCGCCGACGTCCGTCAGCAGGTGGCCGAGTTGGCGGTCGAGGTCGAAGTAGCCAAGGCGTTCATCGACGACTATGTCGAGCGGCTGATATCGGGCGACGAGCAGGTGGGCGACGGCTCGATCGCCAAATTGAGTTTCGCCGAGACCTATCACCGAGTCGCAGCCTATGGCGCGGAGCTGGCGGCATCTGCCACAGTGGTTGTGAACTCAGACAATGCCGTGCGACAAGCCAAGCAGCGGTTGCGTGAATGCTGGCTGTGGTCGCGCGCCTACACGATATCGGGTGGAAGCTCGGAGATGATGCGCAACATCCTCGCGAAACGTCGTCTGCTCTTGCCTAGCAGATGAGTACGGCTAGCCGATGAGTACGTCGCTGATCGCCGACACGTTTTGGGGTCTGCTCGAAGAGGCGGCTCGTCTGCACCCCGACCGGGTCGTCCTGGCCGATGACTACGGGCGCCAACTGACCAGCGTGCAACTAAGGCGGTCCGCACTGACGTGTGCGGCGGCATTGGCGCAAAAGGGAATTGGCGTGGGCACGGTGGTCTCGTGGCAACTTCCCACCACGCTGGAAACGATGGTCGTCATGGCGGCGCTGACTCGCCTTGGCGCCGTACAGAATCCAGTGCTTCCTATTTGGCGTGAGAGCGAACTGCGGTTCGTGACAACCCAACTCGCGACGGAAGTGCTCATAGTTCCCGGGGTGTGGCGCGACTTCGACCACACCGCCCTCGCGCGTGAACTCGCCGGTCAAAAAGCGGGAGAGCGGCCGATGTCTGTTGTGGTGATCGACCACGACGCCCCGGTGACCGACGGCCTCCGGCTCCCCGTTGGCGACCCGAAGCTGCTGCCTCCGCCGCCAACCAGCGGTGAGGAGCCGCGCTGGATCTACTATTCGTCGGGCACCACGGCGGCACCGAAAGGCGCGCGGCACTGCGACCGTTCGGTGATCGCCGGGTCGGCGGGGGTGGTCGGGATCGTCGGGGCTTCCAGCCGCGACGTCAACCCGATCGCGTTTCCCGTCTCGCATATCGGCGGGGCCGCAATGCTGGCCGCGGCTCTGCGTACCGGCATGCGCCTGGTGCTGTTCGACGCCTTCGACCCGGTTCAGACCCCCGTCGCGATCGCGGCGCACCGCCCGACACTGTTGGGCAGCGCCACCCCGTTCTTCGTCGCCTTTATGGCGGCGCAGTGCGCGCATGGTCCCGAGCCGCTGTTTCCCGACCTGCGTGGCTGCGTCGGTGGGGGTGCACCGATTACCCCCGAGCTCGGTCGCCAAGTGCGGCAGACACTTTCAGTCGACGGTGTAGCCAATGCGTGGGGTCTGACAGAATTTCCGGTCGCCACTTCCCAGGCCCCGAACGGCCCCGCCGCGCTGCTGGATCACACCGTCGGCAAACCGGTGCCGGGTGTTGCGGTGCGAGTCGTCGATGCCACGGAGCGCGAGGTCGACCCGGGGATGGAGGGGGAACTGCGGGTCAAGGGCCCGCAATGCTTCCTCGGCTACGTCGACGAATCCTTGGATACCCAGGCGTTCGACGCCGAAGGCTGGTTCCGCACAGGCGATCTGGGCCGCGTCGACCACGAGGGCAACGTCTTCGTCACCGGACGAATCAAGGACGCCATCATCCGCAACGCGGAGAACATTTCGGCGTTGGAGATCGAGGGCGTGCTGGCCAGCCATCCGGCGGTGGCTGACGTCGCGGTCATCGGTGTGCCTGATGAACGCACCGGCGAGCGCGTCTGCGCTGTCGTCGTCGCGCACCAAGGCGCTGCGGTCACCCTCTCGTCGGTGTTCGAACACTGTCAAGCTCGAGGTCTCAGCAAGCACAAGACGCCCGAACGGCTCGAGATCGTTGACGTGCTCCCACGCAACGCAACCGGGAAGGTACTGAAGAATGCCTTGCGGACCCGATTCAGAAGTGGGTAGAGCTAGAGGCCGATCAGCTCCTTGAGGTTGCCGCCCATCACCCGTTGCGTCGTGGCGGCCGGAATGTTTTCGAGTTCCTTGACGAAGTCCGCGGGCTCGGCCAGCCCCTCGGGATGCGGGTAGTCCGACCCGAACATCACCCGGTTAGCGCCGAGAATGTCGAGGAGGTGGGACATGTCCTCTTCGTGGAAGGGGTTGACCCACACATGTCTGCGAAAGGTATCGCAGGGGTGTTCACTGAATTCCTTTGGCTTCTTTCGATATACCCGATCGAAGGCGTCCATCAGGCGCTGCGCCCACGCCCCGCCGTTCTCCACCACGCCGATGCGCAGGCCGGGGAACCGCTCGAACACGCCGTGGGCGATGAATGCCGCCAGTGTGTCGAAGATGTGGCGGCTCTCCTCGTAGACAAAGCCACGAAACTTCGTCAGCTGGAAGCCCTGGAACTCGTCGCCGCCTTCCCAGTCGGAGAGGTAGCGATCGTATCCGGCGTCCGAATTGTGCATCTGGACCGAAATGCCCGACGACTCGACCAGCCGCCAGAAGTCGTCGAATTCGGGTAGGGCAGGCGACCGTGAGGTGCCGTCACCACGCGGCACCGGTGCGGGACGGATCAGTACCGTCTTCGCGCCGTTGTTCAGGCACCACTCAAGCTCCGTGACGCCCTTCGCCGGATCGTTCAGCGAAATTGCCGGGACCGGGAAGATGCGGTTCTGGTAGTTGAACGTCCAGTCGTCGAGCAGCCAGCGGTTGAAGGCGTGGGTGACCGCGTGGGTGAGCTCGGTATCGGACTTCGTGCGCTCTTCGAGCATGCCCGCGGTGGTCGGAAACATCAGCGCCCCGTCGACGCCTTGGCGATCCATCAACACCAGGCGCAGGTCGGGTCGCCGGAATTCGTCGGGGCAGCGGATCGGGTCGGCGAGTTCCCGCAGCGACTTACCTTCCGGGTTGATCCCCCGGTAGTAGTCGGCCCAGGCGCCGGGGGTGGGGATGACTTCGTAGGTGGGGTTGGGAATGCACTCGGTGACCACGCCGAGGATTTGTAGCTTCTTGCGGCCATTGACGTCGATGAATTTCAGCGCTTCGCAGTACTGCTCCGGCAGATACCGCGTGTAGGCGTCGATCGTTTCGTACATGTGATTGTCCGCGTCCCACACTTGCATCGCGTCGCCGTCGTCCACCAGCACCTCCACCACGGGGTGAGAATTTTGATTCTCACTATAGCGAACGGCGGTATTCGCCGTCGATAAGCACGCCTCAGTCGTCGGCGAGTGCTGCCAGATCGCGCTTGACCACCTTGCCGACATCGTTGCGCGGCAACCGCTCTACGAACACGACGCGCACGGGCACCCGATACGGTGTCAGGCGCTCCCGGCACCAGGCGATCAATCCGTCCTCGGACAGCTGGACACCGCTGCTCGCGACGAATGCCCACGGGACTTCGCCGAGTCGCTCGTCGCGAATTCCTACTACTGCGGCTTCGCGGACACCGTCGGCGCTGAGCAGGACGTCCTCGACGGTCCCCGGAAAAACCTTGAGGCCGCCGCGATTGATCATGTCCGATACCCGGCCGTCGAGCCACAGGAAACCGTCGTCGTCGAACCAGCCGAGGTCGCCGGTGTGAAACCAGCCGTCGTCGGTGAGTCGGTCCAGAAAGGCCGGATCGATCTTGCGCGCGGCGGTGGTCGGTGTGCGAACCATTACCTCGTCTGCGGCGATCTTGACGTCGATTCCGGGCAGTGGGCGTCCGACGGAGCCGAGTTTGCTTTCACCCCATTCGCGGGCGTCCGCGGCCGACCAACCCACCACCTCGCCGCCGAGTTCGGTTTGGCCATAAGAGTTCAGCACGATTATCCCGAACCGGTCCCGGAACCGGGCCGCCTGAACGGGCGACAGGGGAGCGGTGATCGACCGCACGATCTTCAGCGGCGAGAGATCGGTGACCGAGTCGTCGTGCAGCACCATGGTGAGCGCTGCGGGCGGCAGCACCGTCGAGCGCAGCTGGTGCCGCTTGACCAGCGCCGCGAAGTCCGCCGGTGTGAATCGGTCCATGAGCACGACGCCCGAACCTGCGCGGAATGCGAAAAGCACTTGATAAATGCCGGCCCACAGCGACAGCGACAACGGCACCAGGTTCGGCATCGGTGATTTGCCTGTAGCAGGTTTCGCGCCACGGAGTTTGGCCAGCAGTCGGTCGATGAGGTCGAGCACCGTGCTGTGACGAAGGGGCACTGGCTTCGGCGGGCCGGTGGTACCGGAAGTGAACTGCAGCAGCGCAACGTCGTCGTCGTAGTACCGCGCGCCCGGGCGCTGCGTTGTCGAGTTAGCCGGCGCCCAGCGCAGTGCGTCTCCGGCGAATACCGGCAGGTCGAACGTCGAGAATCGGTGCGCTAGTAAGGGAGTCGTGACAACGGCGACGGGCCGCAGCGCTTCCAGCTGGGTAACGACCTCGGCCTGGGCCGCTCTCGGGTTCAGCGGCGTGTACACGCCACCGGCGCGCCACGTGCCGAACAGCGCGGCGACGGTGGTGGCGTCATTTGGCAGCATCGCGGCGATCACCTGTCCGGTCTTCAGGCCGTTCTCGGAAAGCAGCATGCCGAGTTCTTCGGCGCTGGAAGCCAGTTCGTCGCGCGACACGTCGCCGCCGAGCATGTGTACGGCGACGTTGGGCAGGCCGTCCAGCAGCCCCGCGAGGTTCACGAATCAGCCTCCAAAGGAGCCCAGTTCGCAGTTCGTTTGTCCGCGAAGGCATGCGGGCCCTCGTTCTGGTCCGGATGCCCCCACATCGACGTCAGATGCTTGGCGCCTTCGCGGCATGCGTCGGTCAGCCCGTACTCGAGTGCGCCCCACAGCGCTCGTTTGGTTGCTCGCATCGCCGCGGGGGAGTTCTTGGCGATTTTCTCGGCGAGTTCCTGGGCAACTTCGCGTAGTCGGTCGGGCGGGTCGACGACCTGGCTGATCATCCCGAGTTCGTACGCTCGCTGGGCGCTCAGCCGTTCGTGACTGCCCACCAACGCCATTCGCAGCACGGCCTCGGCCGGCATCTTGCGCATCAGCGCAATGGTTTCCAATGCGCTGACCTGACCGATGGACACGTGTGGATCGACGAAGCTCGCATCCGACGACGCGATGACGATGTCGGCGTCGGCCACCCAGTGCAATCCGCCCCCCGCGCACACCCCGTTGACTGCGGTGATGACCGGTTTCTCGACGTTGCAGTGCCACGCCGTCAACTTGAGGTCCAACGTGCGCATCGTTTCCTGGAATTGCAGCACCGCCTCACCGTCCAACGACTCCATGTCGGCACCAACTTGGAACGCCCGTCCGTTTCCGGTGTGCACGATGACGCGGACATCGGGGTCGGTGTTCAATTCCGCCCAGGCTCTGGGGAATTCCGAACGCATGACGCTGTCGTAGGCGTTGAGCCGGTCCGGCCGGTTGTTGACGATCCAGCCGACCGGTCCGCGCCGTTCGACTACCAGCCTCTGATACGTCACGAAACCTCCGCTGCGTCCGAGAGCGGTTGCCATTGCGGCGGGCGCTTGTCAAGCCAGGCCCGGGCACCCTCACCGTGGTCGGGATGATTGCGCAGCCGCCAGATTTCATCGGCGGCATCGTTGCGGGCCTGGGTCAACCCGACTTCCAGGGAGTGCCATAACGCTTTCTTCGTCGCTCGCATCGCGGTCGGCGAGTTCGTCGCGATCGCGGCGGCCAGCCGCCGTGCGGCTGTGCGCAGCTGGCCGGGGGGCACCACCTGTGACAGCAGGCCCAACTGGTGGGCCCGCTGCGCCGAAACGCGTTCACCGTTGCCGCTCAGGGCCATTCGGGTGATCGCCCCCATCGGGGACTTGCGCAGCAGCGTGATCGCCTCGTAGGCGACCGCCTGGCCCACCGACACGTGCGGGTCGACGAACGAGGCCTCCTCTGCGGCGATAACGATGTCGGCGTCAGCCACCAGGTGCAGACCGCCGCCCGCGCAAATCCCGTTGACCGCCGCGATTACCGGCTTCCACACCTGGCAGTGCCACGACGAGATCCTCAGCTCGGCATCTCTGGTCCGGCGCGAATGCCGGCGCATCGCTTCCTTGTCGCGTGCCACCTGAACCACGTCCATTCCGGTGCAGAAGGCCTTACCGTTGGCGGTGTTGACGATCACGCGGACGTCCGGATCGGCGTCAAGTTCGGTCCAAGCGGATTCCAGTTCGTCGAGCATCAACGAGTCGAAGGCGTTCCCCGCGTCCGGCCTGTTCAGGATGAGCCAGCCGATGCCGTCGAACTTCTCCACCACCAGGCGCTGATAGTCGCTCACGAGCGTGGGATGTCCTTCCAGGGCTTGCCCTTCCACGGGTCCGGTTCCTTGGGCAACCCAAGCACCCGTTCGCCCAGGATGTTCTTGTTGATGTCGGTGGTGCCGCCCTCCGTGGCGTTGGCGAGGCTGCGCAGCATGCCGTGGACGTCGCGTGGCAGGGCATCTGGGTCGTCGGTGGGCGGCCAGGCGATCGCGTTGGTGCCGAGCAGATCAACCATCAGATCTTGGATCTGCTGGTTGAGCGTCGCCTGGTGCACCTTGCCGATCGAGGATGCGGCACCCGGCGACTGGCCGCTTGAAAGAGCTTGCTTGACACGAGCATTCGTCCAGCCTCGGACCTGTTCCTGTGCCCACACCCGCATGACTTTATGGCGGACCACGGGGTCGTCCCAGCGGCCGGTCTCCTTTGCCAGAGCGATCAGACGCTGGGCGCCGGAGCCACCGAGTCGACCCATGCCTCCGGACCCGGAACCCGATACCATCTGTCGCTCACTGGATAGCGTCGATGCGCTGACACGCCATCCGTCGTTGACCTCTCCCACCCGGTATCGATCGGGAACCCGCGCGTTGTCGATAAAGACCTCGTTGAACTCGGCCTCACCGGTGATCTGGCGCAGCGGTCTGACCTGGACACCGGATTGATGCATATCGAGCAGGAAGTACGTGATGCCCTGATGTTTGGGTGCTTCCGGATCGGTTCGTGCAAGCAGGATCGCGAAATCCGCCACGTCAGCCCATGTCGTCCAGACCTTCTGCCCGGAGATCACCCAGGAATCGCCTTCTCGCACCGCGCGGGTGGCCAACGACGCGAGATCTGAGCCCGCGCCTGGCTCACTGAATAGCTGGCACCAGCTCTCCTCTTTGCGCACGATCGGCGGCAGGAAGCGCAGCCGCTGTTCTTCGGTGCCATGGCTGAAGAGTGCCGCGGCGGCATTGTTGAGTCCCAACGGGTTTAGCCGAGGTAGCCGAAGCGGTCGCAGCACCTGATCGATCGCCTGCGCGACTTCGTTGCCGACGCCCAGCCCGCCGTATTCGCGCGCCCACGTCGGTGCCACAAGACCGGAGGCGGCGAAGACCGGATACCACTGCCGGTAGTCCGCGGGGCTGCGAACCGACCGCAGCGCGGCCGGGCTCTCGGCGGCAGCCGTGCGCCAGGTGGCGGGCACCTCGGTGTCGACCCATCGCTGCACCGTCGCGATGGCTTCGGCGGTGCTGGTGGCGTCGGTTATCGGAAGCGCGGTCATCTACCTTCGAACTTTGCGTCGCGCTTGTCGCGGAATGCGGCCAGTCCCTCTTTGAAATCGTCACTGCGGCTGGCCAATTCGAGTGCCAAAGCCTCGTTTTGCAGGTGGCGGTCGAGGTCGAGTCCGTTGCCGCTGTGTAGCAGCCACTTGGCGAGCCCGAGCGACACCGTTGGCGCCTCGGCAAGTTGCCCTACAAGTTGCGCTGCGACCGAGTCCAATTGGTCAGGCGCACAGGCACTGTGGATGATGCCCCAGTCGGCCGCGGTCGCCCCGGTGATCTCCTGGCCCAGCATCACCAGTTGTCTGGTTCGCACCAATCCGATGAGCCGGGGCAGCAGCCACGTCGCGCCGCTGTCGGGGGTGAAACCCCGTGCCATGAAAGGCTCCCAGAACCGGGTGTCGTCGGCGGCGACGCAGAAGTCCGCCGCCAACGCGATGTGAAAGCCAAGACCCGCCGCCCAGCCGCGGACCACGGCGACGATGGGCACCTGTGTTTCGAGCAGCAACGGGATGAGCCGGTTGGCCTTGTTCGGCAGCCGGCGTTGTGTGCTGCCTACTCTCGGTTTGCGTTCGGAGCGAGTGTTATTGGCGATGAGGTCGGACCCGGCGCAGAAGTCCGGCCCTTCGGCGTCGATCCGGATGACGCGCACCGACTCGTCGACGCCCGCAGCGGCTAGGTGGGCGATCATCGCGTCGAGCATCACGTCGTTGACCGCATTGCGGCGATCGGCGCGATCGAATGTCAGGTGCAGGACCGGACCGTTTTGTTCGGCGCGCAGACCGGACACGCTGTCGTAACTCATCAGCGTCCGGCGAATTGCGCCGACACGGCTTTAAGCAGGTCTTCGAGATTCCTGGCCCCGCCGGGTGGATCGGGTAGACGGACGGGTCCCCGTTGGCGACTGGGCAACAGGATCGAGGCGTGTCCGGGTGCGGTGACCTGGTCGCGGTGGTTGGTCGCCGTCAGTTCGAGGTCGACGGCGGGCCGGTCGTCCTCGGCAAGATATTTGCGCACCACCGTCCCGGTGATGGTGTGTAGATCGCCGACGTAGTTGAACAGCCGGAACTCGCAGTCGAGCTTCCATAGCCAGCCGTCGTCGCCCATCCAGTCGGTGCACAGGTGGATGAGCCACGTCTCGCGCATCCGGCCGTAGTCAAAGGTGGTGGGATTGCCCGCGTTGCGGGCCGCGTCGGGCTCCCAGTGCACGCGCTGCTGGACATCGGGGACACCGTGCTCATTGGGAGTGTAGAAACGGGGAATGCGCTGCCGGTTGCGCGCGGCGAGCCGCAGCGGCCGCACGCCATACATCCCCATCCCCATGCCGACGTGCCAGCAGACCATGTCGGTGACCGTCAGCGGGCCTTTGGTCAATGAACCGATATCGTCGCCCTCGTTGACGTCTTCCCACCACCGCGGTTCGCCGCCGCGCGGTGATTCGCGCGCGTATCGCCCATCGAGTTCGGCGATCTCCTCCGGCGTCCACGACTTCAGTTCGACGGTGTCGTACTTTTTGCGGTCACGCGCTTTGCTGCGCTCGGTGCGAATCATGTTGCGGTACTGGCCGCCAAGGATGACACCTTCGTCGTCGCGGAACACCTGTGCCGACCATTCGTGGACGGCGCGGTCGGCGAATTCGCTGCTCTTGTCCAGCGCCGCAACCAATGCATTGCGGCGAAATACTCGATGATTCGCCCGCAGCGGTGCCCACCATTCCCGCGACGACGAGGCGTAGAAAGCATGGACACCCCGCAGCGGGTCACCCTTGGTGAGCGCGCGGTCATCGTCGGAGAGCGTGGTCACCTCGTCCTCGCCGATCAAGGTGTCGCCACCGACGAGCGAAGGCGGTGCGATCGGCTCGCCCCATACGGTTTTGGCGGCGTACTCCGGATCGCACCACAGCGGATTGTCGTCACCATAGCTCTGCGCGACATGGCGGAAGCTGTCTTCGTTGGGGCGAAGATAGTGCGGCGGCGCCGGATGCGGAACGGCGATACCGATAGTGGCGCGCAACCGGGCCAGTCCCTCCTCGGTAATCTGACCGGTTTCGGGCATGGAAATTAAGATACCCGAAAAGTGGAAACGTCGTTAACGCAGCGATTGGGACAGGTGAGTGAACGTGAGTGAAGAAGCATCGGGCATCGTTGTCACACTCGGTGACGACGGCGTGCAACGAATCACCATCGACCGACCTGACGTCGGAAACTCGTTGTCGCCCTTGGCGCGTGACACACTCACCGAGGCATTCACGCGGGCGAACGACCTACCCGATGTTCGCGCCGTGCTGTTGAGCGCGACCGGTGGCCGGCATTTCTGTGCCGGGGCGGGCTTAGCGCCGCAGCAGTCGGACCCGAAACCCGTCGCGGACAAGCGGCCCGGCGACATCGCCCGCATGCTCCAGCACGGCTGGCAGCGGTTGGTCGCGTCGATATTGGAATGCGACAAGCCCGTCGTGGGCGCGGTCGACGGTACCGCCGCCGGTGCCGGGGCGAGCCTGATGCTGGCGTGCGATCTGGTCGTCATGTCCACGGAGGCAAAGCTTGTCGAGTCGTTCGTGCACCGCGGGATCCTCCCCGATTCGGGCGCTGTCCACCTGCTGACGCGAATCGTGGGTCTGCGCAAGGCAACCGAACTGCTGATGCTCGGCGAGCCGGTCGACGCGGCTACCTGCGAAAGGCTCGGACTGGTCAATCGCGTGGTTGCTTCGGCGCAGACCCAACCGGTCGCCGAGGAACTCGCGAAGCGCCTGGCGGCAGGCCCAACGGTGATGCTGACGCTGACCAAGCGACTGTTGTCGGTGTCGTCGGAATCGGATCGGTACCGCGCCTTCGAGCAGGAGGCCTGGGCGCAGGAGGTCGTGTCGCGCACTGCCGACCTTCAGGAAGGCCTCGCATCTTTCGCCGAACGGCGAAACCCCAAGTTCCTCGGCCGCTGACCCCCTGCGCCTCAGCCCGGGGCCGGCCCGCCGCGAATGGTGAATGTGGCACTGTCGTCGATCTCGTCGATCGACGATGCGACCGACTCGGCGGTCAACGACGTATCGGCAATTCCTTTGGTGACACCGACGAACACCCGTGACACCTTCCCCCCGCCCACCGAGTAGATGTGCGCCGTACGGTCGCAGGACCGATGGCAGAGATAGACCACGACGGGGGTGACGAGCTCGGGATCCAAGGCTTTGCCGGCATCGCCCATGATGGTCTCGGTCATCCGGGTCCGCGCAATGGGGGCGATGGCGTTGACCGCGATGCCGTTGCGGGCGCCCTCGATGGCCAGAACGTGCATCATGCCCACGAGACCCATTTTGGCGGCACCATAGTTGGCTTGGCCGAAGTTTCCGAAAAGTCCTGTGCCCGAAGTTGTCTGGACGATTCGGCCATAATTCTGTGTCCGCATGAGCGGCCACACCGCCCGCGTCACGTTGAACGCACCAGACAGGTGCACCCCGATGACGGCGTCGACCTGTTCGGCGGTCATGTTCTTGAACGCGGCGTCGCGCAGGATCCCCGCGTTGTTGACCAGGACGTCCACCTGGCCGAAGGCGTCCATGGCCGCCGCGACGATCGCTGCGCCGCCCTCCTCATCGGCAACCGAGTCGCCGTTGGCAATGGCGATGCCCCCGGCAGCGGTGATCTGGTCGACGACGGCTTGGGCTGCCGATATCGATGTGCCGCTGCCGTCCACCGAACTGCCCACATCATTGACCACGACACGAGCACCACGCCCGGCGAGCTCCACGGCATGGCAGCGGCCAAGTCCGCGGCCGGCGCCGGTGACGATGGCGACCTGGTTGTCGAAAGTCATTGACTGCATGGGTGAGAGGTTACATTTGCTTAATCGAGAGCAGTCATTTGCATCGGAGGACATTCCCATGACTGGCCCGACCGAGTTGTTACGACGCGCGCACCGCCGAGCCGAACAGCTGCGGCCCCATTACCGCGCGGCGGGTTTCTGGTCCGCCGAGCCGCTCGATGTGGTGCGAATCGCCGCGGCTCGACACGCCACCGGGCTCGCCGCGGCCGAGCGAGGCGCCGAACTGACCTACGGCGAACTGGACGAGCGCATCGACGCCGCGGCTCTGGCGATGGCCGAAGCCGGCTTGGTTCCGGGCAACTCGATCGTCCTGGTGATCGGCAACGATGTGGACTCCATGGTCGCCGTTCACGCAGCACTGCGAGTCGACGCCGTGGTGCTGCTCGTGCCACGCAGCGCCGGCGCCAAGCAACTCGCCGACATCCTTGACGACACCGGCGCTCGGTTCGGCGCGGCCCCGAACTGGGAGCCGGGGCTGTCCGAGCGCTGTCGTTGGATCGAACTAGCCGATGGGGACCGGGCGCGTGCCGCCGCGCCAATTCATCCGGTCCGGCCGGCCGACGAGCCGTCCGTCGTGCTCTACACCTCGGGAACGACCTCTGGGCCCAAGGGTGTGATCCACTCCCTGAGCACCCTGGTCAAGGCGTCGAGCAATTACATCGCCGCGGCTGGCCTCGATTCGGACGACCGGATCTTCCTGATCAGTCCGCTGGCATCGGTCACCGGGGTTCTGCAGGCGCTTTTCATCGGGCCGATACTGGCGGCGCCGGTGATTCTGGAAGATCGTTGGGACCCGGCCGGAACGTGTGAGCTGCTGGTCAGCTCCGGTGCCACCTGGTACGGCGGCCCGGACCGCCTGCTCGCCCGCATGCTCGATGAGGCGGTGGCGCGCGATATCGCCGTGCCGCTGCGCGCGGTGTACCTGGGTGGCACGATGCTGGACCGGCGCATCGTCGAGCGCATCGAAGATGAATTCGGCATCATCGTCATGCGCGCCTACGGATCCTCAGAAATTCCGGTCAGCACGTCCGGCCTGCGTACCGAATCCCGGGAGGTGCGCCACGCCGACGACGGAGTTGCGCTCGGCGATGTCGAGGTACGGATCGGATCCGCGGCCGAACCCACCGAGTGCTGCGTGAAGGGCCCGCACGCTTTTCTCGGGTACACCGATGCCGACCATGACGAGCAGGGTTTCGACGGTCAGTGGTTCCGCACCGGTGACGTGGCCGAGGTCGTCAAGGGGCGAGTACGGATCGTCGGTCGAATCAAGGACATCGTGATTCGCAACGGTCTGAAGATTGCGGCTGCCGAAGTGCAGGAAGCGGTTTCGCGGATTGCGGGCGTCCGCGAATGTGCCGCCTATTCCGTCGCTGACGACGCCACCGGTGAGCGCTTGGCCATGGCCGTCGTGCTCGAATCAGACGTCGAGCTGTCGCTGGGCGAGATTGCCCGCGCTCTTGTCGCGGCGGGACTGCCGAAATACAAAGTGCCCGAAGAATTGGTGTTCTGGGATCAGCCGCTTCCGGTCAACGCAAACGGCAAGATCGACCGCACCGAACTCGACGCACGATCGGCCGGACGCCGGCGCCTGTTAGCCGACCGCCTTACCGGGTAAGCGGTCTCGCCGCAGTCTCGCCGGGAGCGGGACGGAAAACCGGGACGACGAAGCCGTCTTCGTCGTCGCGGAAGGCGATCACCAGTTGCATGTCTGCGCGCAGGTCTTCCGCGCGGCAATCCGCCACGACCGTCATCAGCCGCGGTCCTTCCTCGAGATCCACCATCGCCAACACGTACGGTGTGCGTGCGTCAAAGGGTGTGGCGTTCTGGTGAACGACGGTCCACGTGTAGAGCCGCGCGCGCCCGGTCGCCGGAACCAAATCCACGTCCTCGCCCCAACAATGCGGACAGAACGGCCGCGCGTACAACGACTTCTGCAGGCAAAAGCGACAGGCATTGACCATCAGCCTGCGGTCCTGCACGGCCGACCACCACGCCTGGCTGTCGGCGTCAACGGAGGGGCGGTGCGGGCCGGTCGGAATCTCCATCACTGCCTCCCCAGGATCATCGTGGCGCTGTGCGTGAAGAAACCGCCCATCGCGTGCACGCAAGCCAGCCTCGCGTCGCTGACCTGCCGGGGTCCGCATTCCCCGCGCAACTGCCGAACCGCCTCGACCATCAGGAACATTCCCCGCATCCCGGGGTGGCACGAGGCCAGGCCCCCGCCGTCGGTGTTGGTCGGCAGCGATCCGCCCGGGCGAAGCGCTCCGGATTCGACGAACGAACCGCCTTCGCCCTTTTCGCAGAAGCCGAGGTCTTCGACGGTGAGCAGCACGGTGGAGGTGAAGGAGTCGTACAGCTGGCACACATCGATGTCAGCGGGGCCGACGCCGGCCTGCGCGAACGCCCGCGGACCCGAACGTGCTGCCGCCGATGTCGTGAAGTCGGGCCAGTGGCTCATGCTGACGTGAGACGTCGCATCGGCTGCGCCGAGAATCCAAATCGGTTCCTTCGCACAATCCTTGGCCACCCCTTCGCTGGCCAGCACGATGGCCCCACCACCGTCGGTACGCAGGCACACATGCTTGGCGGTGAACGGGTCGGCCAGCATCGGGGCGGCCGCGACGTCGGCCACGGTGATGGGGTCGCGCTCAAATGCGTTCTCGTTCATGGACGCCCACTGATGGGCGGCGACGGCGACTTCAGCGAGTTGGTCGACGGTGGTACCGAATTCGATCATGTGACGCCTGGCGGCCATGGCGTACTTCGCGATCAACGTCGCTCCGTAGGGCGCCTCGTACTGCAGTGCGCCGCCAGTACCCAGCACGGCGGCCGACGCTCGCATCCGGCGCTTGACGTCGGAGCGTGCGGTGGATCCGTAGGTCAACAGTGCGACCTCGATGTCGCCCGCGGCAATCGCGGCCGCGGCGTGCGCGGCCATCACTTCCCACGACGATCCGCCGACATTGGTCGCATCCACCCAGTCCGGCCGTAGGCCCAGGTATTCGCTGACTTCCGATGGTGGAAGCAATGTTCCGTGCCCGCCGAAACCCTCGATATCCTCTTTCGTCAGGCCGGCATCGGCCACCGCCCGTCGCGAGGACTGGGCCATCAGCGCCATGGCGGTCTTGTCGGGAACTCGCCCGCAGTCGGATAAGGCGGCACCGACGATGGCGACGCGATTCGACGGCATAGCTAATGGTTATCACATCACCATCAGTACTGATAATGGCCGTTCGCGCAATCTTGGATTGCGTATTCTCGGTCCGCTACCGTGAGCCTATGACGACGGGGCTGCGGGAAGCGCTGCGTGGAGATGAGCTCGTGCTGTGCCTGGCACTGCAGAACTCACGTACCCCCGACGTCCCCGCAATCGCAGCGGCATGTGGGTATGACGCCGTTTACGTCGATCTCGAACACACACCGACGTCTTTGGAAACGGCGCAGATGCTGTGTGTGAGCGCACTGGGCGCGGGGATCTCCGGCTTGGTCCGGGTGCCGTCCCACGACCCCAGCAGCATTGGCAGAATATTAGATGGCGGCGCAGTAGGAGTTATTGTGCCGCACATAAATTCGCGGCATGAGTCGCAGCGTGTGGTTCAGGCCGCCCGGTTCCCGCCGATCGGCCATCGGTCTATTTCCGGCCCCAACGCGGTCAGTGGATTCCAACCGCGTAGCGCACCGCAACTCGTGGAGGTGCTCGAACAGCGCACGGTGGTGGCTGTGATGATCGAAACCCCGCAGGCCGTCGAATCCGTCGAATCCATCGCCTCGGTCGAAGGCATCGACATGATCCTCGTCGGCGCGAGCGATCTGACCGCCGGAATGGGCATCCATGGGCAGTATGAGAATGATCATTTCCACAGTGCAGTAGAATCTGTGGCGGCGGCTTGTCGTAGTCATGGCGTGGCGCTCGGCATGGCCGGAATACGGTCCCTTGAACTGCTGAATCGGTTCGTGGGACTGGGATTGCGATTCATCTCGGCGGGAACTGACATCGGGATGATGACCGAGGCGGCTACCAGCCGTGCGCAAGCACTCCGCGGCCTGGCGGGTCGCCGCGACGAGTGACGCCGACACATCAGGAGGACCGATGCCGACAGCCATCTACACCGAGCCCGTCGTCGACTCAATGGCGTGGACAGGCGCTGACTTCACCAGCAAGGAAGACTTCGCATTCGACCTGTCGGCCCGCAATGTTGCTGCGCTCCAATCGATCCTGGCCAAGACGGCGAACAAGGACCGGGATGACATCACCCCGCAGGATGCTCGGCATCCTGATCTGGATGACGATCTGGCCCGGCTCTACCAGGATCTGATGTTCGGTAAAGGCCTGGCATGCGTGCGGGGCTTTCCCGTCGAACAGCACTCGATCGAGGATCTCGAACGCATCTACTGGGCGTTTTGCACCCATCTCGGTTACCTGGTGTCGAACAACTCTTTCGGGCACCGGATGGTGCGAGTTCAGGAGGAAATCCTGCCCGGCGGTGTGCAACCCGCACGCGGAACCAAATCCCGCGCGGAACTGGCCATGCACAACGACGCCGCGGACATCTTGTCGCTGCTGTGTGTCTATCCTGCGGCTCAGGGAGGGGAGAGTCAGTTCGCCAGCGGACCCGCGGCGCACAACAGGGTTCTGGCTGAACGACCGGACCTGCTCGACGTGCTCTACCGAGGCTTTCCTCATCATCGCCGCAGTGAACAGCCCGACGACCAGCCTGACGTGACGCCCTACGATGTTCCAGTCTTCTCCCAGATCAACGGAAGGATCTGCATCAACTTCACCTACAGCAGCATCCTTCCCGCCATGCATGCGCTCGGCCGGGAGTTCACGCCAGAGGAGACGGAAGCAATTGAGCTGCTGCGCAACATCCTGGTCGACCAACAGGTCGAGTTCCGTCTGGAATCCGGTGAGGCGGCGGTCGCCAACAACTTCGCGATGTGCCACTCACGGTCGGACTTCGTCAGCAGTAACGATCCGAAGAAGGCGCGCTGCTTTTTGCGAGCGTGGATGGAGGTGCCGCGTGAGGACCGACGGCTGCCGATCGGTCGGGAGTACTTCCATATGGAGAACAAGGATCTGCGGCTGGGGTACGACGTGGTCGAGGGCCGCGACGGCGCCATCGCGCGCAACGATTACAAGAACGTCAACGTCGAACTGGCCGAGATGTTCAAGGCGGCGCAGGTGAAACCCAAAGCCAAGAACACGTGAGCATCCGTCCGCGTCTGGTCTACGAACGGTGGACGGATCCCGTCGCCGGGGACATGCTCGAACGCGGTGATATCGACCTGGTCAAGCTCGACCTGAATGCGGATGACGAGATCAGCTGGGCCGCATTGGAATCCGCACACGGATACCAAGTGGCCACCCGGACCGACGTAGCCGGATGCGCGAATGGTGCCCAGTGGCTCGTGGGACAGGCGCTGGTGCAGCGTTGTGAAAAGCTGCTTGCCGTGTGCTCGGCCGGCGCCGGCTATGACGTCATCGACGTTGACGCGTGCACGCGCGCCGGAATCGCGGTGTGCAACAACTCCGGTCCCGGCGCGGAGGCCGTCGCCGAGCACGCGCTGGGTTTCATGCTCGACCTGGCCAAGAAAATCACGGCCGCCGACCGGATGCTGCGGGCCGGCCCGCTTCGGGACCGGTTGGTACTGCGGGGGAGTCAGCTACTGGGGAAGACGCTCGGCGTGATCGGGCTCGGAGCCATCGGAGGCCGACTCGTCGAGCTGTGTGGCCCTTTCGGCATGGAGGTCCTGGTCTTCGACCCCTACCTCGACGAGGTCAGTGCGCACGCGCGCGGAGTGCGAGTCGTCCCGTTGCTCGAGCTGCTCGAGCGTTCGGACTTCGTACAGGTGGCCTGCCCATTGACCAGTGAGACCGAGGGGCTGATCGGCAAGCCGCAGTTCGCCGCGATGAAGCCGACCGCATTCTTCATCAGCACAGCGCGCGGACTTGTCCACGACGAAGCGGCCCTACTGGAAGCGCTCAATAGTGGAAGCATCGCGGGAGCGGCCCTTGATGTGTTCCACGAGGAACCGCCTCGCCAGGACAACCCGCTGCTGCATCTCGATAACGTGGTCGCGACGCCCCATACCGCCGGGATCACTGTCGAGGCTGCACGCGACCTTGCCGTTGCCACTGCCACGCAGTGGCAGAAGATCTTCGGTGGCGGTATGCCCACGCGGTTGCTGAATCCCGATGTGTGGCCGCGCTACTGCGACAGGTTCGATGAAATTGTCGGGTTTCGTCCTAACGCCGCAACGCTTTTGGAGAACGGGGGTCACGCCAAGTGACGCAATACGACACGATCGAGGTCGAAACCCGAGGGCACACAGCGTGTGTGACCCTGAACCGTCCCGAGGTGCTCAACGCGATCAATGACGACATGATCGCCGAATTGGCCGTGGCATACGCGAAAATTGAACGTTCACAAGAAATCTGGACGGTCATCATCACCGGGTCGGGTCGTGCTTTGTGCGTCGGAGCCGACGTCAAGAAAGCGGCCGACCACGACATGGAGAACGCGGCTGGGATCGACAATCAGGGCGAGCCGATCCTCAGCTCGATGCGACAGTGGGATGCACCGCAGGAGGCGACGCCACCCTGGCTGCAGATGACCAAGCCAATCATCTGTGCAGTCAACGGCATTGCCTGCGGTGCCGGGATGGATCTGGTGACTACCGCCGACATCACTATCGCCTCCGAACGCGCGACGTTGATGGATCCACATGTCAGCATCGGCGTGACTTCCGGGCGCGAAGGGGTCAGGCTCGCGCGGATCCTGCCGCTGCCCGTGGCGATGAGACTGATCCTGATGGGCAAGCACGAACAACTCGACGCGCAGCGCGCCTACGACCTGGGTGTGTTCACCGAGGTGGTAGCGCACGACGCATTGATGCCGCGAGCGTGGGAAATCGCCGAGATTGTGAATTCCAATGCGCCGCTGGCGGTGCGGGGTTCACGGATGGCGGTGCGCAAGGGCCTGACGCTGCCCATCTACGAGGCCGAACTGCTCGCCGAGAACTACCGCATGAAGGTTGCCCTGACCAAGGACGCCATCGAGGGGCCGCGTGCCTTCCTCGAGAAGCGCAAGCCGGATTGGAAAGCGCTGTAGCGCATGGTGGGACGCGCGGCTTAGACCATGCCGAAGAATCTCTTCGCATTGGTGGACAGCACTTTTCGTTTGGTCTCCTCGTCCAGGCCCTCTGTCGCTTTGTTGGCGACTTCCAGGCTCCTGGGCCAATTGGTGTCATTGTGCGGGTAGTCGGTCTCGAACATGAGCTGGTCGAGCCCAACGAGATCTAGGATGCGGAACGCGACCGGATCGCCGAACGTAGAGAAGTAAACGCGTCCGGGCACCTGGCTGCTTGGCGGATCGGTGAGCAGCGGATGAATACCGCCCCAGGCCCGACGGTCCTCCCAAACCTCGTCGACTCGTTGCAGGTAGTAGGGGATCCAGCCCGCCTGCGCCTCGGCGAACGCGAGCTTGAGATTAGGAAACTGAATGAGCTTGCCGGAGAACAGCCAATCGACCAAGGCGATGGTGCAGTTGACCGCCATCAGCGCGCTGGTCACAACATGCGGTGAGTCCGGAGAGGACTTGGTGAGCGAAGAACTCGAGCCGATGTGCAGCATGATGCCCACCTGGTTTCGCTCGCAGGCGGCAAAAAACGGGTCCCAGTAGCCGCTGTGGATGGATGGCAAGTCCAAGCGAGAGGGCAACTCGGAGAAGCACACCGCGCGCATACCGCGGGCGGCCACCCGTTCGACTTCCTTCGCGGCGAGCTCGACGTCCCACAGCGGAATGATGCCCAAAGGGATCAACCGGCCGTTCGAACTGCCGCCCCACTCGTCGATTTGAAAGTCGTTGTAAGCCTCGACGCAGAGCTTGGCGAGTTCTTTGTCTTTGCCATACAAGAAGCGCTGACCGCAGAAGCGGACGAGGGTATTGGGAAAACAGGCAGAAGCCTCGATGCCGGCGATATCCATGTCGGCAAGCCGATCCGCCGGACGGTAGCAGCCCGGGCGCATCTCGTCGTAGGTGATCGGGTCGGTGGTGAGCTCGTCGATTGAGTAGCCCGCGGCTGCGCTGATGAGCGGGATGGGGATGATCGCATCTTCGTAGTGCCAAATGTCGGCGTCGCGGCCCTCGTCGTCCTCCACGAAGGCGACATCGGAAGTGACGCTCGGGTCCATGCGCCCCCGGGTGCGAACGATGCGCGGCCCGACGTCTTGGTAGCGCTCCGGCAGCCGGCTGGTCCAGAGATCGGCCGGTTCCACCAAGTGGTCATCCGGCGAGACGATCAGAATGTCTGCACTCAACCCTGCACTCCTTCGACCGGTACTGTTTTTGGTAAAAGAGAATCGCCATTTTCACGGTACCGCATCCGTTCCGTTGCTGATGACCGTGACTGCGTAGTCAGCGCACGGACGTTCTCGCAAATCAGTACTTGCGCAGAGTGACAATCAACATACGCGTGTAGGTAGATTGCTGATTTCTCACGTCTGGCGCGTATTCTGAACGGCACTATGTCTGCGAAGAAGCCCACCGGTCCCGAATCTGAAACCGGCTTGGAATTGGTCGACCCCGACATCGAGCGGTCGAGCACGTGGCAGCAGCGCACGATCGAGCGGCGCTTGAGCACGGCGAGAGCGCGTGCTCTCGCGCGCAGTTCGCGCTTTCTGGCTACCGCGCTGGAGTTGGTAGAGGAGTCGGGTAAGGCCGACTTCACGATCCAGAACCTCATCGACCGGTCGAATCTGAGCCTGCGCGCGTTCTACCAACACTTCGCGGGCAAGGAAGAACTGATGTTGGCGCTTTATGAGAACGTCACGAGTCAGTTCACCGAGGCTATCCGGCAGGACGTCGCGGCGGCCGACGGCCCGATGGAGCAGCTCGAAGCCTTCTGTCGCGGTGTGCTTTCCCGCGCGGAGTCATCGGAAGCCGTGGGCGGCCGGATCGTGACGATCTACAACCTGAGCCTTGAAATCGAGCGGCCGGACGACTTCGCCAAGGCGTGGGAGCCTCATCTGAAGCTGCTGACGAAGATCATCACCTCGTGTGCTCGGGCGGGTCTGGTGCGGACGGATCTGACCCCCGCGCAACTGACCACATTGCTGAACAGCACGCTGACCGCCCTCGCTCAAATCGGGGTTTTCCATTTGGGCGGCAAGGGTTCCCGGCTCACCGAGGACCAGTTGTGGGCGTGGTGCAAACAGGCTGTCACACCACCTGTCACCGCCGCCAAGGCCAAGCCCGTGCGCAAGACGGCCTCTCGCACTGCCTCCGCTAGTCGGAGCCGTACGGCGCAGAGAAGCTAACGCGGTAGGACTCCACCGTCTCGTCCCCGTCCGGGAATCGTGTTATCTCTAGACGAGAGGATATGTTCTCACGATCGATCGGTGACGGTCGGAAGGGGTGCAGATGGCGGACGATCCACTTAAGCCGCGCGTCATTTTGTGGGGCCCTGGCCAGGTTGGAGTCGGTGCCTTGCGGGCACTCATCGCGCACCCCGGCCTGGAGCTTGCCGGGGTAGTCGTGCACGCCGAAGCCAAGGACGGCAAGGACGCCGGCGACCTGTGCGGGATGCCCGCGACCGGCGTCATCGCCACCCGCGACATCGATGCCGCACTGGCCGTGGACGCTGACGTGGTGGCTTACTTCGCATCTGGTGACTATCGCTATCACGAAGCGGCGCAAGACATCGCGCGCTGTCTGCGCGCAGGCAAGGATGTGGTGTGTACCTCGCTGGTGCCGATGTGCTACCCGCCCGCCGCCGACAAGGAAACCGTCGAAATGCTCGCGGCGGCTTGCGCGGAGGGCGGCACCAGCTTCTTCAACAGCGGGGTCGACCCCGGTTGGGCGAACGACGTGATCGCGCTGACCATGACAGGGTTCAGCAGTCGCGTCGACAAAATCACCATGCTCGAAATACTCGACTACGGCCCGATCAACCAGCCCGACATCATGTTCGACTTCATGGGATTCGGACATCCGCCGGATCATCCCGCGCCGTTGTTCGACCCCGAGCGACTGGCCGCATTGTGGGCTCCCATCGTCCACCTGGTCGCCGACGGCGTCGGACTTCCACTGGACCAGGTCGAAACGACGATCGAAAAGTGGCTGGTCACAAAGCGTTACGAAGTGGCATCGGGGCCGATCGAGCCTGGAACCATGGGCGGCATGCGGTTCAAGCTCGCCGGGATGGTCGGCGGAGAAGAACGAATTGTCTTGGAACACATCACTCGCATGGGGGAGGGTTCCGCACCGGAGTGGCCCCGGCACCCATCGCCGCATGGTGGTTACCGGGTCATCATCGACGGCATGCCCACCTACACCGTCGACATCGAAATGCATGGCCGCGGAAACAACATGCGTGGCCTCACCTATGCGACCGTGATGCGCGAACTCAACGCCATACCCGCCGTGATGGCCGCCCCGCCCGGATTGCTCTCTACGCTCGATCTGCCACTGATCACCGGTCCCATGCGCGGCGGAAGCTGGCGGGGAGTGCTGCCCGCGACGGCAAAGCCGTGAGCGATCCACGGCCGTCCGCCGATCTTTGGGAGGTCATGCGCACCGCGTCGGCCGTGCGGCGCTATCGCGACGAACCTGTCTCCGACGAGGCCATCGACATCTGCCTGCGCGCGGCAAGTTGGGCTCCATCAGGTGGCAATCAGCAGCCATGGAAATTCGTCGTACTCAAATCAAGTGATTTGCGCGACGTGGTCACGGCCGCGGCCCATCAGACCTGGGAAGTGATGACGCAGTTCTATCGGTTTGCGATGCCCGCGGACGAGGATAACGATCCCAAATCGCGCGTTTTGCGAACGATGGCCGAGCACATGGGGTTGGCGGCGCAGCGCCGGTGCTGGTGCTGTTCTGTGTCCAACCGCAGCGAGGAACCACCGAGCTTCAGCAAGGCGGGTCGATCTTTCCTGCTGTGCAGAACTTCCTGCTGGCCGCTCGGGCACAAGGCCTCGGCGCGGCAATCACGCTGTGGCACGGGTCTTGTGAAGACCAACTGCGGTCCATGGTCGGAATTCCTGACGACTGGCTGATCGCGACTCTGCTCACGGTCGGCTGGCCCAAGGGCGCCCATCACGAGGTGCGGCGCAAACCGCTTGACGAGGTGGCGGCGGTCGATCGTTGGGATCGCTCTTGACCGACTGTGACGGGATGACGCTGCACAAAACCGGCCCAGAATGTCTGGGAGTCAGTCCTGGTGAGGATGTGGACTAGGGTGCTGCACGCGCCGTATTTAGGGACTACGAGATTCGAAGGACGCGCCTCTGTGAACAATGGGAATCGCGACGTGATTGGCAGCATCACTGTCATGGATTTGGCTGCAATCTGTGAATTGGAAGGACGTGAGCTACCGTATCCGTTCGCTCTCACTGAACACTCCGCCGCGATCGTCCAACCCGAGTCATCCGTTGCGACAACCTTTTTAGATCGATTCAACACCGGAGAATTTCGCACCTTCGGCCCTTGGATGTCGGCGTATGTGGATGCCGACATCTGGGTCGAGTGCCGGGTTCATTACGGTCAAGAGGAACGACCAGACGCCCGCATTATGGCGTGCCGCGTCGGCGACACGGGCTTTGTGGCAACTCAACGGCCTGAGGCTGACGTTGTCGATGTGTATGAGCTATCGGCATATGGATTAGGTCCGGCAATCGCCGACTTGGTGGAGCTGTCGAATCCTGGTTCGCGCAACCGGATTGCTATCCCGGAATATGTCGGCTACTTCACTG
Source organism: Mycobacterium asiaticum (assembly GCF_001673365.1). Lineage (GTDB taxonomy): Bacteria > Actinomycetota > Actinomycetes > Mycobacteriales > Mycobacteriaceae > Mycobacterium > Mycobacterium asiaticum_A. The sequence goes on from NZ_LZLS01000086.1 coordinate 78,593, forward strand.
GACCCGCCACCGGACTTGAAGACGACTATGCGATGTCCGTGCAGATTCCAGTGGCAGTCTCGGCGGTTCGCAGGGTACCGAGCGCCGATGTGGCGGCGTTAGCGACCGTTCAGTCGCATTGCCGGCCCGCGCGCGCGTGGGGTGTGGATTGGGACAGTAAGTTCCTTGTCTGGGTAAGGATTACAGGCGACGGCGACTACGTCTACGATGCCGATTTCAACTATGCGGAGCCGCTGTCTCAGGTGAAGCTGGGTGGGCGTATCGACGGGCTAATTGCGGAGGATGTCAATCGACTTCGTCGTCGCCGGGGACTCGGATGAGTGGATCGGTATCCAACTGTCGTCCGGCAGCAATATCGCGGCGCGCGGATGTGGTACGGGTCAGACGGCCCACCACATCGCGGTAGCTGGCGGGCAACTAGGCAGCTAGGCAGAGCCACCTTCTGGCCAGCCGGGGCTCGGCGGCAGAACGGGGGGCGGCGTTGACGTCACGTAGCGTCCGTTCGGCCAGTCGGGCGGGGTGCCGGGTGCGAGTTTGTTGCAGGGGGCGTTGAGGTCGATGCCGGATTCGTCAACGCCGTGGGTATAGTGCGTGGCAATCCAGGTGCCGAATACGTTGTCGGTAGGCGCCGCGGCGGGGCCCTGTTGGTTGGCTTTCGGCACACGTTGGTCTGTCGGGGCCAAGGCGGGATCGGGTCCGAAACTTAATGATTCACCATGGTATGAAGGGCTTGTTCCACTCGTGGTGAACTCGTCGCCCCGCTTTATTGCAACCACCGAACTGTAAGTGCAGACTGCCGCCGTGAATTGGTTGCCGTCGCGGCGAAACGACACAATCTCCTGGTATTCCGTACCAACCAGAGTTGTACCAGGAATGAGTGGGCCGCCACTGCCGGCACTGGTGTAATCCCGAACGTTATTGAATGCGCGGATGAAACCCGGGTAACCGTCGGCCAGCAATGTTTGCCCGTGTCCGCCGCCGTTGCCGAGGCGATGTATTGATTCCAGCCAGGCACGCACAAAAGTGCCCTCGGGCGACATGAGGTTAACGCTAGGGTTGTCGATCCAGCGTTGGCTGACGTGATTGTGTTCTTGTGCCGGATTGGGTGACGATTCTGGCCCCGGCGCACGAGTAGTGCCGCAACCTGCCGTCGCCATGGACGCAATTACCACCGCGCCAAATGCCAGAACGCGCTGTGACGGCCGTACCCAGCTCATCGGGGTGGACCCCAGTCAGTGCGGCCGCCGGCGTCGTGTTCACTTGCCCATAAGCCAGGGTTAAAGCCATACCGCGCCGCTACGCTGTTGTACCAGTCGTCCATGCTCTGCGGATTGTTACGGAAGTCGTAGAAGACCTTACCGTGGTCGATGGTGGGTAGGCCGTTGTCGTCGTGGGTGAGGTAGGGGGTCAAGGCCGGGTCGTGGGCGGCTATGGGGTTGCCGTTAATGAGGCCCTGCAATATTGCTAGGTGCTGGTTGTTCGGGTTGTTGGGGCCGTGGGTGTCGAGCCAGTTGGTGATGTAGTGGTCGCCTGCGATCGTGGTGGGGTCTACCACGGGGTTGAGCATTCCGAGTTTCATCTCTGGGTTCATGACGGCGGCCATGGCGGCGGGGAGTTTAGCTTCGGGTACGAATCCGGCGACGCCGGCTAGGGCTCCGTAGCCGGTGTCCCACAGGGCGCCTCTAGCGGCGTTGGCTTGGTTGGCGGCGTATACCTGGCTGAGTTGGCTGAAGTTACTGTAGTCGTGGCCGCCTTGGTTCATGGCTGCGTGCAGCCGTTCGGCGATCTCCGCCCCGTAGTAGTGACCGGTTTGTGCGGCGTTGACTTCGAGGTATTGCTGTAGTTGGGCGGCGGCGTTGTTGATCGTTGCACCGGCGATATGGTCTTGGTCGAGTACCGCGAACAGGTTGGCCATTTGGCCTTGGTTGTCGAAGGGGTGTATTCCTGGCGTGTCGAACAGTGACGCGTCCGCCCCGGCTAGTGAGGCGAGATACGGCCCGATTCCCTTGGCGAGTGCCTGGGCCAGCGCCGGGTTGTCTGCACCAAAGTTGCCACCGCCGGGCATGTGCTTGAAGTCGTTGGCGGGGTCGCTGATGTAGTGCGAGACGGCGTCGGCGGTGCCGGAGTTGATGGGATTGTGCGGGTCATCACCCATCCAGCGGAATGCATTGCCGACTTGATCGGAGTGGCTGCCCCAATTCTCTTGCAAGAGTCCCTGCAGGAATTCATGACTGTTCGCTCCGGTGGCGAGGTCGTGCATGCCCACATGGTCGTTGCCTGCGACGGCGATGACACCGGCGAGTGCGCCTCTGGGGTCTGAGGGCATGGCGGGGCTGGCGCCATGCTGATCGCTAAATATCGCAGCATGCGGATCTCCGCGTACTCCTGCATCGGCGGCCGCATACTGGCTGGCCGCGGCCAACATCGACTGGGTGGCCTCGCTGCCATTGAGGTAGGCGGTGCCTGCCGGTCGGAACACCTCGGCGAGGTCCTGCAGCCCGGCCACGCCGTGCAGGTTGGTCGTCCCGACCAGGAGTCCGTCAGCGTTGATGCCCTTGGTGATTCGATCGGTGCGCGTGAGTTCGGAGACGATGCCTTTAGGCAAGTTGGCGAGGCTGCCGGCGGCCGGGATGAAGTCCTCGCGGGTCGCGTCGGTGACACCCTGCGGGTTGTGCACACCGGACAGGGCGTGGTGGTTGGACACGATGGCCAACCCCTGCGATAGGGCGGCCCGCGATTGGGGCGACAACCCGTCCATGAGCGCTTTGATCTCGGCTGGGCTTTTGCCGTTTAGCGCTTGCGACATTTGATAGAGGTAGGCCATTCGGCCTGCTCCGACCTCAACTCGTTCGCCTCTGGCCAACCGGGCCAGCTGATCAGGGGTGAGGGTCCCGGCGGCTAGGAGTCGCTGCTGTTCCTGTGAGGACAAGAAGTGATTATTGACCAGATTGGTCCCGTCGCCGCCGCCTTCGTTCGCGTTGAGCGCTCCGACGGCATTTAACGCAGCGGCCAGGCCGTTCTTGTCGTTGTCGATCTGTCTGGCTACTGCCTGCTCAGCGTCCCACCACTTCTGCGCGGCGGCTTTGATCTCCCGCTCGTAGCGTTCGCCCTGTTCTTTCTTTTTGGGATCGATGATATCGGCTATCGGCGCTTGCGGCTGGGCCACGGACAGGTCGTCGTTCACGCGAAAACCCTCGTGCTCTGCAGCAGCGATCTTGGCGCGAACGTCGTTCAAACTGGGAATAACGCTGTCATTAATCCCATGGGCCGCTGCGTCGCTCATCCGGTTGACGGACTCATGAAGTCCATCGATAGCGGTGTAGTCCTTCCCCGCCATCGCCACGACGGCATCGCGGGTCTGTCCCGACCACGGCTGGCCACCTGGCATCGTCACTGCGCCTCGGTAGGTCGTGGCGTTGTCGAGCATATCCGTGGCCGACCTCTTCCACGAATCGATCATGCCCAGCACAGCCTGCGGGTTTGCGGCATCAATCTGGCGGCGCGTCACCATCGCACCAACGCCAACCTCATCGCCACCTCGATTTCAGCATGCAAACCCGACGGCAGTCGCGTGCGCAACATCTCCCGATTGTTCAATGTTCGTAGTGCTGTCGTGTGTCCCATTCAGCCGCTTGGCAATAGAGAGCCCGCGCTGGTGATCACCGAGGTGAGGTCACTCTCGGCCCGGGCGAACTGTGTGCGAGCCACCTCTATCAAATTTCCGACCTCGATGAACCGATCCGCAATGGTGTTCTGCAGACCCGGGATAGTCTCCCCGCTGACACCCCGCGCCGCTACCAACGAGGGCGAATCGGCTCCGGGGTCCGGCGTAGCTCCCGCGTGCGGACCCTGCGCAGATGCGCGTAGCAGCCCACCGAGTTGTCCCAGCAGGGGCCGCAATCTCCCCAACGCCTCCAGCTGCAACTCCAGCACGGTGCTCACGGCTTGTCCTCCTGTCACTAGCGCAGCATCGGCACAGCAGACTACCAATCACCCCTGGGGCCGCGTGTGCAGAATGCTGCCAGCAGAAGGCAGGTTCGCAACCGCACGGACGAAGGAAAACGCTACTAGGCGCAAACAATCGCGAACTCCTTGTGATCTCCGAACCTTCTGGGCGAATAGGGGGTAAGTCCCTGTGGCTGATGGGTTTTGATCCCGGGGCGCCAATGGTCGCACCGGCGATGGGAGCCGGCCCGCGTCGGGACTGATCTTCTGCGGTCATCGCAGGCTCGATTTCTCCGCGTAGCTGTGTTTCGTGATTGAGGTGGACGAAGGTTTGGATTGTGCCCAGAGCGATGTCGTGGCCCATCGCGTTGACGGTGATCAACCATGCGTCGGGGATCGCATCGGCGGTGGCTTTCCCCCGCTCGGATGGACCATCCGATCGGTGTCGCCGTGAATCACCAATGTAGGGGCGGTGATTCGCAGCGCCTTCCGGGGCGGTCCCATGCAGTTGCTGCGTAGGTCGCGGCCGCGGCTTCGTCTAACGGCATCGATGTGCCTGCGTTGTGGCGCATCATGGTTAGGCGTCTGTTCACCGCTTGACTGCGAGTTCTGGCTGGCGGCAACGCCATTCGTAGGCGCGTTGAGAGTGCGGGCTGACCGACTTGAGGCGCGCCGGTGGTGGAAAAGATTGAGGTCAAGGTGGCCATACGGTTAGGCCAGTGGGCCGCGAGGGACTGAGCGATCATGCCGCCCATCGAAGATTGCTGCTGCGTGCATTAGGTAGCGATCCGCGGAGGCGGAGACTATCGCGACCCTTGGATTGCCAAGTCTGCCAACGTCATAGCTGCAACAGGTGGTTGGCCGCCGCCAACGTTTTTCGTGTCTTGGTGAGCCTTATCATTCGCCACTTGCGGTCCACGGTGGACGTCCAACTACAGCGCGGGTTGGACCCTCTGGACGCGCCGATCAGTCACCACGGTGGTGGCGGCCGCCCGTGTTGTCGTGGTCGTCGTCAATCCATTCCGCCGGTGGCGGGAACGTTTTTGCCCACCCTTTGAGGGTGGCGGCGATGTTCGGCACGTCCACTAGTCCCTCTGCGACGTAAACGACGAGTTCGACCACTCGGCCGGGGTCAAGATCGTAGGCGATGACGTACCCGTTGACCTGATAGAAGGCTGCGGTGGCAGCCACGCGGTGCGCTTGTTGCCATCAACGAATGGGTGATTGCGAGTGAGGCTGTGAAGTAGAGCTGCCGCTTTCTCGTGGGTCGTTGGGTAGGCGTCGTCGCCGAAGGTGGTGGCTTGGGGCCGCAGGACTGCGGACTCGAGGAGTCCAAGTCCCGAAGCATGTCGGCACCTACGAACCGCGCGTTGAATTGCTGCACGTCGTCAGTGCTCAACCAGATCGTCATCTCAGAGGTTCTCCAGCTTTTCGAACGCGACCGAGTGTTGCTTCAGAACGTCTTCGAAGGCGGCGCAACCATGTCGGTCCGTGCATGGATTTTCAGGTAATCAGTTACCGCCTGCTTGATGATGTCGTTGGCGGAGGTTGCCTGCCGATGCCGCACTCGTCCACCGCGACAAGCCGAACCTTTCCGTCGAACAACGAACGCGGCGGCAAGCGGACAGTCCACGGAAAGCGACCAGCAGGATTTACGTGGCAACCGAGCGAAGCGAGGGCAACCGACGACCCGGAGAACGCCCAGACCCCGGACAGCGACAGCGAGGACGCCTCCGAAGTCGCCGAGGACCAGGACGACGAAGACGACGACGGCACGGTCGACGCGGCGAAGGTGTCCGTGGCGATCGCGAGCGCGCGGTAGCAGTTGGGGATCGCGGCGCCGCCCGTCGGCCCGCGGGTGCCGAACGAGGGCCGCAGCCCCGGACGTCCCGCCAAACCATCGGGGAAGTCCGCGATGGTCAGCGTCGTCATGGGCCGTGACGCCGACGACCGATAGAATAGGGTGCTGTGGCCGGGTGGTGATCCCCGCGGGACGCCCCGGCTGCAGCGCAGCCCCAGGAGGGCAACCGCGAAAAGCCTTGCAGGCCAGCGGAACTTAACCGACTGTGCTACTCTCCTGCGAGGTTCATCATGGCAACCAAGACCACACCCACATCGCCCAAGGCGTGGGCTCCTGACCTGACCGCGTTCGTGCCCACCGACGTCGTGCCCGACGCTCTGACCTGAACACGGCGACCGTCGTCGGGCAGATCGAAGGCGATGAGCCGGCCATCCGGGTCCCTTTCGTCGCCGAGGATGGCGTCGTCGGGTTCGTCGCCGAAGGCGCCGAGATTCCCGACGCGAACCAGGAGTTCGACGAAGTGGTCGTACTGACCGGCAAGGTCGCCGCGCTCGGCAAGTACAGCTTCGAGACGCTGGCGCAGCTCGAGGCGGCGCGGATGGTTGTCGATTCGCTGTCGCGCAGCGTCGTCAGAAAGGCGAACGCCGCCTACCTCGGCAACGTCGAAGCAGCGCCCGGTCCGACCGGGCTACTCAACACGACGGGCATCATCGACTTCAAGACGCCGATCGGGGTGACCTCGATCAGCTGGTCGACGCGGTGTCCTTCATCGAGTCCGACAGCGGCACGGCAACGCACATCATCGCAGCGCCGGATGCGTGGGCGGCGCTGTCAAAGCTTAAGCGCGGCACCGACTCCAACGAAGCGTTGCTCGGCGCCGGCACCGCGGCCGGAGAACGCGCGTTGCTCGGTCTGCCGGTGCTGGTCACGCCGGCCATGCCCGCCGGCGCGCTGCTGGTCGTCGACAGGTCCGCGGTGATCGGGGCGCAGTCGGCAGTCCGGGTCGCGAGAAGCGAAGACGCCTCTTTTCCAGTGACGCGATCGCCGTTCGGGTGACATGGCGCCTGGGCTGGAAGGTCATGCACAACGCGCGCGTGGCGAAGCTGACCATCGCCGCCTAGAGCGCAGACAACGCCGCGGCCCGAATCTCGTCGTTGTCGACCGCGGTATACCGCTCCGTCGTGGCAACGCTTTACGATGCGGTCCTGGGCTCACGACGCTGAAGGAGGACCTGGCGATGGGATTGCCCGCGTTGGTTCTCGTGCACGGAGGCGGGTTCACCGCTGATTGTTGGGAGCCCACCATCGACGTGCTCCGCATCCTGGAGCCAGAAATAAAGTTGCTCACCGTTGATTTGCCGGGTCGGGGAAATAAAGGCGGTGACCTCATCACGGCTTGTATCGATGTGTGGGTCGATTCGGTGGTGTCGGACATCAAGAATGCTGCGCTCGACGACCTCGTGATCGTCGGCCATTCGCTGGCGGGGGTGATCGTCCCCGGTGTTGTCACCAAGCTTGGCTCGGCGCGCGTGCGGGAGATGATCTTGGCCACCGCGCAAGTACCAACCAACGGCAGCGCCCTGGTGGACACGTTACCCGGGGCGCTGAGCTGGTACGCACGTCGCACCGCGAAACGTAATGTGCAGAAATCCCGTTCATTACGCCCGGGAGGTTTGCCTACTGCGTTGGCGAGGTTTGTATTCTGCAACGGAATGACTCCTGCACAGCGCAGGTTCACGCTGGCTGGGTCCTGTCAGGAATCACCCTCAATAATGATTGAAAAAGTTGACCGCAGTGGTATGCCCGACGAGGTGCCACGTACGTGGATACTCACTCGGCGTGATCGCGCCGTCTCGATGAAGATTCAACGCGAGTGCATCGCCGCGCTTGGCGGAGTGCAGACCCTCATTGAGATCGATACCTGCCACATACTGATGGTGAGCGAACCTCAACGGCTGGCAGAGATCCTCATCGGGCGTTGCCGTTTGTACGAACAGCCCAGGCCCTGAGGACCTGTCGTGGCATCAGCCGGACGCGTGAATCCGCGCCGGCGATCGCAGCCGACCAAACCGCGTCGGGTGCCGCGCCTCGACCGCGAGATAGGCGTCGACCAGGCCGGCCCACGCCGGCGAGAACGATCGCGGCGCGGGCCCGCAGTCACGTCGGCCAACACCCGGTCAACGTCGTTGATGAGGGCGCCGACAACATCGCGGTGGGACTCAACGACGCGACATAGGCGTGCAGATGCTTACGGGCGTCGTGCAGGTGGTCACTCAGCGCCGTATCGGCAGGGTAGTGGACAAGGCGAAACCTTTCGGGTTTGCGCCGAGCAGTTCACATTGAGTTCACGCGGGCCGATTTTGCGGATGAAACCGCAGGTGAAACATGGTGCGCGATACTGGGATTGAACCAGTGACCTCTTCCGTGTCAGGGAAGCGCTCTCCCGCTGAGCTAATCGCGCTGGGGGATAGAAATTGGAGGTGGAGACGGGAATCGAACCCGTGTGCACGGCTTTGCAGGCCGTTGCCTCACCACTCGGCCACTCCACCGCTGGGATTGATGCCATTTGCACCTTCGAGCGGATGACGGGATTCGAACCCGCGACCCTCACCTTGGCAAGGTGATGCGCTACCAACTGCGCTACATCCGCGCGCAACGGACGAGATCGTCGCCCGGTGCGAAGCACGACGATAGTCCACGTGAGCGCGCCCACACAAATTCCTAGGTCCGCGCCGTGTCGAGACTAGTCCGAAGCGCCCTCAAGCGCACCTGGCCCACGAGACCGACACCTCTGTCGTGCTAGTGTTCGACGTCGTTCGCCTCTCGGCGCCGGTCCCGTGGCTCAGTGGAAGAGCGTCCGCTTCACACGCGGAAGGTCGCTGGTTCGATCCCAGCCGGGACCACTCCTGAATCACCCGCAGCAGGGCATCGAAGCAGACGTCGCCGCCCCAAATGACAGCTCAACCAGTGCATTCAATGCTGTCCCAATATTTGCTCAATCTCGGCTCGGCACCGTCGGTGCGTTAGAGGGTTGCGGTCGTAGACCGCGCTGGATGGCCCTGCACTTCCGGCGGAGGTTGAAGCATGGCGTACCTGATTGCGCTGCCCGAGGCGTTCGCGGCGGCAGCGGCCGATTTGGCGGGAGTCGGGTCAGATATCAACACCGCGGGCGAGGTGGCGTCGGCGGCGACGACGGCATTGGTCCCCGCCGGCGCCGACGAGGTGTCGGCGGCCATTGCGACGCTGTTCGGTTCCCATGCCCGCGAGTATCAGGCGATCAGCGCGCAAGTGGCGGAACTTCAGCGTGAATTCGTCGTGGCGTTGGGCGCGGCCGGAAACTCCTATGCCGCCGCCGAGTCCGTCAACGTCTTCGGGCTGCAGCCTGTGCTGGATGCGATCAACGCTCCCGCTATCGCTATGACCGGACGTGCCTTGATCGGCGACGGTGTCGATGCCGTTGCTCCTGGCACCAATGGCGGTGACGGCGGCTGGCTCTGCGGCGACGGCGGCAGAGGCGCCGCGGGCGCAGCCGGCCAGACCGGCGGCAACGGCGGTGCCGGAGGTTTCATCGGCAACGGCGGCGCGGGCGGCGCAGGCGGAACCGGCACGGCCACCGCCAGCCCAGCTGCGGGCGGTACCGGCGGCGCTGGCGGATGGCTCTACGGCAACGGCGGGGCAGGAGGCGCCGGCGGAGCCGGCGCGCTGTCGGGCCGCGGCGGCTTGGGAGGAAACGGCGGCTCGGCCGGCCTGGTCGGGCACGGCGGTGCCGGAGGGCTCGGTGGCGACGGCATGAACGGCGGCAGCGGCGGCAACGGCGGCCAGTTCTACGGTGACGGCGGCGGTGGCGGTCAGGGTGGTGCCGGCCGCTACACGGGCAACACAGTGAGCAGTATCGACCCTGGTCAAGGCGGCAGCGGCGGCAACTCCTACCTCTTCGGCAACGGCGGGAATGGCGGCCAAGGCGGCACAGGTTGGAACGGGGCGAACGGGGTCAACCCGAACGTCACGGCCGTGAACCCGAATGGGACTGGGACGCTGGGAACTTCACTTGGCACCGGCGACTTTCCCGTCACCAACTCGCCTGCCGCAGGCGGAAACGGCGGACAAGGTGCCAATGGCAGCGTCACGGTCAACGGAAGCGACGGTGGGGCAGGCGGCACCGTGTACGCCCGCGTCGACTCGGCGTCTGGCGCGATCGGCGGCAACGGCGGCAACGGCGGCAACGGTGCGAATGGCGGCAACGGCGGTGCCGGTGCCTTTGCCCGCAACGTGTACCCGGATGTTGGCATCGCACATGGCGGCTCCGGCGGGAACGGCGGCAACGCGCTGGCGCCGGGCGGGGTTGGCGGTAACGGCGGCGCGGGCGGCTATGGCCAGGCATCCAAAATGGGCAGCACCGGTTACGGAGGTCTTGGCGGGCACGGCGGAAACGGCGCCGCGGGAGCATCCGGGGGCAATGCCGGAAATGGCGGCGCGGGCGGAAACGGCGGCAGCGCCGGCCTGATCTTCGGTAACGGCGGACACGGCGGCATCGGCGGAACCGGCGGCGTCGGTGGGGCGGCAGCGCCGGGCGGAGCAGGCGGAAGCGGCGGCGCAGGTGGCGACGGGTTCGGCTACCAACGCTCGCAGGGCTATCCCCAGGGCGGCACCGGTATCTCCGGTGGCGGCGGAGGTAACGGCGGCGCCGGAGGTACCGCCGGTCACGGCGGCAATGGCGGCGCGGGCGGCCAGGGCGGAAACGGGGCGAAGTTCTTCGGTACCGGAGGTAACGGCGGCGACGCCGGCGTAGGTGGCCTCGGGGGTGCCGGCGCCGCCGGTGGCGAGGGCGGCGCGGGCGGCCAGGGTGGCGCCGGTGTGTTCAACGGCCCGATCGGCAGCACCGGCGGCACCGGCGGGACCGGCGGCGCAGGTAGCAACGGCGGCGACGGCGGCGCTGGCGGGTCGACGGGCGGAGCGCCGGGTCAAGGCGGAATGTTCGGTGGCGCAGGCAATTTCGGCAGCACCGGCACGGGCGGAGCGGGCGGGGCCGGAGGCGCCGGAGGTGCGCGCGGAATCGGTGGCGCTGGCGGGAACGGTGCTGGCGCAGCGATAGGCGCCAACGGAGCCGCGGGCAGCGACGGCCACCCAGGCAACCACGGCTAGCCGAGCTGCGCGAAGTACTATCGCGATGTTGCTCAGCCGGCCGAAAGGGAAGCGACGATGCCGATCACGGTGATTCTCGAGCTCAGATTCAAACCAGACTCGGTGGCCGCCGGGCAGGAACTGATGCACAAGACGCTGGAGGTCACCCGCGCGTTCGACGGGAATCTGCAGACCGACGTGTGGGTCGACACCGACGACGAGGCGCACTGGTTGATCTACGAGTTGTGGGAGTCCGTCGAGCACGACGAGGCCTACCGGGCTTTCCGCGCCGGCGAGGGCAAGGTGACGGAGCTACCGCCGTTGTTGGCCGCGCCCCCGGTTAAGACCCGCTACACCACTTCTGACGTATAGGCGGGCGGCGTGAGTTTCTCCGAAGGCATCGGCACGCTGAAACTCGAATGCCCGCAGACCCATCCGGTCGGCCGAATCCTGCGCGAGAGCGCGTACCAGTCGGTCCAGTACGACCCGGGCGCATCGGTCGGGCCGCGACGGTTCTGGCCGGAGGACGGCGAGCAGGTCACCTTCACGGCGCGCTGCCGCTTCTGCGACAAGCCCGTGGGCGACGCCACCGCGGCACTGCAGGCAAAGTTCGCCGAGTTACTCGCGGACACGGTCGAGACCAACCGGACGGCGACGCTGCCGTACCTGTAGTTCTTATTGATTTCGTAAGGTACATGAGGAAACGTCTACGAAAGCGCACGACATCAGTTCCTACTAGGTCCCTACTAGCACGGAGTTCTCATGACGCTAACCCGCAAACACCCGCTGGGGGTTTTCGTGGCGATACTGGCAGCCATGGCGGCCGTCGTATCCTTCGGCCCGCCAACGGCGCACGCGTTCTACGTCAAGTACCACGAGACGATCACGCGTAACGCTCTGCCGGCCGACCAAGTCAGCCAGTTGGCCATCAACCAGATCCTGATCGGGCCGCCGCCCGGCGGTGGCGCAATGGGCAGTGACGCCTTCGCCACCGACGAGTTCCGGCACCTGGACAACTCGATCAATCCTGTCGACATCTGCAACCGGGCGCGCCAGGCCTGGGATGTCTTCTCGCCGGTGATCCTGAGCGGCTCAGTGCTTAACGGCAACGTGGAAGCAGACGGGCCCGGCGCCCGCGCCGCATTCGGAGCTTTGCTGCACACCCAGCAGGACCTCTACGCGCACTCCAACTGGGTCGAGGACAACATCGCCATTGGTCAGTTGGACCGGCTCGCACCAGCTATCTTCCCGGTGTGCAACCCGGCCGATTTCCCCGCTGACCTGCACACCGGCTACTACAACATCGACTTCGCGCAGCAGTTCCCGCTCGAGGGTTGCCCGGCCGGCGGCCCCCCGCCCGGATTCCAGGAGTGCCACTCCGTGCTGAACAAGGACGGCCCACACACCCCCCGCGGTAGCACGCCCGTCCCGGGAACGAACCTGAACGAATACGACGTCGCGGCCCAACTGGCCACCCGGGCCAGCACCAACCTGTACTTCATGGTCCGTGACTGGGTTGCCAACGCCAACGGGCAGGACGCTGCGGTCCAGCTGTTCCAGCAGGGTGGCCCCATGCCGTCGCTGAACAACATTCCCAACCTGCCGAACATCCCGAACCTGCCCTACACGGGTAGTTAGCTTCGAATTAGCGGGTGCCCGGGTCGATTCCGGGCACCCGCTGATTTCGGCTTTGTGGCAGATTCAGAAGGTCACCCGGGTTCGATCGTCATCATGTGCCCGCGCCCCCTAAGGTTTTCGGGTGTCGATTTCCCACATGTTCTTGATCGGACTTGCGGGTCTGGCCGCCGGCACGATCAACGCGCTGGTTGGTTCGGGCACCCTGATCACCTTCCCGACGCTCGTCGCGCTGGGCTACCCGGCGGTCACCTCGACCATGTCCAACGCGGTGGGCCTGGTGGCGGGCAGCGTGTCGGGCACCTGGGGCTATCGACGCGAGCTGCGCGGCCAGTGGGCCCGGTTGCGTTGGCAGATCCCGGCATCGGTGTTCGGCGCGGCGGTGGGCGCGTATCTGTTGCTGCATCTGCCCGAAACGGTGTTCACCATGATCGTGCCGGTGCTGCTGGTGCTGGCACTGATCCTGGTGGTAATCGGACCGCGAATCCAGTCGTGGGCGCGGGGACGGGCCGAGGCAGCGGGACGCGCCGCCGATCACATCACGCCGAGGCGCATGACGGCACTTGTGTTGGGTACGTTCACCGTTGGCGTCTACGGCGGTTACTTCACCGCCGCGCAAGGCATTCTGCTGGTCGGTGTGATGGGCGCGCTGCTGCCAGAATCCGTGCAGCGTATGAACGCTGCCAAGAACCTGCTCACCCTAATGGTCAATGTTGTTGCAGCCGTTGCCTTTACGTTGGTGGCATGGCACCGGATCAGTTGGCCGGTTGTCGGCCTGATCGCGGGGGGTTCGCTGATCGGTGGCTGGCTCGGGGCGCGCTACGGTCGGCGGCTGTCGTCGAAAGCGCTGCGCACCACCATCGTTGTGGTCGGGCTGATCGGCTTGTATCGCCTATTGACCGTGTAAAGACCTGGCCGTTCAGCCGCTGAGCGTGGTTGCGGCTGCTGCCTCGATGACGTCGCTAGCCTCGCCGCGCTCACCCCAGGCCCGCAACTGCAACATGGCGCCATTGCCCAGCGTGGTGACGCGATCGAGTTCGTCGACCACGTGGTGGTATTCGCCGAGCGCGTCCAAGGCCGGGCGCACGCGGTGCACCAGCGCGCTCAACTGCTCGCGTGCCGATACAGCCCCACGGCCATTGACCAGATCCAGCGTGTTGCCCGCCAGCCCGTCGTGGGCGGACTTCCAATACGCCGCCCGTAACGCGGCCGGTGGTAGCCGATCGGCACTTTGCTCACCCTCGTCGATTGCCGTCATCACGGCCGCCCTGATCAGCGTCGCCAGCAGCACGGTGTCGGCGACCGTCGCCGGCACGTCGGCCACCCGCACCTCCACCGTCGGAAAATCGGCCGACGGCCGCACATCCCAATAGACCATCCCGTCGTCCAGGATCACGCCGGTATCGACAAGCATGCGCACCGTGCGGTCGTACTCCTCGATCGAGGTAAAGAACGGCGGCGCCCCCGCGACCGGCCAGCGTCGCCAGAGCACGCTGCGCCAACTCGCGTAACCCGTGTCGCTGTTGCGATACACCGCCGAGTTGGCCGACAACGCCAGCAAAATCGGCAGCCACGGCCGCAGCCAATTGCTGGCGTGGATGGCGGCCGCCCGGTCGGGTACTTGCACGTGCACGTGAGCACCGCAGATGCCCTGCTCGTGGGCCACCATGCCGAACTGCTCGCCGATCTGCCGATAGCGGGCGGTGTCGGTGACCGGGAACTCGTGCGGTGTCACCGGCGGCAGCCCGAGAGCCAGCAGTCGATAGCCGACCGCCTGCGCTGCCTCGGCCGCGACCGTCCGCAACCGCATGAGTTCGTCGCGCAATTCAGTGCTCCTCGACGCAACGCTCGAGGTGGTCTCTACCTGACAGCTGGCCAGCTCCAGGTCCAGCTTGACGCCGCGCCGTTCGGCCTCGGCGGCTACCTCGCGGTTGGCGGCGGCAGGCTCACCGGTATCCGGGTCGACGAGCAGAAATTCCTCTTCCACCCCGACGGTCGGAACGTCGCTACCCGAGCGCCGCGTGCCCATGCCCGCAACCTACCCGCGCGGGTGCACGACAAACGTGTCTAAGAGTTTGACCATGTCGGCGATTTTGCTGTAGGAACCGGAACAGTTGGGGACAATGGCCTCGTCGAGAGGCCGCGCATTCGGGCATCTCCTCGGGTACGTACCAGTTGAGGTGCGTCGGTATGAAGGAGCGTTCTAGCAGTGTTGAGTCCACGGTTGCAGGAGCACGATTACGTTCTCGATTCCACCGAAGACCTGGTCGCCCAAGACGGCATCGAAGCGGTGACGATTCGTGCCCTCACCAAGGCCACCGGCGTTTCCAACGGCGCGATCTACCGGACCTTCGAGTCGCGCGGCGGATTGCTCGGCCGCGTCTGGATCCGTGCCGAACGCCGTTTCCTCGACCAGCTGACCAGCCTGATCGAGGAGGCCAAAGCGCAGCCCGGCAATGAACCGCTGGATGCGGTGTATGCGGCGGCGGAGACGTCGCTGATCTATCCCGGGATGTATCCGGGGTCGTCGGCCTGCCTGATGACGGTGCGTCGCGAAGATGTGGTGAGCCAGCCGATGCCCGACGAGATCGCCGAGCAACTCCAAGCGCTGCAGGCTGAACTGGCCGGGGTGATGGCACAGCTTGCCGACAGCCTCTGGGGCCGCAGTGACGACTGCGCGGTCGACTTGATCGCAACCTGCATCGTGGACCTGCCGAAATGGATCGCACTGCGTGGCGACCGGTACAGCCTGCCGATCTTGCGTGACTACCTGCGTGCGGCGGTGCGCTCCGTGCTGGAGGTCGGACCACCCCCGGCGGGATCGGCCCGCGAACTCGCTACCAGCGGCGCTCGCCGCGACGGCGCGGCATAGCAGCGATCAGGTCAGCTTCAGATCACTGGGCCCGGCCGCGGCTAGAGCGTCGTCCACGGTCGCATAGATCGGCAGGTGCGCACCCAGCCCGCAGGCTTGCACGACGCGCGCAACGATTTGTGTGTTGGTCACCAGCCTGAACTCCACGCCGCGCTCCCGGCACTGCTCGGCCGTCTCGGCCAACACGGCGTACGCGCAGCAGCCCAGGAAGTCGACGTCGGTGACGTCGACTACGAAGGGCCCCGGTGCGGAGGCGGTGGCGGCCGCTTCGGTCACCAACTTGCGCCAGGTGTGCTCATTGCAGGCGTCGACCTCACCGCCGGCGTGGATGATCACCGCCTCGCCGCTGCGGTTGGTTATCGCGCGCAGCGTGCTGCACGCGTCGCCGAGTTCGTTGACCAGACGGGTACTGAGGGTCAGGTGTGTGGAAACTGATTCTGCAATGACCAGGCTCATCGTGCGCTCCTAATCGGCCGGCGTTGGGGACAACGCCGCGATGGATGCCCGCCCTTCGCGTCTGAAGACAGACAGATTAATCGCCTTGTGAGTATCAGTTCTATAACAAGACAGGGCGGTCTGTCTACACGATCGATATATGAGTATGGTGAGGATCGCTATGCCATCGCCCGAGGTCATGGATCCTGGTAAGCCGGCCGTGCCCGCCCGTGAACGGATACTCGGCGCGGCCTACGAGTTGTTCAGCAGGCGAGGAATCCGGGCCGTAGGCACCGACGAGGTGATCGAGCGTGCCCAGGTGGCCAGGGCGACGCTGTATCGGCACTTCGCGACCAAAAACCAGCTGGTGCTGGCCGTGTTGGAGCGGCGGGAACAGCTGTGGACGCACGGGTTGATCGAGCAGCAGTCCGCCTCCCGCGGGAGCACTCCGGAAGAACAGTTGCTGGCGATCTTCGACGTCCTGCACGAGTGGTTCCAGAACCGCGACGGCTACGAGGGCTGCTCGTTCATTAACGTGCTGCTCGAATTGGGCGCCGATCATCCCGCAGGCCAGGCCAGCATCGCCCACATCGACCACGTCCGCGACATCGTCCGGCATCGCGCTCTGGCCGCCGGGTTGCGTGACGTCGAGACGTTCGCGTCGTCCTGGCACATCCTGATGAAAGGCGCCATGATTCTGGCGGCCGTCGGGGACATGAATGCCGCTCAGCACGCCAAGGAGATGGCGCGCAGCCTCATCGAGCAACATCGGCCGCGATGACCGCGAATTGACTGCTACTTCAAACGGCTTTTTCCGGTTCCGCGGTGCCCGCCTTGAGGTGGTGTTCTTCCTCGAGTTCGGCGATCGCGCGGGAGGTTCGTTCGCGCAGCAGTATCGCGGCCGTAATGCCGAAGATGACCGCGACGAGGAGTCCGACCCAGGAAAACCGCGACATCCACCGTTCGGCGGCCACGCCGGCGTAGTACACCAACGCGGTGGTCCCGCCGGCCCAGCAGATGCCGCCGGAGATGTTGGCCACCAAGAACCGTGGGTACGGCATCTTCAACGCTCCGGCCAGCGGCCCGGCGAAAATGCGCAACAAGGCGATGAAGCGGCCGAAGAAAACCGCGCGCACACCCCAGCGGTTGAAGGTGCGTTCGGCAAGCATGACGTGGCCGGGGCCGAAGTGCTTCGGGAATCGGCGGCCGAGCCGGTCGAACAGCGGCATCCCGAACCGGCGACCGATCGAGTAACCGATCGAGTCGCCCACTACCGCACCGATGACGGCTGCCGCTCCGACGCCCACCGGGTTCACCGCCAGTTCGTGATGCGACGACATCAACGCGGCACTGAACAGCACGATCTCACCGGGTAGCGGGATGCCGAGGCTTTCGAGTCCGACGACACCGCCGACCACCAGATACACCGCGAGGGGCGGGATTGACTGCAGCAGGGACGCGACATCCATGGATAAAGGATGCCTGACCGGCGCCGGTTACGCGCTAGATCGGGCTCGATACTGTCGTGGCGGACGACAGCGCAGGAGTGCCCGTGGAATTCAACCTTGCCCAGGTGTTCTCGGCAGTGGCCGCGGCCAACCCGGACCGCGAAGCCATCGTGTTCGGCGACCGGCGATTGAGTTTCGCGCAAGTCGAGCAACGCGCCCGTCGCTTCGCCCGGGCGCTGCACGACTGGGGGCTGGGCGTCCGGCGTGAGCGATCGGAGTTGGCCCCGCACGAATCCGGCCAGAGCCACCTCGGTCTGTACCTGGCCAACTGCAACGAGTTCCTCGAGGCGATGATGGGCTCGTACCTGGCCCGGGTCGCCCCGTTCAACGTCAATTACCGCTATGTTGCCGACGAGTTGGTGTACCTGATCGACAACGCGCACGCGGACGCGCTGGTGTACCAGGCGCGGTTCGCGCCGGTACTACGGGAGGCGCTGGCGCGGGTGCCGCGTCCGATCCGGCTGATCCATGTTGACGACGAGTCCTCGAACCAGCCACTACCGGGGGCTGTGCGCTACGAGGAGCTGCTTGCCTCGGCTATGGGCGAGCCGCTGTCGCTCGTTCCGTCGCCGGACGATCTCTACATGCTCTACACCGGCGGCACCACCGGAATGCCCAAGGCGGTGCTGTGGCGCCAACATGATATCTACGTCAACGCGATCGGCGGGCGGACCTTCGGCACCGGCGAAGTGGTGAGCAGCCTGGAGCAGATAGTCGAACGGTCGCTCCCGGACGGGCCCGGTTCGATGACGGCCGCGCCGCTGATGCACGGTGCGGCGCAATGGGCGGCGCTGATAAACCTATGCGCCGGAAGGCCTTTCGTCATGGCGCCGACCACCACCCACTTCGATCCGGCCGAACTCCTCACGATCGCGAGTAGGGAACGGGTGGCGTCGTTGTCGATCGTCGGAGACGCTTTCGGGCGGCCGCTGATCGAAGAGCTCGAGGCCGGTGACTACGACTTGTCCGGGCTGTTCGTCCTCGTCACCGGTGGTGCCGCGTTGAGTGCGCCACTCAAGCAACGCTTGGTGGAGTTGTTGCCGCACTTGACAATTCTGGATGCGGGCGGTTCTTCGGAGTCGGGATCGCAAATGGGCCAGGTGTCCAGCCGTCTACAGGCGGCGTCGGGTTTGTTCGCGCCGAACCCGGGGGCGGTTGTGGTCAGCGAAGACCTGACTCGGATTTTGTCGCCGGGCGACGACGAGATCGGCTGGCTGGCCCAGCAGGGCCCAATTCCGTTGGGATACCTCGGCGATCCGGTCAAGACTGCGCGAACCTTCCCAGTCATCGAAGGGATCCGACACTCCGTACCTGGCGACCGGGCACGCTGGCACGCCAATGGCCAGATCGAGCTGCTGGGTCGGGACTCGGTGACCATCAACTCCGGCGGGGAGAAGATTTTCGCCGAAGAGGTCGAAGCCGCGATCAGTGCACATCCCGCGGTCTACGACGTCATCGTCACCGGGCGTCCGAGCTCGCGATGGGGCAACGAGGTCGTCGCGCTGGTGCAATTAGCCGAGGGCGCAACGGCGGACGCCGCGGGCATCATCGCCGAGGCTTCGCGCCATATCGCCCGCTACAAACTGCCCAAGCAGGTGATCTTCCGCGCGCAGCTGCAGCGGTCACCTTCCGGCAAAGCCGACTATCGCTGGGCCAAAGATCAAGCGATGCAGGCTATTTGAAGAAGCCTGACTCGTCGTCCCGGGTATTCCAGCCACCGGAGCTGCCGGTGCCGGAGACGTTCACGCCGGAACTGTAGATGCCCGAGTTGCCGATCCCCGCGGTGTGATCGCCGCTGTTGAAGAACCCGGCGTTGCCGTAGCCGGTGTTGTAGAACCCCACATTCCCAGGGGATCCCGCGTTGTGCCCACCCGATGTCATACCGAACGAATCCGCCGACACGTTCTGGAAACCGGACGTGGCACTACCCGTATTGAAGAAGCCGGATACGTAGGTGCCGGCGGTGTTGAACCCGGAGTTGACGGCGCCGATCGGGGTGACGGAAGCGCCCAGGCCGGTGATGAAGTTGGCCGAGTTGAACATGCCGGTGTTGACACTCCCGGCGTTGAACATGCCGGTGTTGAAGTAGCCGGAGTTGAAGAATCCCGTGTTGGTTCCGAAGCCGGTGTCATAGGGCGCGAAGTCGGGGAAGTAGCCGCTGTTGAACGCCCCGGTATTTCCGGAACTCGCGTTGGCGAAGCCGACATTGTCGTAAAAGACGTTGCCGAAGCCCATGTTGCCTTCGCCGGAGTTGCCGTTGCCGAAGTTGTGGTTCCCACCATTGGTGAAACCGGTGTTGACCGAGCCTGCGTTCCAGAAGCCGGTATTGGTGCTACCGGCATTGCCGAATCCGAGGTTGCCGTTGCCCGAGTTGAAGAACCCGATGTTGTTGTCACCCGAGTTGAAAAAGCCGATGTTGTTGTTGCCTGTGTTCCCGAAGCCGGTGTTCCCCAGGCCGGTGTTCAGTGCGCCGATGCCGACTTGGTTGTCACCGGTGAGGCCGAAGCCGACGTTGTTGCTGCCGGTGTTGCCGAAGCCGAAGTTGAAGCTGCCTTTGTTGCCGAAGCCGAGGTTGGAGTCGCCGATGTTTCCGCTACCGAAGTTGAAGGAGCCGAAATTGCCGCTGCCGAAGTTGCTGCTGCCCCAGTTTCCGAAGCCGCGGTTTCCGTCGCCGACATTCCCGCTACCGAAATTACCGCTGGCGTTTTGGTAGGGGCCGTTGAAGCCGACGCCGTTCCCGCTGCCGAAGTTGAGATTGCCGAAATTGCCCATGCCGAAGTTGGTATAGCCGACGTTCCCACTACCGAAATTGCCGTTGCCCCAGTTGCCGCTGCCCAGGTTGGCGTTCCCGAGATTTCCGCTGCCCAGGTTCGCATTGCCGTCGTTGCCGCTGCCGAAGTTGGTGTTGCCCCAGTTACCGCTGCCGAAGTTGGTGTTCCCGAGGTTTCCGATGCCCAGGTTCCATGAGCCGGTGTTGCCGATGCTGGTGTTCAAATCGGCCAGACCTGCCAGGGGTCCCTGCCAGGGCGACAGTCCCGCGGCCGCGACCGATGCCCCACCGTGGTAGCCGAGCAGCGCGGCCACGTCGGCGGCCCAGAATTCCTCGTAGATGCTTTCGGCGGCCGCGATCGCGGGCGCGTTCTGCCCGAACAGGTTGGAGACCACCAACTGCACGAAGGCGTTGCGGTTAGCCGCGATCGCCAGTGGGTGGACGATCGCTGCTCGCGCCGCTTCGAATGCGCTCGCCACCGCGCTGGCCTGAGAGGCAGCACTGGCCGCACTGGCCGACGCCGCGTTGA
This sequence comes from Mycobacterium asiaticum, assembly GCF_001673365.1. GTDB lineage: Bacteria > Actinomycetota > Actinomycetes > Mycobacteriales > Mycobacteriaceae > Mycobacterium > Mycobacterium asiaticum_A. The sequence goes on from NZ_LZLS01000086.1 coordinate 99,208, forward strand.
GCCAACCGGCATAAGGTGCCGCGGCAGCCGTCATCGCCGCTGCTGCAGGACCCTGCCACGCCTGAGCGGCCAAATCCGAAGTCACGGTAGCGAACGACGACGCGGCGGTGCTCAGCTCTTCCGCCAGACCTGTCCAGGCCGTCGCTGCTTCCAGCATCGGTGCGGATCCCGCGCCGACGAACATACGCAGCGAATTGATCTCAGGGGGGAGGGAGAAAAAACTCATGGCGCGGTCCTCTCGAATGGCGCGCCGCGCTGTCTACCAGCTCGACTCCCCGACCCTTCAACAACGCGACGCTGGGAGAAAGGTACAGAAAACGAAGGCGTTGTATGTGCGTTTCCGAAGAAATTTGTCGTTGGAGCATTTGTTGCCAGCACTTTCGGCGGAACAGCGTCGGGGCCGAAATTGCTGGTAGACGGCGTGGAGCGGGCGCGCCGGCAGTTGCGTTCTCGGTGTGCCGGCAGCACGGGATAGTCTCGCCAGATGCGGAATGAGGCGCCGCAGTACCCGATCGAGTCGGTCGACAATGCGCTGAAGTTGTTGCTGCTGTTGGGCGAGCAACCGCAGATCCGACTAAGCGAAGCCACCCGGTACCTCGGCGTGGCATCATCGACCGCCCACCGGCTGCTGGCGATGTTGACCTACCGCGGCTTCGTGCGCCAGGACCCGGAAACCAAGGCATATCTGCCCGGTCCGGCGTTGACCAGCGTGGCGTTTGCGATCTTCGGGCGCATCGACATTCAGCGCACCGCGATGCCAATAATGCGTGGGCTCAGCGAACAACTCGGCGAATCGATTCACGCCGGGATTCTCGACGGTGCCAGCGTCCGTTTCATCGCCGCCGTCGAGGGACCGAAGGCGGTACGGGTGGCCTCCCGGTTGGGGCGCACGATGCCGGCGCACTGCACGTCGACCGGCAAGGTCTTGCTTGCTCAGCTGTCGAAACCCGAACTGCGGCAACTATTTCCGCATGAAACCCTGGAATCCGTCACCGCCCGGTCGATTATCAGCCGCGCCAAACTGGAATCAGAATTGTCCCGCATCAGGGAGCGCGGATACGCCACCAATCGCGAAGAGAGCGAGGAAGGTGTCGCCTCGGTGGCGGTGCCGATACCGACTCGCGCGCCCGGACTGCGGCTCGCGCTGAACGCCGCTGCCCCGCAGAACCGCTTGCCGAGCTCGAAGTATGGGTCAGTTGCTGCCGCGCTCGTCGAGGCAGCCAAGCAGATTGGTGATCAGCTGGGCTGATCCCGGCTCAGTCGGGCAATCTCATGCCGCCATGTCGACTCGACGTTGAAACCAGATCCCAAGTCCGGCAGCTCATCCCAGTCGGCGTCGTCGATCACGTGCAGCGTGCCGCCGGCCATGCGCACCCGAAGAGACATGCGGGCCAACTCGTTGAGGCTGATCGCCTGGAGGATGGCTTGCTGCACGCTGTCGGCGGTGCTGGTGATGCCGTGCCCGCGGCAGATCACCACCGGCGCATTGCCCATCGCGGCCACCATCTCCTTGCCCAGCTGTGAGTTTCGGATCAGCACGGCGCGTCGGTAGACGGGTACACCGGCGCGGGCCAGCCATGAGCCGGGAATGTCGTACGCGCCGTAGATGGGTCGGATGGTGATGCCGGCGAGGTCCGCGGCAACGACGTCCGGGGGGTGTAGGTGCGCCACGGCCCGGTGCCGCGCGCTGGCTAGCATCGTCTCGGCGTGGATCGGCAACTCGTTGGGTACTCGGTAGCCGTCGAGTTCGCCTGCGGCTCCGGCCTTTCCGTCGAAAGTGATCAGCCGGATGTCGCTGGGTTTGGTGAAAGCAAGTCCGGTATCGGTATCGCTACGGCAGCGGATGAGCATGCGGTCCTCGTCGATTCGCAGACTCAGGTGGCCGAGAATGCCGTCAACTAGACCGCGGGCCGCCGCGACGCGGCAGCCTTGGGCCACCAGAGTGCGCTCGGGTAGCCAGTTCATCTTGTCGTACCCAGTCGGAATCCACCGTCGGGATGAATGGTCTCGCCGGTGATCCCGCGGGACCGTTCCGAAGCCAGGTACACGTAACTCCACGCATGGTCCTCGCCGGACAGGGCGACGTTGAGCGGAGTGCGGGCGGCCAAATCGGTTGCGCGGTTGGGGGAGTCGTCGAGGCGGATGCCGTCCAGGCCGAGGCTGGCCAGCCCCCGCAGGTCGGTATTTAGCGTTCCGCCCGGGGCAACGCCGTTGACCCGAATGTCTGGTGCCAGTTCGTGTGCCAAGGCGGTCACTAGTCCCCGTACCGCGAACTTCGATGACACGTACAACACACCGCCGCGTCCGGGATAGTACGCGGACGTGGACTCGGTCAACACGATCGAAGATCCCGCCTGTGCCTGCAGTGCCGGCAACGCGGCTTTGACCGACTGCAATTGGCTCAGCACGTTGGTGCGGAACATCTCGTCGAACGCCGGTGCCAGATCGGTCGCGTCGACATCGACGAGGCCGCGGTAGAAGTCGAACACCCCGACGCAGTTGACCAGGGTGTCCAGGCCGCCGAAGGCATCCACTGCCGCCGCAACCGCCCGGTCGTCGGCCTCGGGAGTGGTGGCGTCGCCGTCGACCACCGGGACCTCGGGAAGCTCGTCGCGCAGCCGGCTGCACTTGTCCGGATCACGTTCCAGGACGGCGACTTTCGCACCTTCAGCGCGAAACGCGTCGACAACTGCCCGGCCGATACCCGAGCCGGCGCCCACCACCAGCGCGCGCTTACCCTCAAGCCATCCGGTCATCGTGGCTCTCCGGCTCGTCGGGCAGCAGCGGGTCTCCGGCTTTTCCGACCATGGCCGTCAGCGTACGGGTGTTCTGCCAGGTGAGTGCCTCCACCTCGAGCGCGTCCAGGGTGATCGACTGCCCCGTCCTGGGTGCGCTGATCAGCAACCGTGATCCGTTGCGGGTTTCCACCCGTTGCACCACCACCTCGGTGAATTCGTTGGCGAAGGTGATGGGCTCACCGACGGGGTTCACAGGAACACCGCCAAATTCTGCATCCGCAGCACCGACTCGTCGACAAATATGTTGCGGTGCGCCAACTTCCACGCCTCAGTGCTGGCATCCCAGCGCAGTAGGTCGTCGCGCCCACAGGACAATAAGGCGCTGTCGTTGACGTCGCCGCGGCTGCGGAACAGCAGTTCTGCGGACTCGGCGCGCAGCTGTCCCGGCTCGTCGCATTCGAATGTGCGCACGTTGGTGATGAAGTGGCGCAGCCGCGACGGGGGATCCTCGGCCCAGACGTGCTCGGTGCCCATCCGTGCCACGCGCTGGCTCAACGAGTACTTGTCCTCGTCGAAGTGAGCCATGCCGGGAGCGGTGTCGAAGCCGGCGCCGCGGGCCGTGGTGACGCGCACCGGCATCACGTAGCGGATGTCGTCGGTCATGGTGTCCAGCCACGCCTCGTAGTGTTGGGCGTCGAGCAGATAGGCCTCGTCCACCAGGAACTGATGCGCCTGTAGATGGCGAATGTCATTGAAAGGGAGGGGTTTTCTCATGCCAGATGCTCCGCCCATAACTTGAGCAACTCGCGCTGGTTGTATTCGTTGTAGCCGACCTGGGCGCGTCCCGGCCCGTGGAAGGACTCCGGTGCCAACGCCTCGATCACCGGGCTGTCGTCGGAGAGCAGCCCCATCCGGCTGTTCAGCAGCAGCCGTCGCGCCATCGAACCGCCCGCCGTCGTGGTCAACGAAACCCAGTTCTCCACGTCGTCCTGCTCGAACATGCCCGTCGACCCGAAACACATCAGGTACGCCTTGTAGGAGTCCTTCTTGAACTGCTCGGGCGCCGCCGCGTTCACGGCAAACCAGGAGCACACCTCGGTTTCGTTTTCACTGATCGGCTGCCACTGCCGGATGGAGATGAACGGCAGCACCTGTTCGCTGCCCGGTAGCTTGGGCCAGTTGTGCACGAAGCTGAGATTGGGAAAACAGGTGGCGGCCGAGAACATGAAGCCGTCATCGGCGACGACCTGCTGCTGTCGTGCCGACCAGACCTGCTTGATCCGCGCAATCATCTCCTCGGGGTAGCCGACGTAGCGCATCCGCTCGTCGAAGGTGCCCGGCGGCAACTTGTAGGTGGTTCCGCCGCCGTGCTGCGTCCAGTAGGTGGCGCCGTCCTTGCGTTTCTGCGCCTTCGGTTCTCGGAAGAGGCCGATGTCGACGATAGAGGCGTGCGTGTGTGGGGTGTGGTACATGTCGCCGGCGAAATTCTCCGCGCCTATCTTCCAATTCGCCTTGATCCGCCAGCGTTGTGGGCCACGCACTTCCACGCCTGATGCGCTCTGTTTGGTGTAGAAGTCCAGATAGAAAGCGAAGTCGCCGAGGAATTCGGTCAGCGGTTGGGCGTGCGGGTCCAGGTTGACGAAGATGAGTCCGTTGTAGGTATCGAGATTCGGTGCGGGCAAAAGGGTTTGGCCTTTGGCGAAGCCATCGTCGCCGCCGTATGCCTCGCGGTGGAACGGCAATCCGGTCAGTCGACCGTCGTTGCGGTAGGTCCAGCCGTGATAGGGACAGCGGAAATTGGAGGCATTGCCCATCTCCGCGCGGCACACCTGCATGCCGCGGTGCAGGCACATATTGAAGAACGCCCGCACGTCGCCCTCGGAGTCGCGGGTGATGATGAACGAATCGTCGAGCACGCGCCGCACGACGTAATCACCGTCGTGCGGGACTTCGGACTCGTGCGCGACGAATACCCAGGACCGGCTGAACAGCCGTTCCTTTTCCTGCGCGAACAGGTCCTTGTCGTTGTAGATGTGGGCCGGGATCAGGCCGCGGCGAACATTCTCCAAGAGCTGATTGGTCACCGGGCCTCCGCAATCCTTGGTTCTGCTATACAGAGGATATCTCCGCTCAGTAGAGGGGAGGTACTACCCCATGTTCGCGAGCCGAACGGCACTGCGAATTTCCGCGGCCAGAATGGCAGCCAGGTTCGGCTCGCGGAAGGAGGGCGAGCTAGTAGCGTTTGGTTTCGTGAGGGCCGCATCGAAGCGTGTCGTGTCGCAGGGCGAGATCTCGGCGGAGATCGCCGACATCGCGCTCGACTATGCGCGGCGGGGTGGGGAACAGACTCAGCCGAGGCTGGACTACCCGCCGTATCGCAGCAGCGTCTTGCGTCATCCGAAGAATCCACTGCTCGCGGTGGATCCCGACGAGATCGAGCGCTGGGCACCATGCTTCGGCCACCAGGACGTCGACCCGATGGATGCCGACCTGACCGCCGGGCATGCCGGCGAACCGCTGGGGGAGCGCATCATCGTCACCGGACGGGTGCTCGACGAATCCGGTCGCCCGGTGCCCGGTCAGCTGCTGGAGATTTGGCAAGCCAACGCCAGTGGTCGTTATTGCCATCAGCTCGATCAGCACCCAGCTCCGCTCGACCCGAATTTCACGGGTGCCGGACGGTGCCTGACCGGACCGGATGGGTCGTACCGATTCAAGACGATCAAGCCCGGCCCCTACCCGTGGCGCAACCACCACAATGCGTGGCGGCCCGCGCACATCCACTTCTCGGTGTTCGGAACCGCTTTCACCCAGCGGCTGGTCACCCAGATGTACTTTCCCGCTGACCCGCTGTTCGAGCTGGACCCGATCTTTCAATCGATCGTCGATCCCGTTGCACGCCAACGGCTTATCGCCGACTATGACCACAATGTCACCGAACCGGAGTATGCGACCGGCTACCGGTGGGATCTGGTCCTGTCGCGTGGCGGCGGGCTATGAGCGAATTCGGTTGCACGCCAGGGCAAACGATTGGGCCTTTCTTCGCCATCGGGCTGCCGTTCAGCCGCGGCGGTGAACTGGTGTGCGCGGACTTTCCGGGTGCCGTCGAGTTGTACGGCACCGTGTACGACGGTCTCGGCGAGGCGGTACCCGATGCGCTGGTCGAGATCTGGCAGCCCGACAGCGCCGGTCGGATCCCGCGGGCTTCGGGCTCGTTGCGGCGCGACGGGTGGACCTTCACCGGTTGGGGGCGGGCGGCGACCGACGCGGACGGGCGCTATGCGTTTACCACGGTGATACCCGGGGCGACGAGCGCCGGTCGGCCGCCGTTTTTCGCTGTCGCCATCTTCGCCCGGGGTCTGTTGCACCGCCTGTTCACCCGCGCTTATCTGCCGGGCGGCGACACCGATCCGGTGTTGGATGTCGTGGAACCGCAGCGCCGCCCGACCTTGTTTTGTATCGCCGAAAACGATTCGGGCCGAACGCGTTACCGGTTCGACATCCACCTGCAAGGGCCCGCCGAAACGGTGTTCCTGGCATACGAGGACGGGCAGCGATGACCAACCTATTGTGGCCCGGAGACGAGCGCGCTGGAGCGCACATGACCGACCAGACGTTGTTGGCCTCGATGGTGGCGGTGGAGTCGGCATGGCTGGGCGCGCTGAGTGCCGCCGGACTGGCGCCCTCTAAGAACGCCGAACTGCAACACCTGGTGGGGGAGCCGGATTGTGAGTTGCTCGCCCTCGGCGCCGAGGACGGCGGGAACCCGGTAATCGGATTGGTGGCGTTGCTGCGTGAACGGGCGACGCCGGTGCTCAGTCCGTGGATTCACCGCGGTCTCACCAGTCAGGACGTCGTCGACACCGCGCTGATGCTGGCATTGCGCGCCGTCATCGACCACCTCACCGCGGAATTGGACACGCAGATTGCCACGCTGTCCGCACTGGCGATGACGCACCGAGCCACGCCGATGATCGCCCGGACGCTGACCCAGCACGCCGCACCAATCACGTTCGGCGCCAAGGTTGCTGGCTGGCTGGACGGCGTCGTCGACGCCTATCAGCGGATCAGCCGACTGTCCACGCCGGCCCAGTTCGGCGGTGCGGTCGGGATTTATTCGGCCACAGTCGAATTGGCCTCGCAAGCCGGCGGTGCGACAGATCCGGCGCGACTTGCCGAGCGGGTAGCGCTAAATGCCGCAACCGCTTTGGGTCTCGATTTTCGCCCGCCCTGGCACACGATCCGCACGCCGGTCACCGCGGCCGCCGATGCGTTGGTCGGGTGCACGGACAGTTGGGGCCGCATCGCCTCGGACGTCGTCACCATGACGCGCCCGGAGATCGGCGAACTCAGCGAGCCGGCCGCTGCGGGCCGCGGTGGCTCGTCCTCGATGCCGCACAAGCGTAATCCGGTGCTGTCCATCCTGATTCGACGTGCTGCCATAGCCGCACCGCCGCTGGCCGCCACGCTGCACACCGCCGCCGCACTGGCCAACGACGAGCGCCCCGACGGCGCCTGGCACGCGGAATGGGACACCCTGCGCACCTTGGCCCGACACACCATTGTCGCCGGATCGCAATGCGGCGAACTGCTGTCCGGTCTGCAGGTGCACCGGGCGCGCATGGCGCGCAATCTGGAGGCTGCGGATATTCCCGATAAGCAGCAATTCGGGGCGGCCGAGGTGTTGATCGAAGAAAGTCTGGCGCGCGCCCAGCGGACTCTGGCGGGCTAGGCGGCTTGGGCCGGCTTTTGGGCGATGATCGCGACCGCGGTCAGCCGGTCCCGGTGCTTGCGGAAAGTGGCGCGCATGCCCAAGACCCGCTTGCGCGCATCCGGTTGAGTGAGGACGTTTTTGGCGAAGCGCAGCGCTCCTAGCAAGCCTTCGTCGGAGATTACCCGCCGCGGCTGCAACAGCGCCATCGGTGCCTTGGCAACATGGTCGACAACCAGCCCATGACCGGCCAACAGCGCCGACCATTCCGCGATCGTCAGGGGGCGGGCGTTGACTTTGATCGATCGAGCCAGCGATTGGCGGACGTCGGTGGTGATCTCTTCGGGAATGTCGTCGGGTGTCAGTGCGAGTTCGTGGATCGCATAGCGTCCCCCCGGTCGAAGTACCCGAGCCGCCTCGGCGACGATCGCGTGCTTGGCCGCATCGCCCTGCATGGTCAACATCGCTTCGCCGATCACCACGTCTGCACTGGCGTCGGGAAGGCCGGTTTCGGCGGCGTCCGTGACTTTGACGTCGCCGTGGCCGGCAACGACTCCGCGGACCATGTTGGCCGCGTCCGGGTCGGCTTCCGCGCCGAGGTAGGAACGCGGGCCGCGAGCGATGATCTCGGTGGCGGTCCGGCCCAGTCCGGGGGCCAATTCGAGCACGTCGGCGTCGGCGACCTCGGCGCGCGCCAGCAGGGTGCGGGTCAGTTCGATGCCGCCGGGGCGCAGTACCCGTTTACCCAACCGGGCCAGCAGCCAGTGGCCCTGGACGTGCTCGTCGTCCCGGTTGGACAGTGGTAGGGCATCTTCTTTTTCCCTGCTAGCCATGAGGCGCCTCTCCGTAAGATTCGGGTTAGGTCGACCTTACCCGGCGCCCGTCGAGGTTATTGGGCAGCCCAGCAATTATTACAACCAGATTGTGTAAACTGCTGCTGTCGGACGTTCGGGAAAAGGGGTGAGTCACGTGGTCGCTTCAGACCAGGAATCGACTGGTCGCCGCCGGTCGGTGCTGCGAATTCTGCGCGCGTCCCGCACGCCGCTGAGCATCGTCGCTATCGCGGAAAAGCTTGCTGTGCACCCCAATACCGTCCGATTCCATCTGGACGGCCTTATCGCAGACGGCCAAGTGGAGCACGTGAAGCCGGATCGTCGCGGGCCGGGGCGTCCGCCGCTGATGTTCCGGGCGGTGCCACAGATGGACCGCGGCGGCACCCGGCAGTACCGAATGCTCGCCGGGATCCTCGCTGTTGGCCTTGCGGCGCAAGATGATTCGGGTGCCAGCGCGATCGCCGCCGGACGGGCATGGGGCGAGCAACTCGAGCCACCCGCCGGTAACCCGGGAGTCGACGAATCGATCGAGCATCTGGTGGGCGCGCTCGACGAGATCGGTTTCGAACCCGAACGACACGGCAGTCAGCAAGTCGGACTGCGGCATTGCCCGTTCCTCGAACTCGCCGAGAAGCAGCCCGGAGTGGTGTGCCCGATCCACTTGGGGCTGATGCGCGGAGCGTTGGAAACGTGGGACGCGCCGGTCACCGTCGAGCGCCTCGAAGCGTTCGTCCAAGCCGATCTGTGTCTGGTCCACCTCGCGCCGGCGGAAGCGGGACAGTGAACGCCGGGCCTGCCATCGAGGTGGCGGTCACGTTCGTCTGGCTCGGCATGGTGCTGGCCATCTCGTTCCTGGAAGCTCCGCTGAAGTTCCGGGCGCCCAACGTGACACTGCAGATCGGGTTGGGTATCGGCCGCCTGGTATTCCGTGCACTGAACACCGTGGAAGTCATTTTCGCCTTGGTCATCGGCGCGATCGTCGTCGCCGGGCCGACACCTGCGCGGATCGTCGTGGCGTTTACCATTGCCGCTGTCGTCCTGGCCATCCAATTAGTGGCAGTGCGGCCGCGCCTGACCCGCCGTTCCGACGAGGTGCTCGCCGGGTTGGATGCGCCGCGATCACGCGCTCACTACGTCTACATCGGTCTGGAGGCGATCAAAGTGGTGGCGTTGCTCGTGGCAGGGATACTCATCCTGAATGGCTGAAAGGTGATTGCAATGGAATCCATTTCGCTGACCGGTCTGGCATCGGAGAAGCTGGCCGAGGCACGCAAGTCGCACAGCGGCCGCGCCGCCCACACCATCCACGGCGGCCACACCCACGAACTCCGCCAGACCGTGTTGGCCCTGCTGGCCGACCACGACCTCGGTGAGCACGACAGTCCCGGCGAAGCAACCCTGCAGGTGTTGCAGGGCCATGTGCGCCTCACCGCTGGCGACGACGCGTGGGACGGAAAATCCGGCGATTACCTTGCCATTCCGCCGGTGCGCCATGCGCTGCACGCGGTCGAGGATTCCGTGGTGATGCTGACCGTGCTGAAGTCGCAGCCCGGCGCCTCGCACTAGCTGTGCTCGCTACGCCCTGGTCGCGAGACTTCGGCCTGCGGGTACCGATCGTCAACGCGCCCATGGGCGGAGTGGCCGGTGGGCGGTTGGCCGCCGCGGTCAGCGCAGCCGGAGGGCTGGGCATGGTCGGCATGGGCAGCATGGCTACCAGAGCATCGCTGGCGGCCGAGCTGCAGCACGTGCGCGGCCGGTTCGGGATCGGCCTGGTCGACTGGGTCATGCGCGGCCAACCGGGGTTGCTCGACGACGCGCTCGCCGCCGGGCCGACGCTGTTATCGGTCAGTTTCGGCACCGACTGGTCCTGGGTCGCTGCGGCACATGATGCCGGAATCCCCACCATCACGCAGGTTTACGACGCCGCAGCAGCCCGCCGCGCTGCCGATGCCGGTGTCGACATGCTCGTCGCGCGCGGGGCCGAAGGGGGCGGCCATGGCGAAGTTCGGGTCGCGACGCTGCCGCTGTTGGACGCGGTACTGGAAGCCGTTTCGGATTCCGTCCCGGTGCTGGCCGGCGGCGGGATCGCCTCGGCCCGCAGCCTGGCCGCGGTGCTGGCCGCCGGTGCCAGCGGTGCATGGGTGGGCACCCGGCTGGCCGCCTGCCCCGAGGCGCTGACCGACGAAGCCAGCCGGCGCGCGCTGATCGACGCGGCGGAAACAGACACCCGGATCACCCGGGAATACGACATCGCCGCGGGTCTGCCGTGGCCGGAACGGTTTCCCTCGCGTGTGTTGACCGCCTCGCTGGGCGCCGAGGTGTCGGGTGCCGGCGTGGACGCTGGTCAGGGTGTCGGGATGATCCGCGACGACGCCTCGGTGCGTGAGGTCATCGACGCGATGTGCACGGGTGCGCAGAGTTTGCTGCAGCGCTGGTGGACGTGAGCACGACGCAGCAACGCGCCGGCCGCGGCTCCAGGCGTGCGTCGGGCCCGTAGGGAGCCAGTGCATCGGCGACGCCGGTAATGAGCGCGTGGTTCATGTTGCAGGCCAGTTCGGTCTGATCCTGGGCCAGGGCGTGGAACGGGCAGTTCGCCAGTTCGACCTCACCGTCGCAGGTGCGCGGCTCGTAGCCGTACTTGCGCAGCACACCCAGCGTCAGCTCGAGCGCGGCGGCGCCGTCTGCCGGCTTGTCGATGGCAGCACCGATGCTCTGTCCGCATTCGCGTGCGACATCGTTGAGTACCTCCACAACGGGCTCCCCGGTGGTGGCTGCGCGCGCGATGGCGGTGGCCATCAGCCGTCCGGCCAGTTCGTACTCGCGCTGCGGCAGACTGACGGCAATGTCGCGACCGACCCGGCGGTAGAGCTTTGCCGTGCGTCCGGCCCCCGGGCCCGACCGTCCGGTGACTCGGGCGTATTCGCACTCCAGTAGACCCTGCTCCTCGAGCCGGTCGAGATGGAATTTGGCCTGGTGGTGGGGTATGCCCACGGCTTCGGCAGCTTGGTCGCGGCTCACCGGCGCCGGCTGCGAGCAGACGTATTCGTAGAGCTGATGGCGTACCGGATCCGTGAGTGTGCCGATACCGGCGGCGTCGCGTTCGATGTTCATAGCTGAGCTCAAATCTAACGGATAAAACCCTTGACGCTACAGTCTACAGCTTCTAACGTTCTAATTATTATCCGTTAGAAATGGGAGGCACCATGAGTACTCAGCAAAGCGCCCGTCCGGGCGCGTTCACCGACCAGTTGAAGGACCCGGCCTACTCCGCCTATCTGCTGCTTCGCACGGTGTTCACGGTGGCGCCCATCCTGTTCGGCCTGGACAAGTTCTTCAACGTGCTCACCCATCCGCATCGCTGGAGCATGTATCTGGCCGGCTGGATCGACAATCTGATCCCCGGTACGGCAGATCAGGCGATGTATCTGGTCGGGGCCATCGAGATCGTGGCAGGCATTCTGGTCGCGGTCGCGCCGCGGTTCGGGGCCTGGGTGGTCGCGGCTTGGTTGGCCGGGATCATCCTCGACCTGGTCACCGGCCCAGGGTTCTACGACGTCGCACTGCGTGACTTCGGTTTGCTGGTCGGCGCACTCGCGCTAGCGAGGCTGGCGCAGGGCGTGCACGCGGGACGGATTCACGTCTAAGCCGTCAGACGCCACGCAGATACCGCTTGGCGATCACCCGCTGAGCCACCGCGACAAACGGCCCGCCAAGCCTGCTCCACCAGGTCGCAGGGCGGGAGAACGCCGACACCTCCGCGTACACCGCGGAGGTGTTCGGGTCGTAACGGACGGCAAAACGTTCCTCGCCTGACTCGGGGTGACCCGGCAGGGTGCCGTAGGCGAAGCCGCGCACGTCGGGCTCGTCGAGCACGTAGACCACCCGGCACGGCGCACGCAGCACACCCAGCATTTTGACCACCACCACCGTCGAAACCGCGACCGTCTCAGAGCTAGCGGTCACGCGCAGACCGGCCCCGCGCTGCATGCCCCAGTGCATGACGGCGTCGGCCGCCTGTTCGAAACGTTCCCGGCCGGTTCCGATCTGAGCCGAGGCGCTCATGTGGCCGTAACCCGACGGCAACTGCGCGGCTGCCGTCGCACCCACCTCGTCATAGGTCAGCTGTTGGTCGGCCAGCGCTTTGAGGTCCACAAAGCCAGCTTGCCACGCGTAGGGTTCGAGCCATGGTTGCAGAAAAATCCGGAAGCTTCGCGCTCGGTGGTGACCTGCCGGTCAACCGGCTCGGATTCGGCGCGATGCGCCTCACCGGAAAAGGGGTCTGGGGTCCGCCCGCGGACCGCGAAGAATGCGTGCGGGTGCTGCGTCGTGCGGTCGAGCTCGGCGTGAACTTCATCGACACAGCGGATTCCTACGGTCCCTACGTGTGCGAGGAGATCATCCACCAGGCGCTGCACCCCTATGAAGGTTTGGTGATCGCCACCAAGGCGGGGCTGCTTCGCACCGGCCCGGATATCTGGGTCCCGCTAGGTAATCCGAGCTACCTGCGCCAGGAATGCGAGATGAGCCTGCGCCGGCTCGGCGTCGAGACCATCGACCTGTTCCAGCTGCACCGCATCGACCGGAATTATCCGCTCGAGGACCAGGTGGGCGAGTTGGTGGCGTTACAGGCTGAAGGCAAGATCCGCCACATCGGCTTGTCCGAGATCGACGTCGACCAATTCAACGCGGCGCGCGAGATCGCGCCGATCGTGTCGGTGCAGAACATGTACAACCTGGCGACTCGCACTGCCGAGCCGCTGTTGGATGCCGCGTCCGCGGCCGGCGTTGGGTTCATTCCGTGGTTCCCGCTGGCGTCCGGGCCACTTGCGGCACCGGACGGGCCGCTGCAGAAGATCGCCGACGCACACCACGCGACGCCGTCGCAGCTGGCGCTGGCCTGGCTGCTCAAGCGCTCGCAGGTAATGCTGCCAATCCCGGGCACGTCGCGAGTGGCCCATCTGGAGGAGAACGTCGCCGCCGCGGAGATCACCTTGACCGACGATGAATTCGAGGCCCTGTCGGCTGCCGGAGCAGCGCAAAGCGACTAGCAATACGGTGTTCTGGTGGATCACCAGCACCCCGGCGGGGGATTCAACCCGCCCGAACCGACGCAGCAGGGCGGGCCGGACTACCAGCGGTTCATCGAAGGCGTCCGCAAACTTCAGGATCACGCTCGGGCCGCCGACGCGCCCGACGCGGTGATCACCGAGGCCGCCGACCGGCTCGAGGAGCTTTCGGCGTTGCTGGCGCCCTTCGACGCCGACGAATGGCAATCGCCGTCGGGGCGCCGGATGGACCTGCCGATGCGCGGAAACATACTCACCGTGCCGATGGACGCCCACAGAACCGACGACGGCCGTATCGAGGGGACGGCCCGATTTGCCCGGTTTCACCTCGGGCGCAACGGTGCCGTACACGGCGGGGTACTTGGCATGCTGTTCGACTCGGTTCTGGGGTTGACCGCTTCGGTGCTCACCGGCAGCCCCCGCCAGCGCACCGCCTACCTGAAGATCGACTACCGCAACATCGTCCCGATCGAAAAGGAGTTGCAGTTCTACTCCGGGATCGACAGCGTGGACGGGCGCAAGATTTTCGTGTCCGGCCGGTTGTGCGATGGCGACACCCTGCTGACCGAAGCCGACGCATTATTCGTGCGGCTCAAGCCGGGTCAGCCTTAAGCCGCCGATTCGGGGCGCGCCGAGAGATAACTGGCGCACACCGGTCTCGGCGCGTCGTGTGCGCTGGTTATATGTCGGGATCAGCGGCCGTCTTGAATCGCGTGGTACCGCACAGTTCGACCCCGATACGATGGTCCACCGACTGGTTTGTAATCCCGCCGACGCCGCTTGAGCATTGGAGAACACTCGATGAGCGCCCCGATCCGGGTTCCCGCCGGGACTACCGCCGCAGCCGCGATCGGCGAGGCGGGACTGCCGCGGCGCGGTGTGCCCGAGGCGATCGTGGTGGTGCGCGACGCTGACGGCAAGCTGCGCGACCTCAGCTGGGTGCCCAGCGCCGACGCCGAGGTCACCCCGGTCGCGGCGAACACCGACGACGGCCGCAGCGTCATCCGGCACTCGGCCGCGCACGTGCTGGCCCAGGCCGTGCAGGACCTGTTCCCGCACGCCAAGCTCGGCATCGGCCCGCCCATCGTCGACGGCTTCTACTACGACTTCGACGTTGCCGAGCCGTTCACCCCGGAGAACCTCGAAGCGCTGGAAAAGCGGATGCGCCAGATCGTCAAGGAAGGCCAGCTGTTCGACCGGCGGGTCTACGAATCCAAGGACGAGGCGCGCGAAGAGCTGGCCAACGAGCCGTTCAAGCTCGAACTCGTCGACGACAAATCGGGTGACCCTGACGTCATGGAGGTCGGAGGGGACGAACTGACCGCCTACGACAACCTCAACCCACGCACCCGCCAGCGGGTGTGGGGCGACTTGTGCCGCGGGCCGCACATCCCCACCACCAAACACATCCCAGCGTTCAAACTGACCCGCAGTTCGGCGGCCTACTGGCGAGGTGACCAGAACAACGCCAGCCTGCAACGCATCTACGGCACCGCCTGGGAGTCGCAGGAAGCCCTCGACCACCACCTCGAGCTGCTCGCCGAGGCGCAGCGGCGTGACCACCGCAAGCTCGGCGTCGAGCTGGACCTGTTCAGCTTTCCCGACGAAATCGGTTCTGGCTTAGCGGTTTTCCACCCCAAGGGTGGCATCATCCGTCGGGAGCTGGAGGAGTACTCGCGGCGCAAGCACGAACAGGCCGGGTACGAATTCGTCAACACCCCGCACATCACCAAAGAGCAGCTCTACGTCACCTCGGGCCACCTGGAGTGGTATGCCGAGGGCATGTACCCGGCGATGCACCTCGACGCCGAACTCAATGCGGACGGAACGGTGCGCAAGCCGGGCCAGAACTACTACCTCAAGCCGATGAACTGCCC
>NZ_LZLS01000087.1 GCF_001673365.1 Mycobacterium asiaticum
TCTGTGTCTGCTCGCGCCAGCTAGATCGCGGTAGGCAGGGGGCCGCGGGCGGCCTCGTAGGCCGCACCCACCCGGTACAGCCGGTCGTCGCGTAGCGCCGGCGCCATGATCTGTAACCCCACCGGCAGCCCGTCGTCGGAGGAAAGCCCGGAGGGTACCGACATGCCGCAGTGCCCGGCCAGGTTCAGCGGCAGCGTGCACATGTCGAACAAGTACATGGCCAGCGGGTCGTCGACCTTCTCCCCCAGCCGGAAGGCGGTGGTCGGGGTCGCCGGCGACACCAGTACGTCGACGGATTTGTAGGCCTCGTCCAGGTCGCGGGCGATCAGGGTGCGCACCTTCTGCGCCTGGTTGTAGTAGGCGTCGTAATAACCCGCGGACAGCGCGTAGGTGCCAATCATGATGCGCCGCTTGACCTCTGGTCCGAAACCGGCGGCGCGGGTCATGGCCATGACCTCCTCGGCGCTGTGGCTGCCGTCGTCGCCGACCCGCAGTCCGTAGCGCATGGCGTCAAAGCGGGCCAGGTTGCTCGAGACTTCCGACGGCAGGATCAGGTAGTACGCCGGCAACGAGTAGTCGAAATGCGGACAGTCGACTTCGCTGACCTGCGCGCCCAGCGCCTTGAGCTGTTCGACGGCGGCCTCGAACGAGGACAGCACACCCGCTTGGTAGCCCTCGCCGCTGTGCAACTGACGCACCACCCCGACTCGAACGCCGTTCAGGTCACCTCCGGCACCCGCCCTGGCCGCGCCGACGACGTCGGGAATCTCGGCTTCGATCGAGGTGGAGTCGCGCGGATCGTGGCCTGCGACAACCTGGTGAAGCAACGCGGTGTCCAGCACGGTGCGCGCGCACGGGCCGCCCTGGTCCAGCGACGACGCACACGCGATCAGCCCGTAGCGCGACACCGTGCCATAGGTCGGTTTGACGCCGACGGTCGCGGTCAGTGCGGCGGGTTGGCGAATGGAACCACCGGTGTCGGATCCGATGGCCAGTGGCGCCTGGAACGCCGCCAAGGCAGCCGCACTACCACCGCCGGAACCGCCCGGCACCCGCTCGACGTCCCACGGGTTGCGGGTCGGGCCGTAGGCCGAGTTCTCCGTCGAGGAGCCCATGGCGAACTCGTCCATGTTGGTCTTGCCCAGGATGGGAATGCCGGCGGCCCGCAACCGCGCGGTGAGCGTGGCGTCATACGGCGAGCGCCAGCCCTCGAGGATTTTCGAGCCGCAGGTAGTCGGCATGTCGATCGTGGTGAAGACGTCCTTGAGCGCCAGCGGAACGCCGGCCAGCGGCGACGGAAGCGCCTCACCGGCAGAAACCGCCTTGTCGACGGCCGCCGCGGCGCCCAGCGCTTCGTCGGCCGCGACGTGCAGGAATGCGCCGTAGCGTTCGTCGGTCGCCGCGATCTGGTCCAGGCAAGCTTGGGTGATTTCTACCGAGGACAACTCCTTGGCAGCGATCTTGGCGGCGAGCGTCGCCGCATCGAGCCGGATGATGTCCGTCACTGGCTCTCCCCCAGGATCTGCGGAACCGCGAAGCGGCCGTCGACAGCTTCGGGCGCGGCGGCGAGCGCCTGCTGCTGAGTCAGGCACGGCTGCGGTTCGTCCGGGCGCGTGACGTTGACGTCCTTGAGTGGGTTGTCGGTGGCCTCGACGCCGGTCACGTCGACGGCCTGAATCTGGCTGACATGGCTCAAGATGGCGTCAAGCTGACCGGCGAAGCTGTTCAGCTCGGTCTCGGTCAACGCCAGCCGGGCCAGCCGAGCCAGGTGGGCCACCTCGTCGCGGGAGATCTGGGACACGAGCGAAAAGCCTATCCCGCCGCGACCGTGAAGCTGGCTTCACGTTGGGCATCTTGAACTCAAGCATCGAGCGTCAAGCTGGCTTCACGCTCGGCGCACGGGGGCGAGGCACCGGCCGAAATGCCACGAACGCGTCGCTGTGCAACAGTGTTGGCCGTGCCGTCCTATCTATTGCGCGTTGAGTTGGCCGACCGACCAGGCAGTCTGGGGTCGCTGGCCGTCGCGCTCGGTTCGGTGGGCGCCGACATCTTGTCGCTGGATGTGGTCGAGCGCACTGGCGGTTACGCGATCGACGACCTGGTGATCGAGATCCCGGCCGGAGCGATGCCGGACGCGCTTATCACCGCGGCCGAATCGCTGCCCGGTGTGCGCGTGGACAGCGTGCGTCCACACACCGGCCTGCTGGAAGCACACCGGGAACTGGAGCTGCTTGACCTGGTGTCGGCGGCCCGCGACAACGCTTCGCGTCTACAGGTCTTGGCTGATCAGGCGCCCAGGATCCTACGGGTGAGCTGGTGCACGGTGCTGCGCAGCTCGCAGGGAAAGCTACAGCGGCTGGCCGGCAGCGCGGGTGCACCCGAAACGCGGGCGGATTCGGCACCGTGGCTGCCGATCGAGCAGGCTGCCACGCTGGATGGCAGCGCGGAGTGGGTGCCGCAGGCTTGGCGCGACATGGACACCACGATGGTCGCGGCGCCGCTGGGCGATCCGCACACCGCGGTGGTGCTGGGCCGACCCGGGCCGGAGTTCCGGCCGTCGGAGGTGGCACGGCTGGGTTATCTGGCCGGCATCGTCGCGACCCTGTTGCGTTGAAGCAGATGCGTTACGGCGCTTGGGTTTTGACGACGGGATCGTCGTCTTCCCAGAGCAGCAGTTGCCGGACCGCCGGGCGGGAACCGTAGGGTCGCAGCATCTGGCTGGCCGGACGCGGGCGAGCGGTACACCGTGGCCTTACTCGCGCGCGGTGTTGGCCACCGCGTCCACCGCGAGCAACTCGGCCTCCCGCGGCGACCAGGGGGATGCATCCGCGGACCAGTCGGCGGCCTGACTCATAGCGCCCACCATAAGACCGTTTGCCCGGTGGCAGCGAGCAGCCGCCTGGCTGTTACTCCGGTTCTTGCGGTTCGGGGTCGGGACCCTCGGCCAGCAACCTTCGGAATCCGTCCTCGTCGAGAATGGGTACGCCGAGTTCGACGGCCTTGTCGTACTTCGACCCCGGTGAGTCTCCGGCGACGACGTAAGAGGTCTTCTTCGACACCGAGCCGGCGGCCTTGCCGCCGCGGGCCACGATAGCTTCCTTGGCGTCGTCGCGGGAGAAGCCGGCCAGCGAGCCGGTGACCACGATCGTCAGTCCGGCCAGGTTGCGGGGCACGCTGTCGTCGCGCTCGTCGGCCAGCCGCACCCCGGCGGCGCGCCACTTGTCGACGATCTCGCGATGCCAGTCGACGGTGAACCACTCGGTGACCGCCGCGGCGATGGTTCCCCCCACCCCCTCGACGGCGGCCAACTGTTCGGTGGACGCGTCGCGGATCGCGTCGAGGTTGCCGAACTCGGTGGCGAGGGCGCGGGCCGCGGTCGGTCCGACATGACGGATCGACAACGCCACCAGCACCCGCCACAGCGGGGCGGCTTTGGCCTTGCCGAGGTTGGCCAGCAACCGTTTACCGTTGGCCGACAGCTCGCCGGCCTTGGTCCGAAATAACTCGGTGCGCAACAGATCGTCTTCGGTGAGGTCGAACAGATCACCTTCGCTGTCGACCACTCCAGCCCCCAGCAGCGCCGCACCCGCCTCATAGCCAAGCCCTTCGATGTCGAGGGCATTGCGGCTGGCGACGTGAAAAACCCGCTCCCGCAACTGCGCCGGGCAGCGCTGCGTGTTGGGACAACGAATGTCGGCGTCGCCTTCCTTCTCCGGCGCCAGCGTGGTGCCGCACTCGGGACACGTTGTGGGCATGACGAATTCGTGTTCGGACCCGTCACGCAGGTCGACCACCGGCCCGAGTACCTCGGGGATCACGTCGCCAGCTTTGCGGATCACCACGGTGTCACCGATCAGCACACCCTTACGCTTGACCTCCGAGGCGTTGTGCAGCGTGGCCTGCGAGACGGTCGAGCCCGCGACCTTCACCGGGGTCATCCACGCATACGGCGTGACCCGCCCGGTGCGGCCGACATTGACCTTGATGTCAAGCAGTTTCGTCTGGGCTTCCTCGGGCGGGTATTTGTAGGCGATGGCCCAGCGCGGGGCGCGCGATGTAGAGCCCAGCCGCCGTTGCAACGCCACCTCGTCGACCTTGACCACCACGCCATCGATTTCGTGGGCCACTTCGTGGCGATGCTCGCCCCAGTACTCGATGCGTTCGGACACCGCGGTCAGGTTGTCGACCAGGCTGGTGTGCTGGGACACCGGCAGTCCCCAGGCTTTCAGTGCGAGGTACGCCTCGTGCTGGCTGGCCGGCCGGAAGCCCTCGATTCGACCCAGACCGTGGCAGATCATCCGGAGCTTGCGACGGGCCGTGACGGCCGGGTCCTTCTGGCGCAACGAGCCCGCGGCGCTGTTGCGCGGGTTGGCGAACGGCGCCTTGCCGGCCTCGACGAGGCTGGCGTTGAGCGCCTGGAAGTCCTCGACCTGGAAGAAAACCTCGCCGCGGACCTCAAGAACCTCGGGGATCGGGAATTCGTCGGTGGCCGTGAGCCGTTGGGGGACATCATCGATGGTGCGGGCGTTGTTGGTGACGTCCTCGCCGGTGCGCCCGTCCCCGCGGGTCGCGGCTCGGGTCAGCCGGCCCTGCCGGTAGACCAGCGACAAGGCGACACCGTCGATCTTCAATTCGCACAGGTAATGTGCGGCGTCGCCGACCTCGGCGTGCACCCTTGCCGCCCAAGCTGACAGCTCGTCGCCGCTGAACGCGTTGTCCAGGCTCAGCATTCGCTCAAGATGCTCCGCCGGCTCGAAATCCGTCGCGAACCCAGCGCCCCCGACCAGCTGGGTGGGCGAGTCGGGTGTGCGCAACTCGGGATGCTCGTCTTCGAGCGCCTCCAGCGCGCGCAGCAACTTGTCGAACTCCGCGTCGGTGATGATCGGCGCGTCACGCACGTAGTAGCGGAACTGGTGCTCGCGCACTTCCTCGGCCAGGTCTTGCCATTGCCGCAACACGTCGGGCGAAGTCACCTTCAAAGGCTATCCACCAGCGGCCGGACTTACGGTGGGGCCCACCGGTGAGCGGCGACGCGGGCACCGCGGACACGCACTCGAGCACCGGCGTGCGTCGTGTCCGACTAAGTCGGATGACCGACTTAAACTAAAGCACGTGAAGCAAGCGGCCGAGAGGGCGGTTTAGATGGCGTACGTCAAAGCAGCCGAACGCGAGGAGCAGATCGTCGCGGCGGCCAGAAGCGTGCTTGCGGCGGCGGGGGTGTCGGCGACGACGTTGCGCGCGGTCGCGGCCGAGGCCGAGATTCCGTTGGGCACGCTGCACTACGTGTTCCCGACCAAGGAAAAGATGTTGCGCGCGGTGATCACCGCGGTCATCGGTGAGGTGGTCGATACGGTCGGGGCCGATCTGGAGCTCGATCAAGGTCTCGAACATGCCATCCGGCACGGTGCGATCCGCTTCTGGGACACCTTGGTGCAAGGCGACATCGGCGTCCAAATCATGCAATACGAGTTGGCGATGTACTCGGCCCGAACTCAGGACTCGGGGGGCCTGGCCCTCTACCAGCACTACACCTCGTTGATCACCGAACTGTGTGAACGGGCCGCCTCGGGTGCCGGCGAGCGCTGCGCGGTCGACTTCGACACGCTCGGACGCCTCTGTCTCGCTGTCGTCGACGGCCTGATCGTGCAATACGTGGCCAATCCCGATCCCGATCGCGCGCGTCGCGATCTCAACCGGGCGATCGACATGCTCGTTGCCTTCGCTGACCCACAACCCGTCACCAGCGCGCGGACCCGCGGCTAGGGCCTGCGTTCGAAGACATTGCGTTCGAGGGCCCTACTGCATTACCTTGAACAGTCGGTCGGTTGACCGACTTACTATTCAACCAGAAGAAGGACCCCAGATGGATTCGCGACAGACACCGGAACCGTCCCAGTCCATCGCCACAGCGACGGTGGCTGTGGTGGGTGCGGGGCTTTCCGGGCTGACGGCAGCCCGCGAGCTTGCCCGTGCGGGCGTCGATGTCGTGGTACTCGAGGCTGCCGACCGGTTGGGCGGACGAGCGATGACCGAGACGACCGTCCTCGGCTCGCGGGTAGACCTCGGCGGACAGTGGATCGGCCACGACCACCACCGCATCATCGAGTTGGCCGAAGAACTGGGCGCCGAACGGTTTCGGATGCATACCCGACCGCTGCCCGTGCTGATCAGCGGATCTCGCCGGATACGGCCGGTCTCGCCGTCGATGGTCCTGACCGCGTTCATCGTCGCCGGCGTCGAATTGCTGTCCCGCTGCCGAGTTACGCAGCGGTGGAACGCCACAACCGTTGCCTCATGGCTGCGCCGAGTCCCAGGGCACACCACCCGACGTCTGCTGGAAGTAATCGGCTTGGTCTCGTGGACGGCCGATCTGGACCGCTTCTCCATCCACGCCATGGCTAGCACGATCCGCCAACAGGGTGGCCTGAAGGCCATGTTGTCCACCAGCGGGGGCGCACAAGAATCGTTGCTGACGCAAGGGATAGGCGCACTCGTCGACGGCCTCGCGCGCGACCTCGGACCGCGAGTCCGTTTGAGCCACCGCGTCACAACGATTGCCCGCAGCCAAAGCGGCGTCACCCTCGACACCGACGCGGGCGTCGTGCGGGCGGCGAAAGTCATCGTCACGGTCCCGCCCCCGAGCGCCGCACGGATCACCTTCGACCCACAGCTTCCCGGCCACCGAGTTGCGCTGTCACGCAACACCTACATGGGCTCGGTCTACAAAGCGATCGCCATCTATGAGCGCCCGTTCTGGCGGGAACGCAACCACAGCGAGTTCATCATTCTGGACAACCCCGGGCGAGCCGTCTTCGATACCAGCCCACCCGGCGGCCCCGGACACCTGTGCGTGCTCGTGGCAGGCCCGGACGCACGCGAACTCGACGCATTCGATGAACCCGCGCGCCGCGACGCGATACTGAGCGCCCTTAGCCGACACATCGGGCCCGAAATCCTCGAACCGGTCGACTGGCACGAAAAGTCTTGGCACCTCGACGAGAACGTCGGCGGCGGCTACGTGGCCCTGCCCTGCCCCGGAACCACCGAAGGCCTGCTGCCCGTGGCGTCCACACCTGTCGGCGACATCCATTGGGCCGGCACCGAAACAGCTAGTCACCACCCCGGCTACCTCGACGGCGCCATCGAGTCAGGCATACGTGTGGCCAACGAGGTAATCGAAGCGCTGTCGGCTCGCCGCCCAGCCGGCAACCGAGTCGCCGCACGCTAGCTGAAGCTGACTCCCGCGCTAGATCGCGTCCGGATCTTCGGCGAACGCCTCGGCGGCCTTGCGGGCCAGCCCGATTGCCGTGCGCGCCCACTGCGGCGTGGCAACCGCCAGACCACAGACCGGTGTAACGCCGACGCAATCGCGCAGCGCCGAGCGTCCGAAGCCGAGCCGATCGGTCACCGAAACCACCGCGGTGGCCACTTGCTCAGCCGACAACGATCGCTGCGGAGCGCTCGCCGGGACGACGCCGAGCACGATGGTGCGGCCGGATTCGACGAACGCGGCGATGCCGTCCAGGTCCGCGGCCAGCAGTGTGCCGGCGTCGACCGAGACTGCCGCAATTCCGCTGCGCTGCAACAGGTCCCACGGTATTCCAGTGGCACAGCTGTGCAGCATCACATCCGCCCCGACACCCTGCACGCAGGTTTCCAGCAGTGCGGCCGCCACCGCTTCGTCAAGTGGTGGCACCGGACTCAATGCGGTGACGCCGCTCAACCCCCCACCCAGCGCGGCCGGCAGGGTCGGTTCGTCGAGTTGGACCACCACCGGGGTGTCCAGGCGGCGCGACAGTGCGGCGCGATGGCCCGCGACGCCCTCGGCGAGTGAGGCGGCCAGATCGCGCAGCGCGCCGGGATCGGTGATCGCTCGGTGGCCGTTGCTCAGTTCCAACCCGGCCGCCAGCGTGACCGGCCCCGCCGTCTGGACTTTGACCACCCGGTCGCCACCGCGCAGACCCGCCGTCTCCCACGCCTCCTCGAGGGCGTCCATGTCTTCGTCGAGCATGGAGACCGCCCGGCGCAGCACCGCACCCGGACGCGCGACGATGCGGTAGCCGCGCGGCACGGTGTCGATGGCTACATCGACAAGCATCGCGCCGGTCCGGCCGATCAGGTCTGCACCCACTCCCCTGGCGGGCAGCTCCACGAGGTGAGCCATTGCGTCCGCCAGTTCGCCGACGACGACTTCGGCGGCCGGGCGCGCCAAGGTGCCGGGCCACGAGCCGACGCCGCTGGCTTTGGCAAACGGATGCGTCGAAACACTCACCGGGCAACCGTATTCGACGTCGCATGGTGCGCCGGTCAGCAGGGGTGTTTAGCGACGGGCGCGGCGGGTAGGTTCGACCCAGAAGGGTGGCAGATGGCCAGATTGATGCGACGCCTGCGGCTACGTTCGCTCTGGTGTTGCGCGATGTTGCTGACGGCGGCGTGTACGCGCGTGGTGGACGGCGAAGCTTTGCCCGCATACGGTGCCGTCCCGGTGGGCGTGCTGGACGCCGCCGCCGTGCTGCTCGACCCGTCCCGGATGCGCGCGATCACCGGCGCCGGTGAGCATCTGACGATCATTCCGTCGATGGACGGGCGCTACCCCGTGGACATCGAGGCGCTGGCTACCAGCACGCCGCCGGAATGCCGGTTCGTGTTCGCCGAGACCGCGACCTTCGGTCCGGATGTCAAGGCGTTTCATAAGACGACCTTCCAGGATCCTCCCGAGGGCCGGATGATTTCCGAGGGTGCGGCGAGTTATCACGACGCCGACGCGGCCCGGCGCGCCTTCGATGGCCTGGTCAGCACCGTCAAGAACTGCGCAGAAAGTTCGATGGGCTGGTTGTTCGTCAGTTCGTGGGACGCTGACGCCGAGTCGCTGCACATGCGGCCGGGTGCGTGCGGACGTGACTACCGGGTGCTTTCCACGGCACTGCTGGAGGTGACGTTCTGCGGCTTTCCGGAGTCGGTCTCCGAGATCGTGCTGACGAACATGGCCGCAAACGTTCCGGGCAGCTAGCCCGTGCTCGCGATGGTGGCGCTACCCAGCACCTCGTCACCGGCGGGGTCGGGACGGTAAAGCACCAGCGTCTGACCGCGGGCCACGCCACGCAGCGGCGCGCGCAACTGAACTGTGAGTTGGTTGTCGACGAATTCTGCTACCGCACTAGCGATTTCACCGTGCGCCCGCACCTGGACTTCGCATTCGATCGGGCCCGAGGGGACGGTGCCCGCGGTGAAAACGGGCTGCCTTCCGATCAACCCGTGCACGTCGAGGTCCGCGACGGTGCCGACATGCACGGTCGCGGTGTCGGCGTCGATGGCGGTGACGTAGCGCGGGCGGCCGTCCGGGCCGGGCCCGGCAATGCCCAAGCCCTTGCGTTGTCCGATGGTGAAGCCGTGCACGCCGTCGTGCTCGGCAAGTACCGAGCCGTCCTGATCGACCACGCTGCCGCGACGAACGCCGATCCGCTCGCCCAAAAACGCTTGAGTGTTGCCGGACGGAATGAAGCAGATGTCGTGGCTGTCCGGCTTTTCGGCAACGGCCAGACCTCGGCTCGCGGCTTCGGCGCGGATCTGGGGCTTGGGGGTGTCACCGATCGGAAAGGCGGCGTGGCGCAACTGCTCGGCGTTCAAGACAGCCAGCACGTAGGACTGATCCTTGTCCCGGTCGACGGCGCGACGCAGCTTCCGACCGGACAGTCGCGCATAGTGCCCGGTGACGACGGTGTCGAAGCCCAAAGCCAGTGCGCGCGCCGAAAGAGCCGAGAACTTGATCTCCTGGTTGCAGCGGACGCAGGGATTCGGGGTTTCGCCACGCGCATAGGACGATACGAAATCGTCGATCACGTTCTCTTTGAACTTCTCGGCGAAATCCCAGACGTAGAACGGGATTCCGAGCACATCGGCGACCCGGCGCGCATCGGATGCATCTTCCTTTGAACAGCAGCCCCGCGAGCCGGTGCGAAGCGTGCCCGGTGCGCTCGACAACGCCAAATGCACACCGACCACGTCGTGTCCGGCATCGACCATGCGGGCAGCGGCAACAGCGGAGTCGACGCCACCGCTCATCGCGGCGAGAACCTTCACTTAACCAGCCCCGCACTGGCCAGCGCGGCGCGTCGGGCCCGTGCCACCGCACCGGGCAACACCTGCAGCGCCGCGTCGACGTCAGCGTCAACACTGTTATGGCCCAACGAAAGTCGCAGCGAGCCGCGAGAACTGGCCGGATCGGCACCCATCGCCACCAGCACGTGTGAAGCCTGGGCGACGCCTGCCGTGCACGCCGATCCGGTGGAGCACTCGATTCCGTTGGCGTCCAACAACATCAGCAGCGCATCGCCTTCGCAACCGCGGAAAGTGAAGTGCGCGTTGCCCGGAAGACGCAACGCGTCGCGGGCGCCGTTGACGCGGACGTCGTCGATCGTTTCCAGCACGCCCTCGACCAGGCGGTCGCGCAGCACCCGCAGCCGAGCGCTGTTGACCTCCAGCCCGTCCACCGCGATCTGTATCGCCGTCGCCATCCCGACGGCACCGGCGACATCTGGTGTGCCGGAACGAATGTCACGCTCCTGGCCGCCACCGTGCAGCAGCGGCACGCAACTTACGTCGCGGCGCAACAGCAGGGCGCCCACTCCCGGCGGGCCACCGAACTTATGTGCGGTCACGCTCATTGCCGAAAGACCGCTGGTTGCGAAGTCAACGGGTAGCTGTCCCACGGCCTGTACCGCATCACTGTGGATCGGGACACCGAATTCAGCGGCTACCGCGGCCAGTTCGGCGATCGGCATGATGGTGCCGACCTCGTTGTTGGCCCACATCACCGACACCAACGCCACGTCGTCCGGGTTTTCCAGCGCGGCGCGCAACGCGGCCGCCGACACCGAACCATCGGCGGCGGTCGGCAGCCAGGTGACCTCGGCGCCTTCGTGGTCGACCAACCACTGCACGGTGTCCAGCACGGCGTGGTGCTCGACCTCGGTGGTGACGATGCGGCGGCGACTCGGGTCAGCGTCGTGGCGCGCCCAGTAGATACCTTTGACCGCCAGGTTGTCGCTCTCGGTCCCACCCGCGGTGAAAATCACCTCGGAAGGCCGCGCCCCCAGCTTTTCGGCAATCAGTTCGCGGGATTCCTCGACGCGCCGGCGCGCCGTGCGCCCAGAAGTGTGCAGCGACGAGGCATTGCCCACCGTCCCCAGCACAGCCGTCATCGCCGCGATTGCAGCGGGATGCATCGGGGTGGTGGCGGCGTGATCGAGGTAGGCCATGACTCGTGCCACGATACCGGGCAACCTCAGGGACCCAGAATCTCGTGAGCAGACCGCACAGGTACCGCCCCCACCCGCGTCGTGCGGTCAGGAGATCAGCGCGTGACCAGGCGCGTGACCAGGGTGATGTCCGGGGATACGCGACGAACCCGGCCGCACGGCGGACTGGCACCGCCGAGCCAGCAGGCGACGGTCGTCGCCGGGCAGTTGCAGGGACTCGACCTGCAGCCTGACCAGTGTGCGGCGCGCTCGAACCACCCGGCAGACCGACCGCAGCAAGGTGTCCCGGCCGACGTAGGCGGGTGCGGTGGACAGGCTGCCGTCGACGTGGTGGTAGCTCAGTCGCAACGGTTGGACGGGACGTCCCGCGTCAATCGCGGCCTGGAACATGGCCGGGTAGAAGCTCCCAGATACCACCCCGCACCAGGTGGTTCCCTCTGGGAAAGCCACCACCGTCTGGCCCGCGCGCAGCCGTCGAGCAACCGCGTCCACCACCTCGGGTAGCCGCCGCAGGCTGGTCCGCTCGATCGGGATGATCTTCAGGACGCGTGCCACAATTCCGGTCGCGGGTCCGGTGAACATATCGGCGCGCGCGACAAAGGACCCCGGCAACACCGCGCCGATCGCGAAGACGTCCAGCCACGACACGTGCCGACTCACCACCAGGACGCCGCGGATATTGCGAATGGGGTTGCCCGACACGGTGATCCGCACGCCGAGACTGCGCAGCACCAGCCGGCAGTAGGCGCGCTGGATGTGGGTGCTGCCGGGTAACGGCACCCCCAGCAACGGCAGTCCCGGCGCCAGCACCAGCACCATGGCGATCCGAAGCGCCATGCGCAGCCGCACCGAGAAGCGCTCCGAACCCAGGACATCGCCCACACAGCCGAGGTCACACGATGCGCGGGGTAGCCAGGAGTGTCCGGCCGGCCCGTTCATCAGGCCGCGCCGCCGGACATCTCGGTGGCGGCCGAGACCGACCGTAGCCGGTTGAGGTAGCGGGTATCGGCGTCGCGCTTGCCCAGCAGCACGCAGAAGTCGCCGACCCCGAAGTCCGGGTCGTGCGCGGGTTCCCCGCAGACGCGGGCACCGAGGCGCAGGTAGCCGCGCATCAATGCCGGTACCGTGGGCCGCTCGGGCGGCGGGATGTCGTCGAGGGTCTTACCGTCGACGCATACCTGGCGATATGGCTGGACCCGGTACTGGGCCGGGTGCCGCTTGAGCACGAAGTCCCGTACGCCGCGAAGCTGACTGCCGGGAGCCTGGCCGTCGGTTTCGATCGGCACTGACACACACCCGGTTACGTAGTCGTAGTCGCAGCGGTCCAGGTAGGCCAGGATGCCTGCCCACATCAGCAACACCACACCACCATTGCGGTGGCCGTTACGCACCGCGGCGCGTCCCATCTCGACCAGGGAGGGACGCAGTGAGTCGAAGGCGCGGACGTCGAATTCCGTTGCGGTGTAAAGCCCTCCGGCCGCTATCGCACCCGAGGGCGGCAACATCCGGTAGCAGCCGACCAGTTCGCCGGTCTCGTCGTCGCGGACCAGCAAATGGTCGCAGTGCTCGTCGAACCGGTCGGCGTCTCTGCCGTCGGCCTTGCCGTCGGGAGGGGCCGGCATGGTGAATCCGGGTGTGGTGCTGAAGACCTCGTAGCGCAGCCGCTGGGCGGCCTCGATCAGGCTGGAATCGTTGGAAAGCAACAGAGAATAGGGCGGTCCGGACGACGACCGTGTCGCCGAGCCGCGCGGTTTGTCGCTGGGTATGAGTACAGAAGCGATGCTCATGCCCACAAGGTGACCTAGGCGATGAGCGAGTTGGCGTCGCTGCGTTGACAGGTCGGTGCACGTCAGGTGACAACTTGCTCGCGCGACAAGACGCAAAAGCACCGCGGAGCGGCCGCTCCACAGTGCTCTTGCGTCTGCTGGCGCAGCGAAAGCTAGCCCTTGCGGGCCTTGACTCCCTCGGTCAGCTGCGGCGTGACCTTGAACAGATCGCCGACCACGCCGTAGTCGGCGATCTCGAAGATCGGCGCCTCTTCGTCCTTGTTGACCGCGATGATCGTCTTCGAGGTCTGCATGCCGGCCCGGTGCTGAATCGCCCCGGAGATGCCCAGCGCGATGTACAGCTGCGGCGAGACCGTCTTGCCGGTCTGGCCGACCTGGAACTGGCCCGGGTAGTAGCCGGAGTCGACCGCGGCGCGCGAGGCACCGACGGCCGCACCGAGCGAGTCGGCCAGCTCCTCGACCACGCTGAAGTTCTCCGCGCTGCCCACACCGCGGCCACCGGACACCACGACGCTGGCCTCGGTCAGTTCCGGCCGGTCACCGGCGACCGCGGGCTCACGGGAGGTGATCTTGGTCGCGTTCTCGGCGGGTGCGGGCACCTCCACGGTCACCTGCTCACCAGCACCGTCGGCCGGCTCGGCGTCGACTGCACCGGCGCGCAACGAAATCACCGGGGTGTCGCCGTTGGCCTGCGCCTCGACGGTGAACGCACCACCGAAGATGCTGTGGACGCCCACGGCACCCTCTTTGACCTCGACCACGTCGACCAGCAGGCCGGAGCCGATCCGGGCGGCGAGGCGACCGGCGATCTCCTTGCCGTCGGCGGTGGCGGCCACCAGCACGCCGGCCGGCGCGTTGGACTCGGCCAGCGCGGCGAGCACGTCGACATACGGCGTGATCAGGTAGTTGTCGACGTCGTCGGACTCGGCGACGTAGATCTTGGCGGCACCGGCCGCCTTCAGCCCGTCCACCAGCGGGCCTGCCGTACCCGGCGCGCCGATGACGACGGCGGACGGCTCACCCAGCGCGCGGGCGGCGGTGATCAACTCGGCGGTGACCTTCTTCAGGGCACCATCAGCGTGCTCAGCGAGCACCAATACTTCAGCCATGAATTTCGCTCTTCTCGTCTTAAAGGATCAGCGGCTAGGTCAGATGATCTTCTGGGACACCAGGTACTTGACGATGTCGTTGCCGCCCTCGCCCTCGTCGGTGACCTTCTCACCCGCGGTCTTCGGCGGCTTCGGCGTCGACGACTTCACCGTCGACCCGGCGTTGTCCAGCCCGACCTCGTCCGCCTCGACCCCGATCTCGGCCAGCGTCAGGACGGTCACTTCCTTCTTCTTGGCGGCCATGATGCCTTTGAAGGACGGGAAGCGCGGCTCGTTGATCTTCTCGTTGACGCTGACGACGGCGGGCAGGGTCGCTTCGAGGGCGAAGACGCCGTCGTCGGTCTCCCGCTCGCCGGTCACCTTGCCGCCCTCGACGGCCAACTTGCGCACGTGTGTGAGCTGCGGCAGCCCCAGGTACTCGGCGATGATGGCCGGCACCGCACCGCCGGTGCCGTCGGTCGCCTCGTTGCCCGCGATCACCAGTTCGGTGCCCTCGATGGCGCCCAGCGCCCGCGCGAGCGCCCACCCGGTCTGGATGACATCGGAGCCGCTCAGGCCGTCGTCCTTGAGGTGCACGGCCTTGTCGGCGCCCATGGACAGCGCCTTGCGAATCGCCTCGGTGGCGCGCTCGGGACCGGCGGTCAACACGGTCACCGATCCGTCGCCGCCTTCGCGCTCGCGGATCTGCAGCGCCTCTTCCACGGCACGCTCGTTGATCTCGTCCAGGACCGCGTCGGCGGCCTCGCGGTCCAGCGTGTAATCGCCATCGGACAGCTTGCGCTCCGACCAGGTGTCTGGGACCTGCTTGATCAGGACCACGATGTTCGTCATGAGTGTGGTTCGTCCTCCTCGAAGGTGTCCCGCAGCGATCGGCTGCAGGACCTCGGTCACGAGTTACGCAATGCACAGCGAATGTTACTAGTCGGTAACTTCGTGCGGTCTGCTCTCACACCATAGCGGGTCGTACTGCACGTTCTTTCCCCCGGATCGCCCCCGCGAGCGGGTTGGCCCCCGTTCGCGGTTCGCGAATCCGATGCCAGGCGTTAGCCTGCCTTGGCAATGAGCGCATTCACCCCTGACGGGCCAGAACTGATACCCGCCGGTACCGGGCCGGCGGTTGACGCGGTCTTGACGCTGACCGGGGAACGCACCATTCCGGACCTGGACATAGAGAATTACTGGTTCCGCCGCCACGAGGTCGTCTACGAACGGCTCGCGCCGCGCTGCGTCGACCGTGACGTGCTCGAAGCCGGCTGCGGTGAGGGTTACGGCGCGGACCTGATCGCCGGTGTCGCGCGCCGGGTGGTCGCGGTGGACTACGACGAGTCCGCGGTGGCCCACGTGCGCAGCCGCTACCCGCGGGTCGAGGTGATGCACGCGAACCTCACCGAACTGCCGCTGCCCGACGCATCGGTGGACGTCGTCGTCAACTTTCAGGTGATCGAGCATTTGTGGGATCAGGGCCAGTTCATCCGGGAGTGCGCGCGGGTGCTGCGGCCGTCGGGCCTGCTAATGGTCTCCACTCCCAACCGGATCACCTTCTCCCCCGGTCGCGACACCCCGATCAACCCGTTCCACACCCGCGAACTCAATGCCGACGAACTCACCGAACTGCTACTCGAAGGCGGTTTCTCGGACGTTTCGATGAGTGGTTTGTTCCACGGGCCGCGGTTGCGGGAGATGGACGCCCGCCATGGCGGTTCGATCATCGACGCCCAGATCGAGCGCGCGGTCACCGACGCGCCCTGGGCGCCCGAGCTGATCGCTGACGTGGCGGCGGTGCGCACCGCCGACTTCGAGCTGAGCGGACGTGAGATTCGCAACATCGACGACAGCCTGGACTTGATTGCAATCGCGGTGCGGCGTTGAACACCGCTGGCCAGCACCAGGTGCCGGGCATGTTCACGCTGGTGCTGCACACCCATCTGCCCTGGCTGGCTCATCACGGCCGGTGGCCGGTCGGTGAGGAATGGCTTTACCAGTCGTGGTCGGCGGCCTATCTCCCCTTGTTCCGGGTGCTGCGCGAGCTGGCTGAGGAGGACCGCCACGGGTTGCTCACGCTGGGCATGACGCCGGTGGTCAACGCCCAACTCGACGACCCGTACTGCCTGGACGGCATGTACCACTGGCTGGCGAACTGGCGGCTGCGCGCATTCGAAGCCGCCAGCGTGCGGTCGTTACCTCGGTCGAAGTCGGCCGGCTACCTGTCCTGCACTCCGGAAGCCTTGCAGGCGTTCGGTATTCGTGAGCGTGAGGAAGCCGACCAGGCGCTCGAGGACTTCGCGACGCGGTGGCGGCACGGCGGCAGCCCGCTGCTGCGAAACCTGATCGATGCGGGCACCGTGGAGTTGCTCGGCGGTCCGTTGGCCCATCCGTTCCAGCCGCTACTTGCGCCGCGGCTGCGCGAGTTCGCGCTGCGCGAGGGTCTGGCCGATGCGCGTTTGCGCCTGGCGCACAGCCCGACCGGAATCTGGGCGCCGGAATGCGCGTATGCCCCGGGCCTGGAAACCGAGTACAACTCCGCCGGCGTCACCCACTTCATGGTGGACGGTCCGTCGCTGCACGGTGACACCGCGCTGGGCCGGCCCGTGGGCGCCACCGACGTCGTCGCATTCGGTCGTGACCTGCAGGTCAGCTACCGGGTGTGGTCGCCAAAGTCCGGTTACCCCGGCCACGCCGCTTACCGCGACTTTCACACCTACGACCATCTCACCGGGCTGAAGCCGGCCCGGGTCACCGGTCGCAACGTGGGATCCGAAGACAAAGCGCCTTACGACCCGGAGCGGGCCGACCGTGCGGTCGACGTGCACGTCAGCGACTTCGTCGACGTGGTGCGCAACCGGTTGGCTTCGGAATCCGAGCGGATCGGCCGGCCCGCGCACGTGGTCGCCGCCTTCGACACCGAGTTGTTCGGCCACTGGTGGTACGAGGGCCCGACCTGGCTGGCGCGGGTGCTGCGGGCGCTGCCCGAAGCCGGGGTGCGGGTCGGCACACTCAGCGACGCGTTGGCGGCCGGGTTCGTCGGCTCGCCGGTCGAATTGCCGCCCAGCTCTTGGGGTTCAGGCAAGGACTGGCAGGTGTGGAACGGCGAGCAGGTGACCGACCTCGTTCAGCTCAACGCCGAGGTCGTCGACACCGCTTTGACCACGGTCGACAAGGCACTTGCCCAGACCGCATCGCTGGACGGACCAACGCCTCGCGATCACGTCGCCGACCAGATCCTGCGCGAGACACTGCTGACCGTGTCCAGCGATTGGCCGTTCATGGTCAGCAAGGACTCCGCCGCCGACTATGCGCGCTACCGCGCCCACCTGCACGCCCACGCCACCCGGGAAATCGCCGGGGCGCTCGCGTCGGGCCGCCGCGACACAGCCCAGCGCCTGGCCGAGGGGTGGAACCTGGCCGACGGACTGTTCGGCGCGCTGGATGCCCGTAGGCTACCCAGGTGACCGCTCGCCCGTCCCGCCGCGAGCGTGCGTGTCGTGCCAACGACACGCCGCTACACGTGGCATTTCGCGAGCGCTCGCGGCAAGGCGGAAGGGCACGCGCGTGAAGATCCTGATGATCTCGTGGGAGTACCCGCCGGTGGTTATCGGCGGCCTGGGACGCCACGTTCACCACCTGTCGACCGCGTTGGCCGAGGCCGGCCACGACGTCGTCGTCCTGTCTCGTCGGCCCACCGGCACCGATCCCAGCACCCACCCCTCCTCGGACGAGATCAGCGAGGGGGTGCGTGTGATCGCGGCCGCTCAGGACCCGCACGAGTTCACTTTCGGCACCGACATGATGGCGTGGACGCTGGCCATGGGCCACGCCATGATCCGCGCGGGACTGTCCCTCAAACGGCACGGCAGCGACCGGCCCTGGCGTCCCGATGTGGTACACGCCCACGACTGGCTGGTTGCTCACCCCGCCATCGCGCTCGCCCAATTCTATGATGTGCCAATCGTTTCCACGATTCATGCGACCGAGGCCGGCCGGCACTCCGGCTGGGTCAGCGGAGCTATCAGCCGTCAGGTGCATGCGGTCGAGTCGTGGCTGGTGCGGGAATCCGATTCGCTGATCACGTGTTCGGCGTCGATGAGCGACGAGATCACCGAGTTGTTCGGCCCCGGACTGTCCGAGACGACGGTGATTCGCAACGGAATAGACGCGGCGCGTTGGCCGTTCGCGCCACGACGCCCACGGACCGGGCCGGCCGAACTGCTCTACGTGGGAAGGTTGGAATACGAGAAGGGGGTGCACGATGCGATCGCCGCATTGCCCCGGATCAGGCGCACCCACCCTGGCACCACGCTGACCGTCGCCGGTGACGGCACCCAGCAGGACTGGCTGATAAAGCAAGCACGTAAATACAAGGTGCTCAAGGCAACTCGTTTCGTCGGACACCTTCACCACGAGGAGTTGCTGGCAGCGCTGCATCGGGCCGACGCCGCGGTACTGCCCAGCCACTACGAGCCGTTCGGACTGGCCGCGCTGGAAGCCGCCGCCGCGGGTGTACCGCTGGTGACGTCGAACATCGGCGGTCTGGGCGAAGCCGTGATCAATGGCGTCACCGGGGTGTCATGTCCGCCTCGCGACGTGGCAGGACTGGCTGACGCGGTACGAACGGTGCTCGACGACCCCGCCGCCGCACAACGCCGCGCCCGCGCGGCCCGGCAGCGGCTTACCTCCGACTTCGATTGGCAGACGGTGGCAAAAGAGACCGCCGAGGTGTACTTGTCGGCCAAGCGCCGCGAACGCCAACCGCAACCGCGGCTGCCCATCGTCGAGCACGCCCTGCCCGATCGCTGAGCGACGCACTGCCGGTAACGTCCTGGAGAGGGCTTCAAATGGGCATCATCCACACCAGCGTGATCGACGCGCCACGCGACCAGGTATTCGCCTGGCACGCCAGGCCGGGTGCCTTCGCCAGGCTCTCGCCGCCGTGGTCACCCATGCGGTTGATCTCCGAGACCGACTCGCTCAAGGACGGCCGCGCCATCCTCGGCTTGCCGGGCGGCCTGCGCTGGGTCGCCGAGCATCAGGCCGATTCATACGATCCGCCAAGGCGTTTCGTCGACGTGCTCAGCAGTGCCGGGTTGGCCTCGCTGCCACCGCGCATCATCGGGCGTTGGCGGCACATCCACGATTTCGAAGAAGTCTCCGACACCCAGACCCGGGTGATCGACCGGGTGGAAACCCCGGTGCCGAAGTCTGCGTTGCGGGCCATGTTCGTCTACCGGCACCGCCAGTTGGCCGACGACCTCGCCGTACATGGGCGGGCAGCCCGGCTGGGTCTTGCGCCGTCCACCGTGGCCGTGACGGGTTCGTCGGGCCTCGTCGGCACGGCGCTGGCCGCCTTCTTGAGCACCGGCGGCCATCGGGTCATCCGGCTGGTCCGGGGCACCGCCGAGAATCCCGATCAGCGGCAGTGGAACCCGGATGACCCCGACCCCGACCTGCTGCGTGACGTGGATGCGGTCATCCACCTGGCGGGTGCCTCGATCGCGGGCCGATTCTCCGACAAGCATCGAAAGGCCGTCCGCGACAGCCGAATAGGTCCGACGCGTCGGCTGGCCGAACTGGTGGCGCGTAGCGGGACACCGGTGCTGATCTCGGCTTCGGCCGTTGGAATCTACGGCTATGACCGCGGCGACGAACCACTCACCGAAGACAGCAGCCGCGGCGACGGGTTCCTCGCCGACGTCGTCGCCGACTGGGAGGACGCCACCGAAGCCGCCGAGCACGTCGGAGCGCGGGTCGTGCACGTGCGCACCGGGATCGTGCAGTCACCTGCCGGCGGTACTTTGCAGCTGATGCGACCGCTGTTCACCGCCGGACTGGGCGGCCGACTCGGCGACGGCCAGCAGTGGCTCTCCTGGATCGGGATCGACGATCTGGTCGACATCTATCACCGTGCGCTCTGGGACACCGAGTTGGCGGGGCCGGTGAATGCCGTTGCCCCACAACCCGTTCGCAATGCGGAGTACACCCGCGTACTGGCCCGGGTGTTGCACCGTCCCGCGGTCCTGCCGGTGCCGTCACTGGGTCCGCGGGTGCTACTCGGCGCCCAGGGCGCCCGCGAACTCGCGCTGGCTAGTCAGCGGGTCAGTGCCGCGCGACTGAGCCAGGCCGAGCACCGGTTCCGTTGGCCCGACTTGGAGTTGGCCTTGCGGCACCTGCTGGGACGCACCGCGTAGCCGATTTGGATCAGCCGGGGTTAATCCGCGTCTCTGCCGCTTCGGCTGCGCGAGTAAGCGCTGGCCCGCAAGTCGGCGAGCCAGCCCGGAAATAGCTTCACGCCGGGGGCGGTGTTGAGTACCGGATCGAACGAAACATCTTCGCCCGGTGCCAGTTCGACCACACTGGTCAATGTCAGTCGGCCCAACTTCTCGAATTCCGAACTGCCGCAAGCTTGATCGAGAGCCACATCGACACCGTCGGCATCGATTCGCGTTCGAATGTCGTCGAGCGACACTCCGGTTCCGTCGATTTCGCTTTCGATCCG
Organism: Mycobacterium asiaticum; assembly: GCF_001673365.1. GTDB lineage: Bacteria > Actinomycetota > Actinomycetes > Mycobacteriales > Mycobacteriaceae > Mycobacterium > Mycobacterium asiaticum_A. The sequence continues at coordinate 20,645 of NZ_LZLS01000087.1, forward strand.
GGCCCGTAGCCACCACTTCTTTCCGCCGTAGTTCAGCGGCATCAGGGTGGTCAAGGTTTGTCCTGACCACGATGTCACCGGTCGAAGTGCCAGTGCTCGGGTCAGTACGCCAGAGCCGGCGGAGACGAGCAGGACGTCCCATGGTTCGGCCTCTGCGCGGGTAGCGGGAACCCGGATTGCCAGTCCGATGAAGTCGGGTAGGGCTCCGGGGGTGCCGGTGGCCTTGGAGAACCGGGCGACGACGTCCGACGACGGTATCGGTAGGCCTCGTCCCGCTGGTGCGAGACGTTTGATGGAGCCCTCCGCCACCACACCGAGTGGATGGAAAAATCGTTTGCCTCGGATTGCGGATCCCCACTGGAAGGGCAGGGCGATGAGATCGGAAACGTTCACCGGCGGCGGATTCCCGTTATCGCGGGAGGAAAACCTCTGCCGTGCTGCCTACTGGCTGTGGCTGACCAACCTGACCGCCCGCTGCGTGCCCGACGAGCGCGTGTCGGCATGAACTTGTTGCATCAGGGCCGGCCAGGACTGTGCCTCCAGTACCGAGCCGCGCGCGCTTTCCACCAGTCCGATCAGTACCGCACGTTTGTCGTCAGGAACGGCATAGACCGGTCCACCCAGGTCGCGTGGTTCGCCTTGCCATCGGTTGACGGTGAAGCGGCGATGATTCGCCGCATCAATCGACCCGCACACTTGTTCCACCGTGTTTCGCATTCGGCAGACGGGCAGACCGGTTTGCATGCGCAGCGCCGGGTCGACGACCAACTGGCGACCGTTCGGTAGCAGATCTGTGGCGTTGGCTTCTGGCGCAAGTCCGATGATCTCGTACTCGGCCGCCAACTTTGACGAGTCAGCAGCCTCGTGGTCTGCGATGTCGTGGCTGGTCCGAAGCACCGTCCCGATCGGAACGCGGTTTTTGTCCGTCACTATCGGGGCGCCATTGCACCGGCCTATGGTGACCGCCATCCGAAGCCGTGCTGAAACATAACCAAGCGTGCAAACCGTGTCGCCCTGATGGATTTCCATACCGGGATATACCGCTACCTCAGCGTTTGCGTCCACCCGCTTTGGCACGACAAGCCACAGCATCAGAAGCGCTAGCGCGGCCGCCATCGGGAGGGTCGCGCTGCACACCGTTTTCATCGACGCTCACCGCCCGTCATTTGTTACTGCTGGCGCCCGGATACCCTCGCGAAAGCCGGCCAAACGCCCAGACCGCAACCCCAGCGTCCACCGCCGTCCGGTAGGCGCAGACCGGTGCGACGACGGCCCCGGACTTTCCTTTCGCCGCATCCCGGACTGGCGGTGAGGATAATCATTCATTAAATTAACGATTAAATAACTGAAGCTAGGCCGTCAGGCCAGCGCGGCAGCCCGAGGGCGGTCGGGGGTTTCCTTTCGCGCAAAGGGGGTATGAACGCGTGATTCTGGGTCGTTCGGGTCAGCGGTTGGCCGAGGAGACTGGCAACCTTGCGAAGGAGGATTCGGTGGAGGCTTTGCGTGAGTTTCCGCGCGTGCGCCTGCCCGACGTCACGCCGCGTGTCCCCTTCCCCGCTGGCGTCCAATTGGCCTCGTGGCGACAAGGTTTGCGACGCAGCGTGCTTGCCGAAGTAGCCGAGTTCGTGGCCGCGCGGGGCGCGGGCGAATTGAGTAAGTGCGGCGTGACCGCGGCCGGTGAGATCCTGCTCGAGTTCGTCCAAGGCGGTAAGTGTCTGCGCTCGACGTTCATGTATCTGGGTTGGCTGTGCGGCGCACCTCCCAGTGCTGCCGCGCTCTCAGCCGCCGCCAGTTTGGAGTTGCTGCACGCTTTCGCGCTGCTGCAAGACGACGTGATGGACGATTCGGATTCCCGGCGTGGACGTCCCGCCGCGCACGTCCAGTTCGCCGGTTGGCATCGCGGGCATGGCCTGTCCGGGTCCGCGCGCCGGTTCGGGGAATCGGCCGCGGTGTTGCTCGGCGACTTGTGCCTGATCTGGGCCGAACAGATGCTGCGGGACTGCGGCCTGGGGAGCCGCCAGCTGGACCGCGCCTGGCCACGATACGACGTCATGCGCACCGAACTGGCTATTGGCCAATTCGCCGATCTGGCAATGGATTTGCACAACATGCCCACCATGGGATCGGTGCTGGACATGATCCGGATGAAGTCCGGCAACTACACGGTGCGCCGCCCGTTGGAAATCGGTGCGGCGATGGCCGGCTGCGACGAGCGCACGCTGGGAAAGCTGGGCGAATACGGCTACGCAATCGGCGAAGCCTTCCAGCTCCGCGACGACATTCTGGGCATTTTCGGCTCGCCCGGCACAACTGGCAAGCCCAACGCCGGCGATCTGGCCGAACGCAAGACAACCAGCGTCGTCGTCGCCGCGTACGAGCTGGCCGACACTTCGACCCGACAGCACTTCGATGAACTGATGAACACCGACGCTCTCGACGACGCCGCCATCGACCACTGGCGGGATCTCATTTTCGCCACCGGAGCCGTGCGAAGGATCGAGAAGATGATCGCCCAACGCGTAAAGATGGCCCAGAAAGCGTTGGACGACAGCGGAATTGATCCTTCGATGCGGGCGGCGCTGATCGATATGGCGGACGTGTGCACGCGGCGGGCGGCATGAACGTGCGGGAGACGGACTGATGCGATCGGTAGGCGGACGAACCGACCACGTGGTCGTGGTCGGTGCCGGATTCGCGGGACTCTCCGCGGCACTGCACCTCTACGGCCGAGGCCGCGAGGTCACTGTGCTCGAGCGTGAACCCTGGCCCGGCGGTAGAGCGGGCCGTCGCGACATCAACGGCTACCGGATCGACACGGGGCCAACGGTTCTCACGATGCCCGACATCATCGAGGAAGTGTTCGCCGCGGTCGGTGAATCAATGGATCACCGGGTGGAACTGATGCCGGTCGAGCCGGCCTACCGGGCCAAGTTTGCCGACGGGAGCGCTATCGATGTCCACACCGATGCCGACCGGATGGCCGCCGCGGTGGCAGATTTCGCCGGCGCAGCCGAGGCCGCCGGTTACCGTGCGTTGCGCGACTGGCTGGAGCGGCTCTACCGCACCGAATTCGCGGGTTTCATCGACGCCAATTTCGACTCGCCGTTGTCCATGCTGACCCCTGCCCTGGCGCGGTTGGCCGCGATCGGCGGGTTCCGCCGTTGGGGAACGATGGTCGGGCGTCACCTCAGCGATCCACGGCTGCGACGGGTCTTCACCTTCCAGTCTCTGTACGCCGGGGTGGCACCCCAAGATGCGTTGGCGGTCTATGCCGTTATCGCCTACATGGACACGGTCTCAGGAGTGTTCTTCCCACGGGGCGGCGTCCGAGCGCTGCCCGACGCGCTGGCCGCGGCGGCCCAGGACGCCGGGGTGCGGTTCCGCTACGGATCGCCGGTTAGCGCGTTGGAACGCAGCGGGGAACGCATTACGGCCGTGATCACCGCAGCCGGTGAGCGCATCGCCTGCGACGCGGTGGTGTTGACCACCGAGTTGCCGCAGACCTACGAACTGCTGGGCCGGCGACCAAAGCGGTTACTGGCCCTGCGCGCGGCGCCGTCGGCGGTCGTGCTGCACGTGGGTTGCCGCACATCTGCCCAGGTCCAAACCGAACCACCGGCGCACCACACGATCCTGTTCGGCGACGCCTGGGAGCAGACATTCACCGACATCATTCGGCATGGCCAACTGATGCGGGATCCGTCGCTGCTGGTGACACGGCCGACGATCAGCGACCCAGGGCTGGCCCCGGCGGGACGCGACCTGCTCTACATACTGGCGCCCGCGCCGAATCTGTCCCAGCAGCGCATCGACTGGTCCAGCACCACCGAGTCATATGCGCAGACGATGCTCGACGCGGTGGCCGAACGCCTGCTGCCGGACCTGCGTAGCCCCCACGACGACGTCGAACTGCTGCACGTCGACACCCCGGCCGACTGGGCACGTCAAGGTATGGCAGCGGGCAGCCCGTTCGCGCTCGCCCACACCTTCGCCCAAACCGGGCCGTTCCGCCCGACCAACCTGGTGCGCGGCATCGACAACGCGGTGCTGGCGGGATCGTCGACCGTGCCCGGGGTGGGGGTGCCGACCACGCTGATCTCCGGACGGCTCGCCGCAGACCGCATCACCGGAGTGCCTGCGAGCGCCACCATCGTCGACCTGAAGGCCCGATTGTCATGATCCGTACCGAACTTGACGCCGCCGGTATCGAAGATCCCGCGCTGCGCGCCGCCTACCGCCGGTGCCGAAAGATCGCCGCCGACAACGGGCGCACCTACTTTCTGGCCACCAGACTCCTTGCGCCCGACCAACGTCCGGCCGTCCATGCGTTGTACGCCTTCGCACGCCACGCCGACGACATCCTCGACGAGTTCAACCCCGACTTGGACACTGCCACCCGTGCCGAACGGTTGCAGCGGCTGTCCGACCGATTCTTCGCCGGCGGAGAGCATTTCGACGAGCCGGTGCTGGCGGCGGTCGCGCACACGATATCTCGCTACGGCATCGCCGGCGACCTCTTCGAGGACTTCCTCACCTCCATGCGGATGGATCTGAGCATCACCGACTACCCGGATCGCGCCGCGTTGGAGCTGTACATGCGCGGCTCGGCCGAAGTCATTGGCCTGCAGATGCTTCCGGTGCTGGGCACCGTCTCCGATGCGCAGGAGGCCGCACCGTACGCCGCCGCGCTGGGGCGCGCGTTTCAGCTCACCAATTTCCTGCGCGACGTCGACGAAGACCTGGTGCGCAACCGCGTCTATCTGCCGGCTGACGAACTCGCCGCGCACGGTGTGGACCGGGACCTGCTGACGTGGTGTCACGAGCACCGCTACACCGACGCGCGGGTACGCAATGCTCTTGCGGCGCAGCACCAGATCACCCGGGAGATCTACCGATTCGCCGCCGACGGAGTCCAGACGCTGGCACCGCGGTCACGCCCGTGTGTGGCAACCGCTTTGACTTTGTACTCCGAAATCTTGGATTGCATTGAGGACAGCGACTTTTCAGTGTTCAGCCAACGCGCCACGGTGGGTACCACGCGACGACTTCAGGTCGCCGGTAGCGCGCTGTTCCAGTCGTGGCGGGCCCGGCGGGGCCAGCCCGATGATCGAAGGCGTGGTGCGGCGTGAGTGATCGCTGGCAATACCTGATCGTGCTCGGCCTGTGCCTCTTGATCACCGCACCGCTGGAGATTTTCGGCGACGGCGTCTACCGCCGCGCCCGCCGGGTCGTGGTCGCGATATTGCCGGTAGCTGCGGTGTTTTTGGTGTGGGACGCGGTAGCGATCGCGGCGCGAGTGTGGACGTACAACGAAAACTACATCACCGGAATCGAGATCCCGCCGGATATACCGATCGAGGAAGTGTTGTTCTTTGTGGTAATTCCGTTGTGCGGCTTGCTGACCTACAACGCGGTCAGCACCATCCTGGACTGGAGCAGACGGCGATGACGGGGCTGGGATACACACTGCCGGCGGTGATTTCCGTGCTGGCCGTGGTTGCGTTGGAGTTGCTGATTTTGCACACCGGCCTGTTTCGGCGCCTGGCCTACTGGCTGTCGATGGTGATCGTGCTGGGCTTCCAGATCCCGGTCGATGGCTGGCTTACCAAACTGAGCGCACCGGTCGTAATCTATAACGAGCGGCACACCAGCGGGCTGCGGTTCCCGTTCGACATTCCGGTCGAGGACTTCTTGTTCGGTTTCGCACTCGTCACCGGGGTGCTGCTGCTGTGGGAGCGTCAACGTGCAAGTCGGCAGATATGAATAAGACAGGTCTTGCTCGCAGCGACGTGCCCGACGCATTCGACGTCGGCGCGAGCGCCTACGACAAACTGGTGGGAGCCAACCCGGGCTATCACAGCAACTTGGCGCGCTCGGCGCATCGTATGAACTTGCCGGGACACGGCCGAGGATTACGACTGCTCGATGCCGGTTGCGGCACCGGTGCTTCGACGGCCGCGTTGCTGGCCGCGGCACCGGAGGCCGAGATCATTGCCGTCGATGCGTCTCGCGGCATGCTCGATGCCGCACAGGCGAAATCGTGGCCGCCGTCGGTCCGGTTCGTACACGCGCGCATCGAAGACCTGGGCGAGCACGGCATCACCGGACCCTTCGACGGCATCTTCGCGGCCTATCTGTTGCGGAATCTGGCCGACTCCGACCGTCAGCTCCGCGCTTTCCGGGCTCTGCTGCGCCCGGGGGGAATCCTTGCCGTGCATGAGTATTCGGTGCGGGATTCACGCGCGGCTACCCGAATCTGGCATGCCGTGTGTTGGGGGATCATCATCCCCACCGGTTGGTGGCGAACCCGCAGCACCACCCTGTATCGGCACCTGTGGCGCAGTGTCCTGACCTTCGACGGGGCCGGCAGGTTTGCACGCCGGATGTCCGACGCCGGTTTTGGCTCAGTACACAGCCAGACGATGCCGGGCTGGGAACGCGATGTCGTCCATACGTTCATCGGCAAGGCACCGGCCGGGAAGGTGCCCCAATGACCGACCGTCGTCGCCACAGGCATCCCGCCCGCCCGGGATTGGCCGACGCCGCCGACCTGTCCGCGCAGCCGCGCGTCGTCGTCGTCGGCGGCGGCATTGCCGGCCTGGCGGCCGCGACCGGACTTGCCGAGCGCGGTGTCGCCGTCGAGGTCGTGGAGAAGGAGAAGTACCTCGGCGGTCGGGTCGGCGGCTGGAACGAATGCCACGATGGCGACCATCTCGCCATGAACCGCGGGTTCCACGCCTTCTTCCGCCAGTACTACAACCTCCGGGACCTACTTCGTCGCGTCGACCCGCGGCTGGAAATGCTGACACCGGTCACCGATTATCCCCTGATCGACGGTGCCGGCCGCCGCGACGGGTTTCGGGGATTGCCGCAAACGCCGCCGTTCAACGCCATGGCATTCGCGTTGCGCAGCCCCACCTTTCGGCTCTCCGACCTGATCCGCATCGACGCCCGCGCCGCCGCGCCCCTAGCGGCAGTGTCGGTGCCCGACATCTATCACAAGCTGGATCACATTGATGCAGAGACCTTCCTGAAGAGCATCAACTTCCCAGAAAGCGCGCGGCACCTCGCGTTCGAGGTGTTCTCCCGCAGCTTCTTTGCCGAACCGTCCCAGCTGTCGGCCGGTGAGCTCGCGACGATGTTCCACATCTACTTCCTGGGTTCGAACGAGGGCTTGATTTTCGACGTCGCAAACAGCAATTTCGACGTGAGCCTGTGGAACCCGCTGTGTGAATACCTGCGCGAACGTGGCGTGCAGTTTCGGTTAGGGACCGGCGTACAACATGTCGAGACCAACGACCGCGGCGGTTATCGCGTTCAAACCGATTCGGGCGAGTCGATCGATGCCGACGCCGTGGTGCTGGCCGTCGATGTGGCTGGGCTGCAACGGATTGTTGCCGACTCCGCCGGTCTGAGCGATGATGCCTGGCGCACCCAGATAGGACGACTACGCACCGCGCCGTCCTTTGTGGTGCACCGGCTCTGGCTGGACCGCCCGGTGAACTCAACCCGCGCTCCTTTCCTGGGAACTGCGGGTCACAAACCGCTGGACAACATCAGCGTGCTGGAACGCTACGAAGCCGAGGCCGCCGAATGGAGCCGGCACAACGGCGGTTCTGTCGTCGAATTACATTCCTATGCAATGGATCCCAGTATGTCTATCGAGGACGGCGTCGAGCAGCTGCACAAGTTGTATCCAGAAACCATGTCCGCCAAGATCATTCACCAGCGGGTGCTGCGACGAGGCGATTGCCCGCTGTTCACACCCGGTACCTACACGCGGCGCCCGACGGTCGTCACCCCACTGCCGGGCCTGACGTTGGCCGGCGACGGGATTCGCATCGATCTGCCCGTGGCCCTGATGGAACGCGCGGCCACGACGGGCTGGACGGCCGCGAACCACCTACTGAGTCAGTGGGGTTTGGCCGGCCACGACCTGTACACGGTTCCGATTCGCGGACGTTCGGCGCTGCTGCGGTCACTGGCTGCCCGACAAAAGCAAGGCACCCATGAGCATCGGTGATCGGTTTCGTCGTAAGTGGGCTAAAGACTGGCCGAAAGATTGGCCACTGCAGGTGGTTCCGCGGGTCTCCTGGGCGCAACAACGCCCGACCTATGGAGCGGCGCAGCCCGGCATCATCGAGGCCGCGCTGGATCGGTCACAACGCCGTCCCACCGGAAATTGGTATGCATTCGCGGCGAGCCGGGAGGTGCGGAGAGGCCGCCCATTCGGGACACGCGTAGCCGGTGTGGAACTCGTCGCCTGGCGCGATCAGGCCGGTCAGTTGCGAGTGGGTCCCGGTGCCTGCCCGCACCTGGGTGCCGATCTGGCCACCGGAGTCGTTTCCGGCGGCGTCTTGTTCTGTCGATGGCACGGGCTGGCGCTCGACGGCAACACATGCAAACTCGGCTGGGCGCCATTGCCGAGCCACGACGACGGGGTGCTGGCCTGGGTGCGACTGGATTCGGTGGGTGGCGAAGCGCCGCGGGAGCTTCCGGTGCTGTCCCCCCGGCCGGGCGGCGATGCGCTGGCGGCGGTCACCCGGGTCGTGGGTGTCTGCGAGCCATGCGACATCATCGCCAATCGTCTCGATCCCTGGCACGGCAATTGGTTTCACCCGTATTCATTCACGCGGCTCGAGGTACTCACCACCCCCACGGCCGAAGACGACCGCTTCGTCGTCTCGGTCACCTTCCGCATCGGACGTCTCGGTGTGCCTACCATCGCCGAGTTCACCTGCCCTGATGCCCGCACCATCACGATGCGCATCGTCGAAGGTGAGGGCGCGGGCAGTGTCGTCGAAACCCACGCCACCCCAATGGGACCGGGACACGACGGCCGGCCGCGGGTGGCCGTCGTCGAGGCGGTCATCGCGCAGTCACCACGTCCGGGGTTCAAGATGGCGCGCAACGCGGCCGGGCTGATCACACCGCTGATGCGCCACGCGGCGAACCGGTTGTGGCGCGATGATCTGGCCTACGCCGAGCGTCGGTACCAGTTGCGGTGCGGTGGCTGAAGCCGCTCGGTGGCGCGGCGGCGAGCACTAGCTCTACTCTGAATCAGCGATGAGGAAAGCATATTTCGGCGTCGTCATCGCCACCGTGGTCGCGCACTTGGCATATCTGATCTACCTGCCCAGCGGTGGCTTTCTCGCGTTGCGTTGGCGTCGCTCATTGTGGCTGCACCTGCCCGCCGTGTGTTGGGGGGTCGGTGTGGTGGCACTGAAATTCCCCTGTCCCCTCACCTCGTTGGAGAGCTGGGCGCGCGAGCGGGCCGCAATGCCGCCCTTGCCCGACTCCGGGTTTACCGGTCGATACGTGGCCGGCGTCGCATTTCCCGCGACCCGGGTGGGGACCGCGCAAAAGCTCGCTTTCCTAGCCGCCGCGGTGTCCTGGGTTGCGCTCGGGGTTCAACACCGCAAACCGGGGTACCCCGCTGATACTGGTTAAGTAACTTAACTACCTAGGGGGATTAAATTGGCCGACAAGGAGTTCACCGCGGGCGAAGAAGTCTCGTGGAAAAGCCACGGAAACAACGTCAAAGGCAAAGTAGAAAAGAAGATCACCTCCGATACCGAGGCGGCCGGGCGCACGGTGCGCGCGTCCACGGACGAACCTCAATACCTGGTGCGCAGTGACAAAACCGGCAAGGATGCCGTGCACAAACCCGGCGCGCTGCGCCGCCGTGGGAAGTGACCGCTTCGGGCATGGGCGACGCGGATCACGACACCACGTGGAAAGAATTCAAAGAGACGGTCAATATGACCCCTCGCGAAATCGAAAAATGGCTACAGACAGGTCAATCCCGGGAGGTGGGTCAGAAGCGGGGAAGCCAGGAGTCCACTGGCCACGCCAGTGGACGACGCATCGTCTCGATCCTGCGTACCAAGCGGGCCGACTTGAAAGACGATGACTACGCGCACATGCGCAAAGTCGTCGGCTACGCCAAGCGCCACCTCGCCCAACGCCCCAGCGGCGATATCGACGGCTCGTCGTGGCGCTATTCGCTGATGAACTGGGGGCACGACCCGACCAAGGAGTAGCGCCGACGCGTAACCGCGCCCGAGACGCCGTACCCTGTGTATTCGATGAAGGAAACGGGCAGGTGACAACCAAGCTGCGTACTACCGAATCTCGCGACAGGGTGGATTTGGAGAAGCGGCTGTCGGCGGATATGCGCGCACTAACCGCGCAGTCTGATCGCATTGGTCGGCACTTCGCGCGTGAAAATGACGTCAGCAGCGGCGATTTCCACGCGTTGCTGCACATCATGGTGGCCGAAACCGCCGGCAAGCCGTTGACACTGGCCCAACTGCGGCAACGCATGGACGTATCTCCACCAGCGATCACCTATCTGGTCGACCGGATGATCGAGTCGGGCCACATCAGGCGTGAACCCGATCCGGCAGACCGGCGCAAATGGCTGTTGAGGTACGAGAGCCGCGGTATGGCACTGGCCCACGGATTTTTTCAGCCGCTCGGCGGTCACATCAGCGAGGCGATGGCGGATCTGTCCGACAAGGATCTGGCCGCCGCGCACCGGGTCTTCCAGGCGATGATTGCCGGAATGTCGAAGTTCGAGCACGACCTGCTCGCCCCCGCCGCCGAAGCCTCAACGGAACTCGGGCGCAGCGCCGCGCCCGCACGCCGGCGGCAGGGAGCGGCGCGCTCCACCGCCCCCAACCGTTGACAGCAGCCGCTGCTCGATCAGTTCTGCCCCACGGGTGACACCGCCCGTCGCAGCGAAACCTGCGGCAACCCGCCGCGCTCCATCGGCCATTGCCGCGGCCTCAAGGACGGCGGCGCGTAGTCGTGCCGGAGTGAGCCGCTTTGGTGGCAGCCGGGTACCGCAGCGCGCGACCTGGACGCGGCGCGCAACTTCGGCCTGGTCACGGGCATAGGGCACCACGCAGACGGGGATGCCTCGGTCGAGTGCCTTGACGGTGGTTCCCATGCCGCCGTGCGTGACCACACAGCGCGCACGGTCAAGCACCGGCGCGTGCGCAAGGAACTGGCACACCGTCGCGTTGGGCGGCTGCGGCAGTCCGGGCGGCACGCCTGCCGGGAAGGTGGCCACCACATGTACCGGCTCGTGCGCCAGCGCCCGCAACGCGACACGGCCCAATTCGGCGTCAGCTTGTGCGATCGAGGACGTGTTGACCAGCACGACGGGTCGATCGATTGCTTCCAACCAGGGCGGCACCGGTTCGCAATCCGGCTCGAATACGCACGCCCCGAGGAAGTGCACGCGTTCACTCCAGTCCGGGTGCGGGTATTCGAACGGCTCTCCTCCGACTGCCAGCAGCAGCGGCGCGCGGCGCATCAGTTCGTCCACGGAGCGGACCGGCGGCGCGCCCAAACCCGCCCGTAATGCGTTGATAGGCGGCAGCATCGGTCGATCGAACAGGAACCTGACGAACGGGCGAAACGATGCATCGCGGATTCGGCCGACCGGACCGCGCAGTGGCCGCAGCCCCGGCCCGAAGGGTGGCGCCGAGCGCGAGCGCAGGTAGGGGGTGAACGGCGAGAACACCACCCACGGAAGGTCGCCGACGTCGGCCGCGCAAATCGCACCCCAACAGTTTGCGTCGACGACGATCAGGTCCGGGCGCACCTGCGCGATCGCACGCGCGAGGTCGTCGACTTCGACCACCGCTCGCCGGCAAAGCACCTCGATGGACCGTCGCAGTACGTCCAGAGCACCGCGGGCCAGCCAATCCTGCCCGACCATCGCTTCGATGCGCGGGTCGATCGCTTCGACGTGCATTCCGGTGCGACGCATGGCCGCAACTTCGCTACCCATGGTGCGCAAATGCACCTCGTGGCCGCGTCGCATCAACTCGATCAGCAGAGCACTCAGCGGATACAAATGTCCTAGTGCCGGTGAGCCGTAAGCGAGAATTACTGCCATTTGACGCCTCTAGGGGATGCGCAACGCGCCCAGTTTGCGCAGTGCCGGCAGATCCGGTGTGCCGCAACAATGCAGACAGATCCGCAACTCGTCGATGAAATTCTGCAACAAAGCCGTTGCGGCAGTTGCGGACTCGATCGCGGCGGACAGTAGCGGACGGGCCAGCGCCACCACGTCGGCACCCAGAGCGAGTGCTTTGGCCGCGTCCATCCCGGTCCGAATTCCGCCGGAGGCAACCAGCGGAAGCTCGGGTAAGGCCGCTCGCACTTCGAGTAGCGCCTGCGCGGTCGGTATCCCCCAGTCGGCCAAATCCGGATAACGCACCTCGCCGTAGCGGACTAACTGTTCCACTCTCGACCACGACGTTCCTCCCGCGCCGGCGACATCGATGGCCGCTATCGGCGGTTCACCGGTCAGGCGCAATAGTTCAGCAATGGCGGCGGAGCCGATTCCGTGGCCGACTTCCTTGAGCAGCACCGGGTAATCCAGCATTGCAGTCACGTCGTGCAGGCGGTCGAGTGAGCCCGCAAAGTCTGTGTCGCCGTTGCGCTGCATCACCTCCTGAAGTGGATTGGTATGCACGGCAAGGACATCGGCGCCCACCCTATCGAGCGCTCGCGCGATGTCGGGTACGGCGTCCTTCGTGAACTGCGAGATGCCGATGTTGCCGAATAGCAACACGTCCGGCGCGACGTCTCGCACGGTGAAGCTGCCGGCGGCTTGCTCGCCCATAGCGCTGTCAAGCATCACCCGCTGGGACCCCAGCATCATCCCGATGCCCAGTTGTTGTGCGGCCGTCGCCAGGTTCCGATTTATGGTGCCCGACAGTTCGGAGCCGCCCGTCATCGCGCCAACCACAATTGGTGCGCACAAACGCTTTCCGAGGAAGTCCAGCGACAGGTCGATGTCGTCGAGGTTGGTTTGAGTGAGGGCGTCGTAGGGCAGTCGGTACCGTTCCAGCCCGGTGGTCACCCCGTGAAATCCCACGTCTTCTTGTCTGCACACGTCGATGTGCCGACGTTTGCGGTTTGTCATCTCGTTGCGGTTGCCGGTCATGAGCTAGACCGGACCGGGACAGCGATTTCGTTGCGGCGCAATGCCGGGAGGGTCCAGGGTGGGTCGTAGAACCAGGCGGACGGGGTGCCTGTTGCTTCGAATCCGAACTCGACGAGGGTGTTGAGCAGCTTTTCGGTCTGCGTGGCTACCGCCTTGGCGCTCGGATTACCCGAAAAACGGCGCACTGCAACGGTCTCCGGCGGGATGGTGACGAGTTTGATGTCGGCATCATCGGGTTCGGGCAACGTCCCCAGTGTTTGATCCGCGGGCATGAAAAAGCGGATCACCCAGTCGCCGGCACCGGCAGCGGCCTGCGATACCGGTGCCGTCATAGCAATCTTCTGGCCATCCTCAACGCTGCTCTGCTGGACAACAGTGTTAGTCAACTGTTGGTGGTTGGCGCCGAAAATGTAGCGAGCCAGCCGGCGAAAACCTACATTGCGAGCCGCTTGTTCTCCTGCGCTGACTGTGGTCTCGGCAGCGATCCGCGCGTCGTAGCGGCGGATGTCCACGCTTTTGGTCAGCTTCTCAGCGGTATGGGCAGGCTCCTCGGTGCCGCGGTAACCCACCACCGAGCCCGCCGCCTCGACGATCTTTCCTATCGAGGTCACAACCCAGGTGAACACGGGCACCCCATTTCGTCTATCCATCCCCCTCAGGTACCCAAGCCGGCACCAGATTCTGCAATCGTGGCATCTCACCGCGAACAGTTCCGATCGTACCCGCACCCGTGGTGCTTGTTAATTTATTGAACTATTAATCAAGTTAAGTTACTCTGTCCACAAAACGAAAACTTGAACGACTACCTACAGATTCGCAGCGATGCCGCTTCTGGCGAAAGTTGCTGCCGTTCTGAGCTTTTGGCTGTCCGCAACCATAGTTTCGGCCACCGCACTACTCGTGGGCTGGGTATAAGCTCATAACCAGTTGAGTCCACAGCTGAAGTCTCCGGGGCACGCGCTCTATCCAGCCCTCACTATCCCGATTGGCTTTTCAAATGCATGCTGTAGATTCACCCGACCGCACCCATCCCCGCTATCGCTACGCGATCGACTGCGGCGGGGCCCAACTATCCGTGTATGCACGCAGCCTGGCAACCGTGCTGCGCATAGACGGCGCAATTGACGGATCCAACGCCGGCCGTGTCGCCACGGAAATCCGCCGCTTCGCCCATCTGGGGTCACCGCTGATCCTTGATCTCGCTCAGTTGGAATTTCTGGGAATCGAAGGGTTCCAGGAGCTGCTGGCACTCAACCACGAGCAGCACAAGAAAGGGCTGTACTGCGGCATCGTCAGTGGAATCGCCCTGCGTCCGCTGCTGAGAATCGTCCGCGACCACGGCCTGCAATTGGTGAAATCCGTACCCGAAGCCCTGCAGATCATCGAGGATGCGCTCATCGGTCGACGGCAGTTCGTGCAGAGACTCGCCCGCTAGCAGTAACCTTCGAAGCGTTGTAGCAGCGAGGGGAGCGGGCAGATGGATGCCGAGCACGGCGGTGACCGCCACTTTCCCTACCACTACGACCGGCGACTCGCACCGCTGTGGCTGCCGTTTCGATGGGGTCGCCAACAAGGAGTAACGCTTACCAACGACGGCCGCTTCCTGGCCCGCTACGGACCGTTGCGCGCGTCAGCGCCCTTGTCCAGCGTGCGCGATGCCCACATCACCGGGCCCTACCGATGGTGGACGGCAGTGGGTCCGCGGTTGTCACTGGTCGACGACGGCCTGACCTTCGGCACCAACGCGGCGGCGGGAGTCTGCATCCATTTCGACCCGCCGCTACCGCGGGTCATCGGCTTCAAAGACCACTCCGCGCTCACGGTCACCGTGGCCGACCCGGCAGGTCTCAAGGCAGCACTGCTATCGGAGTAGCGCGAATCATCTTGCGCTACAGCACATCTAGCCTCAGGTACTGGCGCGTCGGCACCGAGCGCTCAAACCGGTCAGGTCGTGCCCAACTCCGTCTGAAAGCCGCGCATAGCCGCAATGAGTGCGCCGAAGACACGATGCGCCGCGGCCAGGTCGGCGTCGGAAAAATCGGTCAGCGCGTGGTGCGTATGTCTGCCCAGCGGGGTGAAGAACGACCGAGCGGTAGCCAGGCCGGGTTCGGAGTAGCGCAGGATCACTTTGCGGCGGTCAGAGGGGTGCGAATCGCGGCGAATATGTCCGGAGTCGATGAGTCGATCCACCAGGTAGGTGATCGCCGCACCGGACAGGCCCATCCGCTGGCTGAGGTCGCCTGACGTCAGCGGTTGACCAGCGGATTCGGCGACCATGATGTGCAGCAGGGCACGAAAGTCCGTCGGGCGCACGTCTTGACGCGTCGCGAACAGCCGACCGATCTGGTCGGATTCGGTCGACATCTCCCGCAGATCGGCCGAGATCAGCGACTCGAGCGCATCCCGGGAACAGGCCTGCCCATCAGGATCCATTGCGATCCTCAGCGTAACCGGAATTACGCTTCATTTCAGTTGATTAATGTTTAATTCACTGAAATGCTTGACTGGTGACTTGGGAGGGAGTCGCCGCAACGCTGACGGGTCGACGCTCATGGATCCTCGGATTGGGCTTACTGCTGCTGGCGAGCGGGTTGATGGTGTTGATCGGCGGCAACGCAGCGGCGACCCAGGCACCGTTGTCGGTTCCTACCGACTCGGACTCGGCCAAGGTGGACAAACTCTCTGCCCAGTTCTCCGGCGGTGATCGGGTCCCGCTGATCGTCGTGGTCAGCGCTTCCGGTGGCAGGGAGGTCGACGGTCCCGCACTGCGTCGAGCCGCCGACGAGGCCCGAGACCGGATGCTGGCGATCGCGCAGCCGGAAGGCCCGCCGGCCCCGTCTTTCGTCTCATCCGACGGCCAGGCAGCCATCGCGATAGTCCCCATCAAGGCCGATCTTTCCGGTTTGACGCTCAGCGACACCGTCGCCGACCTACGCAGCGCTGCCGGCAACTCCCTTCCCGAGGGCATGGCCGTACACGTCACCGGCGGACCCGCCTTCGGCGCCGACATCGCCAACGCGTTCACCAACGCCAACATCACTCTGCTCGCAGTGACCGCGGCAGTGGTGGCGCTGCTGCTGATCGTTACCTACCGCTCCCCCGTGCTGTGGCTGGTGCCATTGGTTGTCATCGGCTTCGCCGATCGGGTCGCCAATTCGGTGGGCACCGGGGTGGCCTCGCTGACCGGCCTGAACTTCGATGGCTCCACCTCGGGCATCACCAGTGTCTTGGTGTTCGGCGCGGGCACGAACTATGCGCTGCTGTTGATTTCGCGCTACCGCCAAGAGCTCCGGCGCCAGCCCGACCACCGGGACGCCCTGCGGCGTGCGGTACGGATGGCGGGACCGGCAATCGTGGCGAGCAACGCGACCGTGGTGCTGGCGTTGCTCACCCTCGTCTTCGCTTCGACTCCGAGCACCCGCAGCCTGGGTGCGCTGGCTGCTTGCGGCCTCCTGGTTGCCGCCTTGTCGGTGCTGGTGCTGTTGCCACCGCTGTTGGCGCTGTGCGGTAGGCGATTGTTCTGGCCGTTCATCCCGACGGCGACCGACGCGGCCGATTCGGACTCTGAGACCGGCATTTGGCACCGGATCGCACAGCGGGTGGCCCGCCGCCCGGTCCTGGTCGGCTCCGTCACCATCGTGTTGTTGGCCGTCCTGGCAACCGGGCTGTTCGGTATCCGAATCGGGCTGTCACAGACTGAACAATTTCGCGTCAAGGCCGATTCGGTGACCGGATTCGACATCGTGTCCGCTCACTTTCCCGCCGGGCTGGCCAACCCCACCGTCGTCATCGCTCCCAGCGCACAGGCGGAGTCCGTGCAACAGGCGATCACTGCGACCCCCGGCGTGGCGTCGGCGAACCGGTCCGGCGAGTCGAATACGGGCTTGACGAAATGGTCGGTGGTGATCGACGCGGCGCCGTCATCACCGCAGGCGTTCAATACGGTTGCGGCGCTTCGTCATTCCACCAAAGATGCCGGAGCCGTGGTGGGTGGGCCCGACGCGCAGGCACTCGATGCGCGCGATGCGGCCGTGCATGATCGGGAGTTGCTGATCCCGGCGATCCTCGGGGTCATCCTGCTCGTCCTCTATGCGTTGCTGCGATCCGCCCTCGCGCCGCCGACACTACTGGCCGCAACGATTTTGGGCGCCCTGGCCGCGCTGGGCCTGGGGGGTTGGACCAGCATCCACGTGTTCGGGTTCCCGGCCTTGGACAACATCACTCCCCTGTACGCGTTCCTGTTCCTGGCGGCACTCGGGGTGGACTACACGATCTTCTTGGTGACCCGCGCCCGGGAGGAAGCCATCGCGGCGACCGGGGGGCGCGCCGCGCGCGACGGGATGATCCGCGCGGTGTCGGCCACTGGCGGTGTCATCACCAGCGCCGGAATCGTTCTGGCCGCGGTCTTTTGCGTGCTCGGAGTGTTGCCCCTCATCGTGATGACCCAACTGGGAATCATCGTGGGCTTAGGCATCTTGCTCGACACTTTCATCGTACGGACGCTGGTTATTCCGGCGCTGTTCGCACTGATCGGCGACCGCATCTGGTGGCCGGCCAGCTTCTCTGGTGTCAAAACTGAAGGGTGTCAACGTGAATAAGTCAACTCTGGCCGGAACCGGCCTGGCCGTCGCCGCCGCGGCGGGCACCGGAAGCGTCGCCAGCCCCGGCAGCGGCAACACGCCCACATGGTTCGCGCGGATCCGCAAACCGCGCTATCAACCACCGTCCGTCGCCTTTCCGTTGGTCTGGACGACGCTCTACACCGATATCGCGGTGAGCTCGGCGACGGTCGTCGACAGGTTTCGGGCCACCGGGCGGGAGGACAAGGCCCGCAGCTACATCCGCGCGCTCGGTGCCAACCTGGTACTCAACGCGGGCTGGAGTTGGTTGTTCTTCCGCTACCACAAGCTCGGCGCTTCGGCACTGGGAGCGGCGGCACTCGCGGTCAGCAGCGCCGATCTCGTCCGGCGTGCCGCCGAAGCCGACCCCCGGGCCGGGGCTGCGCTTTCGCCCTACCCGTTGTGGTGTGGTTTCGCAGCGGTGTTGTCCACCGATATCTGGCGGCTCAACCGCTAGTGACTTCTCTGTTGTGGTTTCGGCGCGACCTGCGGTTGGGTGACCATCCGGCGCTGGCCGCCGCGGCCGACAGCGATGCCGAAAAGCCTGCCGAAAAGCGCGAAATATTGGCCTGTTTCGTCCTGGACCCGCGCTTGGAGGCTTCATCGGGGCCAAGGCGCCTGCAGTACCTGGGCGACGCGCTCCGGCAACTCAGCGGCGATCTGGACGGTCGGTTGCTGGTTGTCCGAGGCCGCCCTGAGCAGTTAATCCCCTTGCTCGCCAAGCAAATTAATGCTTCCGCGGTGCATGTCACGCAGGATTTCGCCCCGTTCGGTCGGCGCCGCGACGCAAATGTGTCCGCCGCTCTGGGTTCGGTGCCGCTCGTTGCTACCGGGTCGCCCTACCTGGTCTCGCCCGGCCGCGTCACCAAGGACGACGGCACGCCGTACAAGGTGTTCACGCCGTTCTTGCGCAGGTGGCGCGATGTCGGGTGGCGATCGCCGGCGCAGACCGGGGCCGATTCGGCGCGGTGGCTGGATCCTTCGGAGTCCGGCCAGGAGCAGGCGCAGATTCCCGATCCCGGTGCAACGCTGGACATCGGCGCCGGTGAGGCACAAGCACTTTCGCAGTGGGCCGAGTTCGTCGAGGACCGCATCGAGCATTACGGGTCGGAGCGTAATCGGCCGGACCTGGCCGCGACGAGCCGCATGTCGGCGCATCTGAAGTTCGGTACGATACACCCCCGGACCATGGCCGCCGACCTGGATCTGCGCCGCGCGGGTAGACGAGAATATCTGCGCGAGTTAGCGTTTCGTGACTTTTATGCTTCGGTGCTGCATCACTGGCCACACAGCGCCTGGCACAATTGGAACACCGACTTCGATGACATTCAGACCGACACCGACACCCTGGCGGATCAGCGCTACCAGGCGTGGACAGCGGGTGAAACCGGGTTCCCGTTGGTCGATGCCGGGATGCGCCAACTGCGCGAGACCGGGTTCATGCATAACCGGGTGCGCATGACCGTCGCCTCATTTCTGGTGAAGGACCTGCACCTGCCGTGGCAGTGGGGCGCCCGTTGGTTCCTGGAGCAGTTGGTGGACGGCGATATGGCCAACAACCAGCACGGGTGGCAGTGGGCGGCGGGCTGCGGAACCGACGCCGCACCATACTTCCGGGTGTTCAATCCCACCAAGCAGGGCGAGAAGTTCGATCCCACAGGCGATTACATCCGTCGCTGGATTCCAGAGTTGGCCGGTGTCGACGACGTTCATCTGCTCAAGGTTGAACGGCCACCGGGGTATCCCGCGCCGATCGTCGACCACGCCGCCGAACGGCAGGAGGCGTTGCGCCGCTACCGCGACATCAGCTGAGCGTGCACCCGTTCGGCAGATTCCAAGTTTGCCGTAACCACTTTTCAGATCGCCACCGGCGTGCAATCATCAGCCGATTCACAGTTGTGCACACCAGGAGGCGCTTCATGGCTCGGATCGTCCGCACATTGCTGGTCTCGGTTGCGGCCGGCGGCCTGATCGCAGGCGCCAGCGCCTGCTCCTGCTCGGTCGGTTCGTCCGGGCCGAAGTCGGTGAGCAAGAAAGACGTGGCCGGCCAGATCATCAACAAGATGACCGACGCCAACGGCAACAAGCCCAGCTCGGTGAGTTGCCCGGAAGATCTGCCGGCAAAGGTTGGGGCGCAAACCAACTGCGAGATGAAGGTCAAAGACGAGACCTACAACGTCAACGTCACCGTCACCAGCGTCGAAGGTTCCGATGTCAAGTTCGACATGGTAGAGACGGTTGACAAGAACCAGGTGGCCCACATCATCAGCGACAAGCTGTACCAGCAGGTCGGCCAGCGGCCGGACACAGTAACCTGCCCGGAGAACTTGAAGGGCTACCAGGGAGCCACCCTGCGTTGCGAACTCGTTGACGGCACAAAGAAATACGGGATCAACGTGACCGTCATCGAGGTGGTGGGCGGCGAGGTCAACTTCGATTTCAAGGTCGACGACCAACCTGAGTAGACCAGTCCTGAAGATTTTCTATGCGCTGGACTACTGCGCGGCCTTCTTGCGTTCGATGTCGGCCAGGGCGGCGGCCAGTTCGGCTCGCTGAGCGGCTGAGGTCTCCCAGGACAACTTGCGGTTCTTTACGACCTTGGCCGGCGCGCCGACCGCGATCGAATAGTCCGGGATGACGCCTCGGACCACCGCGTGCGAGCCCAACACGCAACCCCGCCCGACGGACGTGCCGCGCAGCACCGAGACCTTCACACCGACCCACGTGTCGGGTCCGATCCGCACCGGCGACTTGATGATGCCCTGATCCTTGATCGGCAGCGTTATGTCGTCCATCCGGTGATCGAAATCGCAGACGTAGCACCAATCGGCCATCAGCGCCGAGTCACCCAGCTCGATGTCGAGATAGCAGTTGATGACGTTGTCGCGGCCCAGCACCACCTTGTCGCCGAACCGCAGCGACCCTTCGTGGGCGCGAATGGTGTTCTTGTCCCCGATGTGTACCCATCGGCCGATCTCGAGCTGGGCCAGTTCCGGCGTGCAGTGGATTTCGACGCCCTTGCCCAGGAACACCATTCCGCGGGTGATGATGTGCGGATTCTGCAGTTTGAACTTCAGCAGTCGCCAATACCGGACCAGGTACCACGGGGTGTACGCCTTGTTGCGCAGCACCCAACGCAGCGACGCCAGCGTCAGGAAATTGGCCTGGCGCGGGTCTGTCAGCCGCCCTCCCCGCCACCGGCGATGTAGCGGAGCACCCCACATGCTCGTCATGGCCGGAAGCCTACCGAGCCGACGATGCCCGTCGTGACGCCGGGCGGTGAGGTCGGGCAATCCCGGGCGTGCCGTGCGCCTCGGGTTACCCTCACCTGTACTCAATCGCTGCTGCCAAGACCAGAAAGGGCGAGGTGCTCGCGCGACGTCTCCTAGCGGCCGCTGGTGCGGCCGTGCTCATGGTCGGCATCGGCGGTTGCGGCAACACGGACTCCTGGGTGAACGCCTCCCCCGCGCTGGGTTGGCCTGCGCAGTACGGCGACGCTGCGAACAGCAGCTACACCACCGTTACCGGCGCCACCAAACTCGCCCTGAGCTGGACTCGCTCGGTGAAGGGAAGCCTGGCCGCCGGGCCGGCGCTGGGCGCCCGCGGCTATCTGGCGTTGAATGCGCAGACGCCCGCCGGATGCTCCTTGATGGAATGGGAGACCGGCAACGGCCGACAGCGCTGGTGCATGCGACTGCTCCAGGGCGGCGGTGTCGGCGGCCCGCTGTTCGACGGTTTCGACAACCTCTACGTTGGGCAGCCGGGAGCGATCATCTCTTTCCCGCCGACGCAGTGGACTCGCTGGCGAGAGCCCGTCATCGGCATGCCGACCACGCCGCGCTTTCTCGGTGACGGCCACCTCCTGGTGAGCACCCACCTGGGACAGTTGCTCGTTTTCGACACCCACCGCGGCGCGGTGGTCGGCACCGCACTGGACCTGGTCGACGGTGTCGACCCCGCCGACGCGACACGTGGACTGGCCGATTGCGAGCCGGCCCGTCCCGGCTGCCCGGTCGCCGCCGCACCCGCCTTTTCCACAGCCAGCCAGACCTTGATCGTCAACGTGTGGCAGCCCGGCGCACCGGTCGCGGGACTGGTCGGGCTGAAGTACCGCGACGGCCAACTCACCCGCGAATGGACCAGCGACGCCGTCAGCGCCGGCGTGGTCGCCAGCCCGGTGCTTTCCGCGGACGGAACCACCGTCTACGTCAACGGCCGCGACCAACGGTTGTGGGCCTTGCATGCCACTGACGGAAAGCCGAAATGGTCTGCACCACTTGACTTTTCCGCCCAAACACCACCGGCGGTCAGCCCACAGGGACTGATCGTGTCAGGCGGTGGCCCCCAGGCACGGCTGGTGGCGTTCCGGGATGCCGGTGACCACGCCGAGATGGCCTGGCGACGCGACGACGTCGTGGCGTTGTCGACGTCGTCGCTGGCCGGCGGCAACGTCGGTTACAGCGTGCTCGCCGGGATGTCTTTGCTGGTCTTCGACCCCGGCAACGGACACACCATCAACAGCTATCCCCTCCCAGCTGCCACCGGCTATCCGCTCGGGGTTTCCGTCGGCAAGGATCAGCGGGTCGTGGTGACCACCAGCGACGGCCAGGTCTACACCTTCGCCCCTGCCTGAGGCTCAGAGCGCAAGCGGCGGGATGGCGTTGCGCGGCACCTGCACCTGGGTGGCCCCGGCGAATGACGGCAACAACTCGCCCTGGGCGAAGTAGAAGATCAGCGCGTCGTCGGTGATGGCGAAGTTCTGGTAGTTGGTGGGGTCATGCCCGGCGCCGGGTGAGATCGCCACGCCCAGCCCGCTCTGGTGTTCCAGCTCGCGCTGCACGATCGGGTAGATGGCATCCAACGGGTTGGTGTTGGGCGCGAAAAGGTTGTCGAAGGTGATGGGTTGTTTGGTGGCCAGGTTGTAGTTGAAAGCCTTGTACCAGTTGGACGGTCGGGCTCCGCCGAGGTCCTGAAAGAACTTGAGCACCACACTGCGAGTGCGTGGCGGCTGGCCGGAGCTGTGTTGATCGCTGGTGGCGTCCATCTGGTAGGGCTGGTCGCGGCGCCCTGATCCCTGCGCGACGTTGACGAACCCGTCGCGGTTCTGCGTGACGTAGTCGGTCAGTGCCTGTTGGTCCGGGTAGTCGACCGGGAAGGTCATGTCCAGGGTGTAGGTAGGGCCCGACTGGTGGATGTGGCACATCTGGGCGGCCTCCATGGCGCCGCCCAAACTGGCGCAGGACGCCGGTGCGGCCTCGGCGATGCCGGCCGGCCAGCCCAGCAGGATTCCCGCAGCAAACACGGCAGCCGACGTAGCGGCCGCACGGAGATATCGCATCGTCGTTTGTCCTAGCACCAAGTCCTCGCCCACCCAGAGGGCGTGATACGCCCTTATCAGGTAATCGCCGTCAGCGTACCCGGCGTTACCAAGAAGCTCGGCAAACGTATGCCACCGCGTGACTGGCGGCCCCGGCGCCGATGCGAGTAATCACCACCGACAGCGACACACTGCCGCGCAGGCGCATTCGTCGGCGCAGTCCGTCCGGGTCCACCTGCACGCCTCGGACCAGGATCTCGACCACGCCGCAGTCCAGCGCGGACAAGGCCTGACGCAGCCGCCGTTCGTCGAAGGCCAGCTGATCGAGCACCTCGAAGCCACGCACTCCCGACGGCAGCCGGTCACCGGACAGATAGGCGATGGCTGGGTCCAGCTGCCACAGCGCGTGGCGGGCGCCGTAGTGACGAACGAGTCCGGCACGTACCACGGCGCCGTCGGGGTCGACGATCCAGCGTCCGGCGGGCCGCACCGGGCAGTCGTCGGGGTCGGCGTCGGTGAGGTATTCGTCGCGGTCGAGAATGCTTGCCCGCCGACGCACGCCGGGCTGGGCCAATTCGGCCGACCACAAACATGCCTCTCGGACCGCGCCGCTATACGACGTCACCTCGATCTCGCCGGCGAACCCCAACCGGTTGACCTCGTCGAAATCGATTCCGGGAGCGCACTTTACGGCCAACTCTCGACCGCGGTAGACGTCCAGCAGCGGGCCGAGCGCGGGCTGGTAGGCGGCGGGGCTGAAACGGCGGCGACCGCTGCTGCTGCGTCGCGCCGGGTCGACGACCACGACCGCGCCGCGGGTTACCGGACGCAGGGCGTCGGCGAGGCACAGGTCGGCCCGGTGATTTCCGGCGGCCAGGTTGTGCCGGGCCATCGCGAGCCGGACGGGGTCGATATCGCTGCCGATGACCCGGTCCGCCGAGCCGCTCAGCGCGGCCATTTCGGTGCCGATGGAACAGGTGGCGTCGTGCACGACGCGTCCGGCCAACCGCTTCGCGCGGTGCAGCGCCACCGGTGCCGCGGTGGCCTGCTGCAGCGCGTCGTCGGTGAACAGCCAGCGCGAGGGATCGCCCAACGCGCTCAGCTTGCCGGCCGCTTTGCGCCGCAGCAGCGTCGTCTCCACCAGCACCGGCGCGCGCTCCCCGAACCGGGCACGCACAGCGGCGATATCGCTGATCCGCGTCGCGTCGCTCAACTCGAACTCGGCGACCGTCGCCAAGGCCGCGGCGCCGGAGTCTGACCGCAGGTAATCGACGTCGTCGAGTCCGAACGCGACGCTCAGGAGGGTTTGACCCCGGTGACCATCACGTTGTAGAACCAGCCTTTCGGGGCCACATGCCGCCAAACGTTCGCATCCACCCAGCTCAGCGCTTTCCAGCCGTTGAATGCGAACCTCGCCCAACCCCAGCCCAGGCGGCCTGGCGGCACCGATGCCTCGAAGGTGCGGACCGGCCAGCCGAACATCGCGGCGGTGAACTCCTCGCTGGCGGTCTGGACCTGCACCGCGCCGGCGTTGGCGGCCATCCGCTCCAGATCCTCGGGGGCGAAGGTGTGCAGGTCGACTATCGCTTCCAGCGCTGCGGCACGACTGGATTCGTCGAGCTCTTCCTGCGGCCGGCGCCAGCTGCCGAATCCGGGGAGTTTCGTCACGTTGGTCGCCACCCGCCAGGTCAGCGTCGACAAGCCGCGGGCGTAGACGTTGCCGGCGCTGGTCGGCTCACCGGCAAAGACGAACCGGCCGCCCGGCTTGAGGACCCGGATCACTTCACGCAGCGAAAGTTCGACGTCGGGGATGTGGTGCAGCACGGCGTGCCCGACCACCAGGTCGAAGGTGTCGTCGTCGTACGGGATGCCTTCGGCGTCGGCGACGCGGCCGTCGATGTCCAGGCCCAATGACTGCCCGTTGCGGGTGGCAACTTTGACCATGCCCGGCGACAGGTCGGTGACCGACCCGCGCCGGGCCACCCCGGCCTGGATCAGGTTGAGCAGGAAGAACCCGGTGCCGCAGCCCAGTTCCAGCGCGCGGTCATAGGGCAGTTCGCGGATCACGTCCTCGGGCACGATCGCGTCGAACCGGCCGCGGGCGTAGTCGACGCAGCGCTGGTCGTAGGAGATCGACCATTTCTCGTCGTAGTTCTCGGCTTCCCAGTCGTGATAGAGGACTTGGGCGAGCTTGCTGTCGTGCCGGGCGGCTTCGACCTGCTCGGCAGTTGCATGCGGATTCGGAGCCGCGTCTGCGGGGATTTCAGTACTCCTCGTCATGCAGGGAGCCTAACCGCCGTGCCGCTCGCCTTCGGCAGCCCGTGCGGTCATCGCACCGTAGACGGCATTGATTCCCGCTTTGGCGGCCGCCAGCACGTCCGCGGGACCATCCAGGAAGCGTCTGGCCCACGTCGCGGCGGCGTCGTAGACCGCGTCGGGGGCCACCATGTCGTCGATCAGACCCAGGGCGAGTGCTTCCTCGGCGTCGAAGAAGCGTCCGCTGAACACCAACTCCTTGGCGCGGCTGGCTCCCACCACGTGGGTCAGCCGGGCCATTCCGCCGCCGCCGGGGACCAGTCCGGCCAGGATTTCGGTCGCGCCGAACTTCACGTTGTCGCCGCTGACCCGCCAGTCAGCAGCCAAAGCAAGGGTGAGTCCGGCACCGAGCGCATAGCCGGTGATGGCGGCGACGGTCGGTTTGGGGATGGCGGCGACGGCGTCGACGGCCTCGCGCTGTACCCGGGCCGCGGTGCCGGCCTCGGCCTCGTTGAGCGTGCGAAGTTCGGGCATGTCGTCACCGGCGGAGAAGATTTCGTGGCCGCCGAACAGGATCACCGCGGAGACGTCGTCGCGGCGGCCCAGTTCCTCAGCGGCTGCGATGATCTCGCGATAGACCTGTCGGGTCATCGCGTTGGTGGGCGGCCGCGAGAGCAGCAGCATGGCCAGGCCAGGATCTTGCGTACCGTCGCTGACCACGACGCTGACGAACTCACTCAACACGCACTCACAGGGGCCATCACAGGGGCCACTGCATCGATCCGCCCTTTTCGCGGGCCCGATGGTAGCGGTCGGAATCGAAGAACTCGAAAACCCAGTTGTCGCCCCGTTTTTCCAGCAGCGGCTGCACCGGGGTGATCTGCCGGTCGACGGCCAGCACCTCGGCGACGGTACGGCCGGCCAGCGAGTCCAGCTGGGTCCAGGTCGGCGGCAGCAAGATGTTGCGTCCGGCCTCGAAGTCGTCGATGGCGTCCTGCGGCCGCGCCCACCCGGCCCGGTCGGATTCGGTGTTGTCGCCGTCGGCTCGCTGTCCCTCGGGCAGGGCTGCCACGAAGAAGTAAGTGTCATAGCGGCGGGTTCGCTCGGCCTCCGGGGTGACCCAGTTCGCCCATGGCCGCAGCAGATCCGAGCGCAGCACCAAGTTCTCGTTACGCAGGAAGTCGGCGAAGGACAGCGTCCGATCGTCGAGCGCGCGGCGGGCCTCGGCGTAGACCGAGGCGTCCCCTACCACACCGATTGGGCCGTCCGGGCCATCTGGGCCGTCAGCCGGCCCTGCGAACAGCACCCCGGATTCCTCGAACGTTTCCCTGACCGCCGAGCAGACCAGCGCGATGGCCAGCTCGGTTTCGATGCCGAAGCGTTCGGCCCACCACTGCGGCGGCGGACCGGCCCACGCAATATCGGCGTTGCGGTCGCGGTCGTCGACCCCGCCGCCGGGAAACACGATCACGCCGGGGGCGAACTCCATCTTCGAGTGCCGACGCATCAGGAAGACATCCACCCCGCCGGGGGCGTCGCGAACCAACATGATGGTCGCGGCCGGGCGCGCCGGCAGCGGCACGTACGGGTCGTTCATGGTTGCCGCCGATGAGCCGCTCGGGTGCGCACTCGCCGCGCGAAGTAGCGCCCGTCCACAACGTCCAACGCGATCCGCTGTCCGAAGGCCGCGGAGAGATTCTCGGCGGTGAGCACGTCGGGCAGCAGACCGGATGCCACAACCTGCGCCTCCGACAGCAGCAGGCAGTGACTGAAGCCCGGCGGCACCTCCTCGACGTGGTGCGTGACCAGCACCAGCGCGGGCGCGTCCGGATCGGCCGCCAGGTCGGCCAATCGCGCAACCAGCTCTTCGCGGCCGCCCAGGTCCAACCCAGCAGCCGGCTCGTCGAGTAGCAGCAGTTCCGGATCGGTCATCAACGCCCGCGCGATCAGTACCCGCTTGCGTTCGCCTTCGGACAGCGTCCCGTAGGTGCGGTCGGCCAGGTGCTCGGCGCCGAGGCTTTCCAGCATGTCGACGGCTCGGCGGTAGTCGACGTCCTCGTAGGCCTCCCGCCAGCGGCCCAGCACCGAGTAGCCGGCGGAAACGACGAGGTCGCGAACCACTTCATCGGTGGGGATGCGTTGGGCCAGTGCCGCTGAGCTCAAGCCGATCCGGGAGCGTAGCTCGCTGACGTCGACCCGGCCCAGTCGCTCCCCCAGCACGTAGGCGGTGCCGGTGGATGGATGCTCGGATGCGGCGGCGATGCGCAACAGCGAGGTCTTCCCGGCGCCGTTGGGGCCGATGACCACCCAGCGTTCGTCGAGCTCGACGGCCCAGTCGATCGGACCGACCAGGGTGCGGCCACCGCGGCGCAGCGAGACATTCCGGAAGTCGATCAGCAGGTCGGGATCGGCTTCGGTTGCGGCCACCCGACCATCGTGCCGTATGGCCCGTGGGCGGGACGCACCACCCGCCCGTGGGCGGGACGCACCACCCGCCCGTGGGCGGGACGCACCACCCGCCCGTGGGC
>NZ_LZLS01000088.1 GCF_001673365.1 Mycobacterium asiaticum
TCTGCGGTGTACTGATCGGCGGAGTCGAAATCACCGGCAACGTAAACTGCCCCACCCCAACCGAAGGCACCGAAATCTGCGGTGTACTGATCGGCGGAGTCGAAATCACCGGCAACGTAAACTGCCCCACCCCAACCGAAGGCACCGAAATCTGCGGTGTACTGATCGGCGGAGTCGAAATCACCGGCAACGTAAACTGCCCCACCCCAACCGAAGGCACCGAAATCGCTGGGAGGTTGAAATCCGGGGTAGTGATCTGAGGCAGAGTGAAGCCCTGAATGTCCATGGCGGGGACGCTGATCCCGGGAAGGGTGAAGCCGGACACAATCAATCGTGGCATGTCAAACCCGAAGCCGTTGATCCTGAGACGACCGAGGCTGATGTTGGCCACAGAGATGGAGGCTGGCGCGTCTGTTAGGACCGCGCCATTCATGTACGCACCTATTTGCGGAAAGACACCCGGAAGCCCGGACTGTAGCGCGGCAATGGTGTTGGGAATAACTATACGTATTCCTGCAATACCGAAACCGTCTATCGAAAGCCCGCCAAATTCTAGGTAACCGGTATACGAGCCCGTTGAAACGGCGGGAGTCTGGAAACCATCCACGGATGTCGGGTTCACGGTGATGGCGGGAGACTTGAATCCACCCACCGTGACGTTGCTCGGTGACGTCCACCCGTCGACATGCAGCGCCGGCACCGTCAACTCCGGCAGACCGAACCCACCCACCGAAATGTTGGCCGGTGACGTCCACGGCGCGATCTGCAATGACGGCACCGTCAACTCCGGCAGGCCGAAGCCCCCCACGGTGATGTTGGCCGGTGTCTGCCATGAATCAATGTGCAGTGACGGCACCGTCAGCTCCGGCAATCCGAAGCCGCCCACGGTGATGTTGGCCGGCGACGTCCAAGGCTCCACCTGCAACGCCGGCACCGTGAGTTCCGGCAGACCGAAGCCGCCCACGGTGATGTTGGCCGGCGACGTCCAAGGCTCGACCTGCAACGCCGGCACCGTGAGGTCCGGCAGACCGAACCCACCTACCGAGATGTTGGCCGGTGTCTGCCATGAATCAATGTGCAGTGACGGCACCGTAAGTTCCGGCAGACCGAAGCCGCCCACGGTGATGTTGGCCGGCGACGTCCAAGGCTCCACCTGCAACGCCGGCACCGTCAACTCCGGCAGACCAAACCCACCCACGGATATGTTGGCCGGCGACGTCCACGGCTCAATCTGCAACCCCGGCACCGCCAACTCCGGCAAACCAAACCCACCCACCGTGATGTTGGCCGGCGTCTGCCATGAATCAATGTGCAACGACGGCACCGCCAGCTCCGGTAGACCGAACCCACCCACGGAAATGTTCGCTGGTGATGTCCACGGCTCAATCTGCAACGACGGCACCGCCAGCTCCGGCAAACCAAACCCACCCACCACGATGTTCGCCGGTGTCGTCGAGGCCGGGATCGTTATCGAAGGCAGCGTGAGCGTGGGCAGTTGGAGGCCGGGCATCGCGATGCTTGGCAGCCCGATCGGCGGCAGGGTCAGATCGGGGGTTGTGATCGCGAAGTGCAGGCTGCCCTGCCCGACGCCGGGGTAGAGGACGCCGGTGTTCAAGTCGCCGGTATTCAGCAGGCCGTTGTTCCAGTTGCCGCTGTTCAAGATCCCAGTGTTGATATCGCCGGCGTTCAACCAACCGGTGTTCGCGGCGCCGATGTTGAACGAACCGCTATTCGACGCGCCTGGGTTGAAGCTACCCATGTTGAAGTTGCCGACGTTCAAGCTTCCCGTATTGGCGTCGCCGATATTGAACAGTCCAGTGTTGAACGAGCCTGTGTTGAAGAGACCCGTATTGCCCGAGCCCGAACTCCAGAAGCCGGTGTTGGCGTCGCCGGAGTTTCCGATGCCGAAGTTGCCATTACCCGAGTTGAAGAAGCCAATGTTGCCAGCACCAGAGTTGAACAGGCCCAGATTACCGGTACCCGAGTTCATTCCACCGATGCCGATCTGGCCATTGCCACGCAGACCGATACCGATATTGCCGTTGCCGGTGTTTCCGAATCCGACGTTGCCAAGCCCGACGTTGCCGAAACCGATGTTGGTGTTGCCAAGGTTTCCGAAACCGAAGTTGGCGGCACCGAGGTTCGCGGCGCCGACGTTCGAGTCACCGGAGTTTGCCCAGCCGAAGTTGAGCGAGCCGAGGTTGCCGCCGCCGACGTTGTTGTAGCCGACGTTTGCATTGCCGATGTTGCCGCCGCCGATGTTGGACAGGCCGAGGCTCACGGTCAATGCCCGCCCTGCCGTGATCGCGGGTGTTGCGGCCGCCGCCGGCACGCCCGCTGCCACCCCGGCCAGATTGTGCAGCAACTGGTCAAACGGCGTCAGCGCGGAGGCGACGGTGGAGGCGCCGGCACGGTAGGCCGACATCGCCGACACATCCAGCGCCCACATTTCTTCGTACAGCGACTCGGCGATCGCAATTGCCGGCGCATTTTGCCCAAAGATATTCGACAAGGCAAGCGAGACAAAAGAATTGCGGTTGGCTGCCACCAATTCCGGATGCACCATGGCCACCCGGACAGCTTCGAACTCGGCCACCATCGCATTGGCCTGCGCCGCCGACTGCGCCGCCCGAGAGGCCGCGGCACTCAGCCAGCCGGCATAAGGTACCGCCGCCGCCGCCATCGCCGCCGCCGCCGGTCCCTGCCACGCCCCATTGGCCAGCCCGGATGTCACCGCTCCGAAGGAAGCCGCCGCCGAATTCAATTCGTCTGCCAGACCGCCCCAGGCCGCAGCCGCGGCCGACATCGGCTCCGAGCCCGCACCTGCGTAGATCAGCGCAGAGTTGATCTCCGGAGGCAGTACCGAAAAGTCCATTTCTCTACCCTTCTCAGGCGGCGTCGCCGCTAGGAACCGCACCGCAAACTAACGGCCGAACTGACCCGCCGACCTCGTCGAGCTGATGTGGTAGCGGACAACGTACGCGGAGACCCGGGAAGACTGAACATATTTATTGAACCGCGATCTATCCGTTATTAACTCGTTATACCAAAACTGGATGATTGACAAACATCTTTACAAGGACGCCTTGGAGCAATTGTTCCTATCTTGATGTATAGGTCGCCCGGCAGCTTCAGTCTGGGATTCAGCGTGTGCAGCAATAGGATTCAGACCACGCACCGATGTAGTCGAACGATTGACTTTCGCCGATACAATCCGCGCGCACGCGCCCCCGAATGCTGCCTACTAGAGACCTCTCAATAAATTCAATTTCGTTTGTTGGAGAATCGACCGTCACCCCGGACTTTGCATTAACGTTCAACGGCCGGCGCCCTTGTTGACGTCGGAGCCGTCCGTCGCAAAGACAGCGGCGCCAAACCCGACCGAACCAAGCCGACACTGGCCGCGACGAGTTCGCCGAGGTCTTGCACGCATCCGTTGCGGCCCCACCTCTCAACCGCCACAACCAGAGCCGCCGCGAGGGTGGCTCCGGCTACTCCGGCAACCAGATCGACGTCGCCAACACCACGGTGCCGGTTGCGGACGAACTCGGTCAGCACCATTGCGAACGAGGACTGCACCACGCGCAAGTGGTTCGCAATACGATCGGCGCTGATCAACTCGCTACGCGCGGTCGCAGCCTGCCGCACGACCTCGATGTCGTGCGGAATCTACCTAGGCGGTGCCGGCTGTCACGGCGGCCCGGGCATCACCTTCACACCGGGATACAACGCGGCCTACCAGGTACTCGACGACGCGTCATAGCGTGGTCGGCGTGCTCAGGGCACCAGCACGACCTTCCCGATGTTCTCCCGGGCGGCCAGGATCCGGTGCGCTTCGGGCGCCTCGGCGAACGGCACCGCCGCGTGCACGATTGGGGCCGCCGTGCCGTTGTACAGCGCCTCGGTCAGCGGTTTGATCCAGGGTCCCAGCGTGCCGCGGTCATCCCATAGCTTGAGCATGTTGAGTCCGATGACCGTCTTTGACTCTGACAGTTGGTCAATCAGGTTGAAGCCACGCAACATCGCCAGGGCGTGCGGCGCGGCCTTGCGCAGTGAGCGCTTCTCACCTTCCTGCATATTCGAAATCCCGTAGCCGACAACGCGTCCGCCGGGGCGCAGCAGACTATAGGACCGACGCAGCGAGGTTCCCCCGAGTGCGTCGAGCACGATGTCGTAGGGCCCAAGTCCCTTCCACCAACCGTCGCGGCGGTAGTCGATCGCGCGGTCCACTCCCAACTCGGACAGCTTCTCGTGCTTGCCCGGCGAGGCGGTGCCGTGGATCTCTGCCCCCGCGGCCTTCGCGAACTGAATCGCCGCAATTCCTACGCCGCCGGCCGCCGCGTGAATGAGCACCCGTTCGCCCGCCTGTAGCGAGCCGTAGCCGTGCAAGCCCGCCCACGCGGTTGAATAGTTCACCGGGACCGCGGCTCCCTGCTCGAAGCTGATCGTTTCGGGCAGCACCACCGAGTCAGCCTCGGCAACATTGACCACCTCGGCATAGCCGCCGAATCGCGTTCCCGCCAATACCCTTTCACCGATACGGCCTGTGTCCACACCGTCACCAACAGCCGCTACCGTGCCTGCGACCTCGTAGCCAACCACGGCCGGCAACTTGGGTGCGTCGGGGTACAACCCGACGCGAGCGAGGTGGTCGGCGAAGTTGACTCCCGCCGCTCGAACGTCGATTCTCAGCTGGCCCGGGCCCGGTGGCGGCGGATCGGGCCGCTCCTGTACCTGCAAGACCGACGGATCACCGTGCTTGGTGATGACGACTGCGCGCATTGTGTTTCCTCCTGATCAGGGGTCCGGCGATTGGTCGTGGGTGCACCAGAACTGCCGAAACGGAGACAGCCAGTCACCCAGTTCGGCCAGCGGTTCTGCGGTCAGCCGGTAGATGCGCCGGCGACCCTGTGCCTCGTCGGTGACCAGCCCGGCGTCGCGCAGCACCTTGAGGTGTTCGGCAACGGCCGGCCGAGAAAGCTCGAACCGATCACTGAGTTCCCCGGCAGACAGCGGCTGGCGCGTCAGAATCTCAAGTAGCTTGCGCCGCACCGGATTTGCCAAGGCCATGAAAAGGCGGTCGCAAAACCGGTCGGGGCCAGTCATCTGCGCAATATATGTTGGGACTTTCCGACATGTCAACTATCTCCGACGCATCGTGGCGGCGCGTTTCCGGCGCCAGTGGACTGGTATTACCGTCAGGGACGTGACCGACGAACGTTCAGCCGCCGACGAGGTCGTGCAGCGCTGGGTCGTCTTGCTTGCGTCGCGACTCGAGCAGCAGATCAGGCAGATCAGCGACACGATTCAAGCCAGGCTAGAGGAGCAAATCCCCGAACTCGGCACCGACGCACGCATGATCGCGGTGCTGGCCGCGAGTGTGGAGTCGAACCTGATGGCGGTCATCGGGGTATTGCTGCACGGTACTGAAGTCGACCAAACCGATGTTCCGAAACCGGCCATGGAATACGCCCGGCTCATCGCTCAGCAGGATCTACCGATCAACACCCTGGTGCGCGCTTATCGGCTGGGCCAGCGCCACCTCACCGAACTCGTGTTTGCCGAGCTGCGCGCCCTCGATGTCGAGCCGAACACCCGAGTGGCTGTGATCGAAGCCGTCACCACCGTGGTTCTCGAGTACGTCGACCGGGTCTCGGCGACGATGGTCGCCGAGTACGAGGACGAACGTGGGCACTGGCTGGAGAACCAAAACAGCATCCGGGCTATGCGGGTGCGTGACATACTGGCCGACACCGATGACGTAGACGTCGAAACCGCTTCCGCCGCAATTGGTTACCCTCTGGATGCAACTCACCTTGCGCTCATTTTGTGGTACCAAGGCGCCAATGCAGGCGACGAACTGACCCGGCTGCAGGAGTTCACCGATGGCCTGGCCGGCGTCCTCGGTGCCAGTGCCGGCCCGTTATTCGCCGCAGCCGCCCCCGACAGCGCCTGGGTCTGGTTACCCTTCCAGGTAACCCGAGGGGATCTCACTGCCGAAGTACGCGAATACGCTTCGGCCAGGCCGGATTCGATGAACATTGCGATAGGAGCCCTAGGGTCTGGCGTCGAGGGATTTCGCCGGTCTCATCGTCAGGCACAGCGGGTTCGTGCCGCCGTGCTGGCGCACGGAAGCGAGTTACCCGCTCGGATAGTCGCGGCGGCAACGGATTCGGACATGATGACGGCAGCACTGTTGGGCACCGATATCGCTGAGGTCCGCGGCTGGGTGGCCGACGTGCTCGGCGGGCTGGCTACCGACACCGACGACGATGCCGTGCTGCGGGAGACCCTGCGGTTGTTCTTGAACCGCGGGTCTACCCATGAGGCGGCGGCCCGGCAATTAGGGATGACGTTCAATATGTTGCGGAATCGGGTTGAGCGCGCCGTGGCGCGACGGGGTCGGCCGATCGACGACCGAGTCGACGTCGAGCTCGCGCTCTTCGTCTGCCATTGGTACGGCTCGGCGGTGCTGCGACCGAGCTGATGCACCACAACTGGGAACGACTCGCCGATGGCGTGCACCGCTGCCGATTGCCGTTCTGCGACGTCACGATCGGCCTGGTGTGCGGCCGTAACGGAGCGCTGCTGGTCGATACCGGCTCTACGCTCGAAGAGGCACGTACGATCCGGGCCGATGCCCAGCGGCTCAGCGCCGCCGAGGTGAAACATGTTGTGTTGACGCACAAGCACTTTGACCACGTTTTAGGTTCGTCGCTGTTTGACAGCGCGCAGCTGTACTGCATGCCGGACGTGGTGGCATACCTGTTAACCGCCACGGATCAACTTCGTGCGGACGCAGTGGAATACGGCGCGGACGCCAGGCAGGTCGATCGAGCGATCGCAGCGTTGCACCCCCCGCAGCACGGAATCCATGACGCTCTGGTCGATCTCGGTGACCGCACCGTGCGGATCGCTTATCTGGGACCGGGCCACACCCAATCGGACTTGGTGGTGCTGATACCCGGCGTCCCCGGGGCGGACCCGACGGTGGTGTTTACCGGCGACCTCGTGGAGGAGTCCGCTGACCCGGCCATCGACGCCGATTCCGACGTCGACGGCTGGCCTGCCACACTGGATCGGCTTCTGGAAATGGGCGGGTCCGATGCCGTCTACGTGCCGGGCCACGGCAGCGTCGTCGACGCCGAATTCATCCGCCGGCAACGGGACTGGTTGAGAACGCGTCACGCACATCGGTCTGGGTGAGCCGGGATGTTATTGGGTTGCTATCCGGTGATTTAGCTCACTCATCTGGGGCATACACTCACCTGCGTCAAAGGAATCGCGGCTTAGGAGGGGCGCAGGGCCATGGCCATCGCCGAGACGGACAATGCCGTCCAATCATCGTTCGAGCAGGATGTCGCCGCCACGCAGCGATACCTCGAAAGCTCACGCTTCAGCGCGATCACTCGCCTATACACAGCACGACAGGTCGCAGAACAGCGGGGCACCATTCCCACCGACTACACCGTGGCGCGCGAAGCGGCGCAAGCTTTCTACGAGCGGCTTCGCGAACTCTTTGCGGAGAAGAAGAGCATCACGACCTTCGGCCCCTATTCGCCCGGCCAGGCCGTCAGCATGAAGCGGATGGGTATCGAGGCCATCTACCTGGGCGGCTGGGCAACCTCGGCCAAAGGGTCCATCACCGAGGACCCGGGCCCCGACCTGGCCAGCTATCCGCTCAGCCAGGTTCCCGACGACGCGGCGGTGCTGGTGCGGGCTCTGCTGACCGCCGACCGCAACCAGGAATACCTGCGCCTGCAGATGAGCGAAAAGCAGCGGGCCACCGCGGCGAATTACGACTTCCGGCCGTTCATCATCGCCGACGCCGACACCGGCCACGGCGGGGACCCGCACGTGCGCAACCTGATTCGCCGCTTCGTCGAGGTCGGCGTCCCGGGCTATCACATCGAGGACCAGCGTCCCGGCACCAAGAAATGCGGCCACCAGGGCGGTAAGGTGCTGGTGCCGTCCGACGAACAGATCAAGCGGCTCAACACCGCCCGCTTCCAGCTCGATGTCATGCGCGTTCCCGGCATCATCGTGGCGCGCACCGACGCCGAAGCCGCCAACCTGATCGACAGTCGTGCCGACGAGCGTGACCAGCCCTTCCTGCTCGGCGCGACCAACTTGAACGTGCCGTCCTACAAGTCCTGCTTCCTGGCCATGGTGCGCCGGTTCTACGACTCGGGAGTGACCGAACTCAACGGTCATCTGCTCTACGCA
Organism: Mycobacterium asiaticum; assembly: GCF_001673365.1. Classification (GTDB taxonomy): domain Bacteria; phylum Actinomycetota; class Actinomycetes; order Mycobacteriales; family Mycobacteriaceae; genus Mycobacterium; species Mycobacterium asiaticum_A. Next base: position 8,227 of record NZ_LZLS01000088.1, read on the forward strand.
CTCAGTGACGGCGAATACGCGTCGGCCGACGCATGGCTGGAAAGCCAAGGCGTCAACGCTTTGATCTCTGATGCCGTCAAGTCCTGGCGGGATGCCGGAGAAGGATCGGTCGACGACGTTTACGACGAGGTCGAATCGCGCTTCGTGGCCGCCTGGGAAGAAGACGCCGGCGTGATGACCTACGGCGAGGCCGTGGCCGAGAAGCTCGAATTCGGGGTGAGCGAAGACGAACCCAGCAGCATGACGCCCGACGAGTGGCGGGAATTCGCCGCGACGGCCTCGCTTTACACCGCGCGGGCCAAGGCCCGGGAACTCGGGGCCGACGCCGGTTGGGATTGCGAGCTGACCAAGACTCCCGAAGGCTATTACCAGATCCGCGGCGGCATCCCCTATGCGATTGCCAAATCTCTGGCGGCGGCGCCTTTTGCCGACATCCTCTGGATGGAGACCAAGACCGCGGATCTGGCCGATGCTCGGCAGTTCGCCGATGCGGTCCACGCCAAGTTCCCCGACCAGATGCTGGCCTACAACCTTTCGCCGTCGTTCAACTGGGACACCACCGGTATGACCGACGACGAGATGAAGCAGTTCCCGGTGGAGCTGGGCAAGATGGGCTTCGTCTTCAACTTCATCACCTATGGCGGGCACCAGATCGACGGTGTGGCCGCCGAGGAGTTCGCCACCAACCTCAAGCAGGACGGCATGCTGGCGTTGGCTCGCCTGCAGCGCAAGATGCGCCTGGTCGAGTCGCCGTACCGCACCCCACAGACGCTGGTCGGCGGGCCGCGTAGCGACGCGGCGTTGGCCGCATCTTCCGGCCGCACCGCAACCACGAAGTCGATGGGCAAGGGCTCCACCCAGCATCAGCATCTCGTGCAGACCGAGGTGCCCAAGAAGCTGTTGGAGGAATGGCTGGCGCTGTGGAGCGAGCACTACCAGCTCGGCGAGAAGCTCCGCGTCACACTGCGGCCACGGCGCGCCGGCTCCGATGTCCTCGAACTCGGCATCTACGGGGAGGGCGAAGAGCAGCTGGCCAACGTCGTCGTCGATCCGATCAAGGACCGGCACGGCCGCAGCATCCTTCAGGTGCGCGACCAGAACACCTTCGCCGAAAAGTTGCGCCAGAAGCGGCTGATGACCCTCATTCACCTGTGGTTGGTGCACCGGTTCAAGGCCGACGCGGTCTACTACGTCACGCCCACCGAGGACAACCAGTACCAGACCGCAAAGATGAAGTCCCACGGCATCTTCAGCGAGGTCTACCAGGAGGTCGGCGAAATCATCGTCGCCGAGGTGAACAAGCCGCGCATCCAGGAGTTGCTGAACACTGACCGCGAGGCGCTGCGCAAGCTGGTTCTCAAAGAGGACTGATCGCTGGTTTTGCCGGGCCCCTCGTGGATCTTCGGATTCACGGGGGGCTTTGCTTTGCGCACCGGCCCCGGCCGGCCGCCGCGAGGTGCCTAAAGGCCGTACAACCCCCATTTTGCACAGCATTTATGCGTGCTTTGTAAAGTGCATAGACGTTTCCTATGTGGGCTATAACGTTTAGATAACGAAGGCCAAAATTTGATGCAATCAGGCATCTGACGAATAGCATTCTGCGCATCGGGATACTTGCGGGAAAGCGGGATGTACTGCCATGTCGTACGTGATTGCAGCAACCGAGACGCTGGCGGCAGTGGCCTCGGACGTCGGGAGCATCGGATCCAGCATCAGCGCAGCTAACCTCGCTGCGATACTGCCCACGACCGAAGTGGCCGCCGCGGCCGCCGACGAGGTATCCACACGCATCGCGGCCCTATTCGGCGCACACGCGGCCAGCTACCAAAATCTGGCAGCCGAGGCCGCGGCTTTTCATGATCAATTTGTGCGGTCATTGCAGAGCAGCGCCGCGTCGTATTCCAGCGCCGAGGCAGTCAGCGCGACAATCCTGCGTGAGACGCTTAATGTAATAAATGCGCCCACGCAGGCTTTATTGGGCCGCCCGCTAATCGGCAACGGCATCGACGGCGCGGCGGGAACCGGCCAGAACGGCGGCGCCGGTGGACTGCTTCTGGGCAACGGTGGCGCCGGCGGTTCCGGTGCGGCAGGTGTCGGCGCCGCAAACGGCGGGGCAGGCGGCAGCGGCGGGGCTTCGGGACTGTTCGGCGTTGGTGGCATCGGGGGCGCCGGCGGGTCCGCGACCAGCGGTACCGGTGGAATCGGCGGCGCCGGCGGTGCCGCCGGACTGTTCGGGGCTGCCGGCGCGGGCGGCGCGGGCGGCGCCGCGACATCGGGCATCGGCGGCGCTGGCGGCGTCGGCGGCGCGGCCTCGCTGTTCGGCACCGGCGGAGTCGGCGGCGCGGGCGGCTTTTCGGCAACCGGCACCGGCGGCAACGGCGGAGTCGGCGGTACCGGCGGATCCCTGTATGGCGCCGGAGGCGCCGGGGGAGCGGGCGGCATCGGCGGTGGCGTCAGCGGCAACGGTGGCGCCGGCGGTAGTGCTGGACCTCTGTTCGGCCACGGCGGCGCCGGCGGCGCCGGCGGATCGGGCATCGTCGGTGCGGCCGGTACAGACGGGGTGCCCCTGGGCAGCAACGGCACCAGCGGTGGCACCGGTGGTCTTGGCGGCAACGGCGGGGCCGGTGGCCAGGCCGGACTGCTGTTCGGCAACGGCGGCGCCGGCGGTGTGGGCGGTACCGGCGGCGCGGGCGGCACCGGCGGGCACGGCGCGGTTGGCGCCGCGGGCTCGACCGGCGGTATCGGCGGTGACGGTGGCGCCGGCGGTAGCGGCGGTATGGGTGGCGCGGCCGGCCAGGGCGGCGCGTTGTTCAGCCAGGCGGGCGCGGCGGGCGCGGGGGGCGCCGGTGGTGTTGCCGCTGCCACTGCTATCCGGTTCCGTCCCGC
>NZ_LZLS01000089.1 GCF_001673365.1 Mycobacterium asiaticum
GCCGTTACCCGTGCCGGTGTTGGCGATGCCGAAGTTACCCAGCCCGTTGTTAAAGAAGCCGAAGTTGCCCATGGTCGGGTTGGCGGGGTCGACAGCAAAGTGGGGGCTCACGTTGCCAAAGCCCAAGTTGACGCTGCCGGTGTTGCCGATACCAATATTGGCCAGCCCATTGTTAAACGCCCCGATATTGCCCGCCATCAAGTTGTTCGGGTTAGGGCTGATGTTGCTAAGACCGAGGTTGCCCAGCCCCTGATTCAGAATGCCCAGATTCAGATCACCGGTATTGAAGAACCCGACATTGTTATTGCCGACATTGCCGTAACCGTAGTTAACCCCCAGATCCGCGGCCGCACCCGGCAACACCTGACCCAACGCCGCACTACTAATACTCAGCGGCCCGATACCGATCAAATGATCACCAGTCAAAAACAGGCCCTGGTTGAAATTGCCGTTATTACCGATGCCCAACATCTGCAACGGACCCAACGGCAACCCACTATTACCCGTGCCGGTGTTACCGAACCCCAGGTTCAGCTGACCGTTGTTGAGCAACCCAACGTTCTGCATCCCCCTGTTGAACGCACCCACATTGTCTAGACCGTTGTTGCCGATCCCGAACCCACCAAAGGTCGTGATCGGATCCGTCGGGGTGAAGTTCGGACTGACATTGCCGATCCCCAGGTTCAGGGTGCCGGTATTGAAGAACCCGATATTGCCCTCACCGACATTGCCGTACCCGAAACTGGGCAACAGGGCCGCTGCGGGGGCGACCAGCTGGGAAACGGCCGCTGACGCTCCCGCGTGGTATCCCACCATCGCGGCGACGTCCTGAGCCCACATCTCTTCATAGAGACTCTCGACGGCCGCAATTGCCGGCGCGTTTTGGCCGAACAGGTTCGACAGCACCAGGGACACCAGCCCAGAACGGTTGGCCGATACCGCGGCTGGTAGGACGGTGGCCGCCCGTGCCGCCTCGAACGCGCTTACTACGGACTGTGCCTGCGCCGCTGCCTCCGATGCTTGAGCCGATGCGGTACTCAGCCAGCCGGCATACGGGGTGGCCGCGGCGAGCATTGCCTGCGACGACGGCCCCTGCCACGCCTGAGCGGCCAAGGCCGAAGTCAGCGAAGAAAATGACTCCGCCGCCGAGTCCAGTTCTGCGGCGAGCGCGTTCCACGCGGCCCCTGCCTCCAACATCGGCGCGGAGCCCGCGCCGGTAAACATTCGCAGGGAATTGACCTCGGGGGGCAACACTGAAAAGTTCATCTACCTGTGCCTTTCTCGCCACCATCGGCCAGATTGCGAGGCCGCCATCGCTTGTGATGCGCGAATCTATCGGATGGAAAAGCGAGTTGCATGCGTTTTCGTATGCGATGTACTGATACATACGATTTGCTCACGCAGCTATAAGCTTTCTCTCAGATAACGCCTCAGATCGGCCGTTCCGGCAGATCAGAGCACGTAGCGTTACCCTGCGTGAGCGACTCCGTCGTCGTCAGGGTCAAGCCCGGCAGCCGCAAGGGTCCCCTCGTCGAGGTCGACCCGGACGGGGGACTGACGATTTATGTCCGGGAGCGGGCGGTAGACGGAAAAGCCAACAACGCGGTCACCCAACTACTGGCTGCTCACCTTCAACTGCCCAAGAGTCGAGTCGAGCTGGTTTCCGGAACAACGTCCCGGACCAAGCGATTTCGCATCGTCAGCTGAACCATGTGGCTACTCGGTGGACAAGCCGCGAGAGCGCTTGGCGGCGTACATGTGCTCGTCAGCAAGTCGCAGCAGGTCGCTCTCGCCGGCGGCGATGCCGGCGCTGAACCCCACGGGCACACCGCGCTCAGCCCAGTGGCTGTGCAGTCGCTCGACGACCTGTTCGGCCTCGGCGCGATCAGCGCCGATCAGCATCAGCAGGAATTCGTCGCCGCCGATACGGAAGATGATGTCGTCCTTGCGAACTGACCAGCGCAAGGCGTCAGCGAAGGCGACCAAGAGTTCGTCGCCGGCCTCGTGCCCGTGCTGGTCGTTGTAGTCCTTGAACTTGTCGAGATCGAGGAGTACCACGGCGGATTCGCTGGCGTGCATCGACAGCCGAGGTCCGAGGGTGCTTCGGTCGAGCAGTTGGGTGAGCGCGTCGGTCTGCGCGATCTTCTCAAGCAGCGCGCTCTGCGCCTCTAATCGGGAGATCAGCCACGCGGGGACCTCCGCGACGAGCACCCACATGATCGCGGTCAACACGATTTTCGGCAGGTCGTCGGGCAGCACCCGCGCGCCCCCCAGCACGAAGGCGGCAACACCCAACGGGACGGCCCAAAGCGAGCGCCAGCGTGGACAGGTGAGGCCGATGTAGGCGAACGCGATAGTGATCGTGCCGGGGAAGTCCCGAGTCGCGCGGGAATCGATCACCCCGGCCAAAATCATCACAACCAGCGATGCCACCGACCACGCCATGAGCAACCCACGTCGTTCTTGCCACCCACGAAACCAGCCGACCACCGCGGTGATGCCTGCCAGGATGGCCGACCCAACTAGTAGCCAGCGAAGTCGAGCGCCGGACGCGGCGTCGGCGGGGTGTGTGCTGTACGCGGCATAAATGGCCAGCATTGCCAGATAGCCCGTCAAGCCGATCGCATGCCAGCGACGCACTGACGGCTGAGGTTTCACGCGCCCAGGCACGTGCACAGAATAGTGGCGTCAAAGACGCCTAACGCTTATGTCGGCTAGGTTTTGCCGTTGCGTTCGATCCAGTCGGAGAGCGCGCTCTCGAGGGCGGCCGGCACACCCACACCGGCAGTGTCGGCGGCGTGCTCGAACCGCTCGAGCAACTCCGACGGCACCGAGGCATTGATCCTCGAATGCGTGGGCTTTGGCTTCGGCGGGGGAGCGGCGGCCACGTGGCGCGCAGCGGTCGCCTCCATCGTTTCACGCAGTGCGGGAATCTCTTTGAGCAGCCGAGCCAGGTCATCGCGACCTATGCGCAGCACCTCGGCGGGCCCGATCGTCGTTACCGTCGCAGAGCGCAATTGCCCACGGCGAAGGGCGGATTCGCCGATCACCTCACCGGGACCGACCACCGCGACGCGGTCTTCACCGACGTACACGCCGACCTCGCCGCTGAGCAGGATGAAGCATGCGTCCGACGGCGTCTGCTCGCGTATCAGCGGCCAGGGCACCGACTGCGATGTGTGTTGCGAGGCTCGCACCAGGCGATCGAGCTCGGAATCGGAAAACTTTTCGAACGTACTGAATTCGCGCAGGCGACGGACATCTCGCTGAGTGTCGCGCTCCACGTCCTCTACATCGTCTTTCATGTTGCGCTCCTGATCGCCGATGACCATGACCTCGTGGAGCCTAACGCGATTTTTGGTCATTTCAACGAAAGATGACCGGGGAAAAATGTCGTCGAGAATCATCGATAACACGAGGTGGCAGGTGAGCGCTCAGCAAGCTAACAAAGCGGGGATCCTTGCCGTCGATCTCGGCAAGACGTCCTGCCGGGTCGCGGGCCACGGCCGCCGGATCGTCGGGACAGGTGCGCCGGGGTTGGCTGCGCCCGGTGGGGTGCGTGCCGGCCTGTCGGCAATCTTGGCCCTAGCGCGCGACTTTGGACCGTTCGACGAAGTGATTGTGGGCGCGGCCGGGGCGCTTTCAGCGCCGCACGCCGCGCGCGCGTTGGGCGATGCGCTGCTGACTTCGCTGCGGACAAATAGCGTTGCGGTGACCAGCGACGCGGTGCTCGCGCACGCCGGTGCGTTCGGCGGAGCAGCGGGGGTCGTGCTGATTGTGGGCACCGGTGTGGCGGCACTTGCGATCGAAGCGGACGGCAGCCTGCGGACAGCCGACGGTTGGGGTCCGTGGCTGGGCGACGAGGGCGGTGGCGCGTGGATCGGAGCCGCCGGTTTGCGCGCGGCGCTACGCGCCCACGATCGGCGCGGGCCGTCAACCACATTGCTCGACGCCGCGCTCGCCAGTTTCGGCGCGCCGTCGACTTGGCCGACGCAATTGGCCGATGCAGCTGCGGTCGCGACCTTCGCGCCCGAGGTTTTCGCGGCACGCGACGACGCCACGGCACAGGCGATCATCCGGGCCGCCGCCAAGGCGCTCGCTGCTACGGCCCGCGCCGCGGGAGAGGGCCCGGTCGCGATGGTCGGCGGTCTTGCGGGGTTCGAGGAGTTGCGGGTGGGCCTCGACCTGGTCCCAGCGGCCGGCGACGCACTCGATGGGGCGCTGCGACTGAGCCAGATCCACCAACCGCACGTGATCCGTCTACAGGCGGCTACTGCGACGCACACTCTGGACGCGCTCGCGACCGAGGCGGTGCGCCCCGGTCTGGACGACCTCGACACGCGATCCATCGGCGAGATTATCGCGCTGCTCGTCGCCGCCGAGGGCGAGGCGCATGGGGCCATTTCCGCAGCAGTACCACAGATCGCGGCGGCGGCGGAGGCGATAACGGCACGGCTCGAGCGTGGCGGGCGCCTTATTTACGCCGGCGCCGGGACCCCGGGGCGCCTCGGCGTGCTCGACGCGGCCGAATGCGGGCCGACATTCGGCACCGAGCAGGTAAGGGGAGTGATCGCGGGCGGGCCGGCAGCGCTCACGGAGGCGATCGAAGGCGCGGAGGATGCATTTGATCCGGCCGACCTTGCCGATCTGACGGCAGGCGACGCGCTCGTCGGGATCACCGCGTCGGGTCGCACACCGTATGTCGTTGGGGCGCTTGAACATGCACGCGGGGTCGGTGCGCTGACCGTGGCGATCGTCAACAACACGAGCGCCGAGGCGTCGGCGGAGATAGTGATCGAGTTGCTGACCGGTCCGGAGGTGTTGGCCGGTTCCACGCGCTTGACGGCGGGGACGGCCCAGAAGGTCGTCTTGAACGCACTCTCGACGAGCGTGATGATCGCGCTGGGCAAGGCCTATGGTCCGCGGATGGTCGACGTGCGCGTGACGAATGCAAAGGTGCGACGGCGCGCGGTGCGCATCGTGCGGGACGCTGCCGGGGTCGACGAGGAGACAGCTTCCGCCGCGCTCGCCGCCGCCACTGGTCACGCGAAAACGGCGATCGTGGCGCTGCTCGCCGGCGTTGATGCGGACGAGGCCGCGGCCCGGCTCGACCGGGCACGCGGGCGGGTCCGGGACGCGGTCGACCGCGGGCTTAGCTCGAGGAGCTGAGGATCTTGATCGCGAAGATCAGCGAGTCGCCCGGCAGGATGCCAGCACCGGGCTGGCCGTTGGGGTAGCCGTCTGCGGAAGTCATGGCGACGGCCACCGTGGACCCGACCTTTTGTCCCGCGATGGCCTTTTGGAAGCCTGGCACGACCCCGCCGAGCGGGAAGTCAACCGGGGCGCCTCGTTCGTAGGTGGTGTCGAACACCGAACCGTCGCGCCCATTGACGCCCATGTAGCAAACCGAGACCCTCGCCGTGCTGGGCACGACGGGACCGTCACCGGCGTGCAGGGTGTGCACCTGGGTCTGGGCCACGCTGAACGGTGGCGTCACCGTCACGCGCGGGGCTGCGGTGTCTGTGGATCCGGTGACTGCGACGCTGCCGGTAGTCCCAGCCAGGGTCCACTCCGGTGGGCCGCCATTCTGCGGGGCCGTGGTCGGACACGCTCCCGCCGTGGCAATGATGGTTGGCCGCGTCAAGACATCGGCGGGCGCGGGCGTGCTCGCCGACGAGGTGGACGACGTGTTCGTTGGGGAACCGCAGGCCGTGGAGGCCAGGACGACCGACGCGGCGCAGGCAAGGAGCGTAACGGCCGAAGACAGGCGCGAGGAATTCACCGTGGCCACGGTACAGACGCCACGTGCCGCCGGTGCCGTCGGACCGTTCGACTCACCGAAGAATTGCGACGAGGAAGTCGGAGTCGTCGCCGAAGGGGCGCAAATCCCAGCTGGACAGCAACACATCCGGCGCGAGTCCGGCCGCTGCCGCATCGTCGAGAAACTCATCGAACTCATAGCCGCGACCGGCGCCGAAGCCGATAACCGCCCGGGCGCCGTCGGCGAGGTGGGCTCGCAGGTGGGTCAGCACTGCGACCCGGGTGCTGGGCGCAAGAAAGGTCATGACGTTGCCGGCGGACAGGATGGCGTCGAACGGTTCGGGGATGCCGCGGGCGGGCAGGTCGAGGTTCGCCAGGTCACCGACCAGCCACTGTGGGCCGGGATGGTCTCGTTTGGCGGCCTCGATGAGCACCGGGTCGACGTCGACGCCGACAACCTGATGGCCCACCGACGCCAGATACCCGCCCAGCCGGCCGGGGCCACATCCGGCGTCAAGGATCCGCGCTCCGCGAGGCACCATGGCGTCGACGAGGCGGGCTTCGCCGACCAGATCCTCACCAGCGCGTGCCATTGAGCGGAAGCGTTCGACATACCAGTGCGAATGCCCAGGGTCTTCGGCGACTTTTTTCATCCAGAGGCTCTGCTCGGCCATAGCACCCATTGTTGCAAGCTAGGTTTCAGCGAGTTCGGCTGCGACCGCATCGAACGCGCGCAACGTGTCCAGCATGTGCGGTTCATGAGTGTCTGGTTGGGCGGAAAGCTTGGCGGCAACAACTTCCGCGGCGCGGTTGACGTAGATCATTTGGCCGCACATGCCCTGACACAGCACGACATTGTTGCCGGGGTAGGGGAACCACATCTGGTTGCGGTACATCCCGCCGGGCATTTCGTTGTCGTCGGGGCTGGCGGCGAATGCTTCACGCGAGTCGGCCCCGCCGCCCAGAGTGTCTGCGACCCATGCCGCAGGCATTACTTGTCGGCCGGTCAAGGAGACACCGTCGCGCAGGAACAGCGACCCGAACCGGACCATGTCGGTGAGACAGGCGCTGATGCCGCCGTCGAAAAACCCTGTGCCTGAACCGTCTACGCCGATACTGGCATCGCCTTGAGCGCCGATGCGGCTCCACAGCAATTCCGACATCAGTTCCGGCATCCGCTGGGCGCCAACGACTTCGCAAATCCAGCCGAGCACATCGGTTTCACAAGAGCGATATTGAAACGGGCCGCCGTGCGCCGACTTCTGGCGCAGACTCAGCAGGAACTGTTTCAGTGTGGCCGGGGCGTTCGGAGTGCTTCTGGGCGCCCAGCCCATTGCCTGATCGAGCAGGTGGATCTCCGCGGCGGGGTCGAGGTAGTTCTCCGAGAATGCGATACCCGACCGCATGTCCAGCAGTTGGCGCACCGTGGCACCGGCGTAACCGCAGTCTCGAAGGTCGGGGACGAATGCGGTAACGGGCGCGTCCAGCTCAATCGCGCCGGCCCCATGCAGCGCGCCGACGACCGCTGCCACCAGCGACTTGCTCACCGAGAACAGCAGGTGGCGGGTCTGTGGGCCGAAGTCGGCGCAGTACTCCTCGGCCAGCATCGAGCCGCGGTGAGACACGGTCCAGCCGTCTGTGGCTGTGGTAGCCATGACGGCGCCAACGGTGGTCGTGTCCCCGTTGGTGCTGGTGACCGGGATGTCGGCGACGGGGGACTGGGCCGTTCGCAGCGCGGCGGTCGGTCCGGTCCCACGTGGGATTACCGCGGTCGGCACCATGTCTTCAACGTGCTGAAAAGACCATTGCGCGTACGGCGCCGACAGCCAGTTGCCCAGCGAAATGCCGGCCGGGACGCGACTCACGCAGTCGCTGCTCACGCCCGCGCGACAAGACGCGAGACGATCGGCGATGCTGGGGCCAGAGGAGTGGAGACGAACTTCGCCTTCATGCCCTTGACCCAGCGTCGACAGCGTTCGGTGAGCTGATAATCGTCGGTCTGCAGGTGGCCACGAGTCACGAGAACGCCGAGTTGAGCGCCCTCGGAACGCAAGTCGCCCGGTGCCGCGACCCGCATGTAGAAGGCCTCGGACCCGTCGAGCAAGGTGGCCCAGTCGTTGGCCGACCGCGCAAAAGACACGCGACCGTCGTCGTCAATGCGCCACACACCGGTTCGCGGCGTCGCGGTGAACAGTTCGATCTCCGGTGAGGTCTCGGTGAGGATCACCTGTCCCCAGACCTCGTCCTCGCCGTAGCCACGCTCCCAGCGCGCGTTGATGTCCTCGATGTCGAGTTCATACTCCACGTCCATGTACTCGAGCAGGTGGAAGAGGAACAGCGGCATGTCCGCGTAAGCCTCGGTCGTCAGGTTCGTCATCGGGCTGGCGCCACTCAAGCGGGGATTCAACTCACCCAGGTAAAGCTCCCCGGAGTCCAGGTCATGCAAAAGATCCACCTCGAAGTAGCCCCGGTAACCCTCGCGGCTCAGGACGGCCCCCAGCTTGCGCACCATTTCGCGAGCGGCATGGGTCTGCTCGGGCGGTAGCACCTCGCGCCAGATGTCATTGCCGCACCAACTGCCTCGGTGGGGGGTGAGTTCGGAATAACCGACCAGACTGGTCATCGCGGGACCGATCACCGTGCCATGGCGGGTCACGGCACCTTCGATACACACCTCGACATTGCGGATCCGCTTCATGACTTTGACTTCTTGCTGGCAGCTCAGATCGGCAGCGTGCTCGTCCCAGTCGCGCTGGCCGTGCACGAAGAACGTGCCGCTGCCGGCGTTGCCGTATGCGACGGAGATGACGAGATCGTCGCCCAACCCGGCGTTTTGCGCCAGCGTGAGCAGTTCGTCGTAGGAGCCGGCCCGCCCGATCGCATGCGGCACGCTCGGTACGCCCGCCTCGTTGGCCAGGCGCGTCATGACGATCTTGGAGCCTAGGCGCTCGCGCAGTTCTACCGGCGGGTGCATGATTTCCAGGCCTGCCTGCCGGGCAAGAGCCTGGGTTTCGCCGTCCAGCATCACGAAGCAGACCTTGCCGCCGGGTCCCCGGCTCGCGATGAATTCGAGTGTCTCGGGATCCGACAGGAGGTGATTGCAGACATCTCCCATGGAATCGAAGTCGAGGCGGTCACGTCGCCGGGGCACGAACACGCGCGAATGTGTGCCCTCGAACGAGTCAAAGTAGGTGAGGTAGAAGAAGTTTCGTATCCAGCGGTCCAGACCCAGCAAGTTGAACGGGGTCGGCGAGATGAAGTACAGCGGTACGGCGTTGGTGTGAAAAAACGCGCGTACGTCCGACAGACCGTTCAACACGCGGGGCGACTCGGAGTTCATTGCACAAGTCTGCGTCATGTCTGTGGCCGCGTGGTGTTTTCGCCCCTGCGAATTGCTCTTGCGGTTTCGGGTCCAGTTCGGGTCAGCTTGGTATAGCTCGCACAGGAAGGTTCAGCTAATGATCAAGCGAATTCTGGGAGTATCTGCAGTGTCATTCGCGGTCACTGTGGCCGCTGCGGTGAGCGCGTCCCCGGTTGCGCGGGCAGACACCTACTGCGGCAAGTCGAGCGCCGGGGCATCGGTGTTCGCGGGCAACGCAACCACCTCGTGCGAATTCGCGATGAGCACCGCCGAGGCTTACCACTCCTACGGGCATGGCTCGGAGCCGTTTAGCGTGCGCAGCCCGGTCACCGGCCAGACCTACTCCATGACGTGCACTGCCGCCGGTTCGGTGTGCCAGGGCGGCAACAATGCCCTGGTCTACTTGCGCTAGCCCCGCGGCTTCCACCGCAATAGCGCTGCGGCACAATGGATCTCAGCAGTGCTGCAGGTACATTTCCCGAAAACCCGCAATCACTGTTCGCCCGAGGTGACCCGTTGCGCGGGCGCAACTCTGTGCTGTGACCGTTAAGGATCGGCTACCGCAATCGTGATTTCGCACTCGTAGCGTTGGAACTACGACAGATCCGAAGCTTTCGACCTCATGATTAGGCCGATCGGCATCCGCAATGACTAGGGGGCTGATATGACGACCGCAATCGCCGCGGACGAGCCAATCCAGGGCCACGCAGCCCATGCGCATGACGATGTCACTCTTGCGGTCGCAAGAGTCAACGCTCTTGGCTCTCGCGGGGAGATCGTTCGCGCCGAACTGAAGCCGCGCTGGCGAGTCACGGAGGAAGAGATCTTACGGGCGTCTTTCACGGTGCTTTTGGTAGCGCTCGTCACGGTGATCGGCGTCGCCGCAAGCGCGATCTGGACGATGGGGTAGCAACGAGGTTCGACGTGGGGCATCAAGCGGGCACCTCCTCAGCGGCCCTCCCGAGCGATGCGCACGTTGAGCACGCCCCCGTGGTGCACCGACGGTCGGCACTCAGTTGTGTTGTGACAAAAGTCTGAACAACTAGCGTCGCCATCACGTACCTCCACCCTGGTTTCCGATTCTTTTTCAGGCGCCTCACTCTTACGTATCCCGAATTGTGACGACGAGGTTCGAGCTAGCAGGATTCATAGAAAGTCGCTACACGTTCGTGGACTTCACAAGATTGACGCTGCTGTAGATTATTCCCACCAAGGGCAGGTCGAGAGCAGGAGAGTGATGACGGATACGGCCCAGCCAGTTAGCACTCCGAAGGATTTCTCCCGCATTGTGCGTTTGCTGAACGAGAGTCGACTTCTGACTGAGCCGATGCAGCGCGAGGCCTTAGGCAGCCACCTCGCCGGCGTCGCACCTTGGCCCTGGATGAGCTTGCCGCTCGCCCGAAGCCAAATGCTGCAAACGATCTCCACTCCTTAGCTGACTTGAACACGATGCGAGAGTTGTGATGCCCGTGCCCGCTTGGGATCTCGATTGACAACGGCATGACGAATCGGAGACTGGTAATGAACACCCACGCCCGTCGGCAAGTAGTGCTAGCCGTAATTTGCCTTAGTAACTTCATCGCCAGCATCGACTTGACGATTGTCAACGTTGCATTACCCACGTTCTCCACCGCGTTGAAAGCTAGCAACGCACAATTGCAATGGATCGTGGACTCGTATGCGCTCACCGCGGCCGGATTGCTCCTGGCAGCCGGAAATCTTGGAGACCGTTACGGCAGACGTGGGTGGCTCAGCATCGGACTGCTTGTGGTGGCCGCCTCGTCTGCGTCCGCGGCTACGGTGCAGTCAGCCGATGCGCTCATCGCGGCACGCGCCGTCATGGGCATCGGCGCAGCGATCATCCTTCCGACAACGCTCGCCTTGGTCACCAACATCTTCGTCGACGCCACCGAGCGCGCTAGGGCGATAGGAATATGGTCGGCGGTGATGGGGCTCGGAGTAATTGCGGGACCTATCTTGGGCGGGTGGCTCATCGAGCAGTTTGCCGTGGGGTCGATATTTTGGATCAACGTGCCGATAGCTCTCATTGCCGTTGTCGGGGCAAACATGTTTGTGGAGACATCACGCAATCCCGACCGCTTACCAGTCGATGTGCCCGGTTTGCTTGTTTCAGCGATCGGCATCACCGTATTGACCTACACAATTATCGAGGCGCCCAATATCGGCTGGTTCACTTGGAAAACGGTTGTCGGTGTCGCGATTTCCGCTATCCTGCTCTCGGCCTTCGTGTGGTGGGAACGCCGAACATGGCACCCAATCCTTGACCTGTCGATTTTCGGGAGTAGACGGTTTTCCGGCGGAAGTGTCGCCGTCACCGCTGCCTACTTATCTATGTGTGGGTTCATCTTCGTCGCTACGCAGTACATGCAATTCATCACTGCATACAGCGCTTTCGACACGGGGGTGCGGTTAGTACCGCTCGCAGCCACGTATGCGGGGGTGAGCATTGTGGCACCGCGGGTTGTCGAACGCCTGGGGACCACCGCTGTTGTCACTGCTGGGCTGATGATCTTCGCAACCGGTGTGGCTGCCACAGGAAGCTTCGACGATCGCACACCCTACTGGGCCATCGGGGCAGCAATGGCTTCACTGGGCTGCGGGCTGGGCTTCACAATGGCTCCGGCCAGTGAGGCAATCATGGGATCGCTCAGCCTCGCTGATGCTGGCGTCGGATCCGCGGTGACGGGCGTAGCTCGTCAACTAGGCGGCTGCTTCGGCGTAGCCCTCATTGGCAGCATCTTCGCATCCGTATATTCACATTCGCTAGAGAACAATCCCGCGTTGTATGGCATCAATCCAACCACTCTCGCCACGATGCGAAAGTCGATGGCAGGCGCAAGGCATGTACTTGAGCAGACGCCCGCGGCACCCCAGATCCGTCACGCAGTCGAGTCGGCATTTCTGGAAAGCATGTTGGTTGCCTGCTTGGCATGCGCTGCATTCGCCGTTGCGGGGGCGATCGTCGTCGCCTTTATGTTGCCCGCGCGAGCACAAAGCACTGAGCACAGCGAGACGGCTGCCCCGGCTACCGCGGGTCCGGGGTCGGCTTAGGCGGCCTCGACAGGCTCCTATTGCCATCCCGCCCGGAACTCCAACGAGAAGTCCGCCAGGGAATCCCAAACCTGCTGGCGCAGAGCGTCATCGGAATTCGGGCAACCGGGTTCGTAGGATAGGACAGTCAGGAAGACAAGCCCGCCCGCACGACCTGAAACCAGTTGGAGCCGTCCGCCGATACGGTGCACGGTTTTTTGCGTCATACCTGGGTAGCGCCCCATGATTGCAAAACGGTCCGCTTGGGTGCCGTCTGGCCGCGCGACAAGCGCAGGAATGGTGCCAAGGTTCGAGAAATTGACGCTAGTCGGGCTTGTGGCGGTCACACCGACGATTCGCCGAACCAACCATTGCGGTAATAGAGGAACGATCGGCAGTAGCGCCCGTCGCTCGTCGGGTGTATTTTCGCGCAGCCTAAGCGCCATTTTGATCGTTGCGCGTAGCTCACGGAGGTCCGGGGTGACGGATGCAGGATCAACCGTGAAATTGAGGTGGGCAACCGCATTCCCGCGCGTGTCGTCGGCGGTCCTCTCGTCAACTGGCATTGTCAATAGCACCGAACCATCCGCGGCGACCCTGCCAACCCGCTCAGCAATGCGGACCGCTAGTCCGGCAAGCAACGTATTACTCGTGCCTCCTAGCGATTGCGCTTGAGCGTCCCATGCCCGAGCATCGATGAACACGGTGGCCGTCGGCATGGTGACGCAAACATCCGGTCCAACAATTGGTCTCGTCAATGCATTTGCGGCGGATGGGGCGCGATCACCGGTCGATCGGACTCGTCGAATCGTGGCAAAGGCGGCCCGGCCGATCTCGGGGAGTTCACGTACGGTCTGCCATGTATCCTCCAAGGCCACTGGCAAACGCCGGCGTGTACCGCGAGGACTCCAGATTCGAGCATCCCCCAATTCGCTAGCGGCAGCTGACAACGCTTCGTTTAATCCGGTGCCATCGACTATGCAGTGTGAAGTCACCAGACTTATTCCAGTGCCGCCGTCGGTAAATCGAAGCAACGCTAAATGCCACCCAGGCCCGCGCTCGGGGTCGATGGGCGAATGGGCCTGTTCCTCGAGCCAGTGGTCGAATTCCGAACGGTCGCGTTCATCGGACACAACCTCGATCTCTGTGTGGCAGTCAGACGACACCCAGCGATGACGACCGAAAGGAACCGGTAATCGTTCGATGAGGCGAGACAGTCGACCGAGCTTCAGGTTGCAATGGAATTGCTGCAGAGCGTCGGAATCTATGGCGCGGTTGTATAGCCAAATGTACTGCACCACATCAGTCATCCCTGTTGCTCGCTCGCCGACGAAGATCGCCTGGTCGAACAAATCGATGACATCCCTCATCTGCTGAGGACCCTCCAAATAGATCGATCTTTGGACAGCGGCCGACGTTGCTCAGCCTTCAGCGCAGCATGACACGACGGCGGACATGGCTCGGGTCAACACGCATAGGCCGGCCATGAATCATGGTGTGCCACCTGAGATCCGTAGTTCTTGGCCGGTCTCGCAAGTGTTTGCCGGCCCCTTATGCTGACATCGGTATCGCCGTCATAAGCCGTGGCGGCCTTTTTAATATCGGGCGTTCGAGGAGCTGAATGACTGCCGCTGTCCTGCTGATCATCCCTACTTACAACGAGGTTGAGAACCTGCCACTGATCTATCGGCGCGTCAAGGCGGCCTGCGCCGATATTGATGTCCTGATTGTCGATGACGACAGCCCCGATGGCACCGGCCACCTCGCCGATGAACTAGCAGCCGCCGATCCGGAGCGTACGCATGTGCTTCATCGTGCTGAAACCGACGGCCTGGGTGGGGCATACCTCGCTGGATTTAGGTGGGGCTTAAGCCGCGGCTATTCGATTTTGGTCGAGATGGACGCTGACGGCAGCCACGCTCCCGAACAGCTGCACAGGCTGTTGGAGGCGATTGACGCAGGGGCTGATCTCGTCATCGGTTCTCGGTATATCCCAGGCGGCGTCGTCCGCAACTGGCCGCGGCGACGCATTGTGTTGTCAAAAGCGGCCAACACATATTCACGCTTGATCCTGGGCATCGGCATCAAGGACGTGACTGCCGGATACCGTGCCTACCGGCGCGAAGTGCTGGAGGCTCTTGACTTGACCTCGGTGGACTCCGCGGGTTTCTGCTTCCAGGTCGAGTTGGCCTGGCAAACCTCAAGAGCTGGTTTCACCGTCGTCGAGGTGCCGATCACCTTCACTGAGCGCGAGATCGGCGTGTCGAAGATGAGCGGATCCAACATCGGCGAGGGGATTGTGAAGGTTCTCCAGTGGCGGCTCAGCGAATACCGGAAGCAGCATCGCGCAGGTACTCACGCAGATTCGTGATTTAACTTCTCGATACCCGCTTGGGCATAGACGTTTCGGTGAATCGCTTCGCAGATGTCCTCAAGAGGGAGGTCATTCGCGTCATACCCAAAGGGGTCTTCGATTTCGACGCCAATTTCCTCGATGCCGAAAAATGTGTAAGCGATGACTAGGACGTCGACAATGGTCGTCCAGCCGAAGGTCTCGACCATGGCGAAGGGGAGGGTGAAGCAATAGAGTACAAGCGCCCGGCGCAGGTGAACGGCGTAGGCGAAGGGCATCGGCGTTTTGCGAATTCGTTCGCAGCTGCCGAGGTAGTCGACCAGGAGCTGAATGTTCTGGTCCATCGACGTGAGCATGATGTCAGAGATCAAGCCGCGCTCACGCGCCTCTCGCAGGCAACCGGACATGCTGCCGGCGACAGCGAGTGCGGGGTGCTGGGCGTCGATCGCCTCCTGCGCCTCGGCAAGCGGAAGTTCCGTGATTTGCGGCCCGAGGACTTCAGTAGCACGCAGACTGTGCATCACCGCCCATGGAAAGGCAGCTGTCCATCGAGTGAGCCGGGCGACCACCTCCGGATCCGCCTTTAGGTATGTGCTGGCGCTCCGCACGAGGTTCCGTGTTTCATTTACGATCCCTCCCCATAATTTGCGTCCCTCCCAAAAACGGTCATAACTGGAGCTGGTGCGGAAAACCAGAAGGAGACTGAGGGCTAGGCCCATCAGTGTGTGCAGTTGGATTGGCATGCTGACCGGAGCAACATAATTGTGGAAGGCGACAACCGCTGCCCCCCAAGCGACGCATAGGGAGACTCGACCGCTGATCTCCCGGACCAGCGAGCCGCGGATATCAAAAAAGTGGCTCAGCCATTTGTGCGGATCATATTCAATCATGATTTATTTCGCCTAGTCGGGAGAGACGCTCAGCATGCACGCGCGGGTTCTTCGTGACGGTTTTTACGGCGACGGCTACGGCACGCTCCACCTGCGGATCATGCCCCTCCTGCACCGCCGCCGGATCGTTTCAGATTTCGATGCCTGGCGCAACACGCAGCGAATCGATCGAGATTAGACGCCTCATACTGGTTCCCGGCCAGCGGGATACTCGGAGGATCCCGCAACACGTGAAATCGGCTGTTTGGCAACGTGACGGCGGCATGTGTACGCAATGTAAGGAAAAACACTACCTCGAATACGACCACATCATCCCGCTCGCCCTCGGCGGCGCCACGAGCGTCGACAACCTGAAAATCCTATGCCGCCAATGCAATCTCCAAAAAGGCGCACGCATCTGAGCCGAAGATAGCAGTTACTGCACGAACCAACTGCGCGTTGTTTCCGTTGAACGATTGTCATCTCGGCAGGGAATGGTCAGTCCAGAGCGGATGCAAGCCATTGACCAAGCGCTGCGCTTCGTCCTGGATCTGTGATGCCCAGCCCTCGGGGCAGCGTTGCGCCGTCATCATTACTTCGGATGAAAAGAATTGGGGCGCAGCGCAACATGACGCACTTTGCTGGTAGTACGCCATTTTCGATTCCGCCAGATTCCCGCGATGTGGGTGTCTGCCGGGGGGATGGGGGAACGGTTGGCGACCACGTAGTTGACCTCCAGTGAGGCGGCACGCATAGGCTCCGGCGAGGTTGCGATTCAGGGGGTTGATTGTTTGCTAGCGTAGCGACGACCTCGCACTTCGATCAACGGGGAGTCGATGTGGTCCGCCGCGCACTGGGCTTCCGAACATGTTCCGAAAATCAGGTCGATACGACCACGGCAGCCCTCCGCACCACCACGCGCCGCCCCTCGGACCTGAGCAAGCACTCCGCGCTCGTGCTCCAGTCGAGGCGTGTCACGCCAACCGTCACAGCGCTGCTGGGGTAGCGGTTGCTGGCAATCAGGTTGCGTATGAGAGGTTCGGCAAATTACGCAACACGGGCGTCGACAGCTTTGTGGCCGACAACGAATCGGGTGATGGTGACGGGACTATGGTGAGCGTAGCCGGGACGAAACCGAACTTTGTCGTCGTTCCTGATCCTGGTTGAAGGGCGGACTGCATGCAGAAGATCCGATCCGATCTGTGGGAAACTCGCACCGACACACCGTTTCCCGGCTTGATGACTCACGCTTACCTGTGGACTCAACCCGAACGGAATGTGTTGTTCTACAGCACCGCTGGCGATGCCGATTTCGATGCGATCGAACGACTGGGCGGCATCAAGGATCACTTCTTGTCGCACAAGCATGAAGCAAGCCCGGTCTTGGCCCGGATCGCCGACCGGTTCGGTTCGCGATTGCACGCGCCGGCCGCGGAAGCCGCCGAGATCAGTCGGCACGCACACCTCGATGTCCCATTGGAAGGCCGCCGTGCCCATGGCGCGGGCCTGGAGGCGATTCCCACGCCCGGCCACACCCCGGGCAGCATGTGTTACTTGGTCAGCGGTGTCGACGGTGGAACCTATCTGTTCACCGGCGACACGACCTATGTCGGCAACTCCGGCAAGTGGACCACGTTCCTGGTTTCCGACAGCGACCCTGCTGCGTTGCGATCGAGCCTGGAGCGTGGTGATTACCAGCGCGTCGCGCCGGGAGACCGGCGTGAACGTGCTCGGGGACCGTCGCTGGTCAACCTGTATTGCGGAAGCGCTGGCAAGCTTGCCCGCCAAAACCTGACATCAGCTGACCGGAACCGAAACCCGTTGTGCCGCAATAGAAAACGGCTACGTTTACTGGTAACCCGCCATATCCGATTCCGCCGTATTCCCCACGTTGTCGTGTCGGTCGGCGGCCATGTGGGAACAGTTGCAACCGCGTAGTTGACTGCCGGTACGGCGGCACACATCGGCCCCGGCGAGGTCAAGGTCCAGGGGGAGTGGCTTGTTTGCTAGCGGGGTGACGGCTTTGCATCTGTCGATCAACGGGGAGTTGATGTGGTCCGCGCACAGTAGACTTCCGAACACGTTCCGAATATCATGTCGATATGACCACGACAGCCCTCCGCGCCACCACGCGCCGCTCCTCGGACCTGAGCAAGCACTCCGCAGAGGTGTTCGCCGAGGCTGAGGACCACCCCGTCACGGTGACTCGGCGCGACGGCGAGGCGCTCGTGCTCATGTCGCAGCGCGAGGCGGAAAGCCGCAACCGTATGCTCCAATTCGCCGCGCAGCTCATCGGCGTGGCGGTGGACGACAACGGTCCGCTCGCCGAGCGGATGTCCAGGGCCTTTCCGTGGATGCTCGCACTGTCACCCGACGACCGGGCCACCTGCGCCCAGGACCTCGTCGACGCCGCGCGGGCGTCGTTCTCCACTGGCCAGCCTCATCTGGTGCTCGCGGAACTGACCTCGTGGAAGGAGACCGCGACCGCCATCGCCGCCGGGCTCAACCAGGGCGAGCCGGAGTGGTTGGACGATGACGACGTCATCGTGAAGCGGCCGTAGCCGTGGCCGCCAAGCGCGGCGAACTGGTCCCTCGTCCTCCGAAGAAGATCGAGTACGAGATTCGCTACGCTACCGGCGACGCAGCCAAGGGCTGGCAGGACCTCGCCGCAACAATCCGCAATCCCCTCGCAGATGCCTGGGACTTTCTGACGCGAACCCCTCTCGCCAAGACACCAACCAACTACCCGCTGCGTGGCGAACTCGGCACGATCGCCCGCGGAGGCAAGATCCACGAGCGCTGGCAGCACAAGCCAACGCTCAAGGGCACTGCCCGCATCTGGTTCTTCGTCGAGGACCGCACGGTGTACCTGGAGCAGGTGCATACCAGTCACCCGAACGACACAAAGTAGGGCAGTTCACTGCCCGGACAGGTTGTCATCATTATCTGAAACCCGACAACTTGAAGCCGAAACGACGGGAGGAGTCGTGACCTCTGTCGGCCCGTCGAATAAATCATCGGATGAAAACGGCGTACTCGACCTGACATAATGTCGCTTATCGGCAATTAGCCAATGCGAACCGCATCAGATGCAAGGCCTCGCACCTTGATGCGATTGTGTCCGATCCGGAACTAGTTGGGAGTAATCCGGGAAAACCTGGTAGCTGTCCGATTTCTCGCCCTCCGTTCCAGAACTATCTGACAGTGACACCCGCCCAGGTCCCTGCCCGTGCACCTGCGGATCTTCGGCCGGCGTGGACATAACGCTGAGTCTGAATCCATGACTATCTGACAGCGCCGGACAGGACGATCGACAGTCCAGAACTACCTGACAGCGGCGGACAGTCCGCGCCTTCGAAGTCCAGCGTGAACCGTTGAATTCGTCACTGTGACGTTATGTAGGTGATGCAGCGTCCCCTGTTCACGCAGGCTGGAACCGCGTAGCACCCAATAATATGGATAACGTTGATTATCCATCGTTCATCTGCGAGGCTGACCGTGTGTCGCATGAGACCAATCCCGGCTACTCCGTCATCGAAGGCGCTATTGAAGCTGGTGCCGTCGCGCCGGCCGTCGATGAGATCCCCGAGTGGTTCCAGCAGTTCTTGGATCACCGGCAGGCAAGTAAACCCTCGGCGCACACCATGAAGGCCTATCGCCGCGACTTCGTCGCCATTGCCAATCTGCTTACCGGTGGTGAGCCGGCCCGTCTCAGTCCAGCTGACATAACTCGCGATTCGATGCGGGCTGCGTTCGCGGCGTTTGCAGCCGACCACGAGGCGGCATCGATCCGACGCTGTTGGTCAACCTGGAATGTGTTGTGCACCTTCCTCTATACCAACGAACTTTTGGCGGCCAACCCCATGCAGCTCGTTGGACGACCGAAGCTGAAGAAGCCGCTGCCGAAAGCGCTCCCCCGAACCGCTGTGGAAGCATTGCTCTCTGCTGTCACGCAGGAGTCCAATACTCGCCGAACAGATTGGAAAGAAAGAGATCTCGCGCTCATCCTCACTGCACTCCTCGCGGGACTGCGGGCCGAAGAACTGCGCCTGGTCGATGTTGGCGACATACGAACGCTCGACGACGGCTCCGCAGTGATCAACGTGAAAGGCAAAGGCGGCAAGGAACGCAACGTCCCCATCGAGGCAGCCCTGCTGGAGATGATCGGAACCTATATGGATAGTCGTGCCGGACGGTTTCCTCAGAGCAAGAAGCGCACATCGTCGCCGACGAGTAGACCATTGTCGGGCTGGCCGCATTCCGCCCCGCTGTTCGTCGGTCGGGACGGTGAACGGATGACGCGGGGCACTCTACAGTCACGTATTAAGCGCGCGTTCAAACGCGCAGGGCCTGAAGCGCGCCCCGTGCCCGGCGCCCTGGTGCACGGCCTTCGCCACACCTATGCAACTGAACTCGCGACCTCAAATGTCAGCGTCTACACGCTGATGAAACTCCTCGGACATGAGTCGATGACGACGTCGCAGCGTTACGTTACGGCGGCGGGGATTGAAACACGAAGTGCGGCAGCGCAAAATCAGCTCTACTCACTACTGCCCAAACAGCGGAAGGAAGATGGGACGAGCTGAAACGAAGCGATCGACTTGCCCCAACGACTAAGGAAGGCCCCGCAATGAGTAAGCGAGTGAGCCTGATTCTCCGCGACGCAGACGAGGCGATGATCGCTCCCTTCCTCCATCGGGGCTCGCCAGCTTTCGAGGTTCTGCGACAGTGGGCACACCACAATGACTACGCCTCGGGCGACATCAGCTCGGATGCCGCTGTACTGCGGATTCTGCTTCGGGTGGGCGCTGAGGCTATGCACGAACAAATCCTGGATGCTGGCTACGCCCAGCTTGCGTCCGAGCTCAATAGCGCATCAACAAAATTCGAGCGACGGGCCGCACGGGGTCGTTCTGCGTCCCAGTCCGACGAGCTCAGATGAGCATCTTTACGCTCCGCGGCGGTCAGACGTGTCAGGGCCGGCAAGTTCCGCACGGCAGGATGGGCTTTCGCACGGTGTTTGCGGCCCACTCTTCGGCGTCCGCCGACTTAACGGCGCACACCTTGACGTAGGTACCAGTCCATGGCCCGTTGTGCGGATTCTGACCGCTGATGGTGCGGCACGTTGCGCGATGCACCCGCGCGGTAGACACGTTGTAGTTACGGGTGATGTTCACGACGAAGCCTTCCGGGTTGGCGGCGAGCCATGCGAGATAGCCGGCGTCGTCATTCCGGAATTCGTGTGCGCGGGTGCGTTGATCCACTCCGGCGAGTGCATCAGCTGGCACGACGTCGACGAACTCGCCAACCGGTCTTTGTGGGACGTCGAGCGGGCTGTCCTCGCTAACACTGGCGGATTGGGCCGAAGCGTAGATGCCCACTACGACCTTGTTGCCGGCGAATTGGTCCACGGTGCAGTGCAGGCCGAGTTCGGTGATTCGGCCGTCGCGGGGATGCCATGCCTGATCTGGCCGGGTACGACCCAGCAGGGGGTCGAGCGCGTCGATCGTCTGCTTCCAGAGGTTCAGCCAATTGCGACGTGGGCCGACCACGAAGGACAATTCGAGCCGAACTGGACCATCCGGTAGTACGGCAGCGCCAGAGACGGCGGCGTGGATAGCCTCCTTGTAGGCGACGCTCGTGGAAGAAGCCGCAGTGGTCGCGACGACCACACCGGCGGCGGTGGGCGCAGGAATTTCTCGGGCGGCACAGATCCGCACAGACGATTGTTCGCCATGGCGCTTCGTGCACCACACCGACACCAAGTCGACATCGTGCAGGCGCGATGCGAGCGGATACGCGTAGTTATCCAGGTCGCTGGCATCGAGCAGGTCTCGTGAACTCGGTAAACCGACGTCGAGGCGCAGCGCCCACGGGCCCCTGATCCGTGCGCCGCCAGCGATCAAATCCTCCGTATCGTCGAGGTACTCCTGCAATCGGACCTGATATGGATCGTCAGCCTTGTTCCACGAGGCGAGCCGCGGGGCGACCCTCAGCTCCAGCGAGCGATTATCAGGGCGGGCAAACCAGCGCATCGGATCAAGATAGCGCGGCGCACCGACAGGCCTCGGGCGAAATCAGAGCCGAACCAGCTGCGCAGATTCAGAGACCGAGGAATTGTCAAGACCTGTGGATCGGGGTGTTTCAGGCGACCTCCGTTCCGGCTTGCTGGGCGTCGCCGTCTGATG
>NZ_LZLS01000090.1 GCF_001673365.1 Mycobacterium asiaticum
CATATGATGCGGCGCCACCGCCCCCGCCCCCGCCGTAGCCGCCCGCGGCGCCCGCACCGCCGGCGCCGCCGGTGCCGAAAAGTCCGCCTGCGCCGCCGCCGCCGCCCAACCCACCGGAGGCTCCGAGCGTCGACGTCCCGCCGGCGCCGCCGACACCGCCGGTGCCAAACAGACCGGCGGACCCGCCGACGCCTCCGGTGCCGCCCTGTCCGGACCCACCGGTGCCGCCGCCCCCGCCGTTGCCGTACAAGAGTCCTCCGGCGCCGCCGTTGCCGCCAGGGGACCTGACGCTGTTGGACCTGCCGGTGCCGCCGGCTCCGCCATTACCAATCAGCCCAGCGGCGCCCCCGTTACCCCCGGCGGGGTGGGCGGCCGTACCCGACCCGCCCGCACCGCCGTTGCCGATCAGCAGTCCGCCGGCCTGTCCGTCGGCGCCCGGTGCACCGTTTGCACCGTTACCGATCAGCGGTCGCCCCAGGAGCATGTTGGTGGGCGTGTTGATCACGTCGAGGATTTGCTGCTCAAGGGATTGCAGTGGCGTCGCCGCGGCGGCCTCGGCGACCGCATACTGCGCCGCGCCCGCACCCATGAGTCGTACAAACTGGTCATGGAAGGCCGTCACCTGTGCGCTCAGCGCCTGGTATCCCTGCGCGTGCGCCCCGAAGAGCGCGGCTACCGCCGCCGAAATCTCGTCGGCGCCGGCGGCGAGCACTCCGGTAGTCGGGGGCAAGGCCGCCGCGTTCGCCCGGGTGAGCGTGTAACCGATGTTTGCCAGATCCGATGCGGCCGCTGCGACAGCCTCGGGAATTGTGGTGACGAATGACATTTGAGCCACCTCCGCGGACTCCGAGAGGTGCATAGCTTATCCCGCTCACACATGACACAGGAGCGATTCACAGCGAAAAGTAAAGTTTGCTGACGCGAGGTTATGGAGAGACGCCGGGCCTTCCGATCGGTCCGCCGATCAAGAACCCGCCGAACCCGCCGGGGGCACCGATTCCCGGGGTAGCCCCGGCACCGCCGTTGCCGCCGGTGCCACCGATGCCAAAGATGAACCCGCCGTAGCCGCCCTGCCCGCCGTTGCCTCCGAATGCCAGGTCGGCGGCACCGAAGCCGTGACCACCCGCGCCGCCGAGCCCGAAGATGTCGCCGCCGAGGCCGCCAATGCCGCCGACCCCACCGCGGCCATTGGTCATGGCAGCGCCGCCGGCACCGCCCGCGCCACCGATGCCGAACAAGCTGCCGCCGTCGCCGCCAAATCCACCCGGGCCGCCGGTTCCGCCGTTGGTCAGCGCGGCCCCGCCGGCACCACCATTACCGCCGAGGCCGAAGAGTTGACCGACACCGCCGCCGCCCTGGCCGCCTTGCCCAGCGACGTTGGTAGCGCCGAAGGCAGCCCCGCCAGTGCCGCCGTCGGCGCCGGTACTGATGAGGTTGAACAGGATGTTTCCGCTGCCACCGTTTCCGCCGATGCCGGCCACGCCGCCGGGAATCGTGGTGCCGCCCGCGCCGCCGGCGCCACCAGCGCCGTACAGCAGGCCAAGGCCGTCACCGCCGTAGCCGCCCCAGCCGGCGACGAATCCGTTTCCGCCGGACCCGCCGATGCCTCCGTTTCCGAGGATGAGACCACCGGAGCCACCGAAGCCGCCGTCGCCGGCGACGCCGTTGGGAGCGACGCCGCCGACTCCGCCGGCACCGCCGTTGCCGAAGAGTCCGAGCGCGTTACCGCCGTCGCCGCCGAAGCCGGCGACGCCGCCGTTGACGTTGGTGCCACCGCCCGCGCCACCGCGACCGCCGCTGCCGTACAAGAACCCCCCGTCGCCGCCGAAAGCCTTCGGCCACTGGTACGCATCTCGAAACGTCAGGTCGACCTCAGTGTCACCGAGTGACATGCCC
>NZ_LZLS01000091.1 GCF_001673365.1 Mycobacterium asiaticum
TGTCTGCGAGGTGTGCGGCGAGGTCGTCGAATACGCGCATATCGCCCGAGCTTTTGAGTCCGACGACGGGAAGTCGGTGATCATCACCGACGACGACATCGCTACCTTGCCTGAGGAACGCAGCCGCGAGATCGAGGTTTTGGAGTTCGTCCCGGCCAGCGAGGTCGATCCGATGCTGTTCGACCGCAGCTACTTTTTGGAGCCGGACTCAAAATCCTCCAAATCGTATGTGCTGCTGGCCAAGACCCTCGCCGAGACCGACCGGATGGCCATCGTCCACTTTTCGTTGCGTAACAAGACAAGGCTGGCAGCCTTGCGCGTCAAGGATTTCGGCAAACGTGACGTGATGGTGATCCACACATTGCTGTGGCCCGACGAGATTCGCGACCCCGACTTCCCGGTGCTCGACAAAGAGGTGGAGATCAAGCCCGCCGAGCTGAAGATGGCCGGGCAGGTGGTGGAGTCGATGGCCGACGACTTCGACCCGGACCGTTACCACGACAACTATCAGGAGCAGCTGCAGGAACTGGTCGACGCCAAACTTGAAGGCGGAGAGGCATTTACAGTCGAGGAGAAGCCTACCGAGTTGGACGAGACCGAAGACGTCTCGGATCTCTTGGCCAAACTGGAAGCGAGCGTGAAAGCCCGCTCGGGCACCAAAGGCGCTCCCGCCGAGCCTAAGAAGACGGCAGCGAAAAAAACCGAGCCTAAGAAGGCGCCGGCGAAGAAAACTGGGCCCAAGACCGAGGCAAAGAAAGCACCGGCCAACAAGGCACCCGCCAAGAAGTCTGGTTCCAAAGCGGCGTCGAAATCGTAGGAAACCTTGACCGCCACGGGGTGACCAATGACATTCTGGGGTCACCTGCAATCGACCCTGAGTCTTCTCGAGGAGTTGCCGTGAAATTCACTCGATGTGTTGCCGCCCTCAGCCTGCTGGTTGTCGGCGCACTGGTGCTTTCGGGATGCGGAGGCAATTCCGGCAACACGTCGTCGTCCGGATCCAGCAGCACCCCCGTGGTCCCGGTGAACTGCGGCGGCAAAAAGAAGATTCTCGCCGGCGGCTCAACCGCCCAGAAGAACGCGATGGAACAGTTCGTCTACGCCTACATCAAGTCCTGTCCCGGCCACACCCTGGACTACAACGCCAACGGTTCCGGCGCCGGCATGAAAGCGTTTCTCGCCGGCCAGACCGACCTGGCGGGCTCGGATTCGCCGATGAACGCCAGTAAGGGCGAACCCGACCGCGCCAGGGAACGCTGCGGTTCGCCTGCCTGGGACATCCCCGTCGTGTTCGGCCCGATCGCGGTCACTTACAACATCAACGGAATCAACTCGCTCAGCCTGGACGGGGCCACCCTGGCCAAGATCTTCAACGGCTCCATCAAAACCTGGAACGACCCGGCGATCGCCGCGATCAATTCCGGTACCAACCTGCCGGATACGCCCATTCACGTCGTGTTCCGCAGCGACGAGTCCGGAACCACGGACAACTTCCAGCGCTACCTTGACGCTGCCTCCAACGGCGCGTGGGGCAAGGGCGCCGGTAAGAGCTTCAAGGGCGGCGTCGGTGAAGGCGCGAAGGGTAACGACGGCACCTCGGCGGCTATCAAGACCACCGAAGGGTCGATCACCTACAACGAGTGGTCGTTCGCGCAGAACCAGAAACTGAACATCGCCAAGGTCATCACCTCGGCCGGTCCGGAGCCCGTCACCATCGGGGTCGACTCGGTGGGCAAGACCATCGCCGGTGCCACGATCTCCGGGCAAGGCAACGACCTGGTGCTCGACACACTTTCCTTCTACCGGCCCACGCAACCCGGTTCCTACCCGATCGTGCTGGCCACTTACGAGATCGTGTGCTCGAAGTACCCCGATGCTCAGGCTGGGACCGCGGTCAAGGCGTTCTTGCAGTCGACCATCGGCGCTGGCCAGAATGGTTTGGGCGACGCCGGTTATGTCCCCATCCCGGACTCGTTCAAGTCGAGGTTGTCGACCGCGGTTAACGCCATCTCCTGATCTGAGGTTCACGTGGTAACAACCCCGCTAGCAAAATCTGCGCTAGCGGAGGTAGACGCGCGCGCGGCGCGACGGGCTGATCGCCTGTTCAAGTGGCTTGCCTCGGCTGCGGGATCCACCATCGTGGTGGCTATCGCGCTGATCGCGGTGTTCCTCTTGATCAAGGCGATCCCGTCGCTGCGCGCCAACCACGCGAACTTCTTCACCAGCCCCAAGTTCGAAACCGCGAGCGACGCCAACTTGGCGTTCGGCATCCGCGATTTGTTCATGGTCACGGTGCTCAGTTCGGTCGGGGCGCTGCTGCTGGCGGTGCCGATCGCCGTCGGCATCGCGGTGTTCGTCACCCAATACGCCCCGAAGCGATTGGCCCGGCCGTTTGGTGCGATGGTCGACCTGCTGGCCGCGGTGCCGTCGATCGTTTTCGGGCTGTGGGGAATCTTCGTGCTGGCGCCGCAACTCGAACCGGTCGCCCGATCGCTCAACCGCTATCTGGGTTGGGTGGGCATCGGGAACTGGCATCCGTTTGCCCTGGGCAACGTATCCCTGGCAGGCGGCGGCACCATCTTCACCGCCGGCATCGTGCTGTCGGTGATGATCTTGCCGATCATCACCTCGGTGTCCCGCGAAGTCTTCCGGCAGACCCCGCTGATGCAGATCGAAGCGGCACAAGCGCTCGGTGCGACGAAGTGGGAAGTGATACGGATGACCGTGTTGCCGTTCGGTCGCAGCGGCGTGGTGGCCGCCTCCATGCTGGGCCTGGGCCGAGCCTTGGGCGAGACCGTCGCGGTGCTGATCATCCTGCGTTCCGCCGCGAAGCCCGGCAACTGGTCGGTGTTCGACGGCGGCTACACGTTCGCGTCCAAAATCGCCTCAGCTGCTTCGGAATTCAGCGAGCCGCTGCCGACGGGTGCCTACATCTCGGCCGGATTTGCGCTTTTCGTGCTGACCTTCCTGGTCAACGCCGCCGCACGAGCGATTGCCGGTGGGAAGGTCAACGGGTGACCCAGGTGAGCACCACCGCGCTCGACATGCCGGTCAAGATGGTGGTTTTTCGTCCCCTAAGCCTGTGGCGGCGACTTAAGAACGCCGTTGCCGCAACGTTTTTCTTCGCCTCGTTCATCATCGCTTTGGTGCCGCTGATCTGGCTGCTCGGGGTCGTCATCGCCCGAGGCTGGCGGGCGGTAGTCCACCTGGACTGGTGGACCCACTCATTGCGCGGCGTGCTTCCCGAAGAGTTCGCCGGCGGCATCTATCACGCGCTGTACGGGTCACTGGTACAGGCCGGTGTGGCGGCGCTGATTGCCGTGCCGCTCGGGCTGATGACCGCGGTGTATCTGGTGGAGTACGGCAACAGTCGGATGGCGCGACTGACCACGTTCATGGTCGACGTGCTTGCCGGAGTGCCGTCGATTGTGGCGGCCCTGTTCATCTTCAGCCTCTGGATCGCCACGATGGGCTTCCCGCAGAGCGCTCTGGCCGTCGCGTTCGCGCTGGTGCTGCTGATGCTGCCCGTGGTGGTGCGGTCCACCGAGGAGATGTTGCGACTGGTGCCCGACGAACTGCGGGAAGCCAGCTACGCCTTGGGTGTTCCGAAGTGGAAGACGATCGTGCGGATCGTGACCCCGATCGCGTTCCCGGGCATCCTGTCGGGGGTCCTGCTGGCGGTCGCACGGGTGATCGGTGAAACCGCACCGGTGCTGGTGCTGGTGGGATACAGCCGTTCGATCAACCTGGACATCTTCAACGGCAACATGGCGTCGTTGCCGCTGATGATCTACACCGAGCTCACCAACCCCGAAGCGGCCGGCGTGCTGCGCGTCTGGGGAGCGGCGCTGACCCTGATCATCATCGTGGCGCTGATCAATGTCGTCGCAGCAGGTATCAAGCTGATTGCTACCCGAGGCTACGTCTACGCCTTGTTCCGGTTGCTGGCTCGGATGCTGGAAAAGCTCCGGTCCTGATCACTTGCCGGGCGGTAGCCGCAACACCCTGCCGTTGCCACGATCTGCCACGTAAACGTTGCCCTTCTTGTCCACCGCCACCGATAGCGGGGTGTTCAGGCCACTGAACGGCAGTTCGACCGAGGCTGTCGCTCCGGCCGGCAGCTTCGCCACCACGTTGTTGTCGTGTTCGGTGACGTAGACGTTGCCCGCGCTGTCCACAGTGATGCCCCACGGTGCGGACATGCCGGTAAACGGCAACACCGTTTGATTGCTGGTCCCTGCTTCCAGCTTGAGCACCCTGTTGTTGTCGGTGTCGGTGACGTAGACATTGCCCTCGCTGTCGATGGCGACGCCGTCGGGGTTTTTCAGACCGGTAAACGGCACTTCGGTCTGCTCGTTGCTGCCCGCGGCCAACTTCACCACCCTGTTGTTGCCGCGGTCGGCAACGTAGACGGCACCTTGGGCGTCGACCGCCACACCCTCGGGGTAGTTGAGGCCGTTGAAAGGCAGCACCACCTGGTTGTTCGAGCCGGCCGCGAGTGCCACTACCCGATTGTTGAAGTCGCTGACGTAGATCTTTCCGCTGCTGTCGACCGCGAGGCCTTGTGGCTCGTAGAGCCCGTTGAACGGCTTGACCGTCGGCGAGCTGGAGCCGTCGGGCAACGCCACCACCCGGCCGTACATGGTCTGGTTGGTGACGTAGACGGTGCCGCTGCCGTCGACAGCGACCCCACCCGGG
This sequence comes from Mycobacterium asiaticum, assembly GCF_001673365.1. Taxonomy (GTDB): domain Bacteria; phylum Actinomycetota; class Actinomycetes; order Mycobacteriales; family Mycobacteriaceae; genus Mycobacterium; species Mycobacterium asiaticum_A. The sequence goes on from NZ_LZLS01000091.1 coordinate 4,699, forward strand.
GCGAAGCGGAAGTTGAGCCCGTTGAAGGGCATCACGGTTGCTCCGCCCGCGATAGTGGTCGGTGAACTGCCGCCGCCACCTCCGTCGGACCGGGTGAGCAGGAACGCGGTCGCGGCGATCACGACGAGCAGGACAGCCGCGGCAGCGGCGCCGATGATCAACCCCTTGCGCGACTTGCGCTGGCCGGGCGGGGTGGCAACCGCGTGAGGTTGCGACGGCTGCTGATACGGCGGCGGACCCATCGGGACGGGTCCGGAGGTGGCCACCCCCGGTTGGCTGGCCCAGCCGACGGGCGGCACCGGCGCCGCTTGCGTCCACTGATCGGAGTTGTTGGGTTTCTCTCGCCACCCGCCGGTGTTCTGCGGTGGCAGCGGCTGGGCCATCGTCTCGTCACCGGTGCGGAACTGGGGCACCGGCCCCCGCATGGTCGCGGGCTCACTGTGCTGCGCATCGCTGGGGTGCTGACCCGAGCCACCGTGACTGGACCACCCGCCGGGGCCCGGGTCGGTTGCGGGCATCATCAACGTTTCGTTGTCACCGTGCCGGAGGATGGTGGCTTCCTGGCGCTTCTCGGGCGCGGAGAGCGCCTCGTGCGCGGCGATGGCCAGGTCTCCGGCGGTCATGTACCGCTCGTTCGGATTCTTGGCCATACCCTTCGCGATCACCTGGTCCAACGCCTCGGGAACCCGGCCGGGACGAAGCACGCTGGGCCGCGGCACCGGCTCCATCAGATGCGACGCGATCAGCCGCTCGACGCTGTCGGCGCGGTAGGGCGGTGCTCCGGTCAGGCATTCGCCCAGGACGCAGGCCAGCGCGTAGATATCAGCCCGGTAGGTGACTTCGTCGCCGGTGAACCGCTCCGGGGCCATATAGCTGTAGGTGCCGACGGCCATCCCGCTTTGCGTGAGATTCGGGTCGTGGGCGGCGCGGGCGATACCGAAGTCCACCAGGTAGGCGAAGTCGTTCTGAGCGATCAGGATGTTCTCGGGCTTGACGTCGCGGTGGGTGATCCCACTGGCATGTGCGGCATCCAGCGCCGCCGCGATCTGTCGCACGATGGCCACCGTGCGTGCCGGAGTCAGCGGGCCGAATTGCGTCAGCATCGAGCGCAGCGAGACGCCGTCGATCAGGCGCATCTCCACGTAGAACTGGCCGTCGAGTTCGCCGTAGTCGTGAATCGGCACGATGTGCGGTTCGGTCAGCCGTCCCGCGGTGTCGGCTTCGCGCTGCATACGAGCGCGGAACACGGGGTTGTTCGAGAACTGCGTCCCGATCAGCTTCAGCGCCACCACCCGGTTCTTGCGGGTGTCCTCGGCTTCGTACACCTCACCCATGCCGCCGCGACCGATCAGGCGCACCAGTTGGTAAGGCCCGAACTGCGACCCCACCCGCGAATCCGACCCGGTGTTGGTCACCGTTTGTGCTCCCTTCGCCCGGCCACCTGATGCCGCGGGCCGAAACCGGCCGCATCCGACGCCAACGGTGCCGTCGCGCCGAAACTGATGGTTAACACACGGTAAATCCTACGAGAGCGGGCACACAACAAAATCCAGCGACTGGGGGTGAATTTTGAATCACGAGTGAGTAACGGAGCCCCGTCCGCGATTAACTGTCGTGCACACCCGCGCTGACGAAAACTGTTGCTGGACAATGTCGATACGATCATTCACCGACGGAATTCTGCGCCGCGCAACGCGTCCCGGTCACGCGATGGCGTTGACTACCGGGATCAGCTTTTGTTGGAACGTCGACGGCAGCGGAATGTATCCGTACTCGTCCAAACCGATCTGACCCTCGCCAATTGTGGCCTGCATGAACGCCTTTACCGCGCTGCCGGTCGGCGAGTCAGGATACTTCGAACAGACTATTTCGTAGGTGACCAGCACTATCGGGTAGGCGCCGGTCTGGGTGGGTCGATAGAAGGACGACGTGTCCACAACCAGGTCGTGCTCCTCGCCACCGCTGATGAAGGTGGCCCCGGCAATGGTTTTGCCCACGGTTTCGGCGCTGATCGAGACCGCCTCGGGGCCCGCGGAGGTAATGATCTGGGCCATGTTCAACTGATGGCCGACCGCGAATGACCACTCGTTATAGGTGATCGAACCGTCAACCCGCTTCATCGCTTGCGACGTACCGTCGTTTCCCGCGGCGCCTTCGCCTACACCACCGTTGAAGCCCTGTCCGGTGCCTTTGCCCCAGGCGCCGTTGGATGCCGCGTCCAGGTACTTCTGGAAGTTGTCCGTGGTTCCGGACTCGTCGCTGCGGAACACGACGTGAATGGGCGTATCCGGCAGGTTGGTACCGGAATTGATCGCGGCGATCGCCGGGTCGTTCCAGGTTTTGATGGAGCCGTTGAAGATCTTGGCCAGGGTGGCCCCGTCCAGATTCAGCGAGCTGACTCCGTTGATGTTGTAGGTCACCGCGATGGGACCGAACACCACCGGGAGGTTCCACGCCGGCGCACCGCCACAGCGTTCCTGAGCGGCAGCAGCTTCCTCTTTGCTCAGCGGAGAGTCCGAACCACCGAAATCTGTTTGATTGCCCTTGAATTCGCTGATCCCGGCACCAGAACCGTTGGCGGTGTAGTTCAACGTCTGCCCAGGGCAGGCGGTTTCGAATGCTTTCACGAATCGCGTCATCGCGTTGTTCTGGGCGGTCGAGCCGCTGGCCTTCAGCGTCTTCTTCCCGCCGCAACTCACGTTGCTTGCGGCGCCCGATGATCCGGCTGAGCTTCCCCCGCTCGCATTGTTGTCGCTACCACACGCTGACAAAACCAGTGCGCCCGAAGCCAGAACCCCCAGCGTGGCGCCAAATCGGTTGAGTTTCAATTCAGTTCCTAACGGTAGTGATGAAACATACTAGCCACAGTCCTCCGCTCCGCGGCCCGCCAACCAGCCCCTTTCTTACCACGTCCTTCAGCCTGCTAGCTACATTAACAACAGGTAACGTGTGTTGAAAGGTCCGCGGATTCTCAGTGGCTCAGCTTCTTCTACCGTTCGAGGGTTGTTCAACCTTCAAAAGTCTTGAGCTCGCGACAGCGCTCCCTTCCGAAATGCTTGCCTGCCAGCACGTTCGGAAGAGAACGAGATCGCATGTTCCTCAGACGATGGCCGGCGACGACGCTACCGCAACACCGCTCGCCTGTGGGGCAGACTGCCCCAGGTTGGGCTGACTGGAGCAGGCCGCGCCAGTCAGACCGAACGCCGCGACCATGGCGCCGAGTACCACCAGCGCCCGCACTCGGGCTCGACTCAAATTACTCATTGGGTATTCCTCCTGATCCGCCGAATCCATGCGGGGCATGGACACGCGCTGATAGTACGTGGAAAGTCCGCTACGCACCTAGCGATTTCGATAATTGAATTTCTGTTAGCTGCATAAACTAAATCCGTATCGGCGCACTTGGTCCAGCGTGCCTTCACCAGGCAGTTCCGTATCTCACTTATAGCGGCATATACGCATGAAACCTGTTGCAAGTGTTAAGGTTTGGGCCGTACACACGGTCGCGCAGCTGGTATGCCCCGACGAATTGAATGCAAAATTTGCATCCGTACCTTTCGGATCGTTTGTCTAACGACTAGACAGAGTCTGAGAAACCCGAGTATTTAGGCGCCGGCGTCTGTCCAACATCTTTACACTGACTGCCGGTCATATGACGTTTCAATAACGAATTCATTTTCTGCTGCGCGCTGTAAGACGCCCAACTATTTTGTTCGGTTGCGCGTTCGGGCCAGCGACTCGCACCAGTGCCGATGGCCTAGCCCGACAGTCGTCGCGATGGCGCGAAGGCCCGCAGACCGCCAAACATGGCTGCAGGAAGGAAGATTGGTGAATATTGGGAAAAGAGTCGCAGCATGGCACTAGTCGCGCGCTACCTGATCGACACCAGCGCCGCTTCGCGCATGTCCAACCCCGAAGTGGCACGTCGGTTGCGGGCCCTGGTCAGTAAAGGCACGGTCGCGACCACCGCAGCATTGGACGCAGAAGCGTTCGCCGCGGTCCCGGGTGCGGCCGAGTTCGAGCAGTTGCTGGCGGATCGCCGAGCTACCCGGGAATACTTGCCGACCAATGACGAACACTGGCACGCCGCGTTGGGCGCGCAACGGGCGCTGGCAAAAACCTGCGAGCACAACAGGGTGGACATAGTCGACCTTTTGACGGCCGCCCTGGCGTGCGCGCACAAGCTCACCGTTGTGCACTATGACGCCGGCTTCGATACGGCCGCAACCGTATTGACCTTCCGGCATAGGTGGGTGATGCCGCGCGGCACCATCTGACGGGAACGCTGCCGAGGGGCCCACTAGGTTGCCCGGGGTTATGCCAAACTAGAACGTGTTACAGAATGGCCCCAGACGGCGGGTCGCCGTCGTTCGCCCGACAACTGAAACGAGCCCGCAGTGATCCTCGACAGGTTTCGCCTTGACGACAAAGTTGCCGTAATCACCGGAGCAGGCCGCGGCCTGGGCGCGGCCATTGCGCTGGCGTTCGCCGAAGCCGGCGCCGATGTCGTCATCGCGTCGAGGACCAAATCCCAACTCGACGAGGTGGCCGAACAGGTGCGTGCGACGGGCCGGCAAGCGCACGTCATCGCCGCCGACCTGGCCCATCCCGAGGACACCGCTCGACTGGCCGACGCAGCCGTCGATGCCTTCGGGAAACTAGACGTCGTCGTCAACAACGTCGGCGGTTCGATGCCCAACACCTTGCTGACCACGTCCACCAAGGACCTCAAGGACGCATTCACCTTCAACGTCGGCACCGCACACGCCTTGACCGTCGCGGCCGTGCCGTTGATGCTCGAGCACTCCGGCGGGGGCAGCATCATCAACATCACCTCGGCTATCGGCCGGTTGGCCGGGCGTGGCTTCGCCGCGTACGGCACCGCCAAGGCAGCGTTGTCCCACTACACCCGGCTCACCGCGCTGGACCTGTGCCCGCGCATCCGGGTCAACGCGATCGCACCGGGTTCGATTTTGACGTCCGCACTTGACGTGGTGGCCGACAACGACGACCTACGCGCCCCGATGGAGCAGGCAACGCCGCTGCGACGCCTCGGTGACCCGCTCGACATTGCCGCTGCCGCAGTGTATTTGGCGTCGCCGGCGGGTGGCTTCTTGACCGGCAAGACATTGGAGGTCGACGGCGGCCTCACCTTCCCTAACCTTGAGATTCCCGTCCCGGATCTGTAAGCCCTTCGTCACGTGTCGGTTTTCGTGGGAATCATGTCCCTTGCAACCTGGCCTGTGCAGCGGGTTGAGACACACACTGAAATGCGTTTAGTGGTGCCAGCGCATAGGGGGACGACATGCCCAGACGACGGGTACTGATCACGGGAGCGTCCAAAGGTATCGGCCGCGCCGTCGCCGACCGACTCGCCGAGCGCGGCCAGGAACCGATCGGTCTGGCGCGCACGGCGCCAGCGGATTTTCCAGGCCCGTTTTATCCGGTCGACTTGGCCGATCGAACTGCAACGGCGTCGACGCTGCAGCAAGTGGTGGCCGACGGCACTGTCGACGCGGTGGTCAACAACGTCGGGTTCGCGCGGTTCGGCCGCATCGGCTCGATCGACTTGGACGACCTTGCGCTGGCCTATGACATGAACGTGCGCATCGCTGTGCAGGTGGTGCAGGCGGTACTGCCGGGCATGACGGCCGCGGGGTGGGGCCGAATCGTCAACGTCAGCAGCTTGACGACGCGCGGGACGCGGGAGCGCACGCCGTATGCCGCCGCCAAGGCAGCGCTGGAAACCTGCACCCGCATTTGGGCGGCCGAGCTTGCCGAGACCGGCGTCACCGTCAATGCCGTCGCACCCGGGCCGATTGAAACCGAGATGTACCGAGAACGCAGTCCGGCCGGATCCGAACGCGAAGCTCGCCTGCTGGCGGCCATCCCCATGCGTCGGGTGGGGACTCCGGCAGAGATTGCCCAGCCGATCTGCCTACTCCTCGACGAGGATGCCGGGTATATCACCGGGCAGATTTTGCGGGTGGACGGCGGCGGCAGCATCGGCGCCGGGTAGCGACGGGCAGTGGCCGAGCCCGGACGGGTTTCGGATACCCTCACTTTTTTATTCGGTATCGCTCTCGTCCCTTCCGAAGGCCGGTGAATTGGCGCAGGAGATCACAACCTCGGACAAAGCGGGCTGGTATCTGCTCGGGCCGGCCTTCGTTGCCGCCATCGCCTACGTCGACCCCGGAAACGTCGCGGCCAACGTCAGCTCGGGCACCCAGTTCGGCTATCTGCTGCTTTGGGTGATCGTCGCGGCAAACGTGATGGCGGGACTGGTCCAATACCTCTCGGCGAAACTCGGGCTGGTCACCGGACGATCGCTGCCAGAAGCAATCGGCGCGCGGATGAGCCGTCCGGCTCGTCTGGCCTACTGGGCGCAGGCCGAGATCGTCGCGATGTCCACCGATGTCGCCGAGGTGATCGGCGGCGCGATCGCCCTGCGCATCCTGTTCGGCCTGCCGCTGCCGCTCGGCGGAGTAATCACCGGCGCCATATCGCTGCTGGTACTGATGATCAAGGACCGCCGGGGCCAGCGACTGTTCGAGACGGTCATCACCGGATTGCTGCTGGTAATTGCGGTCGGCTTCACCGCCAGTTTCTTCGTCTCGACGCCGCCGGCCGGCGAGGTCCTCACGGGTCTGGTACCACGCTTCCAGGGCACCGAAAGCGTGCTGCTGGCCGCGGCGATCCTGGGCGCCACCGTCATGCCCCACGCGGTCTACCTGCATTCCGGGTTGGCTCGCGACCGGCACGGGCATCCCGAGCCCGGCCCGCCGCGGCGTCGTCTGCTGCGCATCACCCGCTGGGACGTCGGTGTGGCCATGGTGATCGCCGGCGGGGTCAATGCCGCAATGCTGCTGGTCGCCGCGTTCAACATGCGTGGTCACGGGGACGTGGGTTCGATCGAGGACGCTTATGCAGCGGTCCGCGACACCCTGGGGCCGACGATCGCGGTGCTGTTCGCAATCGGGTTGCTGGCCTCGGGCCTGGCGTCGTCGTCGGTGGGCGCTTATGCCGGGGCGATGATCATGCAGGGCCTGCTGCACTGGTCGGTTCCCATGGTGGTGCGTCGCCTTGTCACGCTGGGTCCCGCGGTGGCGTTGCTGGCGCTCAACGTCGACCCGACCCGGACCCTGGTGCTCTCCCAGGTGGTGCTGTCGTTCGGCCTTCCGTTCGCGGTGCTGCCGCTGGTGCGACTGACGGCCGACCGCGAATTGATGGGTGCCGACGCCAACCACCGCGTCACCACAGTCGTTGGCTGGGTGGTCGCGGTGATGATTAGTCTGCTTAACGTGGCGCTGATCTACCTGACCGTGATGGGCTGAATGCCGGTCCGCCGGCACCCGTACTTCGCATACGGATCCAATCTGTGCGTCGAGCAGATGGCGAAACGCTGCCCCGACGCCGGCGATCCGCGGCCCGCGCTGCTGTGCGACCACGACTGGCTCATCAATGAGCGCGGCGTGGCCACCGTCGAACCGGTCGCCGGCACCGAAGTGCACGGCGTGCTCTGGCAACTTTCCGACCACGACCTGACCGTCCTGGACAGCGCCGAGGGAGTTCCGGTGCGCTACCGACGCGACCGGCTCACCGTGTACACCGACACCGGGCCGGCGCCGGCCTGGGTGTACATCGACCCGCGGGTTGTTCCGGGTCCGCCGCGGCCGGGCTATCTGACGCGCATCATCAACGGCGCGGTCCACCACGGGCTGCCGCAGCGCTGGATCGACTTTCTGCACCGCTGGGACCCCACGCACTGGCCACGACCGGTGGTTGCCGATGGTACTGGGCCACAGTCACTTTCGGAACTGCAGAACGAGCCGGGCATGGTCGAGGTGTCCCGGCTGCGATCCCGATTCGGGTTTCTCGCCATTCATGGCGGCGGACTGGAACAGATGACCGACGTGATCGCCGAGCGTGCCGCCGACGCGGCCGGCGCCTCGGTGTACCTATTGCGCCACCCGGACCGCTACCCCCACCATTTGCCGTCGGCCAGGTTCGATCCCGCGGGGTCGCGCGCATTGGCCGAGTTCCTCGATCACGTCGATGTCGCCGTTTCGCTGCACGGCTACGGACGCATCGGGCGCGGTACGCAGCTGCTGGCCGGTGGCCATAATCGTGCGTTGGCTTCCCATGTGGCACAACACATCCGGCTGCCCGGCTACGAGGTTGTCACCGACCTCGAGGCCATCCCGGCCGAACTGCGGGGTCTGCATCCGGACAACCCGGTCAACCGGGTGCGTGACGGTGGGATGCAGTTGGAATTGCCGGCTCGGGTAAGGGGGCTGAGCCCGCGTAGTCCCCTCCCTGAGTCGGACGGGCTGTCGCCGGTCACGTCCAGCTTGGTAACCGGGTTGGTGGCGGCGGCGCGTTCGTGGCCGGTTCGTTCTGAGTGTTGATGGAGGTTATTGGTGGTCAAGGATTTTCGTTTCGGCTTGAGCATCCGCTATTTCAAATCTCGCGAGGCGCTGGTTGAGGTAGCCCGACGGGCAGAAGATCTTGGGTTCGACATTCTTTGTGTACCAGATCATCTCGGTGCGGCCGCCCCGTTTCCGACGCTGACGGCGGCCGCAATGGTCACCGAGCGGATTCGCTTGAGCATGTACGTGCTCAACGCCGCGTTCTATAAACCGGCGCTGTTAAGCCGCGACATCGGAGCTCTGGACATGCTCAGCGACGGGCGCTTGGAGGTTGGGCTCGGAACCGGTTATGTCCGTGAGGAATTCGAGGCAGCCGAACTCCCCTATCCCAGCGCTGGCGCGCGGGTCGATCATCTCGCGCACATGACGGAGTATCTGGCCGAGCATCACCCGCGAGTACCGATCATGATCGCCGGCAACGGCAACCGGGTGATGACACTCGCGGCACGCCATGCCGACATCATCGGGCTCACGGGGGCGAAGGTCCGCGACGTCGAGGACCCGCTGGCCGAACGTATCGATTTCGTCCGCGCTGCCGCCGGTGACCGGTTCGAGGCACTGGAACTGAACCTGGTGATCACCGCGGTGCCGCGTTCGGACGAGACCATCCCCAACTTGTCCTTGACCCGTCGCAACGCGCCGGATCTTTCCGACGAGCAAGTGCTGGCCATGCATTCGGTACTCAAAGGGTCACCACGGGAGATGGCCGATCGGCTGCTTGGGCTGCGGGAGAAGTACGGGGTGAGCCACTTCACCGTGCAGGACAACCACATCGACAACTTCGCGAACATCATCGCCGAATTGCGTTGAGTGCTTCGTGCATGACGCGGGCCGGTTCCCGCCGGTGTCTGACGAAATCGCGATACGACTATCGGTGCCGGCAGTGGGTATCACACTTCGATGGATGCCTCCGACACTGCGACCGACATCGCCCTGGACATCGATGGTCAACGGCGAACGTTGAGAGTCGACAATCGCACGACTCTGCTTGATGCGCTTCGCGAACGCCTAGGTGTGACCGCACCCAAGAAGGGATGCGATCACGGGCAGTGCGGATCGTGCACCGTCCTGCTCGACGGGCGTCGAGCGCTCACCTGTCTAGCTCTCGCGGTCGCTCACGACGGCGCACACATCACTACCGCCGCCGGATTGGCCACAGACGACGAACTGCATCCGATGCAGCAAGCGTTTCTGGATCACGACGGGTTTCAGTGCGGCTACTGCACTCCGGGCCAAATCTGTTCGGCCGTAGGAATGCTCGAGGAAGTCAAGGCCGGTTATCCCAGCCACGTCACGGCCGACCTCGAGGTTGATCAAGAGCTCACGGACGACGAAATCAGGGAACGGATGAGCGGCAACCTGTGCCGCTGCGGCGCCTATCCCAACATCCTCGCGGCCATCCGGCAGGTGGCGACGTGATTCCGTTTCAGTACCACCGCGCCACGAGTGCACAGGACGCGACAGCAACCGCGGCGCAGCACCCGGGTGCGGCATTTCTGGGAGCCGGCACCAATCTGGTCGATCACATGAAATTGGGTATCGCCAGCCCCGACCTGCTGATCGACGTCAGTCGTCTACCGCTCACCGACATCGACGAACTGCCCGACGGCGGATTGCGTATCGGTGCCGCGGTGCGCAACAGCGACCTCGCCGCGCATCCGCTCGTCCGCACCCGATATCCCGCGCTTTCCCGGGCGTTGCTGTCCGGTGCTTCCGGCCAGTTGCGCAATTTGGCCACCACGGGCGGAAATCTGCTGCAGCGCACCCGGTGTCCGTACTTTCAGGATGTGACCACGCCATGCAACAAACGCACACCCGGTAGCGGATGCTCGGCGATCGGCGGCTACGTCCGTTATCACGCAATCCTGGGCGCCTCCCAACATTGCGTGGCGACCCACCCGTCGGACATGGCCGTAGCCATGACAATGCTTGATGCCCGAGTGGTATGCGAGGACGTCGAAGGGCAGCGGCGGATTGCGCTGACCGACTTCTACCGGCTGCCCGGCGATCGGCCCGACCTGGACACCGTGCTGAGCCACGGACAACTCATCACCGCCGTTGAACTTCCCGCCCCGGCGGATGGCGCCCACTCGACCTACCGCAAGGTGCGCGATCGTGCCTCCTACGCCTTCGCACTCGTCTCCGTCGCCGCCGAACTGGCCTTCAGAGAGGGCAGTGCCGAGCTTGCGTCGGTTCGCATCGCTCTGGGTGGAGTTGCCCACAAGCCGTGGCGCGCCACCCGGGCCGAGGCAGTGCTGCAGGGGGCACCCGCCGACACCGAGGTGTTGGAACGAGCGGCCCAGGCTGAGCTTGCCGACGCGGCTCCGCTCGAGGGCAACGAGTTCAAAGTTGAGATGGCGCAGCGAGCCCTGGTAGCTACGCTGCGCTCCCTGACCGAGGAGGCGCAACGATGACGCTGATCGCCGCCAACTCGATGGGCTCCTCGCTGAGCCGATTGGACGGTCGGGCCAAGGTCACCGGCACCGCGCCGTACGCATTCGAGCATCCGGTCGAACAACCGAGCTACCTGACCCCGATCCAAGCCACGATCGCCCACGGGCGCGTCACCGCGATGGATATCTCCGCCGCCGAACAGTTGGACGGGGTCCTGGCCGTGCTGACCGTGTTCGACGCACCCAAGCTCGCGGACACGTCCGACGGTGAAATGTGCATCCTTCAGGACGACCGAGTGCAGTTCCGCGGGCAGCTGATCGGGGCGGTCGTCGCCGAGACACTCGAGATAGCCCGTCAGGCCGCCGATTTGGTGTCGGTCGACTATGCCGAAGAGTCACACGACACCGAACTTTGCGCTGATCATCCGCGACTGTACGCGCCGGAGGAAGTGAACGGTTCATTCCCCACCGACACCTCCGACGGTGATGCCGATGCCGGCCTTGCTGACGCGGCGATCACCGTCGATGCGACCTATCGCACCGCCATCGAACACAACAACCCGATGGAACCGCATGCCTGCATTGTCATCTGGGACAACGCATCTGGGCGCACCCAAGTGACCATCTACGATTCGACCCAGGGCGTGCACGCGGTCCGCGATGCGCTGGCACCGTTGTTTGGACTCGAAACTGACCAAATCCGGGTTGTCGCACCGCATGTCGGCGGCGGCTTCGGCTCCAAGGGAGCTCCGCATGCTCACAACGTGCTGGCCATCCTTGCCGCGCAGCGCATTTCCGGACGGCCGGTGAAGTTCGCGGTGACCCGCCAGCAGATGTTCTCACTGGTCGGCTACCGGACTCCGACGATCCAACGGATCAGGCTCGGCGCCAGCCGACAGGGATCGTTGTGCGCGATTTCGCATGAGGCTTTTACCCAGACTGCCACCGTCAAGGAATTCGCCGAACAAGCCGCGGTGCCGTCGCGGACGATGTACGCGGCGCCGAACCGCCGCACTTCGCACCGAGTCGTCGCGCTCGATGTGCCGGTGCCGTATTGGATGCGCGCACCCGGCGAAGCGCCCGGAATGTACGCCGTCGAGGTCGCGATGGACGAACTCGCGGTCGCTTGCGACATCGACCCGATCGAACTGCGGATCCGCAACGAGCCCGATGTCGATCCCGACACCGGCAACCCGTGGTCCGGGCGTCGCCTCGTCGACTGCCTGCGCGCCGGAGCCGAACGCTTCAACTGGGCCCAGCGCAACGCGTCGCCCCGAAGCCGCCGCAACGGTGACTGGCTGGTGGGCAGCGGTGTAGCCGCCGCGACGTATCCGGCAACGGCGATGCCGGGCAACGCCGCCCGAATCGAGTATCAAGCCGACAAGCAATATGCGGTCCAGATCGGCGCCGTCGACATCGGAACCGGCACCTGGACCGCGCTGACGCAGATCGCGGCCGACGCGCTGGGCTGCCCCACCGAATCGATCGACCTGCAAATCGGCAACACCGACCTGCCGCAGGCCTCGGTCGCCGGCGGATCGTCGGGCATCAGCTCATGGGGCACCGCGATCGTCGCGGCGGTACGCGCCTTCCGCGACCAGCACGGCGACACTCCGGCGCCGGGAGCGTCGGTCACCACCGAGGCTCCCGACAATCCCGACGCCGAAAAGTTCGCGATGTACTCCTTTGGTGCCCATTTCGTCGAGGCTCACGTGAACCGCGACACTGGCGAGATCCGGGTACCGCGGATGCTCGGCGTATTTTCGGTCGGCCGTGCCATCAACGCCGGCACGCTGCGCTCGCAGTTGATTGGCGGGATGACCATGGGCCTGTCCGCAGCGTTGCACGAGGAAAGCGTGCGCGACCCGAGATTCGGCCACGTGGTTACGCAGGATTTGGCGACCTACCACATCAGCGCCCACGCCGATGTCCGTGACATCGAAGCGATTTGGCTCGACGAGGTCGACGAGCACGCCAACCCGATGGGTTCCAGGGGAGCCGGTGAGATCGGCATCGTCGGCGCTGCCGCGGCGGTGGCCAATGCTGTTTACCACGCGACGGGAATCCGGGTTCGCGACATACCAATCATGGCCGACGATCTGCTGGCATGACGATCGCCTGCGCGCAGACAGGGCGCGGCCAGTGATACCCGAAGAGGCCCGTCAGGTGTGGACGGTCGGTCATTCCACACGCGAGTTCGCTGAACTACTCGAGATGCTGCGCGCCCACGACATCACCTGTTTGGTAGACGTCCGTTCGTTCCCGGCGTCCAGGAAGTTCCCGCAATGGAACAAAGCGGCGATCATCGACGAATTGCCGTCCGACATCGGCTATCGGTGGATGCCGAAACTCGGGGGCCGCCGGCATACCCCGGCCGGCACGCCGAGCGTGAACACCGCCTGGCGGGTCAAAGCTTTCCGCGACTACGCCGATTACATGCAAAGTTCTGACTTCGCCGAGGGCCTGGGTGAGCTGATCGAGTTGTCACTGCACCAGCGTCCGGTGATTATGTGCAGCGAAGCGGTGCCGTGGCGCTGCCATCGCAGACTGATCACCGACGCGTTGATAGTGGCTGGCATCGCCGTCACCCACATCATGTCCCCCAGCACCACGTGCCCCGCCGCCTTGAACGACGACGCGGTGATCGAGGACGGGAAGCTGATCTACCCGTCGAAGGATTGACGTCGGCATCCGTGCCGCATTCACCAGTGCCCGTTACACTCATTGCCGCCGGAGAGTTTTATTCAGATCTCGCACGATGTTCCCCGCCCCCGTAGCTCAGGGGATAGAGCACGGCTCTCCTAAAGCCGGTGTCGCAGGTTCGAATCCTGCCGGGGGCACCAAGAGTCTCCGCTGGTCAGAGGCGGTTTTCGGCCTCTGGTCCAGGTCTCGGATGTTATCTGCCTGCTATCCGCCTTGGGACCAGGCGTTAGCTGGGTCCCTCATTGCGGGCCACGGCCCGACGGCACCGCCCTCAAGTCTCCCTCAAGGCTTGTCAGCGAATGCGCGAAGAACGCTTTAAGGGATCGGTTCAGCTGGGAGGCTGTGACGAAAACCAGCGACCACCCTCAAGGTTGTGACCGACGCGGGCAAATGCGAGAGCCAACGCGCGCGGCAGCACTGGCCCAACCAGTTTGAACGCGAATCGGGGCTGGTAGGCAAAAGTCCACCGCAGCAGCGTGGTGTTGTTGCCCTTGGTCTCGAAGTGGTAGTCCTCGACAGCAGCGCGAAATAGTGGCGCTTGTGTGCTGTCGACGCGAAAAGCCCAACGCTTGCCTTCGTCCCAAGCGAGGATCGTCTCTTCGAACTTGATGCCGGTGAACCGCGCTACACGTCGAGAGCCGACGCCATACGGGGCAGGGGTCTGGTAGTGGCCTGTCCTGTCGAAGCCAGGAAAAAATTCGCCCCAGTTGGCCGGATCATGTGCCAACGCTGCGAATACCTCGCCCGTCGGTCGCCCTATGCAGGCGGTGAACTGGAGACGGGTTGGAGCTATGTCGACGTAGTCAAGATCCACGGCATCGCATGCGAACATCCGGATCTCCTTTGAACTTGTCCTTCAGGTGGAACGAAATATACGGCGTCGGATCTCCTACCACGACAGTCTTCGTCTGCTGGTGATAGTTGATCTACCCAACGCCTTCGCTGGCCCGCATCGCTGACAGGACGTTCCGCAGGTCGACCGGCCTGCCCTGCTCCCGCAGCGAGACCGTCGCGTCCTCGTACTGGCGTTCCCAAGCGTCGTACCGCTCGGGCAGGACCAGCCGTGTGCCGGGCCGCTGCGGGATCGCTACACAGTGACAGTTGTCATGCCCTTTGATCGCCGCAGCCGCGGACTTGAAGATCGCGCCGCGGGTAGCGCCGAGGCGACAGAAGGCGCAGGCACCGGCTGCGGCGTGCCGCATGTACCGCACACCCTCACGAGACGCGTTGTGGCTCACCGTTTCTCGCGCCGCGTCGTGCACCCAGCGGGTCGCGGCGCCGGTCAGCCGCTCGGTCGGGGTCGCGCCGATCGACGGACTACGGACAGCCCATCCGGCGGTCGCGGCCAGCTGTGCGGGATCGGGCATCCCATGGCCTGCGGGTGGTTCGGGCTGGTACCGCTGATTGGGCGCCAGATTCTCGTACCAGGAGAGCGTGAAGTCGGTCGCCGCCCCGGCGACCGGATCAGCCATGGTTGGCAACGCGTCGGCTAGCAGGCTCACCAGTTCGTCGGGCGCCAGGCCGGCGGTGCGGGTCAACAGCATCTCGACGTCGGCGATCAGCCTCGAGGACAGATCGTCCAGGATCGCCCGTAACGGCGCTGCGGCCCGGTCGAGGTCTAGGGCATGTAGCTGGCCATTTAGAGGTCCAGGGGTCGTCCTGGGCGCATCCGCGGCGGTCCTGGGCATTGGTCGATCCTTTCCGTGGTCGAAAGGGTGTGACTTGGGCGAGATTCCAGGGCCTATGCCGACCGGGGCGGCTGGACCAGGTCGGGGGATCACCCCGCACCCCCCAGCGACCTCCCAGCCACGAACGCGGCGGTCGGCCGGGCCGCTGGCCGCTGGCCGTAAGCGACGGCGTGCCGCGGATGCGGTTGGCCGACCTGACCCGAAGACCCGGCGCGCGGACCGCGAGCAAGTTGGACGGTTCGCGCGCCGGGTCGGTCCGTGGCCTCACCGGCCAGTTACGGCCGTTGGCGGCGTAGAGAGAGGATCGTGAGACCTTCCGCCGACGGCCCCGGTGGGGGGACGGTCTGTCGAACCTAGCTCGCCATGCCGACGGGGATTTCCACGACGCGCTCGGGCCAGGTGATGACGGCCCCGAACCGGAACGTGATCCTCAGGGCCACGCTGTCCTTCTCGAACAGGTGGTGCTCGCTGGTCGCCAGGTTCACCGGCCCGACCGCCGACAGCACCGCGCTGCGGTCGGCCACGACCAGGCTCGGACCGACGACGTCCCTGTCCACGTAGACGGGCAGTCCGAGCAGACGGCGCTCGGCGGCGTCCACCCCGGCCCCGACCAGCGAGGCGTTCGAGCCGTCCTGCACCCGCAGCTTGGACACGTAGGCCCAGGCCTCGGGGCTGGCAAGGATGTACGTGGCCGCGCCGCCGTCGGCCTCAATGCGGGCCACCGCGTCGATCACGGGGTCCAGTGACTCCTCCACCGAGTCGGGCGAGACGGCGTGGGTCTGCCGCAGGATTCCCGGCGGCGGCGTCAGCGCGGGCGCGGTCGGCGGAGGCTGGCTGAGGAAGGCCCGGTTTGCGGACCGGATGACGGCGGTCCTGGCGGCGTCGGACAGCAGCCTCGCCGACGGCGCCTTCTGCCACAGCTCACGCGAAATAGGCAGCAGCAGAGCCACTTTGCCCGTCGCGCACAGGTATTCCCGGTCGTCGGGGTCGGTCTCGTCGATCGTCTGGGCCTCGGGCACGAACCCGGCCTCGTCGGGGTCGACGGCGACGAACGGGAGGCGGACCAGGGGCTGGTCGCCGTCGACGAACCCGGCCTGCGTCGAGGCCTTCATGATGAGGGCCTCGGGGATCAGCTCGGCCGGCGGGATGGTGACGAGGTCGGGGGCCAGGCCCTTGACCGCGGTCGTGGTGTTGAACGGGGTGCCCATGACGGACTCCTTCTGCGGCACGTGCCGCGAGACAGGTTGCAGCGCAACGCTTACGGGTGATGTCTCGCGGCGGCGGCTCGCCGGGTCCGCGTCCGGCCACACGCCGGGTCCTGCGAAATGCCGTGAGCCACGGGCGATTCGGCATTCTCGTCGACTCTGATTCTACAATCCGATCCGCAACGACCCGGCCAGTCTCACCCCTTGACCCCAAATGCCGTGTCCCAGGCGGCGCGGCCGCCCGCTGGCGCGTGAGCCGAGGGCGTCCCGGCGATCGGGTTCGGCGCGGGCCGCCGCGGCGTGCCGTCCACCCCGAGGTCGGCCGCGGCCGACCGCGCCGCCTCGACGGCCGCGGCCCGGTCAACCCGCCCGTCCTCACCGAGGAAGTCGTCGACCTCGAGCCCGGCGGCGTCGAACAGGGCCGGGCGCAGCCCGGCGGCGGCCAGCGCCTCGTCGATCCCCTCCCGCCGCGCGCTGGCCAGCTGCTCGCGCAGCGCGTCGCGCTCGGCCTCCGCCTCCCGCGCCCGGACCCGGTACCTGGCCTCCCGGTTGCCACCGTGGTCGCCCTGGGGCTCGCCGGGCTCCCCGTCGGCGGATTCGCCGCCATCGGCCGCCGGGTCGTCCAGAGTCGGTTCTGGGCCGGTTTCCGGCGCGTCCGGGTTCTCCGGGGGCGCGGCGTCGGCGGTCTGTGCGGGGGCGGCTGTCTCGGTCATGGTCACTCGTCCTCGTGGATGGTCAGCAGGTCGGTGGTCAGGGTCTCGTAGGTCAGCTCCGGGTTGTCGGTCCACCCGGCCAGCAGCGCGACCAGCTCGACGCCCGCGGACATGGCCTCCAGGCCGGTCGTGAAGTCGTGTTTGCCGCACCAGTGGTCGGCCCGCTCCAGCCTCTCGCCGTGGTCTGTGATCCGGGCGTCGGCCAGTTGCAGGCAGGTCAGCATGCAGTTGGCCTGGCGGGGGGTCAGGGTCGGCGCGGGCTGGACCGGCGGGTCGATCTCCTCGAACGCGCCGTCCCGGATGCCCACGCCGAGCTCCTCCGGGCGCAGGCCCCAGAGGACCCCGCACCGGCACTGGTCGAGGATCGCGTCGGCGTGCCACACGGTCGTGTCGTCGGGCGGGTTGAACGCGTTCTCGATCGGGTCCGGGCCGCGCCAGGTCATCAGGTGCCGCATCGCCAGGCGCCGCACGATCGCCGCGCCGATGGCCAGCACCAGGGGCGGCGCGGCCCCGCGGTCGATGAGCCGGGGGTTGGTGGCCCGGTCGATCGCCAGGTCGGCGCGGTAGCGCGCGTGGCCGGGGATGGACGGGTTGGTGATGTGGCTGGCCGCCTCGACGATGTCCGCCCCGACGTTCGCGACCAGGCGGTCGGTGATGGGCTTGGGCTTGGTGGTGGTCATGCTTCCCTCTCCTTCGGTTGTGGTTGGCCGGCTGGCAGGCGCCAGACGGCCGGGTCGTCGCGGCCGGTGCCACCGGTGGTCTCGATCCCCATCCGCTTGCACGCCGCGTAGAGCGTCGGGCGGGCGATGCCGCGGGCGCGGGCCTCCCTGGCGAGCTCGGGCACCGCCGCCGGTCCGGCGGCCAGCCGTTCGGCGAGCCACCCGTCGGCTGCGAGGTCACCCGGACGCGGCCCCGCCCTCCGGGCCTTCGTCTTCGGACGGCTGGCGTTTGGCCGGTGGTAGGGCCGCACGAGCCGCCCGGCCACGACCCCGGTCGGCCGCTGGCCCGGCGTCAGCGCCGCGAGCCATTCGGCGCAGGCGTCCAGCGCCGGGCAGGAGCGGCAGCTCTCGACCGCGGCGGCCAGCCTCGGGTCCTTCGGGTCCTCGACGTCGAAGTCCTCCGGCCTCCCGCGGCAGGCCGCGCCGGGCAGCGGGACGGTGTCGCGGGCCATGGTCAGGAATTCGGCGAGGGACACGTTTCTGGCCTTCCGTCCGGGGCGCGGCGACCGAACCCCGCGTCTATAGACGCGGTGGGTTTCGTGATCGCCCTGGGGCGTGATCGGTCGTGATCGCTGCGTGATCGCCCTATCAGCGGTTTTGCCCAGGACACGTATCGGCGTGATCGGTCGCGTGGTCGCTTTGGGGCCAAAAAGGCGCGTGGTCGCTCTATCAGCGGTTTTGCCCATGTGTGATCGCTGCGTGATCGCCCGTAGCTTGCTCACGGGAACACCGTCGCGACGCCTGAGGGTGCGGGGAACCAGGCCGTGGGTTTACCCCCGGCGGTCCCACCCTTGGACCCCTCGACCCGAATCAGCAACCCGGCCTTGGTCTTCATGTCGAGTTGTCGTCTGGCCTTCTCCACCTGGCCCGGCTTCGGTTTCGGCAGCTTGTCGCCGTCCTCGTCGGCGTCGCAGAAGATGGCGGCGGCCGCAGCCTTCGCGGTCACCCCGTCCGGGCTGGCGGCCGCCAGCACCACTAGGTCCACCGCGTGGTGGACGGTGAGCGCGCCGGAATCCTGGTCGTGCGACAGCCACCACGGCCCGAGCTCGTTCATCGGCTGACGGACGTGGCGGCAATGGACCAGCGGGTCGCCGGGCTCGCCCGACAGCAGCAGGATGGAGCCCGTCCCGTTGGTGATCCACGTCGACCCGTAGATGTCCTGGGCCTGCGTCGGCGGCCCGCCGTTGGCTCCGCGCTTGGTGGTGTGGTGCAGCTCGGCCAGCTCGCGGCCGCTGGCCAGCAACATCTGCCGCGCCCGGTTATACCCGGCGCCGACCTCGTCCTCGGACAGCCCGATCGCGGCGTCCTTGACCGAGTCCAGGACGACCACCGCGGCGTCGGCGTCCTCGGCCAGCAGCGTCAGGACCTCCGGGTGGCGGGCGACGTCGGCCGGGGGCGGCCCCGGCCAGACGACCAGCCGCTCGTCGAGGACCTCGCGGTCGGCCGCGCCGAATTGGCGGGCCAGCGACCGCGCCGCCTGCCGCGGCCTGTCCATGGCCAGGTAGAGGAGGCGCCGGTCGGGTGCCAGCGCGACGACCGGCAGCCCGAGGACCGTGCCGTCGCCGAGGCCCAGCAGCGCCCGGATCAACAGGCCCGCCAGCGTCGTCTTGCCCACGCCCATCGGCCCGGCGACCATCAGCGACTCGCCGCGGGCCCACAGGACGTCGCCGCCGTGACCCCAAATTGCCGGCGGCTCCTCGGGCGCGTCGAGGATGAACGCGCCGCCGCTGACGAACCGCTGACGGTCCACCGGGTCGGCTGGGCCGTCTCCGGTGATGGCCGCCGGGTCAACCGTGAAAGACGTTGCCACCGCTGGCCATTCGCGGTCGGGCGGCGGGTCGGCCGGACCGTCGTTGTCGGCCTTGGCACTGGCCGAGCTCAGCGTGGCCCGAACCTCGCCCTCGCCCAGCCCGGCCGCCCGCCCGGCCGCGGCCAGCGCCTCTGTGACCGCCGCGAGGTCGAGCTCGCCTCGCATCGCGACCCGGAGGGCGCGCACCCCCTCGGCGTTGAGGGCGTGGTTGCGCGACCCCTCGGGCGTCGCGGCGATCCTCGCGCACTTGGCCTCGACCGTGGCCAGCGCCCACCTGCCCCACCGCGCGCCGTCCGGCGGCGTCGGCACCGCCACCAGCGACGGCCTCGGTCGGCGGTCGGGCTTCGGTTTGCCGGCGAACCGGGGTAGCGAGAAGTGATCGATGAAGTCGTCGCCCCAGGGTGGGTCGCCGCGCTGCGCGCGCAGCCGGTCGGCCTTGCGCTGGCACTCGCGGCTGGACTTCGCGTAGGTGTCCGGGTTGCGTGAGGCCTGCTCGATCGCGTAGCGGATGAAAGGGGCATCGTCACTCTGGCCGGCGTCGCCCGACCGGATAGGCTGGTGCCCAGATTCTCCGCTGGAATCTACCGAGGGCCGCCCGTATTCGTCGTCCGGGTGGCCTTCGTCATTCGTGCTCAAGGGTGTTCCTCCGCTGAAGGGCGCAGCCTGGACCGGCGAAACCTGCGCGGGGGGTTGGGGTTTGGCCCGCCGTCAGGCGGAGACGCTCGCGCAGCCGTCGGCGAAGGCGCGTATGTCCTCGACGCGAATCCGGATCAGCGTCGGGCCGACGCGTCGCGCCGGGAGCTGCCCCTTGGCGATCCAGCGCCGCACGGTGCTCGCGTGGACGCCGAAATACCCGGCGGCGGCGGGGATGTCGACGAGGCCCGTGCGGGGCAGAGCGGTGGTTTCGGGAGTCATAGTCATCGACGCTAACCGGTGGTCGGACACCCTCCCGGCGTGTCGCGGGTATTCTATCCCGCTGCTTCCCAACGTGTTTCGGTAGACCTGTCTACCAGACCGACGGCGTCACCGCTGGCCGTGCGGCGTGCCGCGACCTCGGGGAGCGTTGCGCCGCCGTCGTTCCCGTCGGGCCGGCCGATCGCGTCGAGGGCGATCGCCTCCAGCGAGCCCCACGCGTTCAGCCCGCCGGTCAGGCCGACGGTCGTCGGGGTCGGCAGCAGCCGGATGCCGACCTCTCCGACGTCGCGCAGCAGGTGGCACAGCAGGTCGACGTCGTGCCGGAACGCGTCGTCGACGACCCGGCTCGCCGTAATCTCGGGCTCGGCGGCCCTGGCCGCGGCGAGCAACCCGCCCAAGGCGCGCTCGGCATCCACCACCGCCGACGCCAGGGCGCCTAGCCGTCCGCGCCGGACGCCGTCCGCGGGTTCAGCGGCGGTGGCCCGGCGGCGCCTGGGGTACCGCTTGCCGTCGGTTCCGGTGGTGTCGCCAGGTGGTCCGTCCTGGACCACCTGATTGTTCCGCGCGAGCCAGGCGATGTCGCGCTGGACCGTGGTCTTGCCGGCGCCGGTGGCCTGGGCGATCGCGCGCTGCGACAGCCCCTTGTCGACGAACAGGCGGACCACCGCGCGTCGGGTCTGGGGGTTCGACAGCTCGAGACGTCGGACCGGGGCCAGCGCGTCGGCGGCGTAGGCGGGCCAGGACCGGTAGCCGCGGGCCTCGTGTATCCGTCCGCTCCGGGCCTCCTCGAGCGCGGCCTCCAGCTCGACCAGCAGCGAGTCGAGGTCGACCAGGTTGTCCCGCACCGTCGCCGCCAGCGCCCGGATGCGGGCGTCGAGACGCTCGGCGGCCACCCGGTCCAGCGGTGAACCGTTGACCGGTGCGGGCGCGTGCTGCTCCATGGTGGCGAAGGTACCATCCGCACGTGTGCGGCAAGTAGCGAGACCCGTTGCGCCTCAACGTAGTAGACCCGTCTACCAGGGACTGACTATCCGTCTTCGGGTCCAGCGCCGACGGCCAGCCGCGACAGCGCGTCCGCGACCTCGGCGTCACGGCCGCTCACGATCTGCTGGTAGATCAGCGACGCCTTCACCGTCGAGTGCCCGAGGCGGCCCATCGTCTCGACCAGGTTGCCGACGCGGGCGGTCTGCGTCCCGGCGAAGTGCCGCAGGTCGTGGATGGTCGGGCGCGGCATCTTCTCCCCGTCGCGCCCGATCGCGGCCAGCGCGGGGTTGAGCACGTCGTCGCGGAACACCTTGTCGTTGAGGTGGCATCCGCCCCGCGTCGGCGGGAACAGCAGCGACCCGGGGGCCTTGTCCACGTGCCGCTCCAGGTGGCGGGCCAGGTCGACCCGGATGTGCGGCGGCACAACCACTTTGCGCACGCGGCCCGACTTCGGGCTGTCCAGGTGGCACTGGCCCGCGCGGTGGGTGGCCCCGCGCGCGATCGTCAGCACCGAGCAGTCGTCGCTGACGTCGCGGCGCCGCAGCTCGACGACCTCGCCCCAGCGCGGGCCGCACCAGGCGGCGAGCAGGACCAGCGCCCGCAGCCGTTCGGGCACCCCGTCGGCCAGCGCGGCGACCTCGGACGGGTCGAGGATCACGGGCTGGCGAACGGTCTTGCTGGCCATGGCCTTCGGGACGTTGCAGGGGTTCGCGGCCAGCAGCCCGTCGGACACGGCGGTGGCGCAGACCGCGTGCACGAACTGGTAGGCGTGCGCCCTGGCGGTCGGCTTGTCCTTCGGCAGCGCCGCGTGCCAGGCCCGAACCGCCTGCGGAGAAAGGTCTTTGAGCGCCACCGCGCCGATGGGCGAGCCCTTCACCCGGTTCTCCAGGATGGCCTCGTAGCCCATGCGGGTCCGCGGCCGCAGCTCCCGCTGCTCTATCCACGTCGCGGCGTAGGTGGCCACGGTCAGCACCCCCGCGACCCGCTGGGCCTCCCGCTGGGCGGGCGGGGTCCACGTGCCGTGCTCGATCAGTCGGCGCTCCCCCGCCAGCCACCCCTCGGCGTCGATCTTCGCCGAGTAGGTCCGCGGCGCGTTGTGCCGCACGCAGTCGGGGCCGACGTAGGAGGCGTGCCACGTGCTCGCGCCCGACCGCCTGATCCAGCCCCACCCGCGGCGGCCCTTCTTTCCGGCCATGGCTCGCTGCCTCCTGTTATCTGCACGCTATCCCGGTGCTGTCTCATGCTAACAGGAGCTAACCCGTGCCTAGTAGACGTGTCTACCAATAACCGCTGGCAGAGAGCTGTTTACGCTGATCGGAGGCGGTGCTGGCAAACTCGCGGGCGGCATCTTCGAATCCTGCCGGGGGCACAGGTACTCATCTGTTCCGCGGTGACTTGTGCGCGCCACGAAATGCATTGTCGCGCAATGACGCCGCACTTCGCAAAGGCTACGGCGATCCGTTCAGGCCGAACAACAGCCCCCCGCCGCCGCCGGTTCCGCTCTTGCCACCGGGCGGGCCACCACTGCCAGCGTTACCGCCGTTGCCGATCAGCACGGCGCTACCCCCGTGCCCTCCGGCGCCGTTGCCGGAACCGCCGACGCCGCCGTCGCCGCCGTCGCCGATCAGCCCCGCCTTGCCACCAGCGCCCCCGGCACCAGCCACGCCGATGCCACCGCCGCCTCCGTTGCCTCCGGAGCCGGCCACGAAGCCGGCATTTCCGCCCGCCCCACCGAGTCCTCCTGCCACGGGACCGAAGCCTCCCTCGCCGCCGTCACCGAAATTGTTGCCGCCTCGGCCGCCCTTGCCGCCGCCGCCGGCGTCCCCACCATTTCCGGCGCTGCCGCCGCCA
>NZ_LZLS01000092.1 GCF_001673365.1 Mycobacterium asiaticum
AACCAGCACCGCTGCTCCCGTGTGGCCGGGAACACCTCGCGTACCGCCTTCCAGAACCCCAGTGCGCCGTCACCGACAGCCAGCACCGGGGCGGTCATCCCGCGGCGTTTGCAGTCGCGCAGCAGATCAGCCCAGGACTCCGTCGATTCACGATAGCCGTCGGTGATTGCCACGAGTTCCTTACGGCCGTCAGCGCGCACCCCGAGCATCACCAGCAAGCACAGCTTCTCCTGGTCCAGGCGCACCTTGAGGTGGATACCGTCGACCCACAGGTAGACGTAGTCGGTGCTGGACAGATCCCGGCGTCTGAAGGCGGCGGCTTCGTCTTGCCACTGCGCCGTCAGGCGGGTGATCGTGGTGGCCGACAACCCCGCACCGGAGCCGAGGAACTGCTCAAGGGCCGGGCCGAAATCACTGGTCGACAGCCCGTGCAGGTACAGCAGCGGCAGCACCTCGCTGACCTGCGGGGACTTGCGTGCCCACGCCGGCAGGATCGCCGATGAGAACCGCAGGCGGTCGCCCGTGTCGGGGTCGACACGGCGGTCGTTGACCCGCGGCGCCTTCACCTCAACGGCACCGGCAGCTGTGAGCACCTCACGCGGCTGGTGATAGCCGTTGCGCACCACCAGTCGGTGGCCGTTCTCGTCGAGCTGGTCAGCGAACTGGGCCACGTAGGCGGCGACCTCGGCCTGCAGCGCGGCGGCCAGCATCTGCCGGGCGCCGTCGCGGACGATCTCGTCGAGCAACGACCGATCAGCGGTCTGCTGGCCGTTGGCCTGCTGGGCATCGTGAACTACCGTGAGCATGGGCGTACCTTCCCAACCAGCGCGCCAACGCCGGTCTTGATCGAATACCTGATTCCGTGAAGATCATCCTCGGGAAGGTGCGCCCACTTTCAGGCCGCCTCGCCGAGGCTCATCCACAGGTATTGATCATTGCTCGCTCGCCATCGTGGACCCCCTGGTCGACGCATCAACACGCTATGAAACGCCCGGGGGTTTCTGGAGGTGATGATTAGCCTTGGGTTTCCAGAGCGTTCCAAAGTACGACGTGGCAACGGACTACGCGGAACTGATGCAGCTGTCGTCGGCCTCCAGTGGCTGGGGTAGGAGCCACCACTAGCGTCGGGCGCGAGTGCCGACGTCCCAAGGTGTCGCGGAGTGCCAGCCCAAATAAAGCCTTTCGTCGACCAGTTTTAGTACGACGGGCACATCGGCCTTGGAAAGGACCAAGGTGTCACCTGGCAGCAACCGTTCGTGTTCGAGTCCGACCTCAATCATCTTCTCGCGCAGCTGATCAGCGGCGTAAGTCTTTGCCAGATAGCCACGTTCGTGCAGACCTCGAAGCTGGCTAGCTATGCGGACGCTCCCCTGGGCGGCCGTCTCTAGCACCGCGGCCGACTCGTCGTTTAATGGCAAAGCCTGCACCGCAGCTCCACTCCACACGGGGATACGCTCTCGAAGCACATCGATGTCACGGAAGAGTTTCTCGAACGATTCCTTACGCAAGATCGCGATGTGATCGGGCGTGATCAACATGTCGAAGTCGGTGGCGAACATCAGGATCGGCTCAGTGAGCCGGCGCAGCCCGTCTCCGAACTGGGTGAGGACCTTGCCAAGCTGGCCCACCTGATAGGGATTGCGTTCCTTAAGGAACACTATTCGGCTACCCGGGTCATCTCCGATCACCGCGGCATAGAACGGGAACGACTGTTTCTTGAGGTCGTCACGGGTGATCTGATCGGCCGACGCAGCAGCATCGAGAACCTCGAATACGGCTGGGTCCATCTCGATGATTTGCGGTTCTACGGTGGATTCAGGGGTGGCCTCCGAGGCCCCTCTCCGACGAGGCGGTTCGGGCCGGTGCACGACCAGCGCGTCACGCTTTACGAGAATGAACTGTTCCTCGGGGTCAAATTCGAGGTCGTCGGAGTAGCCCACCGCTGTCCGCTCGGATAATTTCTGTACAGTCTCCAACGCCACGGCACGCAGGGTCTCGCGGACATCGTGGTGCATCTTGACCCGAAACCCCTTGAACTTGGTAGACGTGCGCTTCCCCAACAGCAAGGTCATGTCGCCGTTAGTGTCCAGGGTGTCTGGATCGAAGGTAGGTTCACTCATGGGTGGCGTTTGGTACCTCGACTCGCACAGCTGGGTTTAGGGACGCGACGCGCAAGACGCTTCCCGGAGCTACTAAGGGCGATTTCACGATGACGTGGCCATTCCATCCCCCTTCGGTGCTGACGTGTATCACGCGGCGGCCCAATAAGTAGAGCGTCGGATTGATCTGGGTCATCTCGGATCGGACGTACACGACAGCCAACACCACCAGGAATATCACGTACGCGCAGATATCCCGGATCTTTGGCTCGGACACGGTGACGAACGGCAGCAGATACGTGGCCAAGTAGCCACTGATCTCGGGACCCCTGTCGACGACGCTGGCGATCCTGACCGGATCCGGTGCCGTCCGGCGAGTGACCACGAATCCGATCCACAACATGTCGGCCAATCCGATTACAGCCAATGCTGCGCAGGCTATCTGTAGCCAGAGGGTCTCGAATCGAATGGCGAACAGCACGAACAACAGCGCAAACGATCCCAGGAACAGGCGCAAGCGCCGAAAATGCTCCGTCATCGTGGCTTCCTTGCCGACGGTCACGTAATTCCCCAGGGGTCGCCGTCACGTAATTCCTCATGTTCGGGCCCCTGCTGTGGTGAGGGTAGCGGGCGATTCGTGGGGTTGTCAGGTGGTGGCGGGTCCGGGTCGTTTCCGTGGCCTGTAGGACGGTCCGTCCATCAGGACTTGGTGGCTGGTGTTGATCAATCGGTCGAGCGGCGATTCGGCGACGACCGGGTTCGGGAACAGTGGATACCAATCTTTGGGGGCGCGGTTGCTGGTGAGGATCAGCGGTTTGCCGGCGATGGCCCGGTCGGAGACCAGGTCGTAGAGATCATCGCTTTGGATTGGGGTGTGTTCCCGCATCGCGAAGTCGTCGACGATCAGGACGAGTGGTCGGGTGTATTCGCGCATGCGTTGGCCGATGGTGCGGTCGGCGTGGCCGCCGGCGAGGTCGGCGAGCATGCGGGAGCATTTGACGAAGCGGATGTCGCCGCCGCGGCGGGCGACTTGATGGCCAAGTGCTTGTGCCACATGTGTTTTCCCGACACCAACTGGCCCGTAGAGGATCACTGACTCGCCGGCATCGAGCCAGCGCAGTGCGGCCAGGTCCCGCAGCATCGCTGCGGGGAGTTTCGGGCTGACGGCGAAATCGAAGTCGTCGAAAGTGTTGGGTTGCTCGAAGCGGGCGCGGCGGACCCGCCGGGCCAGGGCAGCCGATTCGCGGCGGCCGATCTCGTCTTCGCAAAGCACCTGCAGAAACTCCAGGTGCCCGAGTTTGCCGTCACGGGTTTGGGCCAGGCGGGCATCGAGGGTATCGAGCATGCCGGTCAACTTCAGGGTCTTCAAGGCAGCTCGCAGGCTGGGATCGTGAATGGTCACAACAGTCTCTTTCAGGTCAATGTGGTTGCAGCAGAATCGGATGCGATGTTGGGCAGCAGCGGTCAGGCGGTGCGCTCGGTGTCGAAGGCCTCAGGGCCACGCAGCAGCGCCGGCGGCGTGGGGGAATCTGCCGCAGGGGTGTCGCCGGTTTCGGTACCGGCGGCCAGGATGCCTTTGACGGTGCGATACCGCGGATCGCCCACCTCCAGGGCCCGAGTGCAGGCGGCGTCCAACCGCCCGGCTCCGTAGCGGTCACGCAGCGCGATGATGCCCTGGATCGCGCGCAGTCGATGGATCGCATTGACCTCTGACAGCTCAGCCACAATCGCCACCGCACCGGGTCCGATCAGCTCGGCCTGGCTGCGGCACCAGGTCACCGTGCGCAGGGTGTGGGCGACCTTGTGCGGTGGGTAGTGCTCGAAGTTCGTCGAGCGCCCAGAGAAGTGCAGTACATGGGTGGCTACCACCGCATCGTGGTGGAAGATCTGCACCACGTCCCCAGCGGCGCGGACGGTGACTTTTTGGCCCAGCAGCCGCCACGGCACCGAGTAGAACGCCTTACCCGACTTGACGTGGCAATCCGGCGCCACCGTCCCGACGGTGTAAACCACAGGCTCAAACGGTCTGCGCGGCAACGGCATCAACGCATCGCGTTCCAGGGCGTCGAATGCAGCCGAGGGTGTGGCGCCGTTGAGGCCGCGATGCTTGTGGGTGCCGTAGACCTCGGTGGCCCAGCGCAGCCCCTCATGCTGCATGTGCGGCAATGACGAGAAGTGGCGGCCAGCGAAAAACGAGTCCCGAATGTAGGGCATGGGCCGCTCGATGCGTGGTTTGTCCTTGGGTTTGTTGGCCCGCGCGGGGTCGATCAAGGTGCCGTAGAACGCCGCCAATTCCCCGTAGGCCAGGTTGATCAGCGGGTCATAGAGGTCCGGGCGGATCACCCCGGTTTTGAGATTGTCGCAGACCAGCCGGGCCGGGACCCCGCCGAAGAACTCGAATGCCGCGATATGCGAAGCGTTCCAGGATGTCTGGTCCATCCGCACGACCGGTTGGATGAACAGGGAGCGGGAGCACGACAGGATCATCGCGAACACCCACACCGCGACCCGGCGGCCGGTCGCGGGATCGAGCCACATCCCCAACTTGCCGTAGTCGATCTGCGCTTCGCTGCCCGGTTCGACTGCGCCGCGGGGCACGGTCACCTTGTCTTCGAGGTGCTGTTCGGCGAATGTCGTTGCAATGTAACGCCGCACTGTGGATTCGGAGACCTCGACACCGCGGTCATCGCGTAGGCGTTGGGCGATGGTGGCTACCGTGACCGGCACGTCGAGTTGCTCGGCGATCCAGTCTCGGTGCTCCGCGATCCGATCCCAGCTCAGCGCCCGCACGCTCGGATCGGCCAGTTCGGGAAACCAGCGTCCGATCCGTTCCCGCCACAACTGCTCATCGAAGGGCTCATCCGGTGCGGGTTGCAGTCCTTCGTCGACCGCCGGTGCCACGTATTTGCGGATGGTTTTGCGGTCGATGCCCAGTGCGTCATGAATTTGCACCTGGGATCGGCCGGCATGCCAGTGCCGGAACATCTCCACGAAGTCGGTCACGTTCCACGATCTCCTCGCCAACTCAAGGCCCCTTCCAAGGCCCCCTGGCGGGGCTCTTGAACGGAGCGAACCTGAGCAGCGCCCCAACCCCGATCGGACACGCCCCAAGGGTGGGGAATTACGTGACGGCGGGTGAGGAATTACCTGACGGACAACCCCTCGAACCTGGGGAAATACGTGACCGTTGACAGCTTCCTCGCGTCGGACCTTCTGTACCTTCGCAGCGTAGGCACAGTGTCCGACATGCCCGGCCATCGAGCCACCGCGTTCGCTGCCGCACGTGATTCATCCTTCCCGCACTGGTCGCGCCCTAACGACGCCCGTTTGTCTGAACCCAAGACACAAAGCGGACCGGTCTCGGTCGATACGTGAAAGCCTGTCGGACATTAGCGGTATATTTTCCGGTATGTTTTCAGTGCCCTATCCCACTGATGAAGAAGTGGCCGCCGAACTCGGCGACAAATTTTTGGAATCCTTGGTAAGCGCCGTCCGTGGCGCTCGCGCCGACCTCAACGACATGCGGGAGTGGCGACCGGGGTGGTTCCCCACTATGCACGCCCGCTGCCTATCGAATCTGATCCACGATCGCATCTGGGCGCGGCTCATCGCGCTGATCGAAACTGAGAACGCAGCCAACGTCATCGAAAGTGGCCCCACCCGGGAGATTGCGATCGGCATTCACCTTCGGTTGCGCGTGAAGCGTCACCTCAGCAACGACCGAATCAGCACTTACCCGACGCGGACCGCGATCGAATTCTGGCGGCAAAGCACCGACACGCTGCCCGGCCTCGAAGAGGTTCGCATCGCCGTGGGCTACCGCTGGGACCGCGAGCTCCGTGAGATTGAAGCACCCGTTGTCTCGCTGCGGGACGGGAGCGATAACGTCATATGGGCCATCGAATTGAGCGAGCCTGCCGAGGGCGAGAAGGTGACTTGGACGCCGATTGAGCCGAATCTGCCGACGATCGACCTGGGAGATCTTGCAAGCGAGGTCGATGACGACAAAGGAGAAGCGGGCACGCCATGAGCGGATTGGGAGATGTGCTCGCGATCGCTCGGAAAGCGCGGGGGCTGACCCAATCCGAACTCGCCGACATGGTGGGAGCCACGCAACCCACCATCAATCGCTACGAGGCCGGTGATCGCGAGCCAGAACGGGAGACAATCGCTGCCCTGGCTAACGCTCTCGGAGTTACCGAGCAGCTCCTTACCCATGGCAACCGTTTCCGTGGAGCACTGGGCGTCGACGCCCATATGCGTCGGCAAAAGACCACTAAAGCTTCCTTATGGCGCCAAATGGAAGCCCGGCTGAACTTGCTCCGGGTACACGCGTCGTTCCTCTTCGAGCAGGTCTCGATCATGAGCGAACAACACGTTCCAACATTCGATCCCGAAGATGTGCCTGCGCAACATGCGGCACGATTGATTCGTGCACAGTGGCGGATGCCATTGGGCCCCGTCGTCAACTTAACCCGGTGGCTCGAAGGTGCAGGGGTGCTCGTTTTCGAGGAGGACTTCGGTACGCATCGGATCGATGGGCTGTCGCAATGGGTCGGCGACCACCCTGTGATGTTGATCAACGCGAACGCCCCGCCAGACCGTAAACGTCTCACCAAGGCTCACGAACTCGGCCACTTGGTGCTGCACTCGAACATCGCAACCGAGGATATGGAAGGCGAGGCCAACCGCTTCGCCGCTGAACTTTTGATGCCCCTCGATGAGATACGACCTGAGTTGAGGAAGGTCGATCTCGGCACGCTGGCAGCATTAAAACGGGAATGGGGGGTTTCGATGCAAGCACTCCTCGAACGCGCCTATGGGCTCAAGGTGGTCACTGCTGAGGAGCGGACGCGGTTCTACAAGATGATGAACGCTCGTGGCTGGAAAACGAATGAGCCGGGGAGCGAGTTTCTCCCGAGCGAGCGTCCCGAGTTTCCGACACGCATCGGCGATGCGCTCAAGGCGAAGGGATTCACAGAGGAGCGGATTGCGGAGATAGCCGGCGCAGCGTCTCCGTCGAAGAATCCCTTCCAGCCAACCCCCACGAACCATCTTCGCGCACTCTGAAAGGCGA
This sequence comes from Mycobacterium asiaticum, assembly GCF_001673365.1. Classification (GTDB taxonomy): domain Bacteria; phylum Actinomycetota; class Actinomycetes; order Mycobacteriales; family Mycobacteriaceae; genus Mycobacterium; species Mycobacterium asiaticum_A. The sequence goes on from NZ_LZLS01000092.1 coordinate 7,177, forward strand.
CAGCATCGTGGCCGCTTACTGAGACAGGCTGGCCTGGTGTTAGCAATTCGCCCCACGGGCGCGGACACCGCCGCGGTCTGCAGCAGCTATCGAATAGAGTTGCACGCCCAGCACTCTCAGGTTTCGCTGGACAGTATCCGGCACTATCAGGTATTTGTGGACAAGGCCGGTCCACTTCGTCCACGACTACATGAGAGTGCCCAGTTGACAGCTTCGCCGCGCTCTCAACAAGTTCCGGATCGGACAGATTGCGGTGTCGGCGCAGCTGACAGGCGCTCCCACCTCCTATGGCATCGGCCAATAGCCGAATTTCACCGTTAGGTGACGAGATGGGAATGGCGCTCAGCTCCAGCCAGCAGGTTTACTTCACACTGGCTCACTCCCTGCCCGCTGGCTGTGCACATGAACGTCACTGTGACGAATTAGTGTGTGCCGCTGGGCAATTGACGCGTGACTGTGCGCGGCTTCGCTATCGACCCAAGGCTGCGGGTCAGCGCCTGTAAACGTCCGCGCGATGATCGACTCGCTGAATCAACACCAGTGAGTGATCCTCATCGATCCGGTACAACAGGCGGTACGGGCCGCGCCGGGCGCTATACAGTCCGGTTAGTTCACGCCGCAGTGGTTTACCGACGCGGCGCGGTTCGTGCGCCAGCTCGCCGAATGCGAACTCAATCACGGCCGAGAGCACGCGCGGCGGCAGCTTGTGCAGGTCACGCCGGGCGGTGCCGGTGAACCGAACCGTGTAAACCACGGCTGCATTAGTCGGCGTGCCGAGGCACGCCGAACTCGGCGCGGATTTCGTGCTCACCGTACGTGCGCCCAGCGCCAATGTCGGCGTCTGCCTCGGCGATCGATTCCTTGATGCCGGGCTGGGAAAGCCAGTACAGCGTCTCCTGGAGCGATTCCCACTCCTCGACGCCAACGAGCACCGCCGCCGGCGCTCCGTTCTTGGTGATCGTGATCTGATCCTGCGTTTGGGCGACCGCGTCGACATACTCGTTGAGCTTGTCTTTCATCTTCGAGATCGACAAAATCCGCATATCACCATATTAGCCCTAAATACAAGCCAGCCGCAGGCTGTAATCAAGGCCTATAGACCTGGGCGCCACTGGCCCCGAGCCATCTCGCGACGACTGAAAACCCGGCCGCATCCGCTCCCCTATGCCAACTCGCACATGCCGAGCACGCACCATTACCAGTTGCGGGTGGCGAGTTACATTGAGGTCCGGCACGTCAGAGATTCAGCACGCGTCGGAGTCCCCGATCAACTTCGCCCATGATGTTGGCCGGTAGGTCACCGATCCGGTCCGACAGGTCTGTCTTGTTGAGTGTGACGAGTGCGGTGACATTGACGACTGAGTCGTGCGGGAGTCCCGTCGCTACGGCGGGCAGGAACACGTTTCCCGGCATCGCCGCCAAAGCTGTGTTCGACGTGATCACCGTGGCGATCACCGTCGCAAGGCGGCTGGCGTTGTATGGATCAGACTCGATCACCAGGACGGGACGGCGCTTTGCCCGTCGGCTACCGGATGGCGCTCCCAGATCTGCCCAGTAGAGCTCAGCTCGGCTGATCACCACTCGTCGTCCATTGCATCCAAAAGCCGGTGTCCGACGGCTACAGCGGCGACTTCCGCGTCGTCGGTAGCGTCAAGGCGCTTTAGGGCACTGTCGATCTGACCGGTCAAAGATTGCGCGTCTAACTCGTCTAAGTAGCGTTGCCCTCGTGCCGACGCGCGCCGTCCCACCACACATCCATGTGCCCCGCCACACGACGTGCGACCGAAACGTAAACGTCACTGTGACGAATGCCTCTGCGGTGCAGGATGATTCAGTTCAATGCGCCAGGCGCGACCAAACCAACTCAGCAGTCGCCCACTTGGTCGATGACTTTGTTCAACGGCGCCGCGGGCGAAACGTTGACTGCGTAGGTCGGGTTGTCGACAAACCACGCGATCTTGGAACAGTAGCCCGGCCCAGACGGCTGCCCGGCCCGCCAGGTTTCGAGCGTGGGGCGGCAGTTGTACAAGTCAGACTCGTTCATCGCGCGAGCGCTGTCCGGCGCTCCGGGCACGTGCAACCAGACGATCAGGCCCTTCGAAGTTGGCAGATTGCATGGCGCCGCCGGCACCGGCGCGATGCCGACTCCGCCGTAGGCCATCGGAGCGAGCGGTAGCGCGCACGCCCCCAGCACCACAGTCGCCGCAGCAACTAAGGAGATTTTCACCCTGCCCTCCTTCAACGCTGGCTCAAAAGCTACCGCTGAAAGAAGGAGATCGAAAGCTCCTACTGCCCCGCGTTGGCTGCCAGATCGATGGCGTACTGGCTGACAAAGCGACCCGCCGCGGGACCACCATTGCAAGACCCATCCGATTCGCCGGGACGCTTGATCCACAGGTAGGCGTCGGCATGCGCTCCCGCGGTAGCCGTGGTGGGCGGGGTGCCCAACGCGCGACCGCTGGGGTTGCACCAGCTCAGCGCAGAGTCGGGCGCGGGTCCGACGCCGTTGCGACCGGTGTCGATCACGTAGTGCGCACCGCCGGTCATTCCCGAAACCGCTTCGCCGTAGCCGATTTCCTCATCGGTGGTGAAGAAGTTGGACACGTTGAGGCTGAAGCCGCGCGCCCGGCCGACACCGGCCTGGTTGAGCCTGTTGGAGATCTCCTCGGCACTCACCCAGCGCGAGTGTCCGCCGTCGACGTAGACAGCAGCAGCGGGATCGCGGGTCAGGGTGTCAACCGCGTAGCGGATCAGGTCGTACCGCTCTTGGCGTTGGTCGGCCGAGAGGCAGTCGGCCATTGCGAGCGCGTCGGGTTCGACGATGATCACCGCCGGCGAACCGCCCAGGCCGCTGGCAATACCGTCGATCCAGCCGCGGTAGTCGGCGCCGGAGGCAAACCCACCGGAGGCATAACTGCCGCAGTCGCGATGCGGGATTCCATACAGGGCGAAGATAGGCATGCTGCCGGCAGCCTGCGCGGCGCCGGCGTACCTGGCGACCGTGCCACCGACCGAACCGGCCGAAAAGGCGTGGTCGAGCCAGTAAGCCTGCGGGGTGTTGGCGATAGCGGTCAGCTGCGGACTACCGGCGCTGCGCGCGGCGCCCATGGCGGCTGAGGCGGGGTCGACGTAGAAGGACTGTCCCTCGAGCGGGTTGGACGCATCCACCAGTCGCATCGACGGGGCGGCCGTCGGGTGGCTAACCAGACCTACGCCGACAAGGGCCGCAACGGCAAGCAACGGGGTGAACCAGCGAGTGACTGCACGAGCAGCTGAGAACATCACGAGAGCAAACTAGTGCCCAATCGTGATCTTCGCCAGTGAACCGCGGATCTAGTTGCGGTGCGGCGGAAAGTACATCTCTTGTCGCACCGTGCACACCAGGTCCCCGTTGCGGTTGAACATCGTTCCGTTCGCCAGCGCGAGTGAATCGGCGCTACTGGGTGAAGACCGTTGGTAGAGAAGCCAATCCGATAGCAATGCCGGCGCGTGAAACCACACCGAATGGTCGCGTTGCGCCGATTCACCTACGCCGCCGCGGGCGGTGAAAGCCGGCTCGGTCAGCGTCACCGCCGACAGGTAGGCCACCAGACTTGCGCTGAGCACCGGGTCGTCGGGGACCGTGCCGTCCGGGCGCACCCACATCGGCGACCGCGCCGGCGGCGCGATCTCGGTGTCGATAATGCGGCGCTCGAACCAACGCAGGCTTGCCCACCGTCCCCTGGTTTTCTCGTCGGACTCGGCAAGGTGCGGGGCCGCCCACGGTAACGCCTCCGGTGCGGGCACCTGCGGAATCTGCGGCTGGTAGGTGACCTGAGCGGACGCGGGATCGGCGACTTTGAACGAAGACATGGCCTCCATCAGGATCTTGTCGTCCTGGCGTGCGGTGACCCGCCGTGCGGAGAACGTCCGTCCTTCTTGAAGGTCGACCACCTCGAACTCCACCGGCCGACGAGAATCCCCCGGCCGCAGAAAGTAGGTGTGGACACTGTGAGGTGCCCGACCCGGCGCGGTATGACTAGCTGCCAGCAGGGCCTGCGCCGAGATATGACCGCCCAGGATGTGGTTGGCCGGTGCGGGCAATTGCTGTCCGACGAAACGCCAGTTCTCGACTTGCTCCAACTCGAGGGTGGCAAGCACGGCGCCCAGTGAGGATGACATCGGGACGTATCTTGCCGGACCGACCCTCAGCCGCTGAGCCGCCGGTACCGCTGCAGCCGGCGCAGCGCGGACGCCGATGCGGGCGCGGCGCCTGACCGCACGACGCGATCCAGGCGTTCGCGCACGGCCGTCACGTCCAGATGCATGCCGATCGCCACCAGAGTGTTCGCCAGGTGCGGTGGCGCCTTGCCGACGTGGATCGCATCGCCCACCAAGTTGACGACGTAGGTCTTGACAGACGCGCCGTGCTGCACCGCCACCACGCCTTTCAATCGGAAGACACCAGAAGGTGGCTGTTCGAGTAGGTCAAAAAGCGCGTCGAGGTCGACACAACCGGCGCTGCGGACGGTGACGGCGTCGGCGTGGACGTGATCGTGTGGTTCGTCGGACTCGACCAACAACTCTCGAAACGAAAGTTGACCCGCCTGTTCCTCAACCGACTCAGTCGCGTCGAACAACAGCGCGGGATCGATCCGGCCACCCGTGGTGCCCACCACCTGCACGCGCGGGTTACGTTGCGCCACTCGCTCTTTGACACGTTGCAGGATTTCGGGCTGTTGAGCTTCGGGCACCCGGTCGAGCTTGTTGACCACGATCAGCGACGCTGCGCCGTACCGTGCGGGCGGCAGGTCGGTGCGGTCGACGGTGTCGAAGTGGTTCGCGGCGTCGATGACGTCGACGAGGCCGCCGGGCCGGACCCCGGATAGCTTGCTGAATCCGATGATGCGCGCAATCGCCACCGGGTCGGCCAGGCCGCTAGCTTCGACGAGGATGGCATCGAGCCGGCGTGCCGGGTCGGCGAGCTTGGCAAGGGCGTCGTCGAGGCCTCCGTCGTCGGGCAGGCAGCAGATACATCCGCCGGCGATCGATGCGGGCTCGTCGATCTGGCCCGCGACCAGCCCCGCGTCGACGTTGAGTTCGCCGAAGTCGTTGACGACGACGCCGATGCGCGTCCCAGGGCTACGCAGCAGGTGGTTAAGCAGCGTGGTCTTGCCTGCGCCGAGATGACCCGTGAGCGCGATGACCGGTATCGCAGACACCGGGGCAACGCTATCGGACCGCTACACAGCGAGGTGCGCAACTTCGACGAGGCCAGTGTGTGATGACTCATTCTGTTTTCTTAGGTATGGCTACTGTGCCGTAGGCTTTGCGGCGATTTGTGAACGCAGACGCGCATCCCCCCTGCGCTCAACCAACCGAACGGACCCCACGCAAGTGATCATCGGAATACCACGCGAGTCCTCACCCGGTGAGACTCGCGTCGCCGCCACGCCGCAGACCGTCGGGCAGCTCATCAAGCTCGGCTACTCGGTGGTCGTCGAATCCGAGGCCGGTGCCGCCGCGAGCTTCTTGGACGACGCATACGTCGAGGCCGGCGCCGAAATCGGGTCGTTTGATCAGACCTGGAACGCCGACATCATATTGAAGGTGAACGCACCCAACGACGACGAGATCGCCGCGGCCAAGGAGGGGGCGACCATTGTCGGCCTCATCTCCCCCGGGCTGAACCCCGACCTTGTCGAGAAGTTGTCGACCCGTCCGATCACGGTGCTGGCGATGGATGCGGTGCCTCGTATCTCCCGGGCCCAGTCGCTGGACGTCTTGTCGTCGATGGCCAACATCGCCGGCTACCGAGCCGTGATCGAGGCGGCACACGCTTTCGGCCGGTTCTTCACCGGTCAGGTGACCGCCGCGGGCAAGGTCCCGCCTGCCAAGGTGCTCGTCGTGGGAGCGGGGGTAGCGGGCCTTTCGGCGATCGGAGCGGCGGGCAGCCTGGGCGCCATCGTGCGCGCTACCGACCCCCGCCCCGAGGTCGCCGATCAGGTCAAATCCCTTGGCGGCGAATATATTTCGATCGACTCCACCGAAACAGAGGTATCCAGCACCGGATACGCCAAGGAGATGAGCGACGACTACAAGGCTCGCGAGGCCCAGCTGTACGCCGAGCAGAGCAAGGACGTCGACATCATCGTCACCACCGCACTGATCCCGGGTAAACCCGCGCCGCGGATCATCACCGCGGACATGGTCGCCGCGATGACGCCGGGCAGCGTCATCGTCGACATGGCCGCCGCCAACGGCGGCAACGTCGAAGGCACCGTGAAAGACCAGGTGGTGGTCACTGACAACGACGTGACGATCATCGGCTACACCGACCTGGCCGGACGGTTACCGGCCCAGTCCTCCCAGTTGTATGGCACGAACCTGGTCAACCTGCTCAAGTTGATGACCCCGGAGAAGGACGGTCAACTCGTCCTGGACTTCGACGACGTCGTGCAGCGGTCGATCACCGTCGTCCGCAATGGCGAATCCACCTGGCCTCCCCCACCCGTGCAGGTATCGGCAACCCCGGCCGTACCGGCGGCGGCCGCCGCACCGGCCAAGGAGTCACACCCCAAGGCGAAGATGTCCACCAAGCGGCGACTGAGCACCACCCTGGTGGCGGCCGCTCTGCTGTTCGTGCTCGTCGCGATCTCCCCAGCCGCGCTGCAAGTGCACCTGACGGTCTTCGCGCTGGCCATCGTGATCGGCTATTACGTGATCGGCCACGTCCACCACGCGCTGCACACACCGCTGATGTCGGTGACCAACGCCATCTCCGGAATCATCGTGCTGGGCGCCCTGCTGCAGATCGGCCGCCACGACCTCGCGGTAACCGTGGTGTCGGGCGTGGCGATCTTGCTGGCCAGCATCAACATCTTCGGCGGCTTCGCGGTGACACGACGAATGCTGGCCATGTTCTCCCGCAGCTGAGCCTGCGCACCTAAGCGAAGGATCCTTTCTTGTTCACCGTAGAAACCGCCGCCACCGCTGCCTACGTCGTCGCGGCCCTGCTTTTCATCCTGGCGCTGGCCGGGCTGTCCAAGCACGAAACATCAAGAGCCGGGAACCTTTTCGGCACCTTCGGCATGGCGGTAGCGCTGGTCGCGACCATCGCGCTGGCCGTCGATCGCCGCATCGAGCCACTGGGAGTGGCGCTGCTGATCGGCGCCGTGGCCGTCGGGGCCGCAATTGGCTTGTGGCGTGCCCGGGTGGTCGAGATGACCGGCATGCCCGAACTGATCGCGCTACTGCACTCCTTCGTCGGTCTGGCCGCGGTGCTGGTCGGCTGGAACGGCTACCTGGACGTCGAGAACAATCCCGGTGGCGTCGAGGCCGCCAAACTTCAAGCCGAAGGGCTGGCCGGGATCCACTCGGCCGAGGTCGTCATCGGGGTCTTCATCGGGGCGGTGACCTTCACCGGTTCAATCGTGGCGAATCTGAAGTTGTCGGCCCGGATCAGTTCGAGTCCGATGATGTTGCCGGGCAAGAACTTCCTCAACGTCGGTGCGCTGGTGCTCTTCGGTGCGCTCACCGTCTGGTTCGTGATCAACCCGACGATCTGGCTCCTGGCCGCGGTCACCGCGCTCGCTCTCCTGCTCGGCTGGCATCTGGTCGCGTCCATCGGTGGCGGCGACATGCCCGTCGTGGTTTCGATGCTGAACAGCTACTCCGGCTGGGCGGCGGCCGCTTCCGGCTTCCTGCTCAGCAATGACCTGCTCATCATCACCGGCGCCCTGGTCGGCTCGTCCGGTGCCTACCTGTCCTACATCATGTGCAAGGCGATGAACCGGTCGTTCATCTCGGTGATCGCCGGCGGCTTCGGCATCGAGGCCGGCCCGTCTGACGACAAGGACTACGGCGAGCACCGGGAAATCACCGCCGAAAGCGTTGCCGAGATGCTGGGTTCGGCCGATTCGGTGATCATCACGCCGGGCTACGGGATGGCCGTCGCGCAGGCCCAGAACCCCGTGGCCGACTTGACCCGCAAGCTGCGGGCGCGCGGCGTCGAGGTCCGGTTCGGTATCCACCCCGTCGCGGGCCGCCTGCCCGGCCACATGAACGTGCTGCTGGCCGAGGCGAAGGTCCCCTACGACATCGTGCTGGAAATGGACGAGATCAACGACGACTTCTCCGACACCGCGGTGGTGCTGGTCATCGGTGCCAATGACACCGTCAACCCGGCCGCGGCCGAGGACCCGGGCAGCCCCATCGCTGGCATGCCGGTCCTGACGGTCTGGGAAGCCGACAACGTCATCGTGTTCAAGCGGTCCATGGCGTCCGGCTACGCCGGCGTGCAGAACCCGCTGTTCTTCCGCGAAAACACCGCCATGCTGTTCGGCGACGCGCGCGACAGGGTGGAAGCGATCCTGGCGGCCCTGTAGCCCGGTGGCAGCGGTTCATGTGAATTTTTGATGTCGCGTGTACCGGTGTGCCAAAAGGCCAAATGCCGGGACGGGAACTGGATACGCTTGGTGCTCGGCGTGCAGCACGCTGTTTGACGTGGAGGGGGCAAAGTGTCGTTTCTAGCCGTGGCTCCCGACTGGGTGACGGCGGCGGCAGCGGATCTGGAAAGCATCGGTTCGGCGTTGAACGCGGCCAATGCCGCCGCGGCCCTTCCGACCACTGGCATCGCCACCGCCGCAGCTGACGAGGTCTCGACCGCGGTCGCAGCGCTGTTCTCCGGATTCGGTCGCGAATATCAGGCTCTGAACACCCAGCTCAGCGCGTTTCAGCAGCAGTTTCAGCTGCTGCTGGGTTCGGCGGCGGGGTCGTATGCGACGGCCGAGGCAGCAGCCAGCGTGCCGCTGCTTGACGGCGTACTAGGTGTGATCAACGCGCCTACCCAGTTGCTGTTGGGACGTCCGCTGATCGGTGACGGAGCGGCGGGGACGGCCGCGAGTCCGAACGGCGGGGCCGGCGGGATTTTGTGGGGCAGCGGCGGCGCCGGTTATTCCCAGTCTGGTGCGGGGGTGCCTGGTGGGAATGGCGGCTCGGCCGGACTTATCGGCAACGGAGGAGCCGGTGGTAGTGCCGGGGCCACCGCGACCGGCGGGGCCGGTGGGAACGGCGGATGGCTCTACGGCAACGCCGGGCCTGGGGGCGTCGGAGGCAGTTTAGGCGGGGCAGGCGGTGCCGGCGGGGTGGCCTACCTGCTGGGTTCGGGTGGCAATGGCGGCCCCGGCGGCCTTACCGACAATTTGGCCTTACCGCGCGGGTATGGCGGCACCGGCGGGCACGGCGGCGCGATCTTTGGCAATCACGGTTTCAGCGGCGCCGGTTGGGACGGCAGGAGCGTTGCGATGCCGACCCTGGTTGGCACCGAGCCGGTGGTCAATATGTCGGTCAACGGCGGACCCTCGGCCCCCATCCTGGTCGACACCGGGTCCGCCGGGCTGGTTCTTCAACCCCAAGATGTCGGCGGGCTGCCCGGTTTGCTGCGGATGGGCATTCCGACCGGGATCAACATCAGCGGCTACAGCGGTGGCCTGACCTACATCTACGCCAGCTGGCCGACGACGGTGGACTTCGGAAACGGCATCGTCACCGCGCCCACCAACGTCAATGTCGTCCTGTTCTCGCTCCCGACGACTCCATTTGCCATCAACGCCTACTTCACCGAGTTCTTGAAGAACCCGTTCACCACCCCGTTCGATGCTTACTTCGCATCCGCCGGTGTGGACGGCGTGTTGGGCGTCGGCCCGAACGCGGTCGGACCGGGCCCGAGCATTCCAAACCTGGCATTGCCGGGCAACCTCAACCAGGGCGTGCTCATTGACATGTACAACGAGAAGTTGCACTTCGGCCCCAACCCGGGGCCGCAGAACTTCGTCGTTCCCGGCGGATCTCCGATCACCACCCTGTGGATGTCGACAGATAACGGCGCGACTCGCATACCGGTCCCATCGATCATCGACTCTGGCGGCGTGTATGGCACCATGCCGTCGGCTGCGATTGGCGGCGCCTCGAGCCTGCCGGCGGGCAATTACCAGTTCTACACAACCGAGGCCGGCCCAGACATGCTGTATGAATTCAACTCAACGCAATACAAGCCGACGGTCATTTCGTCAGGCCTGATGAACACCGGGTTCAAACCGTTCTTTGACCAACCCATCTACATCGACTTCACCACACCCGGTGGCAGGACAATCGCCAACAACTAGCGCGCCTCGAATAACGTTGCCACACCGCTAGTTCGGGACCTGTCGGCACCCGCCGATAGAGTCAGCTCCATGTTGCAGACGATCGCGGTGCGCGGCTACCGCTCCCTGCGCGAGATCGTGCTGCCGCTGGGCCGGCTGTCCGTGGTCACCGGCGCCAACGGCACCGGGAAATCGTCGGTGTACCGCGCGCTGCGCCTGCTGGCCGATTGCGGCCGTGGCGAAGTGATCGGCTCGCTCGCGCGCGAGGGCGGGCTGGAGTCGGTGCTGTGGGCCGGGCCCGAGCAGCTGGGCGGCGCACGCAAGCAAGGCAAGACACAGGGCACCGTGCGCACTCGCCCGGTTTCGCTCGAACTCGGTTTCGCCGCAGATGATTTCGGCTATCTGGTCGACCTCGGCGTACCTCAGACCTCGGAATGCCTGACTGCCTTCACCCGCGACCCGGAGATCAAGCGGGAGGCATTGTTCGTCGGCCCGGTGCTGCGGCGCGCCACCACGTTGGTGCGTCGCACCCGCGAATTCGCCGAAGTCAGTAGCGATTTCGGCGGTGGGTTCGACGAGCTGTGCCGAAACTTGCCGTCCTACCGCAGCGTGCTGGCCGAATATGCGCACCCGCAAGCACTTCCAGAGCTTGCCGCCGTGCGCGAAAGGCTCCGGGGGTGGCGCTTCTACGACGGCTTCAGGGTTGACGCCGCCGCACCCGCGCGACTACCGCAGGTCGGCACCCGCACTCCGGTGCTCTCCGATGACGGCGCCGACTTGGCCGCGGCCATCCAGACGATCATCGAGGCGGGATTCGACGACCTGAGCCGAATCGTCGCCGACGCGTTCGACGGTGCCACCGTCTCCGTCGACGTCAACAGCGGTCTGTTCGACCTGCAGCTGCACCAGCGCGGCATGCTGCGGCCACTGCGCGCGGCCGAATTGTCCGATGGCACACTGCGATTCCTGCTGTGGGCCGCCGCTTTGCTCAGCCCGCAACGGCCGTCACTGATGGTGCTCAACGAACCGGAAACGTCATTGCACCCCAGCCTGGTCGGCCCGCTGGCTTCGCTGATCCGCGTCGCGGCCGACCATACCCAGGTCATCGTCGTCACGCACTCCCGTTCGCTGCTCGAATTCCTCGACAGCGCGGACACCGCGGAGATCGAACTGTACAAGGATTTTGGCGAGACCCGCATCACGGGCCAGAGTTTGCTGACGACGCCGCCGTGGGACTGGGGCAAGCGGTAGCCGGAGCCCCCCGCATCCATGATTTGCGTGCAATGTGTGCATTCCATGCAAATATGGGAGGCATGGCCAATCAGTTAGGTCTGCGCGAACGTCGCCGCCGGCAGACCAGCGCGGACATCCGCGGTGCCGCCGTGCGCCTGGCGCAAGCCAGGGGTTGGGACAAGGTCACCATCGAGGAAATCTGCGTCCAGGCGGGTATCTCCACCCGCACTTTCTTCAACTACTTCCCCAACAAGGAAGCCGCCATCGCCTACGGTCCCTCGGACCTGCCGGCCGAGTTGGCCGCCGATTTCGTCGCCGCCGGACCTGCCCCGTATTCGGCGGTTCTGGCCGAGTTGATCACCTTGGCTGCCCACCATCTGCGGGACATGCCCCCGCAGCGTGAACAGGCGGTTTGCATGCTCGACCTGGCGAAAACCACCCCGGCGGTCTTGGCGGCATTCCTGGCGGACCTCGAACGTTTTCAGACGCAGTTGACCGACATCGTCGCCAAACGCCAGGGGATGCCGTCCGACGACGAGATTGCAGCGCTGATTGCCGCGTTGGCGTTGACGGCCGTGCGTTCGGGCATCGAACGGTGGTCGAGCAGCGAACCTGAGGACGCCGACGACACGCCGATGCCCTACGTCGAGCGGGCTGCCGCACTGGTCAACAGCATTTTTTCGGGATAACGGCGTGACCGAAAACACATGAACTTGCATGATCTGCAAAATATGCAGATCATGTACTGATGGTCCGGCGCTCTTTTCTCGCGAGCCGAACCACACAGCGAAAAACCCGGCCGGAAATCACAGCCAGGTTCGACTCGCGAAACGGGCCTCGAAAAGGGGCTCTGCCCCAACCCCCGCAATTGATGTTCGAAAACATCGAAGACTTTGTAGCGCAAAGGATCACCTAGGTGCAGATGGCAAGGATTGTGCGCGATGCCTGGTTGCCGCTGCTGATCGTGGCGGTGGTGGCGATCGGTGGATTCACCGTGCACCGGGTCAAGTCGTTCTTCGTCGCTGAGAATGCCGACACCCTCACCAGTCCGAAAGTCGACGACTCCAAACCCTTCAAACCCAAGGTCGTCAAGTACGAGGTCTTTGGCTCCGCGTCGCACGCGAACGTGAACTACCTGGACCTCAGTGCAGAACCGCAGCGCCGTGACGACACGCCGCTGCCCTGGACCCTGGTGCTGAGCACGACCGCACCTTCGGTCTTCCCGAACATTTCGGCGCAGAGCGACGGCAATTACCTCGGCTGTCGCATCACCGTCGACGACGAAGTCAAAGACGAGCAAATCTCCCACGGCGTGCACGCCCTGACCTCCTGCTTGGTGAAATCCGCATGAGCACGATCACCGAACCCGCCCGGCCCGACAACGCCGACACCGCGCCCATCCCCAAACACGCTGCGCGCCCTGCCATCCCACACTTCCTGCGCAAATTCGCCGTTCCCGTCATCATCGGCTGGATCGCGCTGATCGCGGTACTCAACGTCGTCGTCCCGCAGCTGGACGAAGTCGGGAAGATGCGCTCGGTCTCGATGAGCCCCGACGACGCCCAATCCGTCATCGCCACCAAGCGCGTCGGTGAGGTCTTCAAGGAGTACAAGTCCAACAGCTCGGTGATGATCGTGCTGGAGGGCCAAAATGCACTCGGCGCCGACGCGCATGCCTTCTACGACCAGATCGTCAAGAAGCTCGAGGCTGACAAAGACCACGTCGAGCACGTTCAGGACTTTTGGAGCGATCCGCTTACCGGCGCGGGTGCCCAGAGCAACGACGGCAAGGCCGCCTACGTCCAGGTCTATCTCGTCGGAAACATGGGCGAGTCAAAGGCCAACGACTCGGTTGAGGCGGTCCAGCACATCGTCGAAAGCGTGACGCCGCCCAATGGTGTCAAGGCCTTCGTCACCGGCCCGTCGGCTTTGGAGGCCGACCAGCATCTGGCCGGTGACCGCAGTCTGCAAGTGATCACGGGAGCAACCTTCGTCGTGATCATCGCAATGCTGCTGATGGTCTACCGCTCGATCGTCACGGTGCTGCTCACGCTGGGGATGGTGGTGTTCGAACTGGCCGCCGCTCGCGGCGTGGTCGCCTTCCTCGGTTATCACCAAGTCATCGGCCTCTCCACCTTCGCCACGAACCTGTTGGTCACGTTGGCCATTGCGGCCGCAACCGACTATGCGATCTTCTTGATCGGCCGATATCAGGAAGCCAGAGCCGTCGGAGAATCCCGAGAAGACGCCTACTACACCATGTTCCACGGCACCGCACACGTGGTGCTCGGCTCGGGCATGACGATCGCGGGTGCGACGTTCTGCCTGCATTTCACCAACCTGCCGTACTTCCAGACGTTGGGCGTCCCACTGGCCATCGGCATGGTGGTCGTTGTCCTCGCGGCGCTGACGCTGGGTCCCGCGGTCATCTCGGTGGCCTCGCGCTTCCGTCAGACACTCGAACCCAAGCGCGCACAGCGGATTCGCGGCTGGCGCAAGGTCGGTGCCGCCGTCGTGCGCTGGCCCGGGCCGATCCTGGTCATGACCATCGGGATCGCACTTGTCGGCCTGCTCACCCTGCCCGGGTATCGGACCAACTACAACGACCGCAACTACTTACCCGATGATTTGCCGGCCAACGCCGGCTACGCAGCCGCCGACCGGCACTTCTCCAAGGCTCGGATGAATCCCGAGTTGTTGATGATCGAAAGTGACCACGATCTACGCAATTCCGCGGACTTCCTGGTGATCGACAAGATTGCCAAAGCAATCTTCCGGGTTCCGGGAATCAGTCGGGTGCAGGCGATTACCCGCCCCGAAGGCAAGCCGATCGAACACACCTCGATTCCGTTCCAGATCAGCATGCAAGGCGTCAGCCAGCAGATGACGCAGAAGTACCAAGAAGATCAGATCGCCGACATGCTCAAGCAGTCCGATGAGATGCAGACGACCATCGACAGCATGGTGCAGATGCAGGACATCACCACTCAGATGGCCAACGACATGCACATCATGGTCGGCAAGATGCACGCAATGACGCTCGATGTCGCCGAATTGCGGGATCACATGGCGGATTTCGAGGATTTCTTCCGCCCCATCCGTGCCTACTTCTACTGGGAGAAGCACTGCTTCGACATCCCGGTGTGCTGGTCGTTGCGGTCCGTCTTCGACGCGCTCGATGGCGTCGATCTGATGACCGATGACATCCAGAGCTTGATGCCGATCATGGATCACCTCGACACCCTGATGCCGCGGATGGTGGCGCTGATGCCCGAGATGATCCAGAACATGAAGAACATGAAAACGATGATGCTGACCATGTATTCGACCCAGAAGGGTCTGCTGGAACAGCAGCAGCGTGCGCAACGCGACTCATCGGCGATGGGTAGGGCGTTCGACGCGTCGCGCAACGACGACTCGTTCTACCTGCCGCCGGAGACTTTCGAGAACGCGGAGTTCAAGAAGGGTATGAAGAACTTCATATCTCCCGACGGCCACGCGGTGCGGTTCATCATCAGCCACGACGGCGATCCGATGTCCGCAGAAGGCATTTCGCATATCGACGCCATTAAGAAGGCCGCCTACGAGTCGCTCAAGGGCACGCCGATGGAGGGCTCCAAGATCCTGCTCGGCGGCACCGCGGCCACCTTCAAGGACATGCGGGACGGCAGCAACTACGACTTGTTGATCGCCGGAATCGCTTCCATGTGCTTGATTTTCATCATCATGCTGGTCCTTACGCGCAGCGTGGTGGCCTCGGCGGTGATCGTGGGTACCGTATTGCTTTCGCTGGGAGCATCTTTCGGGCTTTCAGTGCTCATCTGGCAGCATCTGATCGGTATCGAACTGCACTGGATGGTGCTCGCTATGTCGGTCATCATCCTGCTGGCGGTCGGCGCCGACTACAACCTGCTGCTGGTCTCCCGCTTCAAGGAAGAGATCCACGCCGGCCTCAACACCGGCATCATCCGGGCGATGGGCGGCACCGGGTCGGTGGTGACGTCGGCTGGGCTCGTGTTCGCATTCACGATGATGACGATGGCGGTCAGCGAACTGATCGTGATCGGCCAGGTTGGCACCACGATCGGCCTGGGCCTGCTGTTCGACACCCTGATCGTGCGGTCACTGATGACACCCTCGATCGCGGCCCTGCTGGGTAAGTGGTTCTGGTGGCCGCAACGCGTCCGGCAGCGTCCGGTCCCCTCCCCCTGGCCCACGCCGACGGGAGCGCACGCCAAGAAGGACTCCGAAAAGGACGAAGCGCTGACTTCGGTGTGATCCTCCGCGCGCACACCCCGGCGCGAGCGTCCGCTTAGGTACAGCTCCGACGGCGTGTCACCGTGCAGACACGCGCGCTCGCCGCGTCAGCGTCGCGCTCGCCGCGTCAGCGCACGACGTCGAACACCGCCGCGGCCGACGTCACGGCCTTGTCCCCGTTGCCCTCGTCGTGCAACAGCATGCGTACCCCGACGCGTCCGGGGCCGGGATGCGCGGTGCCCTCAACCCGGAACGGGCCCACCTTGCCGCGGGACATGAACATCACATGCCAGCTGATCACCTGTAGCTTCCTTGTGCCGGCGACGTCGGCGGCCAGGTCGATGGCCGCGGTTTCCAGGACCACGTGCTGGGGCCCGATGTGCAGGGCCGCATCCGGCGAGGCGTATTCGGCGCTGAGCGGTGGCAGCACCCAGTGACCGTCGTCGCGCCGATGAGCGCCGAAAGCCGCCCACAGCGGCGGCAGGTCGGGTGAGTCTTCGATCACCAGCTCGGTGCCCGAAACATCCATCCGGCCAAGGCCTTCCGGCGGAATTCCGATGACGGCACCCTGGCCTTCGTTGAACGCGACGACCCGGTCCGGGTTGTCGGCGTCGACGATTTTGCAGCGTCCGTAACCCATCGTCCGGCCCTGGTGCACGATGCCGGACTCGACGATCTCGACGCGGCTGACGTCATAGCCGGGGTCGACGATCTGCACCGACGCGATGACCGGATTGGGCACCGCGACCATGTCGGTCTGACAGCCCTCCGGTGATGAGATGGCGAGTGGCGCAACCATGATTCCGCCCGCCTCGTTGCGCATGTCCCGGCGGATGCTGACGGTGTTGTCGACATCCCCGAGGTCCATCGAGGAGTGCTTGCGCCCGATGTAGCGGTAGCTGAGCAGGCCGGTCCAGCGGCGGTACAGCTCGTCGCGGTACGCATCGGCGTCGCCGCGCAGCTCACGGATGTCTCGCAGTCGATCGCCCGAGTCGGCCATGCCGATGACGCTATACAAAAACGGGCACAAGTGTCACGCTCGACAGCGTGGGTGATCTCGGGACGGATACGCAGACCGTGTTCACCTTCTGCCGGTACTGCCTAGCCTCGTGCGGTGTCGCGGTCAGCGTCGAAGGCAACCGGGTGCGCAAGATATCGGCCGACAAGCAAAACCCGCACAGTTGGCAGGACTTCTGCGCCAAGGGCCGCAACGCCGCCCAACTCGTCGAACATCCACGCCGAATTCAGGTCCCGATGCGCCGGGTGGGTGAGAAGTACGTGGAAGCGACTTGGGACGAGGCGATTTCGGATATCGCCGCCCGGATGACGGCGCTGATCGACGCTGACGGTCCAGACGCCGTCGCCGCCTACTACGGCAATCCGGCCGGCTATTCGTCGTCGAACCTAATCTTCATGAACGGCTGGCTGGACGCCGTCGGAACCCAAAACCGTTACGCCGTAGGCTCCGTCGACCAGAACGCGCTGCACGTCGTGGCCGAGGCCATGTACGGGTCGTCGATCATGGTGCCCGTCTCCGACATCGACAATTGCGACTACTTTCTGCTTGTCGGCGCCAATCCCGCAGTGAGCGCCTGGAATTGGGTCGAAACCGTGCCCGGCGGCTGGCAGCGGGCACTGGCCCGGCAAAAGCAGGGCGCCAAGATCGTCGTGGTCGACCCGTTGCGCACCGAGTCCGCCGACAAAGCCGACGTCCATCTCGCCGTCAAGCCGGGCCAGGACTGGGCGCTGCTGTTGGCGATGGTCAAGATCATCCTCGATGAGGGCTTGGAGCACCGCGAAGACTGCGCCCAACTCACCACGGGTATGCCGGAGTTGCGCGACCTCGTCGCCGCAGCTGACCTCGACGATCTCGCAGCTCGTTGCGGACTACCTCGCGTTCAAATTGAAGCCACAGCAAGAGAATTCGCAACCGCAATGGCGGCGATGGTGGTGACCCGGACCGGAATCTCGCTGCACGTGTCGGGCACCGTGGGCGAATGGTTGGGCCACGTGCTCAATGTGATCACCGGACGGATGGACCGCCCTGGCGGTCGCCGCTTCGAACCCGGTTATATCGACGCGCTGAAACTCACCGCGACCGTGAAGCCGTCTGGGCATCGCAGTCGGTTGACCGGTCGGGCGATGGTGGCCGGCGCACATGCGTTGAGCGAATTGCCCGCCGAGATCACCACTCCCGGCCCGGGTCAGATCCGCGCCATGGTAATCAACTCCGGCAACCCGGTCATTTCCGGACCGGACGGCGCGGCGCTGGACCAGGCGCTGTCGCAACTGGACCTGTTGGTGGCCATCGACTTCGTGCAGCGCGAAAGCCACCGCCACGCGCACTGGCTGCTACCCGCGGTGCACTGGCTCGAACGGGATGACCTACTGGCGCTGACCAGCAATATGCACGACGAACCCTACGTGCAGTACGGCGTGCGGGCAGTGCAGCCACCACCCGGCGCACGCGAGGAGTGGCGCATTTTCGTCGATTTGGCGCTGGCGATGGATGCGCCGCTGTTCGGGGTGAAGGGCATCAACGCGTTCGTCAAGGCCACTCGGCGCCTCGCCGCCCTCACCCGCCGTCCCCCGCTGGCCTTCTCACCGCACTGGATCGACCGCATGATCGTCGCTATGTCGCGAAAAGTGAACGGCCGCAAGGTGAAATGGCGCGACCTGATGTCCCATCCACACGGCATGGTGCTCGGCCCCCGCGAATACGGCCACTTTGCGGCGGCGCTGCGCACCGAGGACAAGCGCGTCCATATCGCGCCGGCGGACCTGGTAGCGCGAGCGGCGGAGTTGCTCGCCGCGCCGCCGCCCCAAGTCCCGCCCGGCTTCCCATTTCAAGTCGGCAACCGCCGTCACCGCCATTCCATGAACTCGTTTCTCAACGATCTTCCCGGACTGCATCCAGGCGGTAAGGGCAGCCTGGTGCTGATTCATCCTGCCGATGCGGCCGAACACGAAATCGGCGACGGGGATCTGGTGCGGATGTCCTCACCGGTTGGTGCGGTCGAGGTGCGGGCCGTACTGAGCGAGCGCCCTCGACGCGGGTTGATCGTGCTAGATCATGGTTGGGGATCGCGGATTTTCGACCCGCGTGGCGACGCGGCCCCGCGGTCCTTCGGGGTGAACCGCAATCTGCTGATCGACGGTGGACCGGTGGATCCGCTGTCCCAGACGCCGGCGATGAGCTCCAGTTATGTTGCGGTCGAGCCAATTCGGCCTAATGAACACACAGTCAGACCCTGAGCACGTCGGCATCCACGGCCCCGCCGTCGCGACGGTGCGCGTCAGGAAGGCGTCGGCGACGAAT
Source organism: Mycobacterium asiaticum (assembly GCF_001673365.1). Lineage (GTDB taxonomy): Bacteria > Actinomycetota > Actinomycetes > Mycobacteriales > Mycobacteriaceae > Mycobacterium > Mycobacterium asiaticum_A. The sequence continues at coordinate 26,110 of NZ_LZLS01000092.1, forward strand.
CATATGGACCAGCACCAATACCGAGGCCAGGGCCGCATAGACGCACCATAGGGAGGCGAATGCCTGGGTCAGAAGTATGGCCACCACCACGAGTCCCACCAGATTCAACGCGCCGAAGGCGATGATCGACGGGTATCCGGACAGCAATGCCGGCCCGATTACCGCGATGATGTACAGACCCGTCCACACCACGCCGTATTGCATTGCGGTCTGATATTCCAACGCGTGGTGGTGTTTTACCACTGTGACGGGCTGCGTCAGCACAACGTAGGCCAAATAGCATGACACCACCGCACCGAGCGCGACAAACGGCGCCACCCGCAGCCGCGCGCCGCGCGGTTCGAGCAGCACAATCGAAAGCGGCAACAGCGTCGGCAATAGCGCCATCGCAATGAAAAGATATGCGCGCACCGCGAGGTGAATCACCCCCGACGAGATGTCGCTGTCCGAACTAGGCCACACAGCGTCCTCGATGAATTGGTGAACGGCGAAAACCGTTGGAAGTAGCGCGAACGGCAACTCCCGCCAGTGCTTTACCTCGCGCAGTGACAGAACGGCGATCGGCACCAGCGCCGCGCCAGCTACCAGGTCGGCGGTCGCCGAAAAACACATGGTGTGAGTGTTCCCGGTTACCTACGGTGCAAACCAGTAGGTCAACCGCTGCTCAGTCGGCAGGCGCACGAGGCGCGAATCGGCACGTCGGCGCGCGCCGCTGCCAGCGCGAATTGCTGGCCGATAATCGCGGCTTCGGCTGCGCGACCAAGCCTACGCAGGCACTCGTGATAGCCGTGCAAGCTCCACACGTTGTTCGGATGCTGGCAACACCGGGCCAGGGCGGGGTCCAGACCGAGATCCGCCGCGTACACGTCGGCCGCCTCCGCAACGTGCCCCTGCTCGAGCAGCAGCGCACCGTAAGCGTGGCGAGTAGGTTGCATCCACGCCCAGGGCTCGTCGTAGGGAAGCGCGTCGTCAAGCTCGATCGCGCGCCTCAGGTGAGCGAAGGCTTCGTCGAAAAGCTGCTCACGGTAAGCGATTTCACCATCGAGCATGGCACCGGCCACCGCGAGGATGTCGCGGCTGGTGTTATTGAACAGGTAGCGCGATTCCGGTATCCGCTGATAGGCCTCGGCGAACGCGGCCCGTTCGGCATGCGCCCGGGCCAGTTGACCGGTTGCCGCGTAGGCAATGCCGCGTCCGTAGTGGACGGTCGTCGCGGTAGTGCAGTACAGATCCCGGTCGGCAGGCGGCGATTGCGCGATCAATTCATCCCATCGGCCGAACCGCACCAGCACGTGTGTCCGCAATGGAACGAACGCCTCGAGCCAATCAGCCATCGGCGGCGATTGGATCGCCAGCAGTTCGGGTGTCAGCTGAGCGGCGAGTTCGTCGGCAGCCTGAAGTGCGATCCGCGATTGTCCTTGAAACATGGCCGAATACACGATGAAGTGCAGATCGTGCGCGCGGTACAGCGAGTAGAAGTTCAACGGACCCGACCGGCTGACGAAGCGTCGATCCGCCTGTACCGCAGCCTGATTCGCCTCTACAGAACTGCGGTAATCACCGCAGAGCACGTCGATGTGGCTCGGCATGTGCTCGAGGTGGCCCGCGTCGGGGACCAAGCCGCGCAACAGGTCAGCGGCCGGCAGGGCGACCTCCGGTGTCGCCGACATCTCCATGGTGTGCAGGTACAGGTGCAGGATCCCGGGGTGGGCGCGGCCCGCCGGTTCGGCGAGCGCATCCTCGAGGATCGACCGCGCCTGCACTACCCGCGAACCCGCGGCGGGCTCGCCGGTGGAGGTGTTCCACAATGCCCATGCCGTGACGTTGACAAGTGCATCGGCAGCCAACGCTTGCACGTCGAGATCCCGTGGGTGCTTTGCCGCCAGCGCCGACATCGCATCGGCGTAGGCGAGGCGTCCCGCGTCCAGGTCGTCTGCGAAGCGGGTTTGCAGCGCCGCGATCAGTCCGCGCTCGACGGCACTGGCCTGGCCTTGGGCCGCCAGCGCAAGTTCGGCACGCGCGCGGCTCAGTGAGGCGGCCAAGTCGGCGGGGTCGAATGCGTCCCAGGCCTTGTTGTAGTTCGGACCCACCGCATAGGCGATGCCCCAGCGCGCAATGGCCAGGTCCGGGTCGAATTCCAGCGCCTGCTCGAAACAGCGGATCGCCTCTTCGTGGTTGAACGCGTAGGCCCACACCAGGCCGCGGTCAAACCAGACCTGCGCCGATGGCGACGACGTTTCCACCGGCCGGTGGTAGGAACCGAGGTCGTAGTACTGATCGTCGGCGGTCATGTCGAAATCGTGAGCGCAATCTTGCCGACGTGCTCCCCCGCCCGCATCAGGCGCAGCGCCTCGTCGAGATCGTGCCAGTCGACGACGTGGCTGATATGGGGTTTGATACCGGCTTCGGCAATTACTTCGCACACTTCGCGGTGTGCGCGCACACTACCGACGGTGATCCCGACAATCCGCAGGTTGTTCAGCATCACCTCGGCCACCGCGATCTCCGCCATGTCGAACCCGCTGAGCACGCCGATCACCGCGATCGTGCCCCCCATGCGCGCCGAGTGCAGCGACTTTGCCAGTGTGGCGGGACCGCCGAGCTCGACCACCAGGTGAGCGCCATTCCCGCCGGTGAGTCGCTTGACCTCCGCATCCCAATCCGGGGTGCTGCGGTAATTGATGAGATGTGTTGCCCCCAAGCCGGATCCGACTTTGAGCTTGTCGTCGGAGGACGACGTCAGAATCGTGGTCGCGCCCATCGCTTGGGCTAACTGCACGGCAAACAGCGAGACCCCGCCGGTGCCCTGTGTCACCACCACGTCGCCTGCCCCAATGTGGGCTTCCCGCAACGCACTCCAGGCCGTCACGGCGGCACACGGAATCGTCGCCGCCTCGACGTCGCTTAGGTGGTCGGGGGTGCGGACCAGGCCGGCCACTTCGGCGACACGGTACTGCTGCAGCCAACCGTCGCAGGTGTCGCCGGGCAACACCCGCTTGTGCTGCGGTGTCGGCGGGCCGTCCGGCCAGCCGGGGTGAAACGCTCCCATCACGCGGTCACCTACGCGCCACTGGCCGACGTCTTGGCCAACCGCCACCACCTCGCCCGCCCCGTCGCTCATCGGCACCCGCGGCCACGGACCGGGAAGCAGCCCCATCAGATTGATGTTGTCGTGGAAGTTCAGGCTGGACGCGTTCACCTTGACCAGCACCTGCCCGGGACCTGGTGCCTCGACCGCCCTTTCGGCCGGCACCGGAGCCACCCCGGGTCCGTTCATCACCATTGCCGTCTGACGGTCGGGAATACTCATGCGCGACTTAGCCTTTCGACGATGACGGCCCGGGCGGCACGGCCTTCCGGGGCGGGCAGCAACGGATAGACATGCAGCAGACCCGCCTGCTCGCGGTAATCGACGTTCAGCCCTGCGGCAGCAGCCTTTTCGGCGAGCAAGCGGGCGTCGGGATTGAGGATGTCCCGCGTCCCGCTGAATATGGACAGCGGGCCCAACCCGGCGAGGTCGGCCGCAAGCGGGCTGACCCGCGGATCGTCAACCGGCAGGTCACCGCGCCACCGGTCGGCGAAGACCCGCAGCGCATCGCGCCCCAGCCACGGGTCGCTCGGTTCGACCTCGTCGATCAGCGGGTTACTCAGAGACACGTCCAGGATCGGCGAAATCAAAATGGTGCTCGGACACACCATGCCATGTTCGTCGCGCAGCGAAAGCGCCGACGACAGGGCAATCTGCCCACCCGCGGAATCACCGACCAAACAGACGCCGGGATGCTGGGCCGCTATGTCGACGATGACGGGCAAGACTTCGGCCGCACTGGCGAACGGTATCAGCGGATAGATCGGAATGATGACCGTGGCATGCGCCTTGGCGGCGATCTGAGCTGCCAATTCCCAATGCGGCACGGCGATTTCGTTGACCCAACCGCCGCCGTGCAGGTAGATGACGGTGCGTTCGGGCGGGTCGGCTTTCGGCGTCAGCGTGTAGATGGGCCAGCCCGACCGACGCTCCAGCTGCAGGGTCACTTTCGGGCGCAGTCGCGGCGGCGGGCCAAAGGGCTGCGGATGCTGTGCCCGCAATTCGAGATGCGCGTGAGCGGATTCAGCGCTGGCATACGGTTTGTCCCGGCCCGTCAGACGCAGCATCGTGGGCATCGCGCGGCTTCTCCAACTGGTCATCGCCGCGGTGCCTCCGGCAACGGTTCCCACTGCGCTGCCACCGAACCGCTCCAGCGCGGCTCACGGCGCTGCAGAAACGCCTCCACGCCCTCGCGGGCGTTCGGACCGCCCATTACCCGGTGGTGCAGTTGCGTCTCCAAGTCCGCGACCTGACGCGGTGTGTAGCCGCGGATCATCGTGTCCCAGAGCAGTCGTTTGCTCAACGCCGCCGACATCGGCGCCACGTTGGCCGCGATGTCGCGGGCGACTGCCATCGCATGGTCGAGGACCTCTGATCCCGGAATCGCGCGGGTGGCTATGCCCAGTGCCACCGCCTCAGCACCGTCGAACGTTCGGCCGGTCAGCAACAACTCGGCGGCCACCGCCCCGCCCACCAGGTGCGGCAACGTCCAGTGCGACATGCAGTCCGCTATGACGCCCCGCCGTACTTGTGCCACAGCGTATTTGGCGTCGCGGGCCATGATCCGGATGTCGGCCTGCAGCGCGATGGTCAAGCCTATTCCGATCGCATGTCCGTTGACAGCGGCGATGACCGGTGTGCGCAGTTCGAACGCCGCCGGGTCGGTCGGCGCGGCAGTGAAGGCAGCGTCGGCAGGCTCATCGAAAGGGCTTGTCTGGGTGGAGAAGTCGGCGCCGGCACAAAACGTTTCCCCCGCGCCGGTCAACACGATCGCTCGTACCCGGTCATCGTCATCGCAGTCCCGGTATGCCCGGTTGAGCAGCGTGCCCATCTGCGCGGTGTAGGCGTTGCGTCGCTGCGGACGGTTGAGGGTCAGTAGCGCGACACCATCGGCGATCGCCACGGTGAGATCGGCTCGCATTTCGGCAAATTTACTCGGTTCAACGGGTCGCGACTTGGGCACTACGGTCGGGCACTATCGTGGGCGCATGAAAGAGCGCTCGGAATGAGTGTCCAACTTTTGGACACCGACTACCTCGTGGTGGGTGCCGGAGCAATGGGGATGGCGTTCACCGACACCGTCATCACCGAATCTGACGCACGTGTCGTCGTCGTGGACCGCGCCCACCAGCCAGGTGGCCACTGGACCACCGCCTACCCGTTCGTGCGGCTGCACCAACCGTCGGCGTACTACGGGATCAACTCAAGGGCGTTGGGCAACAACACCATTGACAGCGTCGGATGGAACCAAGGTCTGAATGAACTTGCCCCGGTGGGCGAAATCTGCTCGTACTTCGACGCTGTGATGCAACAACAATTCCTGCCCACCGGGCGCGTGGAGTACTTCCCGATGACCGAGTATCTCGGTGATGACCGGTTCCGTACCCTGGCCGGCACCGAATACGCCGTCAACGTCAAGCGCCGCACCGTCGATGCCACCTACCTGCGTGCCGTCGTCCCATCCATGCGCCCCGCCCCCTACGCCGTCGCCCCGGGCATCCATTGCATCCCGCCAAACGATCTGCCCAGGTTCGGCGCGCGGGAACGGTATGTGATCGTCGGTGCCGGCAAGACCGGCATGGACGTGTGCCTGTGGTTGCTGCGTCACGGCGTCGACCCCGCTCGGCTGACGTGGATCATGCCGCGTGATTCCTGGCTGATGGACCGGGCAACGCTGCAGCCGGGTCCGTCGTTCATCAAGCGGTTCCGCGACAACTACGGTGCCACGCTCGAGGCGATCGAGGCCGCGACATCGGTCGAAGACCTGTTCGACCGACTGGAGGCTGGCGGCACGCTGCTGCGCCTCGATCCCTCGGTGCGGCCCCGCATGTATCGGTGTGCCACGGTGTCGCAACCCGAATATGAGCAGCTGCGTCGAATCGACGACATCATCCGGATGGGCCACGTCCAGCGCATCGAGCCCACCGCAATCGTGCTCGACGAAGGATCCATCACCTCCTCGCCGTCCGCCCTCTACATCGATTGTTCCGCCGACGGCGCCCCAGAACGCCCCGCCACACCGGTTTTCGACGGCGGCCAGCTGACGCTGCAGGCGGTGCGCGGCTGCCAGCAGGTGTTCAGCGCCGCGTTCATCGCGCACGTGGAGTGCGCCTACGACGGGGACGCGGTGAAAAACGAACTCTGCACTCCTATTCCGCACCCCGACCGCGATGTGGACTGGCTGCGCCTGACGCACTCCGACCTACGCAACTTCGCGCGTTGGCTCGACGATCCCGAATTGACCGATTGGCTGAGTTCGGCGCGGCTGAACCTGCTCGCCGACCTGCTGCCGCCGCTGTCGCACAAGCCGCGGGTGCGCGATCGGGTGGTGTCGATGTTCCAGAAGAAGCTGAATACGGCCAGCGAGCAACTGGAGATGCTGCTCAGCGAAGCCACGGCAGTGCAACGCTAGGAGAATCGTGCGGCCGAATTCCGATGTGGAAGCGCCCCTGGCCCCGGTGCCGGACGAGGGCTATGTCTACCAAACCGGTTGGCGGCTGGCCACTTCCGACATCGACGAGCACCGCAGGCTGCGCCTGGACGGCGTTGCGCGCTACATCCAGGAGGTCGGGGCCGAGCACCTCGCCGACGCGGGACTGGCCGAAGTCCATCCGCACTGGATCGTGCTGCGCACCGTCATCGACGTCATCGAGCCGATCGAGATACCCAGTGACATCACCTTCCGGCGTTGGTGTGCGGGATTGTCCAGTAGATGGTGCAACATGCGCGTGCAACTCGTGGGCGCAGCCGGTGGTCGCATCGAGACCGAAGGCTTCTGGATCTGCATGAACAAGGACACCTTGACGCCCTCGCGGTTAACCGATTACTGCACAGAACGTTTCGGCAGTACCACCGACAACCACCGGCTCAAGTGGCGACCGTGGGTAACCGAGCCGATCGAGGACGGTGTGGAGATACCATTTCCGCTGCGCCGCACCGATATCGACCTGTTCGAGCATGTCAACAACACCATCTACTGGCACGGGGTGCACGAAATCCTGGGCCAGGTCCCCGAATTGGAGAACAATCCCTACCGCGCGGTGCTCGAATACCGCAGTCCCATCAAGTACGGCGAAGTCCTCAGCATCCGTTCCGAAGCACAGGGCGATGCGGTGCGGTTGGACTTCATGGTCGGCGACGACGTCCGCGCGGCGGCACTGGTGCGCAAGATCTAGTTCCGCCCGATCGAGTTCAGCCCCACCGCCGGTACTCCATCTGCGGCCCGCGCGCGCAATGGGTGGGCTAATCCGTGCAGCGCTGTGAGATCCGTCCTGGCGTGGGTATGCGTTAGTTGGTTGGTCAGCGCAACGAAAGGGAGAGACCCGTGCCCAACGTTTTCATCGAACCGCGGCCTAAAGGCCGTGATGGAGAACCTATTTCTCACTACGTTGTCGAAGATCATGCGGATAGTGTTCTTGCCGAGTTGGAGACCCAGCAGGAAGCCATCGCGTGGGCGAAGGAAAAGGGGCATACACCTCACGTCGCCCGGGTCAGGCACCTTAGCGACAAAAAGAAACCCGACCAATGGAGGTCGATCTAGGAACAACGCCCGGCCCAAAGTTGCTGCGGCCGCAGCGAAGTCGGATATCGCCCCGCCATGCGGGTTTCATGAGCGGAGAAATTCCAGCACGTCGGCATTGATCGTCTCAGCGTGCGTGGTGATCATCCCGTGCGGGAAATCGTCGTAAGTCTTCAGGACTCCGTTGCGCAACAACTTCGCCGACAACGGTCCGGCAGCCTGATACGGCACGATCTGATCGTCCTTGCTGTGCATCACCAGCACCGGCAGCGTGATCTGCTCGAGGTCTTCGGTGAAATCCGTCTGGGAGAACGCGACGATGCCGTCATAGTGCGCCTTGGCGCCGCCCGCCATCCCCTGTCGCCACCAGTTGGCGATGTTGGCTTCGGAGCTTTCAACCCCGGGCCGGTTGAAGCCGTAAAAGGGTCCCGACGGCAGCGCCCGGTAGAACTCGGACCGGTTGGCCGCCAACTGTGCTTGCAGGTCGTCGAATACCTGTTTGGCGAGACCAAGCGGGTTTGCGCCGGTCTTTACCATCAACGGCGGAACCGCGCTGATGAGAACGGCTTTGCTGGCCCGGCTCTCGCCATGACGAGCCAGATAGTGGACTACCTCGCCACCTCCGGTGGAGTGTCCGATGTGCACGACGTCGTGCAGGTCCAGGTGCTCGACGACCGCGGCGAGGTCGTCGGCATAGTGATCCATGTCGTGTCCGTCGGCGACCTGTGCGGAACGCCCGTGTCCGCGTCGATCGTGCGCGACGACCCGGTAACCGTTGGCCAGAAAGAACAGCAATTGGGCATCCCAGTCATCTGACGACAACGGCCAGCCGTGGCTGAACACGATGGGCTGCCCCGATCCCCAGTCCTTGAAGAAGATCTCGACGCCATCGCCGGTGGTGATCGTCGGCATGGGCAAACCTTTCGACGCGCAACAACGGGCTTCTGACTATCCCACGATCCAAGCCACGGTCTACTCGGAGGCGAAGTCCGGCAGTGGGCGCTGACAGACGGCATGGGCTTCCTGCGCCGTGAGACCGAACAGGCGCAGCACGTTTTCGGTTGCCGTGTCGGCGGCCGCGGCGCCGTCGCGGTGCGGATCTTCGCGCAGCAGCGCGCCCAGCCCCAGCAATGCACCACCGGCCATCGCCAACGCCAGCTCCGGATCGTCAACCTCAAAGCGCCCGGCATGCACACCTGCCTTGATGTCGCGCAACGCGCGTGGCGCCAAACCACGGTCGGACGACAGCAGCGCCAACCCGCTGGCCAGCAGAATCTTGCTCTCCTCCGGACGCTGCCGAAACAGCCGACCAGTGAGCCTAAAGCTGGTGGCGAACGTTTCGGCGGGGTCTTCGATCGACGCGGTCAGCCGGTCCAGCAACGCACCGTGCGCGTCGAGCACATCGGCGACGGCCGCCTCGAACAGTTGCTCCTTGCTGTCGAAGTGGTTGTAGAACGACCCCATGCCGACGTCGGCAGCCTGGGTGATCTCCAGGACGGGGACGTTGACCTTGCCCTCGGCTATCAACCGTTGCGCGGCCCGCACCAGCGCTGCCCTGGTGCGCTGTTTGCGTCGCTCCGAACGGCCGGTGCCATCGCTTGCAGTGGTCACCCGAGCAGTATGCCTCATTTCTGAGGAATTCGTCAGAAACCTTGACGCGCGGGTTCTGTATATGTGACGATTTCGTCAGTTAGTTCTTGAGATCGGTGGTAGATGTGATCGACGCCCAGACGGATGCGCATCGGGACTTACACAGCGAGCGGGGTGCGCGGCCCGGCGAACATTGCGGGCGAAGCAAGAATCCAGTAATCAAGGTCGTCGACATAGCCTGGCTGGAATTCGAAAAGCCGGATCTGACCCGGTGCGAAGCGTTCGCCCGCGCCTTCGGATTTCAAACCGCGCATCGCGGTCCCGACCGAATTGCGTTGCGCGGCACCGACGCCGGTGCGCCGTGTGTGATCGTGCGGCGCGGCGAGCGATCCCGCTTCAGCGCCGTGGCGTTTCGCGCCCGCGACGAGGTCGACGTGCTGCGACTGGCCGACAAATCGGGTGTCCCCGCTCGTCCCCTACCGGAAGCCATGGGTGGTTTGTCGGTCGACCTGGTCGACCCCGCTGGCACCCGGGTGCGGGTAGTCGCCGGCATGCACCGCCTACCCGGGCTACCCGGACAAGCACCGCATACCTTCAACTTCGGTCCAACCGTCGTGCGTGCCAACATGACTCAGCGACCCGCACGGGTACCCGCCCGCGTGCAGCGGCTCGGACACCTGGTGTTGCAGTCGACCAAGTACCTGCAGTCCCTGAATTGGTACCTGGATAACCTCGGCATGATCGTCAGCGACTTTCAGTACTTCCCGGGTCAGCGCGAACGTGGCCCGACGATGAGCTTCATTCGCTGCGACCGCGGGTCCATGCCCACCGACCACCACACGCTGGCGCTGGCATTGGGTCCGGCAAACCGGTACCTGCATTCGGCCTACCAGGTCAGCGACCTCGACGCCCTGGCCGCCGGTGGCGAATACCTGCGCGAGCGAGGCTATTTCCGCTCCTGGGGAATCGGCCGCCATATCCAGGGCAGCCAGATTTTCGATTATTGGCGTGACCCGGACGGCTTCCTGGTCGAGCACTTCACCGACGGCGACTTGTTCGACAACACGCTTGAGCCGGGTTGGGCGCCCCTGACCGCTTCCGGTCTGGCCCAATGGGGACCGCCAGCCACCAGAGACTTCCTCGGCACCAATGCGAAATCGGCACGACACGAGGTGGTTTCCATGATCGGTGCGCTTCGACAACGAAACGAGTTCGATGTCAACCGCTTGATCGGTCTACTGAAGGTGCCCAGCGCATGACCATCTCGATACTGCACACCACCGACTCTTGGTGGGTCGAAACCCCAACCGGCGCGGTAAAAGTCGCTACCGCCGCAACCAGTACCGCGCAGCTTCTCGGCGACCGGGCTGCCATCGAGGCCGCGCTGGAGAGCAGCGACACCGTCCCCGTGGACAGCCTGAAGCTGATCTCACCGGTGACGCGGCCCTGCCGGGTGGTAGCGCAGATGACCAACTTCGAGTCCCATGTGAAAGACGCCGGCATGGACCCGACGTCGATCCCGCTGACCTTCTTCCGGAAAGCCTCCGCATCAATCTGTGGGCCGTTCGACGACATCGTCAAGCCCGCACACGTCCAGCTGCTCGATTACGAAGTCGAAATCGGGCTGGTGATCGGACACCCAATCCCGGTCGGTACCAGCATTTCTGATACAAATCTTGCGGACTTCATCGCCGGTCTGGTCGTCACCAACGACGTGTCAGCCCGCGACATCCAGTTGCCGCAAACCCAGTTCTACGAAGCCAAGTCTTACCCGACTTTTACCCCCGTCGGACCAAAACTGTTGCTGCTCAATGCCAACGAGCTCAAGCGCTTCGGCGACCTTCGACTGCGTCTGCAGGTGAACGGCGAGGAAAGGCAGAACGCACTGGTCGAGGGCGACATGCTGTACCGACCGCTGCAGGCGCTGCAATCGCTCACCGCGTTTCAGGAATTGGCCCCCGGCGACCTGATTCTCACCGGCACGCCGATCGGAACCGCGTTGAGTGCACCGCCCAAGCCGGTAGAGATCATCGGTAATCTGTTGCCCCCGGCGGTGAAGTGGAAGGCGTTCTTCAAGCGCCAAGCCGGCAATACCAAGTACCTACAACACGGCGACGTAGTCGAGGCCTCGGTGGCAACCGCCGACGGAGCCCTCGACCTCGGCGTCCAGCGCAACGTAGTGCGATACACGTGACCGGCGGGCAGATCCGGCAGGTGCCGGTGGTGATCGTCGGCGCCGGACCCACCGGCATCACCGCGGCCACCCTGCTGGCGCAGTACGGCGTGGACAGCCTGATTCTCGAACGCTGGCCAGAGGTGTACCCGCAGCCGAGGGCGGTCCACCTTGATGACGAGATATGCCGTGTTATCGCGCGTCTTGGGATAGCCGATGAGTTCGCCGCGATTTCGCGGCCGACCTTAGGGTTGCGGCTTCTGGACCGTCAATTCAACGTGCTGGCCGAGTTTCACCGCGACGCCGCTCAAAGTGTCCACGGGTACCCGCAGGCCAATATGTTCGACCAGCCGGAATTGGAAAAACTGTTGCGGGACAACCTACAACGCTATCCAAACGTCGAGCTGCGCGGCGGTGCGGACGTCACCGCACTGAGTAGCGAGCACGGCGGTGTCCAGGTGACCTTCACCGACCGCACTGACAACACGGTGCACCGCGTCACGGCTGACTATGTCTTGGGATGCGACGGGGCAAACAGCTTGGTGCGCAACCATATCGGCGCTGCCATGCAGGATCTGAGATTCAATCAGCGTTGGCTCGTGGTGGATATCGCCACCGAAGCGGATCTGCGGCAGTGGGATGGTGTCTACCAGGTGTGCGACCCTGCGCGCGCCGGCACTTATATGCGCATCGGAGAGTCGCGGTACCGCTGGGAGTTTCGTCTGCTCGCCGGCGAGAGTGCCGCCGACTTCGGCACTCTGGCCGCGCTGAACCCACTCATTGCGCCCTGGACCGGCCGCGTTCCGGACAGCGCGTTGTCGCTGTTGCGCGTGGCCGAGTACACCTTCCGCGCGCAGATCGCCGATCGGTGGCGTTGCGACAATATCTTCATCCTCGGTGACGCCGCGCACTTGACTCCCCCGTTCATCGGGCAAGGCATGGGCGCGGGTATGCGCGACGCGATGAACCTCAGCTGGAAGATCGCGGCAGTCCATAACGGCCGACTTGCCGCGCAACTTGCTGGACAAGCGCTCGACACTTATCAGCGGGAGCGCAAACGGCATGTGCGACAGCTGATTCAGCTGGCGTTGGCCATCGGATGGTCGATGACCGGCGGCGGGCATTTGGGCGATCTGGTACGTCGTGCTGTGGTGCCCAAACTCAGACTGATTCCAGGGCTGCGAAATAGGATCCTCGACTCCACCACACCTTCGTTGTGCCGCTCCGTGCTCGTCGAGAAGTCCCGCTCCCATCGCGGACTGGCCGGGACGTTGTGCCCAAATCCCTTGCTGCTCAGGGGCGACCGTCTTGATGACGTTGCCGGTGCCGGTTTTGCCCTGATCACCCGAGGCGCGCTGAGTGCAACCGATGAAGCGATGCTGCGCGCACGCGAGGTGGTCACGGTTGTAGCAGAGGCCGACGGAGAACTCGATATGTGGTTGCGCCGCAGCGAAGTGGCGGCGGCGCTGATCCGGCCCGATCGGACGGTGATGCGAGCCGACCGCGATGTTACGGCTGTTTGCCGTTGTGCTGCAACGACTCTGGCCGTGCGGGAGACAACACAGCCAGTACCGGAAACGTGTCGGTAGCCGGTACATCGCGGGGGTACCCGGCCCGTGTAAAGCGCACGAGCTTCGCTACGAGTCTGGGAAAGGCTCGGCTTACCAACATCCCTTACTCCTTGCCATGTGCGTTACGTAACAGCGTAGCTGGATTCCCGTGCTGTGCCGGATTAAAACACTGGTCACAGGCTCGCTACCGGCCCCGGGGTGACTCAGCCCACAGGTTTGAGTTCTCCGCCGTTCGGAAACCCTGTTGTCGCGGGGGGATTCAGGACCAACACCGGTAAGAAAATCCTTGTGTTGCCCGGCTCCCCAGTCATGTAAAAGAGCAAGCAGGAGGTAGTCATGGCGGAGAAGAGTGGACCCCAAGAGGCTGTCGAGGGCGTCGTCGAAGGCGTCAAGGGCAAGGCCAAGGAAGTCATCGGTGCCGTGACCGGCCGTGACGACGTCAAGCGTGAGGGCCAGGCCCAGCAGGACAAGGGCGACGCCCAGCGCGACGCAGCCAAGAAGGAAGCTGAAGCGGACGCCGCTCGCGGCGGCGCCGAGGCTGCCGAGCAGCGCCAGAAGGCGAATCAGTAGTTAGACGCGGCGATGGGCCCAGTTCCAACGGGGACTGGGCCCATTTGCTTGTCCAGACTGGTTAATCCGCTCGTTAATCCGCTAGCGTCGCGATCCGGGTCTCCGCTAGG
>NZ_LZLS01000093.1 GCF_001673365.1 Mycobacterium asiaticum
GCTATTGAGGGTGGCGGCGTCGGCGGGTGGTGCGGGAATGCCAGTGGTTTCGGGATCGGGGGTGAAGTCCGGGGCGGGCGTGGGAATGCGGGTGGTTTCGGGTTCGGGTTCGGGTTCGGAGCCAGCGGCTGCGGGCGGTGTGGCAATCCGGCTTGTCGCCGGCTCTGCCGGAACCGAGATGGCCGCGGGTTGCGCGGCGAACTGCGTGGTAGCAGGCTCGCCGTCGGCTGGCGGGGCAGGTTGGGGAGCCGACAGTTTGACCCCCATCGGATCGGTAGTGGGCGCGGGGGCGTCGTCGGGAGCCGTGACCTGAAACCTCAGCCTCGGTCCGTGCTCGGGATCACCAAGCGCGATAGTCAGGCCGTCCCGGATGTCGATCGTCGACATCCTTACGCCGTCCAGGAAAAGGCCGTGATGACTCTGATCTACGGCGAGCCAATGAGTGCCGGCAAAGCGCAGCACCACCTCGCGGATCGGTTGCGACGCGGTATCGGGTCCTGGCTCGAGCGGAACATCGCAGTGCCCACCGTGACCCACGGTCACGTCGCGGCCCGGTGCGAAGACGTGCCGCACCGGTCCAACCCACACGGTCAACGGGGAGACGTCAGGGATGGCCGTCACCTTTCATCGCAGGTATCGAGACCATTCAAGTGTCTACCCGGCGCGTCGGTCTATCCACTTGCGATTGCGGCAACCCGCCAATGCGTCAGAGTGTGTTGCGTCCCGGCGCCGTCGCCGCGTTCTCCAGCAGTCGCCGCAAAACCTCGACAGCCTCGGTCAGAACTTGGCGGTCGACCGCGTCCAGCCGAGCGAGCTGCGGCTCGATGGCGGCGGCTCGGTCCCGGCGCACCGCGTTCAACGTCTGCAATCCCTGCGGGGTGATCTTGATCCGGACCGCGCGCGCATCGCCGGGGTCGATGGTCCGCGACACCAACCCGGCATCCTCGAGCCGGCGCACCTGGGTGGTCATCGTCGGTTGTGAGCAGTGGTCGACACCGGCCAGGTCGCCTATGCGAGCGTCGCCCTGCGCTTCGATGGTCGCCAACAATCGGGCCTGCGCTGAGGGCAGCGGCATCTGGATTCGCTGGGTGGCCAACCGATTCAAGCGTGCAACCACGGCCAGCAGGTCCGCGCCGAGACCATGGACGGCCTCGGTGTCACGTGCCGCAGCGGACGAAGACATACACCCATCGTTGCATAGCTTTGCTATGCGAGACCAATCATGGCGGCGGTCGGCCGAAGCGTGCGTGCCGCAGCCGCAGGCAACCGCACCTGGCAGAATCAATCGAGTGAGCGAGATCGGACCACCCCCGTCGCGCGCTCGGGGTGGACCGCTGCGACCGAGCGAATTGGCCCAGGCGTCGGTGATGGCCGCGTTGTGCGCGGTGACCGCCATCATCTCCGTCGTCGTACCGTTCGCAGCGGGAATCGCACTGCTGGGCACCGTCCCCGCCGGGTTACTGGCCTACCGCCATCGGGTGCGGGTGCTGGTCACCGCGACCATCGCCGCCGGAGTCATCGCCTTCCTGATCGCCGGCGGCGGCGGCTTCATGGGCGTTTTCCAAAGCGCATATATCGGCGGCCTCACCGGATTCATCAAACGCAAGGGCAGGGGCACCCCCACCGTGGTGGTCACGTCCTTCATTGCCGGGGTGGTGTTCGGCGCTGGCAACGTCGGGGCGTTGATGGTGCTGACTCGGTTGCGCCACCTGATGCGCGATGCCATCACCGCGAACGTGGAGGGCCTGGCCTCATTCTTCGGTCGCGTCCATCTCGAGAGCGTTGCCGCCTGGTTGAAGATTTTTTATGCCTTTGCCTTGCGCTATTGGCAGGTCGTGCTGCTGGGCATCGTGACCGTCGGCGTCATGGTCATGTCGTTGGTCGGTTGGTGGGCGCTGTCGCGGCTGCTGGAGCGAATGCGCGGAATTCCCGACGTGCACAAGCTGGATGCCCCCGCCGGCGATCTTGAGAATGCCGCCGTCGGACCCGTCCCGGTTCGGTTGACCGACGTGCGTTTCCGCTATCCCAATGCCGGCCAGGACGCGCTGCGCGAAATCAGCATGGAGATCAGCGAAGGTGAACACATAGCGATCACCGGCGCCAACGGTTCGGGCAAGACCACCCTGATGCTCATCTTGGCGGGGCGCGAACCCACATCGGGCACCGTGGACCGTCCGGGCGCGGTGGGCCTGGGCAAGCTCGGCGGCACGGCTGTTGTCTTGCAGCACCCGGAAAGTCAGGTGCTGGGCACCCGCGTCGCGGACGACGTGGTGTGGGGTCTGCCGCCGGGTACCAAGACCGACGTCGCGAAACTGCTGCGCGAGGTAGGGCTGGAAGATCTCGCCGAACGCGACACCGGCAGCCTGTCCGGCGGTGAACTGCAGCGGCTCGCGCTGGCGGCGGCCATGGCCCGGGAGCCCGCGATGCTGATCGCCGACGAGGTCACCACCATGGTCGATCAGCAAGGCCGGGAAGGGTTACTGGCCGTGCTGTCTGGTTTGACCAAGCGGCACCGAACGGCGCTGGTGCATATCACGCACTACAACAACGAGGCCGAATCCGCCCATCGCACAATAAAACTCAGTGACTCGCCAGACAACACCGGCATGGTCCAGGCGCCGGAAGCACCGGCGTCAGCCGGGGAAGTGGGCACCCACCACGCGCCGACGCTCGAGCTCATCGGTGTCGGCCACGAATACGGGATAGGGACCCCGTGGGCCAAGACCGCCCTGCACGACATCAGCTTCGTCGTCGAGCAGGGCGACGGCCTGTTGATCCACGGCGGAAATGGTTCGGGCAAGTCAACTTTGGGCTGGATCATGGCCGGATTGACGACGCCGACAAGTGGTGAGTGCCTGTTGGATGGGCGGCCCACCCACGAGCAGGTCGGCGCGGTGGCGCTGTCGTTCCAGGCAGCCCGGCTGCAGCTGATGCGTGCCCGCGTCGACCTGGAGGTCGCTTCAGCGGCCGGCTTCTCGCACAAGGACTCCGAGCGCGTGGCCGCGGCACTCGCCGTCGTCGGTCTGGACCCGGCCCTGGCCACCCGCAGCATCGATCAGCTCAGCGGAGGCCAGATGCGTCGCGTCGTGCTGGCCGGTTTGCTTGCCTGCGAGCCCAAGGCATTGATCCTCGACGAACCGCTGGCCGGTTTGGACACCGACAGCCAGCGCGGGCTGTTGCGTCTGCTCGAAGACCTGCGCCGAGACAGCGGGCTGACGGTGGTGGTGATTTCGCACGACGACGTAGGGATGGAGACCTTGTGCCCGCGCACCCTGCATCTGCGTAACGGGACGCTGGAATCGACGCCGGCGTCGACCTCCGCAGGTGGTGTGTCGTGACGATGACTTCGACCCCCTCCAAGCGGGAGACGCGCAAGCCCGGGCGTCCGGTCGTGCTGTTGGTGCCCATCCCCGGTGGCTCACCAATCCATGACTTGTGGGCGGGCACCAAGCTTTTAGTGGTGTTCGGTATCTCGTTGCTGCTGGCCTTCTACCCGGGGTGGGTAACGATCGGGTTCATGGCGGTTCTGGTGTTGGCGGCGATCCGGGTCGCGCACATCCCGCGCGGCGCCTTGCCATCGATACCGCGCTGGCTGTGGATTGTGGTGGCGCTCGGCGGTATTACCGCCGCGTTGGCAGGCGGTCGGCCCGAAATTGTCATCGGCAGCGTGGAGTTGGGACTTGGCGGCTTCTTGAACTTCCTGCGGATCACCGCGCTGACGTTGGTGCTGCTGGCGCTGGGTGGTTTGGTGTCCTACACCACCAATGTCGCCGAAATCGGTCCTGCGCTGGCGTCTTTGGGGCGACCGCTGCGGATTTTGCGGTTGCCGGTTGACGAATGGGCGGTGGCGCTGGCGCTGGCGCTCCGCGCCTTCCCGATGTTGATCGACGAGTTTCAGGTGCTGTTCGCCGCGCGCCGATTGCGACCCAAACCCACACCGCACAGCCGCAAGGAAAAGCGCCAGCAGCGACGGCTGGAAATCATCGATCTGCTCGCCGCCACCATCACCGTGACGCTGAGGCGCGCCGACGAGATGGGTGATGCGATCACGGCACGCGGCGGTACCGGTCAACTGTCGGCGAATCCGAGGCGTCCCAAGCTCGCCGACTGGGTGACGTTGACCATCACCGCGGTAGCCTGCGGTGCCGGGGTTGCCATTCAGACCATCCTTTCCGCGCACTAAGACCTGTGCAGGTTCACACGTCGCCGTTGCCGCGCTGACCACTTCGATTCCTGGTGAAAAAGTCGCTGTAGTGCTGCTGGAGGCCCATAATTAGCTGACCCACGACGGGAGGCGCAGTTGCCCGCCAAATCGATCAGCCTCAAAGCGCAAATGCTGCGCCGCCGTCCGGTGGGTGGCGCACCCGTCGCGCAGGGCGCGGCGACCGGTCTGAAACGAAGTTTCGGTACCTTCCAGTTGACCCTGTTCGGGGTCGGGTCGACCATCGGCACCGGGATCTTCTTCGTGCTGTCCCAGGCCGTGCCCGAGGCGGGGCCCGGGGTAATCGTTTCGTTCCTCATCGCGGGGGTCGCGGCCGGGCTGGCTGCCATTTGTTATGCCGAGTTAGCCTCGGCCGTACCGGTTTCGGGCTCGTCGTACTCCTATGCGTACACGACGTTGGGCGAGGCGGTAGCCATGGTGGTGGCCGCGTGTCTGCTGCTGGAGTACGGCGTTGCCACCGCGGCGGTCGCCGTCGGGTGGAGCGGATACCTCAACAAGTTGCTGTACAACCTGTTCGGTGTCGAGTTGCCGCACGCGCTGTCGGCCGCGCCGTGGGACCCGACACCGTCGGGCGTAACGCACGGCTGGGCGAATCTACCCGCGGTCATCCTGATTGCCATGTGTGCTCTGTTGTTGATTCGCGGCGCCAGCGAGTCTGCGAAGGTCAACACCGTCATGGTGCTGATCAAACTTGGCGTGCTGGGCATGTTCGTCGTCATCGCGTTCACCGCCTTCGATGACGACCACTTCAAGGATTTCGCGCCGTTCGGTGTCGCGGGCATCGGCACGGCAGCGGGCACGATCTTTTTCTCCTACATCGGGTTGGACGCGGTTTCGACGGCCGGCGACGAGGTGAAGGATCCCCAGAAGACCATGCCCCGCGCGTTGATCTCTGCGCTGTTCGTGGTGACCGGTGTCTATGTACTCGTGGCCCTGGCCGCGCTGGGCACCGAACCGTGGCAGGAATTCGGCAAGCAGGAAAACGCCGGGCTGGCAACAATTCTCGACAACGTCACCCGGGGCAGATGGGCAGGCACGATCTTGGCCGCGGGCGCGGTGATCTCGATTTTCACCGTCACGCTGGTCACGCTGTACGGCATGACCCGCATCCTGTTCGCCATGGGCCGCGACGGGTTGCTGCCCGCGCGATTTGCCAGGGTGAATCCCCAGACTATGACCCCGGTGAACAACACGGTGATCGTCGCGGTCGTCGCGTCAGTGCTGGCCGCCTTCGTGCCGTTGGACAACCTGGCGGACATGGTGTCCATCGGCACGCTCACCGCCTTCATCGTGGTATCGATCGGGGTAATCATCCTGCGGGTGCGCGAACCCTATCTCGATCGTGCCTTCAAAGTGCCGGGATACCCTGTGACACCGGTGCTTTCGGTGTTGGCGTGCGGGTACATCCTGATCAGTTTGCACTGGTACACCTGGGTTGCCTTCGGCGGCTGGATCGCGGTTGCCCTGATCTACTACTTCGCCTGGGGCCGGCATCACAGCGCGTTGAACGAAGAATCGCCGTGACGGTCGTCGTCGGATACCGTGCCGACAAGGTCGGCCTGTCGGGACTCTACTTGGCGGTCAGTTTCGCACGGACACTCAAGACGTCCCTGACCGTGGCAACCATTGTGCCCAAGGCTTGGCCGGCCCCCTCGCTAGCGCGGGTGGACGCCGAATTCGAGCACTGGGCCGAGCATTTGGCAGAAAACTCGGCCAGAGAGGCACGGCACTATCTGTTCCCGCTTGCCGATGGCGTGGAGGTCGACTATGTCCAGCGCGCCCATCGGTCGGTGTCGAACGGGTTGCTCGAAGTGGCTCAGGAGGTAGGCGCCGAGGTCCTGGTGTTGGGATCCTTACCCAGCGGTGGACGTGGGCAGGCGGTTTTCGGCAGTACCGCGGACTGGTTGCGGCATTCTTCACCGGTGCCGCTGGCGATCAGCGCGCCCGGATACCACTCACAGACCGGCGGTTTGACCCGGCTCAGCTGTGCCTATTCCGCCAACCCGCAGTCAGTTGGCGTGGTTGCGCGCTGTGCGGAATATGCCGAGCGACTAGGGCTGCCGCTGCGCGTGATCACCTTCGCCGTGCGCGGCCGGACCATGTACCCGCCGGACGTGGGGCTCGACGTCGAGGATGCGGTTTTGGAAGCGTGGGCGGTGCAGGCACGCGAAATCTTGGAGTCGCTGAAGGTCGATGGCGTAGTCGGCGATGATGTTGTGTTGCAAGTGGTTACCGGCCACAGTTGGGTCGAGGTACTGCACCAGGCGGACTGGATCGACGGCGAGATCCTGACGTTGGCCACGTCTCCGCGCACCGAGTTGCGTCGGGTGTTGCTCGGCACGCGCAGCGACAAGATCATTCGCCATG
>NZ_LZLS01000094.1 GCF_001673365.1 Mycobacterium asiaticum
CCGCACGGAGCCATCTCGTGGCCATCCCGTGTCGCTTTCGTAGTGCAGTCGTGTCCGCATAGCCCCCACTGCGCCCCAAAAATCGCCCTTCCGCGCGTCACGACGCGGCGTTTACCCACCACCGGACTGACGACCAGGCTGTTCGTCGATCCGCACCGGCCGCCCGGGGGAAATAAAAGCGCAGCTCACGGGCACAAACATGGCCGGGCACGGCAAGTGGGGCGCAGTGGGGGCTCTGCGGACACGACTGCACTACGAAAGCGACACGGGATGGCCACGAGATGGCTCCGTGCGGCCCGGCGCGCGTGTCGCAAGGCGCTACGTCTGCGATCGTGGCGGGACGAAAAACGGGGCAGCCGGCTGGCTACCCCGTCATCTCGTAAGGCGTTGACTCACTCGTCGAAGCGACGGCGGAACCGATCCTCCATGCGACTGGTGAACGAACCGCCGGAGCCCTTGCCGCGACGCTGCCGTGCCGCACCCGCCGACGAACCGCCGTGATCCGGCTTGCCCGTCAGGCGCCGCCCGGTGACGGCGTACACGACGCCGCCGAACATCACGACGAATCCGATCACACTGAGGATCGGGAAACTTCCGATCATGGTGGCCTTGAATGCCACGCCGGAGACCAGCATGCCCAACCCGACGACGAACAACGCCGTGCCTTGCAGGCGCCGCCGTGCAGTCGGCGCACGGAGACCGCCACCTCGAACGCTCGACGCGAACTTGGGATCCTCGGCATAGAGAGCGCTCTCGATCTGATCGAGCATTCGCTGCTCATGATCGGAGAGTGGCATTCGTCCCTCCTTGCCGACAAACTGTCACGTAGCCAATCGATAGCACGCGCATGCCCAATTGTTAGAGCAATTAACCCCAATGATACGAGGTCAATCTGCGCCGTACCACTGATTCGCAGGCGATTCTATCGCGGCCGCAACGCCGCGACACGATCGGAGGCGACAGTCGCCCGGTGCAACCCGTCACATCCGCGGCAGCGGTTAGCCGCCCGTTGATCCGAGAAGGCCGCGTCCGATACTGGAACCGCCCAATAGTCAGAGACGATGAGGAGGACACCGCGAGTTGGCGATATTCCTCGTCGATTTGCCGCCGAAAGAAATGGAGCGCCGCCTCAGCGACGCCCTGAGCGTCTACGTCGACGCTATGCGCTACCCACGGGGCACCGAGAACCAGCGCGCCGCGATGTGGCTGGAACACACCCGCCGGCGCGGATGGAAAGCGGTGGCCGCCGTCGAGGTGGCGACCGACGAAGCCTCCCAGTGCCCGCCGTCGACCGAGCTCGCCGACGCACCGCTGGTCGGCATTGCCTACGGCTATCCGGGAGCACCCGGGCAATGGTGGCAGCAACAAGTCGTCTTGGGGTTGCAGCGCAGCGGGTTTCCACCCCCAGCCATCGACAAGCTGATGGCCAGTTACTTCGAGTTGACCGAGTTGCACATCCTTCCGCGCGTCCAGGGCCGCGGCCTCGGCGAGGCGCTGGCCCGTCGCCTGCTCTCGGACCGTGCCGAAGCAAATGTCCTGCTCTCCACTCCCGAAACCAACGGAGAGGCCAACCGGGCGTGGCGGCTTTATCGCCGGTTGGGGTTCACCGACGTCATCCGCAGCTACTACTTCGCCGGGGATCCGCGCGCGTTCGCCATCCTGGGCCGCGCCTTGCCGCTCTAACGGGACGGGTCTAACGGGACGGGCACGTCGGCGCGACGGGCCGCGTCTGGCACGATGACCTGGTGCGTGCCAGCTCTGCCCCACTACTTACCAGAGGACTCACTGCACGGCGACGCCGCGCGCTGGCCATCCTGATGCTGTTCATGCTGGTGCCGCTGGCCACCGGATGCCTGCGGGTGCGGGCCTCGATCACGATCTCACCGGAAGACCTGGTGTCGGGCGAGATCATCGCCGCCGCAAAACCCAAGAACAACAAGGACACCGGGCCGCAGCTGGATACCAATCTGCCGTTCAGTCAGAAGGTCGCCGTCTCCAACTACGACAGTGACGGCTACGTCGGGTCCCAGGCGGTGTTCTCCGACCTGACCTTCGCCGAGCTACCTCAGCTTGCGCACATGAATCCCGACGCCGCCGGGGTGAACCTGTCGCTGCGCCGCAACGGCAACCTGGTGATCCTGGAAGGCCGGGCCGATTTGACCTCGCTAACCGACACCGAGGCCGACGTCGAACTGACCGTCGCCTTCCCCGGCACCGTCACGTCTACCAACGGCGACCGGATCGAGCCCGAGGTCGTGCAGTGGAAGCTGAAACCTGGCGTGGTGAGCACCATGAGCGCCCAAGCGCGCTACACCGACCCCAACACCCGGTCGTTCACCGGCGCGGGCATCTGGCTGGGCATCGCGTCGTTCGCGGTCGCCGGGGTTGTGGCGGCACTCGCCTGGGCCAGCCGGGACCGCTCCCCCCGCTTCACCACCACGCCCACCGATCAGTCGTCCGGGAGCTAACCGCTCGCAGTCGGCGCCCAGTAGGCGAGCATCTCGGCAAAAGTTTCGAAGGCGGGCCCGGAAACTCCGTACGTCGCCTCGAAATGGATGCTCAACGGAAAGCCGAGATCGGCCACACCGTCGATCACCCGCTGGTACAGCTCGACCAACAGCCGGCGCTTGTGCGCCGGCTCGCTGCCCGCCAGCGTCTTGACGAACTCCTGCTCGTCGGCCACCGCCGCATTACCCGGGTCCTGGATCAGCCAATTGATCAGGCCGACTTTGGTTTCCATCTTCGGCACGAAACCGAACGACAACAGAATCTCGGGCCGGTGATCGGTTTCTTTGGCGAAGTCGGCCAGAAAGCCGACAATCGCCTCGGAATACAGCAACTGCGTCATGCCGTAGGTGGCGCCCTGGTTGCACTTGAAGTTGAAGCGGCCTTGTTCGCCCTCCCGGGTCGGGATCACGATCACGCCGCGGTTGGCCACCGCGTCGCGGTAGATCGACAACGCGTCGGTGGGTGCGACGCCGGAGCCTTCGCCGTCGTTCATGGTGCGCGGCACCCCGACGAAAACCACACCCTCCATCCCGGAGTTGGTCAGCGCGGCCAGCCTCTTGTCCAGGGTCGGCTCGTCGAGAAACGCGGTGACCTGCGTGCACAAACCGTTGATGCCCGGCAACTCCGGTTTGATGATCGACCAGAAGTCCAGCACGTCCAGCTTGGGCTTCATCGGCACCGGGCGGTCGTCGTCCTCGGCGATCATGCCCGGGATCATCACGTGCCGGATGCGGCCGTCGAGACCGGACTCTGCCGAGTACCGCACCACTTTCTGCGCGTCTTCTGCTGCCTTTTCCTGACCCCCGTCGACGTTGGGCGGCACCAGCTCAAGCGCGATGGTGTTGAGCGTCACTCGGTTCCTCTTCCATAGATTGATGACGGCCCGGTCGCGCTGCGCCGCGCAACCCCCCCGGTGACGGGCCACCACGACAGCATAGGGGCGACCGGTCGGGGCGCCGCATACACTTGTCGGGCCAGAGGCATGCCGAGCAGAAAGGGGCTGCGCTGAGCCTGAAAGCATCGGCAGCCGACGAGGTGGCCAGCGCCGTCACCGACCAACTGCGACGGTATCTGCACGAACGTCGCAGCGAATCGGGCTACCTAGGTAGCGACCACGACGTGCTGACCCGCTGGCTCGAAGAGTTCGTCCTGGGCGGCGGCAAGCGGATGCGACCGGTCTTTGCCTTCTGGGGCTGGGATGCGGTGACGACGAGGCCACCCGATGAAGACGCGTTGCTGCTGTTCTCGGCGCTGGAGATGCTGCACGCCTTCGCTCTGATCCACGACGACGTCATCGACGCCTCGGCCACGCGGCGCGGCCAACCGACCGCGCACATGCATTTCGCGGCCCTGCACCGCGACCATCAGTGGCGGGGCGCACCGGAACAATTCGGCATTTCGGCGGCAATCCTGGTCGGCGACATCGCACACGCGTGGGCCAACGACATCGTCTCGCGGGCCGTGTTGTCCGAAGATGCCCGGCGGCGCGTGGAACGGGTTTGGTCTGACATCCGCACCGAGGTGCTCGGCGGGCAGTATCTGGACATCATCGCCGAGGCCTCGATACCGGCTTCGTCTGCCGAAGCGGTCGAGGCGGCAATGACCGTCGCCACCTTCAAGACCGCCAGCTACACGGTGTCGCGGCCGTTGCAACTCGGCGCCGCGGCCGCCGCCGACCGACCAGACGTGCTGGCCGCCTTCGCACAATTCGGGACCGATTTGGGGGTGGCTTTCCAACTGCGCGACGACGTCCTGGGCGTGTTCGGCGACCCATCGGTGACCGGTAAGCCGTCCGGCGACGACCTGCGGTCCGGCAAGCGCACGGTGCTGCTGGCCGAGGCCACCCGGTTGGCCGACGAATCGGATCCATTGGCAGCCAACAAGTTACGAACGTTGGTCGGCACTGACCTGACGGATGACGGGGTGCGCGAACTGCGCGCGGTGATCGAGGGGGTGGGCGCACTGGCCGCCGCGGAGAACCGGATCGACGAACTAACCCAGCGGGCGCTGGCCACGCTGGCGGCGGCACCCATCAATGCGACGGCCAAATCCGGCCTGTCCGAGTTGGCCCGCATGGCCACCGACCGGACGGCCTGAGCCATGACCACACCGGTAGCCGACACCACAACCAAAGAATCTGTCGGACAACGTCTTTCCCGACTACGTGCGTTCGCTACAAGCCCGGCCGGCGGCCCCGCCCGACTGGGTTTCGTGGGCGCGGTGCTGATTACCGCGGGCGGCCTCGGGGCCGGTAGCACGCGCCAGCACGACCCGTTGCTCGAGTCGACACACTTGTCCTGGCTGCGCTTCGGCCACGGCCTGGTCCTGGGTTCGATACTGCTGTGGCTGGGCGTGGGCCTGATGCTGATCGCCTGGCTGCAATTGGGGCGGCGTTGCCTGGCCGGTGAATCCAGCGAGTTCACCATGCGGGCCACCACCGCGTTCTGGCTGGCGCCGCTGCTGCTGTCCGTGCCGGTGTTCAGCCGCGACACCTACTCGTATCTGGCTCAGGGCGCACTGTTGCGCGACGGGTTGGATCCGTACGCGGTTGGCCCGGTGGGCAATCCGAACCCACTGCTGGACGACGTGAGTCCGATCTGGACGATCACCACCGCGCCCTACGGTCCGGCGTTCATATTGGTTGCCAAGCTGGTGACAATGCTCGTCGGCAACAACGTGGTCGCCGGCACCATGCTGCTGCGCCTGTGCATGCTGCCCGGGCTGGCGCTGCTGATCTGGGCCGCGCCGCGGCTGGCGCATCACCTGGGCACCGACGGCGCCAAGGCATTGTGGATCTGCGTTCTCAACCCGTTGGTGCTTATCCATTTGATGGGCGGGGTGCACAACGAGATGCTGATGGTCGGCCTGATGACGGCCGGTATCGCGCTGACCCTGCAACGTCACCACGTCGCGGGGATCACGGTGCTCACCATCGCGATCGCGGTCAAGGCCACCGCCGGCCTCGCGCTGCCATTCCTGTTCTGGGTATGGATGCGCCATCTGCGCGAAGACAGAGGCTGGCGGACCGTGCGCGCGTTCCTGGTCGCCGCGCTGGCGTCGCTGGTCATCTGTGTGGCGGTGTTCGCGGTACTGTCGCTGGTCGCCGGGGTCGGGCTGGGCTGGCTGACCGCATTGGCGGGTTCGGTCAAGATCATCAACTGGCTGACCGTGCCCACGGCCGCAGCGAATCTGATTCACGCGCTGACCAGCAGCTTCTTCGGCGTGCAGTTCTACACAGTGCTGCGGATCACCAGGCTGATCGGCATCCTGGTCATCCTGGTGTCGCTGCCGCTGCTCTGGTGGCGCTTCCGTCGCGACGACCGGGCCGCGCTGACCGGCATCGTCGCGGCGATGCTGATCGTGGTGCTGTTCGTGCCCGCCGCGCTGCCTTGGTACTACTCCTGGCCGCTGGCGGTGCTGGCCCCGCTGGCCCAGTCACGCCGCGCGATGGCCGCCATTGCCGGGTTCTCCACCTGGATCATGGTGATCTTCAAACCCGATGGATCGCACGGGATGTACTCCTGGCTTCACGTGGGGCTGGCAACCGCCTTCGCGGCGGTGGCCTGGTATTCGCTGCGGCGCGAACCTGTCGCTGATACGACCGCTGATCAGCCCGCTAATAAGCCATAGCTTGGGCGCGACGTACCACCTCACGGGCCTGATGCGCGTGCAGCGCGTCGACCGGGCGGGCGTTAGCCAAAGCGTCGCGCGAACCGTCCCGGGTCACCGTCAACGACGGGTCCCGGGTGAACAGCCAGCGCACGATCTCGGTCTCGTGGTAGCCGCCGTCGTGCAGGATCGTCAACAAACCCGGCAGGCTCTTGACCACTTGGCCGGTATTGGTGAAGAACATTTGGGGCACCACCACCCCGCCGGCGCGGCGCACCGCAACCAGGTGGCCTTCGCGTAGCTGTTGTTGCACCTTGCTCACGGGTATGCCGAGCAGTTCAGCGACCCGAGGCAGGTCATAGGTTGGCTCGTCGGGTTCTAGAACATCGTCGCCGGCCGGAATGCTGCCCACCGGGTCAGTCTAGAACTTGGCAGGCGCTCTTAGTGCACGTTCTGCTGCCGTATTGCGTTGTCCACCTACGATTGCCTCCGTGGTTGAAGCAGACCCGTTGGCGGGCGCCGTGCTGGACGGCCGCTATCTGGTGCAGGCCAAGATTGCCAGCGGCGGCACGTCCACGGTCTACCGCGGGGTGGACACCCGCCTCGATCGACCGGTGGCGCTGAAGGTGATGGACTCTCGTTATGCCGATGACCAGCAGTTTCTGACCAGATTTCAGCTCGAGGCGCGCACCGTCGCCCGGTTGAAGCACGAAGGGTTGGTCGCGGTCTACGACCAGGGCCGCGATGGCCGGTATCCGTTTCTGGTGATGGAACTGATCGAGGGCGGGACGCTGCGTGAGCTGCTCGCCGAGCGGGGGCCGATGCCGCCGCATGCCGTGGCCGCGGTGCTGCGGCCGGTGTTGGGCGGGTTGTCCGCCGCGCACCGAGCCGGCCTGGTGCACCGCGACATCAAGCCCGAGAACGTGCTGATTTCTGACGACGGCGAGGTCAAGATCGCCGATTTCGGGTTGGTCCGGGCCGTCGCGGCCGCCGGAATCACCTCGGCCAGCGTCATCCTGGGCACCGCGGCCTACCTGTCGCCCGAGCAAGTGCGCGACGGCAATGCCGGTCCGCGCAGTGACGTCTACTCGGCGGGAATCCTCACCTACGAGTTGCTGACCGGCCTCGCCCCGTTCACCGGCGACACCGCGCTGTCAATCGCCTACCAGCGTCTAGATGCCGATGTACCACCGCCCAGCGCCGTAATCGACGGCGTGCCAACCCAATTCGATGACTTCGTGGCGTGCGCAACAGCCCGCGACCCGGGGCAACGCTACGCTGACGCCATCGAGATGGCCGCTGACGTGGAGGCGATCGTAGAGGAACTGGGGTTGCCCGACTTCCGGGTGCCGGCGCCGCGAAACTCGGCTCAGCACCGGGCGCTTCAACAAAGCCGAATGACGCAGCGTCCACCAGAGGCGCCGGTTCGTCACCCCACCCGGGCGCTGGCCCGCGAGCCTGATTCCAAGCCGGTCGCGCCGGATCCCGGCGACTTCGACAACGCCTTCGACGCTGAGGACGCCGCGCCCGAACCAGACCAGTTCGCCGGTATTCCGCTCGACGAGTTCGCCTGGGAACGGCAGCGCAGCCGGCGGATGGTGCTGATCTGGGTCGCCGTCGTGCTGACGCTCACCGGACTGGTCGCTACCGCAGGATGGACGATCGGCGTCCACTTGAGCGGCTTGCTCTAACGGGCGCCCGCGCGCTCAGTCGCGCAGCATCTCCGCAACCAAAAACGCCAACTCCAGCGACTGCTGGGTGTTGAGCCGCGGATCGCACGTCGTCTCGTAGCGTCCCGACAGATCAGCGTCGGAGATGTCCTGGGCGCCCCCGAGACATTCGGTGACGTTCTCACCGGTGATCTCTACATGGATGCCGCCGGGATGGGTGCCCAGCGCACGGTGCACCTCGAAGAAGCCCTGCACCTCGTCGACGATGCGATCGAAGTGGCGGGTCTTGTAGCCCGTCGAGGACTCGTGGGTGTTGCCGTGCATCGGGTCGCACTGCCAGATCACCTGGTGGCCGGTGGCCTGGACCTTTTCGATGATCGGCGGCAGCACGTCGCGCACCTTGCCGTTGCCCAGCCTGCTGACCAGGGTCAGCCGGCCCGGCTTGTTGTGCGGGTCGAGGCGCTCGACGTATTCGACGGCGAGTTCCGGGGTCATGGTGGGTCCGATTTTGACGCCGATCGGGTTCGCGATCACCTCGGCGAACGCGACGTGCGCGCCGTCGAGTTGGCGGGTCCGTTCGCCGATCCAGACGGTGTGCGCCGATAGGTCGTAGAGCTGCGGCTGTCCGTCTTCGACATCGGGGTCCTCAGCCAGACGCAGCATGGAGCGCTCGTAGTCGAGCACCAAAGCCTCATGGCTGGCGTAGATTTCGGCGGTCTGCAGGTTGCGGTCGGCCACCCCGCAGGCGCTCATGAACCGCAGGGCGCGATCGATCTCGGCGGCCAGGGCTTCGTATCGCGCACCGGCCGGCGAGGTCCGGACAAACTCGCGGTTCCAGTCGTGCGCCAAATGCAGCGACGAGAAGCCCGACGACGTCAAGGCGCGAACCAGGTTCATCGCGGCGCTGGCGTTGGCGTAGGCACGCACCAGCCGCGACGGGTCGTGCGCACGGATCCCGGCGTCCGGGGCGAAGCCGTTGATCATGTCGCCGCGGTAGGACTTCAGCCCCAGTGCGTCGATGTCGGCCGACCGTGGCTTGGCGTACTGGCCGGCGATGCGGGCCACCTTGACCACCGGCAGGCTCGCGCCGTAGGTCAGCACCACCGCCATCTGCAGCAGGGTGCGGATGTTGCCACGGATGTGGGGTTCGGTGTTGTCGGTGAACGTCTCGGCGCAGTCGCCGCCCTGCAGCAGGAACGCCTCTCCATTGGCCACCTGGGCGAGCTGCTCCTGCAGCCGGACGATCTCCGACGGGACGGTGACCGGGGGCACGCTCTCGAGCACCTTGCGCATCGCCGCCGCCTGGTCGACGTCCCAGCTGGGCTGCTGGGCGGCCGGCTTGGCCAGTGCGGCGTCCAGCTGCGCCCGCAGATCGGCGGGCAGCGGCGGCAACGGCGGCAGCTGGTCGATCGGAATGTCGACGGTCCAGTTCATCGGTCTATCGTAACTGTGCGCGTTTACTGCTGATCAGGGCGAACGGACGTGATAATGCGGAAGCGATGCAGCTGATCACGCGCGTCGACCAAGGCGTCGTGTACGTCACGTGACCGCGGTGGCAGCTGCGGGCAGCCCCGGTCCTCCCAC
The DNA here is from genome assembly GCF_001673365.1 of Mycobacterium asiaticum. Classification (GTDB taxonomy): domain Bacteria; phylum Actinomycetota; class Actinomycetes; order Mycobacteriales; family Mycobacteriaceae; genus Mycobacterium; species Mycobacterium asiaticum_A. Next base: position 9,372 of record NZ_LZLS01000094.1, read on the forward strand.
AGTTGCCGCAGTTCCCTGGTGAATCTGGGGATCGCCTTGGGCAGACTCGGCATCGGTCCCCACAGCTGACAAAGCACGACGTGGTCATAAGCAGCCACCCAGGCCCACAGTTCGATGGGCTCCGAGCCGTTCACGCCCAGGAACTCTTCCAAGTCGGCGCGGATCTGCCTGCGTGGGCGCCACAGCTTCGACGCCGGCGACGGCAGCTTCGGCAGCACATGGGCGCGTACCCAGCTGCCGGCTTGGGCGGGATCGAATTCGGTGGATACCGCGTAGTACTCGCGACCGTCCTCGGCGACCACACCGATCGAGATCAGCTCGATGGTGCGGCCGTCCTCGATGAACTCGGTGTCGTAGAAATACCGCACCGCCGCAGCTTAGTGCGGCTCGCCCTGAGGAAGTGACCCGCTGATCAGGATGGGCCCGGTGCCCTCCGGTGGCGGCGCGGCGTGCACGTCGAGATCGAGCTGCGCGTCCACGACGCGTTCGTCGGGCAGCCGCGGGATCCCGGCTATCGTGCCCTGCAGCCACAGCTTGGCCCGCACCACCGGACGCCGCCACCTGCGCTCGCGCGCCAGTGCGCGGCGCATCTTGGCCGGCCTCGTCGTGTAGCGCCAGCGCGCCCACGGCGCGTGCGGACGGGACAATCGGATCGCGCCGATGATCAGCAGCACCACGATGAACATGCCGAGCAGACCGGTCCACACCTTGCCCTTGAGCAGCACGATCACCGCCAGTGGCAGCGTCAGCACCAACCCGCCGACCAGCGTGCTTTGCAGCACCACCCACCCGCCGTCGTGCCGGATCGGCAGGATGAACATCAGCGGATGCAGGCCCAGCATCAACAGACCGGCAACGGCCACCGCGGCAAAGACCGCGTCGACAGAGCTGCGGCCGTCTTCTTCCCAATAGACATCGGACAAGTGCAGGATCAGGGCGTATTCGTCGAGCACCAATGCCGCGCCGATCCCGAAAAGTACCGCGGCCAAGGTGAGCTGGGGCTGTTGCCCGTTAACCGCCAGGGTCACCAGGGTCAACCCGGACAGCATCACCAGCACCACCCCGAACGTCACGTGGTGGATGTGCACGGTCCCGACGTGCACGTTGCGGGGCTGCCACCAGCGTGCCGGTCGGCCGCGGTCGCCGCGATGACGGATGAAACGCACGCAAGACCGTGTGACGAAGAAAGTCAGGATGAAGGCCACCAGACAACACAACAGCGGCAGCCGGCCGTGGTCGATGATGTCGTGCTGCAGCCAATGGTGCACCCCAAAAAAGCTACGCCCGCGGACGCGCCGGGCGCCGGAAGCCGCGCTGTCCGGCCAAAACACCGCGCGATAACGATTAGTCTGTTTCTGACATGAGTAAATGGCAGTCGCCCGGGGTGGGCAGTCGACTCGGGCGGGTTTCGCTATGGTGCCTGCTCTGGCTGCTGGCAGCCGTGGCGATGGGCTACACGTGCTGGCAGCTTTTCGGGCACATTCCCTACCGGATCGACATCGACGTCTACCAGATGGGCGGTCAGGCCTGGCTGGACGGGCGGCCGCTGTACACCGGAAATGTGTTGTTCCACACACCCATCGTGGATCTTCCGTTCACCTATCCGCCGTTGGCCGCCATCGCCTTCAGCCCGTTCGCGTGGATGGGCATGCCGGTCGCCAGCGTCGCGATAACGGCGTTGACGCTGGTGGTCCTTCTGGTGTCGACGACGATCGTGCTGAGCCGGCTGGACGTGTGGCCCGACTCCGAGAGCCTGCCCGGGCCGGCCTGGCTGCGCCGGCTGTGGCTGGCCGTGGTCATCGTCGCGCCGGCCTCGATCTGGCTCGAACCCATCAGCTCCAACTTTGCGTTCGGGCAGATCAACGCGATCCTGATGACTTTGGTTATCGCGGACTGCTTCCCGCGTCGCACCCCGTGGCCCCGCGGTGTGCTGCTCGGCTTGGGTATCGCGCTCAAGCTCACACCTGCAGTGTTTTTGCTCTACTTCCTGCTGCGACGGGACAGGCGCGCCGCGTGGGTATCGGTGGCCACTTTCGCGGGTGCGACGCTGATCGGATTCGCGCTGGCCTGGCGCGACTCCTGGGAGTACTGGACGCGCACACTCCACCACACCGACCGCATCGGCGAAGCGGCGTTGAACACCGACCAGAACATCGCGGGTTCGCTCGCCCGGTTGGGTCTGGACCAGCACGAACGTTTCCCGCTCTGGGTGCTCGCTTGCCTGCTGGTGCTGGCGGCGACCATCTGGGCGATGCGGCGCGTGCTGCGGGCTGGCGAGCCGACGCTGGCGGTGATCTGCGTTGCCCTGTTCGGACTGGTGGTGTCGCCGGTCTCGTGGTCACACCACTGGGTGTGGATGTTGCCCACCGTCCTGGTGACGGGTGTCCTGGCCTGGCGGCGTCGCAACGCCGCGCTGGGCGTGGTCAGCACCGTAGGGCTGGTGCTGATGCGCTGGTCGCCGATCGACCTGTTGCCCAAGCATCACGAGACGACGGCGGCCTGGTGGCGACAACTGCTGGGAATGTCCTATGTGTGGTGGGCGCTGGCGGTCATCGTCGTCGCCGGCATCACCGTCACCGCTGCGCTGGCGCCCAACCGCTCGACGCCACGTGAGCGCACTCCGGTAGCGGCCGCCTGAGCGTAAGCGGCCGGGCTAACCGGTCTGGCTAACCGGCTTGGGTCTCGGGGATCCGCGCGGCATCGGAAGAGTCCGATTCAGAACCGTCGTCGTCGGCGTCGCCCGCACTGCCGTCCTTAACGCTGGCGGCGTAGATGTCGACGTACTCCTGCTCCGACAGACCCATCAGCTCGTACATCACCTCGTCGATGACGGCCCGCTCGATGAAGTGGTTGCCGGCCAAGCCGTCGAACCGGGAGAAGTCCATCGGCTTACCGAACCGAACAGTGACGCGTCCGAAGCGCAACCTGGTGGTGCCGGGCGGGTTGACCACGTTGGTGCCGATCATCGCCACCGGGATCACCGGGACTCCCGTCTGCAGGGCGAGCCGGGCCAGCCCGGTCTTGCCCTTGTAGAGCCGGCCGTCGGGTGAGCGGGTGCCTTCGGGGTACATTCCCAGCACTTTGCCCTGGCCCAGTAACCGCTCGGCGGTCTCGAGCGCAGCCTGAGCGGCCTCGGCGTCGGTGCGGTCGATCGGGACCTGGCCGACGGCCGTGTAGAACCAGCGATTGAACCAGCCCTTGAGCCCAGTACCGGTGAAGTATTCGGATTTGGCGAGAAACGTAATCCGGCGCCGCACCACCAACGGCAGGAAGAAACTGTCCATCACGGCCAAGTGGTTGCTGGCCAGGATCACCGGGCCAGAACTTGGAATGTGTTGCAGCCCTTCGACTTTGGGACGACCAAGCAAGGACAGCAATGGACCCAGGAGGACATACTTAAATAGGTAGTACCACATGGCCCTCCCTCTCGCCGAACGCCTGATGGCGTCTGCGCCACAACTTTACCCACCCCCGATAACTCCGACCACTGTCGAACGGGCGGCTCACTCCTGCACGGTGATGGGGATGGCCTGGTAACCCGTCTTCGCGGCGCCGTTGCCGTTGGTGCGGTCGGTGGGCGGCTCGTCGGTGGTCGGGTCGCCGTCCGGCGGGTCGTCCTCCGGCGGCGGCACCGCCGACCGATCGATGTCTTCGACGATAGCCTTGACCACTTCCAGCAGTGCCACGCTGTGATCGGCGATGACGGTCACCAACGGGTGCTGCTCACCGTTGATCGCCGCGGCCAGCGCACATACCGGGCACCAGACCTGCTGGCACTTGCCCGCCGTACCGCTTGCCGCCATGCTGGCTGCGGCCCGCACCGCGGGGTCGATGCCGTCCAGAATTGCCTGCGCCAGTCTGCGCAGCTCCGGACCGACGTCGGTATGAGCCTTACTCACTTCGGCCATACCTCCGGATCGGGTTGAAAACGAACGGTCAGCTCACTCCCCCGTAGCTGCGCGTCCAGCACCGTACACCGCCGCAGCACCGACGCCAACCTGACCCGACGCCGCACGCTGCCCGCGCTGATGACCAGGTCGTCGTCCGAGCGGCCCAGTGCCAGCGTTCGGGGATCGAGTTGCGGCAACGCCAACCTCATCCGGTACACCGACTCGAGCCCCGACCCGGATTCCAGGTCGACGATCGGGCGCAGCGGGCCGGGCGGGTCGGCACCGCGGCGACGGCGGGCGCTGTCGAGCAGGTCGCCCAGGGCTTTCGGGCCGATCGGCTCGCCCGCCTGGTGTGGGACCAGTACCAACGCGACGTCGCCGATGGTGTGGTCGAGTTCTTCCAGCACCGCACGTTGCTCGGAGATGCGTTCGGCGTACCAGTAGAACGCCGGATGGTCGGGCAGGCTGGCGTATTCGTAGGTCTCATCGCGGACCAGAACCTGGTTGACGAGCAGTTCCTCGATCCGCACTCCCATCAGCGCCAACGACCCCATCGTGCGGGCGGCCTCGGCGGCGACCACCCGTTCGGGCGTTAGCACCAGGTGGGCACTGACCAGGTCGCCATCGGTGAGCAAGGAGTTGAGTTGATCGACGCCGGCGCTGGTGCGTTCCAACAGTCCCACCACCGCCGCCGACCGACTGTCGTCGGTGCCGATGCTCAACCTGCGGTGCCGCGGCCACGCCCGTTCGACATACAGCGCGAAGGTGGCGGGCAGGGTCAGCATGCGCAGCGCGTCGGCGGTCGAGGCGCAGTCGACCACGACGCGATCCCATCGACCCGATGTCGCGAGTTCGGCCACGGCGTGCAACCCGAGCACTTCCTGGATCCCGGGCAGCGCCGAAAGCTCTTCGGGGGCAATGCGACTCAAGTCCGACTCGGAAAAACGCGCGTCTAGCGCCTCGACTACCGCGCGCCACCTGTCCTCGAGCAGGGCCAGCGTGTCCAGCGCCAGAGCGTCCAGAAAGCCGCCGGTTTCCAGATTATCGGCGGACACCCGCACGACTTCGCCTCGACCGTTCGGCGGGACCGGGACACCGAGAACGTCGCCCAGCGAGTGCGCTTGGTCGGTGGATACGACGAGCACGCGCTGACCACCGCTGGCATCACAAACCGCGGTCGCAGACGCCAGGGTGGACTTTCCTACCCCGCCTTTACCAACGAAAAGACTGATCCGGGCCGGGGTCGGCGCGACGGAATCACTCAGCCCTCGACTCGTTTCTTCAGATCCTTCAATGCGCCGTCGATCAGCCTGCGTTCGGCTTTGCGCTTGAGCATCCCGATCATCGGCACGGCCAGATCGACCGCCAACTCATAGGTGACCTCGGTACCGGATCCCTTGGGGGCCAAGATGTATGACCCCTCGAGCGACTTGAGTAGCGAGCTGGACTCCAGCGTCCAACTCAGCGACTGACGGTCGGCCGGCCACTCGTAGTTCATGATCAAGGTGTCCTTGAAGATGGTCGCGTCCATCAACATACGCGCCTTTTTCGGGTAGCCGTCGCTGTCAGCCTCGAGAACTTCGACTTCCTTGTACTCATTGATCCAGTCCGGGTAGGACTCGATGTCGGCGATCGCCTTCATCACCTCAGCTGGGTCCGCGTCGATGTAGATCGTCTGATTCGTCTTGTCCGCCACCTGGCTGCTTCCCTTTCCCCGCTAGCGCGGGTCGGCCCGATCATCGGGGAGTGCCCCAAACTCCCCGGCAGAAACGGTACTCGTTCCGGCCAAGGCTGATGCCAACCTCGACCCGGTTAAACTACCGGAGAAACGCCGACCGGACGTGCCGCTTCCAGGGTCGTTTTCACCTCGAACGCCATTTTTTTGCCTGCCACCCGGCGACGGTGCGTCAGTTTGGCCAGGTTCAGCTTCGCGAGTCCTTCGCCGGACACGCCGGTGGGTTCCGCGTGCAGAAAATAGTGCAGCACCACCCCGTCCATCGACGGTTCCAGCCAGACTTCCATGGTGCCGGTCAAGGGGCCGCTGATCGTCCACCGGATTCCCTTGTCGCCACGATCTTCGGTGACCTGCAGCCGAAGATCGGGCCACCACCGGCTCCACTTCGATCGATCCGCGATAGCGGCCCCAACCAGTGCGCCGCTGGCGGCCACATATGTCTCGTCGGCGATCTGGATGCTGCTCATGGCCTCAGCTTCACATATCCGCTCGGTGAGGCCGTTGCGACCCCACGACGTCCCGGCAATACCGACGAGACTCATCTCAGTGCTGGGTGAATACCGCACTAGGCTGGTTGCCAGCAACCCGCGCAAACCCGCGTAAATCTAGGTCAAGCGAGGTAAGAAGAGTGCGTCAGTACAGTGTCCCTGCTCGCTTCTCCGTCGACGAGCACGACAACGTCGCGGCCGTAGTGTTCGAGCACGAACGCAACTGCCCCGATTACGTGATCTATCAACGCCAGGTTGACGGTGCTTGGACAGATGTCACATGTGCCGAAGCCGCCGAGGAAATTCGTTCTGCTGCATTGGGTTTGATTTCCCTCGGGGTAGAGGCCGGGGACCGGGTCTCCATATTTTCCGCCACCCGCTACGAGTGGGCGATCCTCGATCTGGCGATCCTGGCGGTGGGCGGTGTCACGGTGCCGATCTACGAGACGTCCTCGGCCGAGCAGGTGCGCTGGGTGCTCCAGGATTCCGAAGCGGTGCTGGTGTTCGCCGAAACCGACGCACACGCCGCGCTCGTCACCGAATTGACGGGCGATCTGCCCGCGTTGCGTCGGGTGCTGCACGTCGACGGTTCGGGACCCAAGGCACTCGATGTGTTGGCCGAGGCCGGCGCATCGGTCGATGCGGCCGAGTTGACGGCTCGCCAAGAGGCGCTGCGCGCCGAGCACGCGGCCACGCTGATCTACACCTCGGGAACCACGGGGCGACCCAAGGGCTGCCAACTCACCCATTCCAACCTGCTGTACGAGATTCGCGGGACCCAGGAGTGCCTGCCGACGCTATTGACCGAGGGCCAGCGGTTGCTTGTCTTCTTGCCGCTGGCTCACGTGCTCGCCCGGGCGCTGACGTTGTCGGCGTTCACCAGCAAGGTGACGGTCGGATTCACCAGCGACATCAAGAACCTGCTGCCGCTGCTGGCGGAGTTCAAACCGACCGTGGTGGTCTCGGTGCCGCGAGTGTTCGAGAAGGTGTACAACACCGCCGAACAGAACGCCTCCAATGACGGCAAGGGCCCGATCTTCAAGTCCGCCGCGCAGACCGCGGTCGATTGGAGCCGAGCCCACGACACTGGCAAGCCCGGGTTGGTGCTGCGGGCCAAACATGCGGTGTTCGACCGACTGGTCTACGGGAAGCTGCGCGCGGCCTTGGGTGGGGACTGCCGCGCTGCGGTCTCCGGCGGCGCGCCCCTGGGTGCCCGGCTTGGCCACTTCTACCGAGGCGTGGGAGTGACCATTTACGAGGGCTACGGGCTGACCGAGACCAGCGCGGCGATCACGGTCAACCAGATCAACGGCTTGAAGATCGGAACCGTGGGCAAGTTGGTTCCCGGCAACAGCCTGCGCATCGCCGAGGACAAGGAGTTGTTGGTCCGCGGCGGGGTTGTGTTCGCCGGCTACTGGCGTAACGAGCAGGCGACCGAGGACGCCTTCACCGACGGGTGGTTCCGCACCGGCGACCTCGGCTCGATCGACGAGGACGGCTTCCTGAGCATTACCGGCCGCAAGAAGGAACTCATCGTCACCGCGGGCGGGAAGAACGTGGCGCCGGCCGTCTTGGAGGACCAGTTGCGCTCCCATCCGCTGATCAGCCAGGCGATGGTGGTCGGGGACAACAAGCCGTTCATCGGCGCGTTGATCACCATCGACCCCGAGGCGTTCGAAGGCTGGAAGCAGCGCAACAGCAAGTCCGGCGGCGACTCGGTGGGTGATCTTTCGACGGACCCCGATCTGGTGGCCGAGGTGGACGCCGCGGTCAAGCAAGCCAATCAGCAGGTCTCGAATGCCGAATCGATCCGCAAGTTCCGCATCCTGCCCGTGGACTTCACCGAGGACACCGGAGAGCTGACACCGACGATGAAGGTCAAGCGCAACGTGGTGGCCGAGAAGTTCGCCTCCGACATCGAGGCGATTTACTCCAAGGACTAGAACGCCTTAGGTCGCTGCGGCGCGCCCGGGGCGCGTCATAGCAAGTCGGCCGGTGTAGCGAGCGTGCGGCGTTTGCGGTATGCGCCTTCAGGCCCGCTAGCCTTCTCTGTGCATTTTGCACATTAAAAATTCATGATTCTGACAATTTTGCCCTTGCCGGCCCAGAGTACGCCTGTCACCATTTGACAGCACTTCTGCTTCGAATCCGAGTCCTCGCCGCTTATTGGTTCATGAGGATATCGGATTAATCATCTGCACGAAATTCGGGCCTAGCAACGGGAGAGTAGATGCTGTATTACTTCAGATTGGTGACTCTTTGGTTCAAGAGCATTTTTCTCCACGACAACGATTCCCAACACATTCTCGATGAGAATTATATGTCTCTCAGAGCCATGCCGTTCGAATGCAATCTATTTATGGTGATGGACAATTCGAAGTATAACCGGGTCGTAGACCTGACCAAGTACTACATGCTCATTCACTACAACAAATTGGGCACCATCCTCCGGAGGAGGTGGAACCCCCTAACGGTTTCACTTGAGCTCAGCATAATGCGACCGTTGCGCATATTTCATAAGTACCAAGTAGTATCCAAGGTAATCTATTGGAAGAATGGATACGTTTACCTTGAACATAGGTTTATGCGGCGCAACACCTTACACGCGATGGCGTTATCGAGGACGTGTTTCGTCTCCGGGGACAAGCTGGTATCGGACGAGGATCTGAGCGAACTATACGGCACCGGTTCCCCGCCAATTCCCGACGTTATCTCGAAGTGGGATGAATTAAAGACGCTAAAGAGTCAACGAAGTCTGCAGCCCATTTGATGCATTTGATGCGTTTGATGTTCGTGGTGCCAGATACCAAGGGTCGCGGCCCGCAGTCTCACGGGCACCAGGCGATAGCGCAGATCGTCCACCGGTTCCGAGTGCCGATTGTTGCCTTCTGGGTTGGGTTCGCCGTCCTTCTGATGGTTTTCGTTCCGTCGTTGGAGAAGGTGGGCAAGGACCACGCCGTACCGCTGAGCCCGGCCGACGCCCCATCGATGCAGGCGATGAAACGGGCCGGACAGGTGTTCAAAGAGTTCGATACCGACAGCGCCGTGATGGTCGTGTTAGAGGGCGACGAGCCGCTCGGCGATGATGCGCACCGTTACTACGACCGCCTGGTCCACGCGATCGAGGCCGACACCCCGCACGTTCAACACGTCCAGGATTTCTGGGGCGACCCGCTTACCGCCGCCGGTTCCCAGAGCAACGACGGCAAGGCCGCCTACGTCCAGGTGTATCTGCACGGTAGCCAAGGCCAGAGCCTGGCCAATGAATCTGTCGCTGCTGTGCGCGAGATCGTGGACCGCACCGCACGACCGGCGGGGATCAACACCTACGTAGCCGGGCCCGCCGCGCTCACTACCGACCAGTCGGAGATCGGCGACCAAAGTATCCAGAGAGTCACTGCGGTCACATTTGTGGTGATCATCGTGATGCTGCTCTTCATATATCGGTCTATCGTCACAACGGCGGCCGTTATTGGGATCGTCTGTCTCGAGTTGGTGGCAGCGCGAGGCATCGTGGCGTTCCTGGCCGCGCACAACGTCATCGGTCTATCCACGTACGCCGTCAATCTGTTGGTGCTGCTAGCCATCGCTGCCGGGACCGATTACGCGATCTTCGTGTTGGGCAGGTATCAAGAGGCCCGGGGTTCTGGACAAGACCCTGAGCGTGCCTTCTACACGACCTTTCGCGGGACAGCGCATGTAGTGCTGGGCTCCGGTCTGACCATCGCCGGCGCGATGTACTGCCTCACCCTCACCCGGCTCCCGTACTTCCAATCCTTCGGTATTCCATGCGCGATCGGCACGCTGGTCGTCGTACTCGCCGCACTCACCCTCGGTCCAGCACTGGTATCCCTAGGCGGACGATTTGGACTGTTCGACCCCAAGCGGTCGATGCGCACCATCGGTTGGCGACGAGTTGGCACTGCCATCGCACGGTGGCCGGGACCGATCCTGGTGACGTCGATTGCTATCGCACTCGTCGGGTTGTTGGCGCTTCCCGGGTACAAAACAAACTACGACCTGCGCAAGTATCTGCCGCCGACCGCGAAATCCAACATCAGCTATGACGTCGCCGAGCGCCATTTCAACAATGCGCGAATGAACCCCGAGCTACTTGTCGTCGAAACCGATCATGATCTGCGCAACTCAGCCGGAATGCTGGTGGTGGACAGGATTGCCAGGAGCGTCTTCCACGTTGCCGGCGTTGCTCGCGTCCAAGCAATCACCCGGCCGCTGGGCAAGCCGATCGAACATTCGTCGATTCCGTTTCAGATCAGCATGCAAAACATCCTTCAGATCGAGAACCAGCAATACTTGCATGCGCGAATGGCGGACATGCTCGTTCAGGCTGATGCGATGCAGGACTCGATCGACACTTTGGAACGCATGTACAGCATCATGGGCCAGCTCGTCGATACCACTCAGAATATGGACGATATCACCCATGAGATGGTCGATGTCACTAACCATTTGCGGGACAACATGGCCAACTTCGACGATTTCTTCCGACCGATCCGCAATTACTTCTACTGGGACAAGCACTGTTTCGACGTTCCGATCTGCATGACCCTGCGATCCATCTTCGACGCCCTAGACGGAGTCGATCAGGTCGCCGAAAAGCTGGGTTTCCTGTCGGAGAACCTAGATCAGATGACCATTCTCATGCCGCAAATGCGCGCCCAGCTTCCGCCGCAGATCGCGAGCATGAAAGTCATGAAGCAGATGACGCTGACGATGCACAGTTCCATGTCCTCCTTCTACGACCAAATAGATGTGATGACGCAGAATTCGACGGCGATGGGACAGGCCTTCGACGCCGCCATGAACGACGACTCGTTTTACGTACCGCCGGAGGTTTTCGACAATCCCGACTTCAAGCGGGGGCTGAAGTTGTTCGTGTCCCCGGACGGGCACGCGGCCCGCTTCATCATTTCCCACGAGGGCGATCCCGCGACTACAGAAGGCATTTCACGGGTCGACCCGATCAAGAACGCTGCCAAGGAAGCGATCAAAGGAACGCCGCTCGAGGGCGCCGGCATCTACCTCGCGGGCACTGCGGCGAGCTATAAGGACATGCGTGACGGGTCCAATTACGACTTGCTGATCGCTGGGATTTCGGCGATCAGCCTCATTTGGGCCATCATGCTGATCATCACCCGAAGTGTGGTTGCCGCCATCACGATCGTGGGTACCGTGCTGGTGTCATTGGGCGCCTCCTTCGGGCTCTCGGTGCTGATATGGCAGGACATCGTGGGCTTCGAACTGCACTGGATGGTGTTGGCCATGTCGGTGATCCTGCTGTTGGCAGTGGGGTCGGACTACAACCTGTTGTTGGTATCCCGGTTCAAGGAAGAAATTCATGCCGGGCTCAAGACCGGGCTGATCCGTGCCATGGCCAACACCGGGTCAGTGGTCACGAACGCGGGGCTGGTGTTCGCCGCCACCATGGCGTCGTTCATCTTCAGCGACTTGACGGTGATCGGACAGATTGGAACAACGATCGCCCTGGGGTTACTGTTCGACACCTTGATCGTCCGGTCGTTCATGATGCCGTCGGTAGCGGCGCTGCTGGGGCGCTGGTTCTGGTGGCCGACACCAGTGCGTACTCGCCCGGCCAGCCCGATGCTTCGGCCGCTCGGCCCGCAACCACTGATTCATCAACTACCACAACCGAATTCGACTCCGGACGAGGATGAGTCGCCGACCATGCCCGGTAAGCCGAATGAACTGTCGACGACGCACCGGTAGTAGTTCCTAACTCGAGGCGACAGGCTCGCCGCGCAAGAGATTTTCCAGGCGGGCGGCAAGCGCATCCCAGCGCCACTGCGTCGTCACCCATTCCCGGCCGGCCGCGCCCATCGCGGCCGCCCGCTCGGGGTCAGACAGCAACTCGGTCACGGCTTCGGCGACTTCGTCCACCGACGTGCCGTCAATTACCAGCCCGGTCTTGTTGTGCTGCACGGCTTCCGGCGCGCCGCCCGAGTCTCCGGCAACCACGGGGACCCCGGTCGCGGACGCCTCCAGGAACACAATGCCCAGGCCTTCCACGTCCAGGCCCGCACCCCGGGTGCGGCACGGCATGGCGAACACATCAGCCATCGCGTGATGAGCCGGTAGTTCATCACCCGGGACGCCACCGGTGAACGTCACATGCTCGGCCACCCCGCACCCGCGGGCCAGTTTGCGCAAGGTCTCCAGATAGGGACCACCACCGACGATCACCAGCGCCGCGCCATCGACATGCCGCCGGATCGACGGGAGCGCCTTGATCAGCATGTCCTGGCCTTTGCGTGGCACCAGTCGCGACAAGCACACCACCGTCGGCCGCTCCCCCAGTCGGTATCGTTCGCGCAACTCGGCCCGCGCGGCGGGGTCGGGCCGGAACCTTTCGCTGTCCACGCCGGGGGGCAGGTGTTCCAGTGCGGCGCCGGATCCGAACGCGGGCGCGAACCGGGAGCGGGTGTAGCGGCTGACGAAAGTGACGACGTCAGTACCGTCGCCGATGCGGCGCAGCACCGAGCGCGCCACCGGCAGCATCGACCAGCCGACTTCGTGACCATGCGTGCTGGCCAGCACCCGACTCGCACCGGCCTGCCGGGCACGCGGGGCCAGTAGTGCCAGCGGCGCGGCCGCACCGAACCACACCGTGTCGATGTCGTTTTCCTCGATCAGTCGACGCATCCGGGTGTCGACCGTCGGAACGGGCAGCATCAGCGTGGTGGGATGGCGCACCACCTGATACCCAGCTTCGCTGGCTGCGTGGTCAAAAGCGTCGGCGCCCTTCCACTTTGGTGCATACACCGTGACGCTGTGTGTCCCGGAGTCGACCAGCCGACTGACGAACTCGCTCAGGTATGACTGGATGCCGCCGCGCCGCGGCGGAAAGTCGTTCGTTACCAGCAGGACCCGGCTCACGCAGGACACGTTAGCGCGGCGACTCGCCTTGCTCACGGCGCCTAGTGACTCAGGCCGCGCTCGTCATCCACCGCTGCCAGCGCGCGAGCAGTCCTGCGGTGTCGACGCCGAGTACCGTGCGAACCGCACCGGGTACATCCGAATGCCCGACCCCACATGCGGCGACGTAGAGCTCACGCAGCTTCGAGGGCCCATAGCTGTCTGCGACAAACCGAGCGAACCACCATCCCCGGTCGTAGGCCAGCGATCGGGACGGCCCTGGAACGTCGAGGTCGCCGTCGGTGGGTAGCGACTGAGAGGCCATGCTGCCCAAGACGCTGTCCGGCAACGGTGTCCTCGACGTTCCAGGTCGGGCAACGAAGTCCGCTACCGCCTCGGTGAGCCAACGCGGCGCGTCCAGCGCGGTGTCAACTCGGGCCGCGTAGTGAAAAAGCTCATGGGTCAACACGATTTGCAGCGCACCCGCACTCATGTGCACTGCCCCGGGCGCGAAGACGATTCGACCGTTGGCCATCGTCCGGGTACTCGGGTCGACGCGGTCGACCATTGTCACCGCCGCGATATCGGCCCACTGTGCTGCCGGCCCGCCGCCGGCGGCGACCCTGAACTGATCGTCCGAGCCGGTTACCAGCACCACGATCTGGTGGGTCCAGTCGGGCCCCCAGAAGCCGACGACGGCGTCGACGCCCTGGCCCAGATGGGAAACGATGTCAGTCGCCAGGCGGTCGGTGGCGGGGCCGCCGAGGTTGACCATTTGCACGGCGCGGTCACCGACCAGCGGCGCGGACGCGGGCCGCTGATCGTGCGGTAGCAGCACCGCGGCGATCAGCTCAGCGACGAAAACACCGGCCAGTAGGAGGCGATTGAAGCGCGGCAGTGCGAGACCGTCAGTAGCGCCGGGCGTCGTAGATCGGGCCGGACGAGTCCATCGGGACCACCCGGACCGGTTGGCCGAAGGTGGAGGAATGAACCATCATCCCGTCGCCGATGTAGAGGCCGGCATGGGAAGCGTCGGAGTAGAAGGTCAGCACGTCACCGGGTTGCAGGTCGGACAGCGCCACCGGCTGGCCACCGTGCGCCATCGCCTGGCTGGAATGCGGCAACGAGATACCGGCCTGCTGGAACGCCCACATCACCAGCCCGGAGCAGTCGAACCCACCGGGGGCGGCACCGCCCCACACATAGGGCGATCCGATCTGGGTCAGCGCAGCCTGCACGACGACAGCACGGTCGCCACCGCCACCGCCGATGAAGGGGGCCTCGGTAGCTCCGCCCGGCATGGGGGGTCCACCGGGTACCGGCGCACCCTCGGGTGGCACCGGCGCGCCAGGCACCGCCTCGGGAGCGGGCATCGCCTCACCCGGCGCGCGATCCGGGACGCGATCCGGCGCCGGTCCGGGATTAGCCAGCGCGGTGCGCTGCTCGGGGGACAAAGCGAAGTACTGCGACTTGACTACGGCGATCTGTACCTGCAGCTGGCTCTGCTTGTGCTGCAGGTTGGCGCGTACCGCCGCGGCCTGCTCGGCGGCGGCCTTGGCGTCGGCCGCCGATCGGGCGGAGGCCTGCTCAGCCTTTGCGGCATCCTCACCGGCCGCCTTGAAACTGGCCATCTGCGAGGACATTTGACTGGCCATCACCCGCTGCACGGCCAGGCCGTCAATCAGCAGCTGCGGGGAACCCGCGGTCAGGATGGCATCGAGACCATCGGTGCGACCACCCATGTACGTGGCGGCGGCGACCTTGTTGACCGCACCCTGGAAGCTGGCCAACCGCGCTCTGGCGGCTTCCAGTTTGGCTTGGTCGTCGGTCAGCTTGCGCTCCGCCGCCTGAGCAGCGGCGAGCTTCTCGTTCAAGTCGAGTTGAGCGCTGTGCATCGCCTCGGTGGTCTGCTCAGCCTGCCGGGAGAGCTCGTTGAGTTTTGCCAGCGCGTCGTCAGCAGGATCGGCCAGCACAGTGGCGGCCGTAATCCCCGAGAACACGACAAAGCTCGCTAACGAGCCGACGGCGGACCGCTTCAGGACACGAGCGATCAAAAGCCTATCGAGCCTCAAGATTTGCTTCCTTAAACTGCCATCGGCGCAAAATGCGCCGAGCTGGTTTAGGTCTCAAACAGGTTACGAAACGATATCGACGTTTGTCCAAAGGGAGGAGTTAAGAAATTAGGAAGATTTATGTCATGTCTATGTGAGTCGGGTTAGCGCCGCCGTCGACCATACACGACCAACTACGCCACGCCCTTGGGTGACACCGCGCGGTCGCGCCGGATCGGAACCAGCCGCAATCGCGGAGCCAGGCCCGCCTCGGCCAGCGTCTCCAAAGCGACTTGTTCGTCGTACGAAAGGGTTTCGGGCACACCGAGCAAAACGCTCACCACGCACTCACGACATCCCGGACCGCGCACCGCACAGTCGTCACAGTCGATGACCACCGGCTTCCCAGGTGTAACCGCAGGTCCGCCACCGCCTTCGGATGCACTGCCGTACGCCATATCCAGGTCCTCTCCATAGTGCTCTAACTGCCTTAATCAGGCTCCACCGCACGGTAACGACAGGCACCGACAACTCCGCCCGGCGTGGGAAATGGGTTGGCTGTCGGTGATGGGGCATAACGTCTCGGCCATGGGTCCCGCCGGTGCCACTCAACTCACTTTCGCCGGGTTGAACGGATGGGATGCGCCCGAGGAGGTATCGCTACGCGAAACCACTTTCGTGGTGGTCGACCTGGAAACCACCGGCGGACGCGCGGTGGGCAACGCAGGCGGCAGTCCCGACGCGATCACCGAGATCGGCGCGGTCAAGGTGCGCGGTGGCGCGGTCCTCGGTGAGTTCGCCACGCTGGTCGACCCGCAGCGCAGCATCCCTCCCCAGATCGTCCGACTGACCGGGATCACCACCGCGATGGTGTGTGACGCCCCACGGATCGACGCGGTTTTGCCGATGTTCCTCGAGTTCGCCGGCGACTCGGTTCTGGTGGCCCACAATGCCGGTTTCGACATCGGCTTCCTGCGCGCTGCCGCCGAACACTGTCAGATCAGCTGGCCCCGGCCGAAAGTGCTGTGCACGGTCCGGCTGGCGCGGCGGGTGCTGAGCCGAGAAGAAGCGCCGAGCGTGCGGTTAGCCGCGCTGGCGCGCATCTTCGCCGTGGCAACCCAGCCCACCCACCGTGCTCTGGACGACGCCCGGGCAACCGTCGACGTATTGCACGCACTCATCGAACGAGTCGGCAACCAAGGCATCCGCACCTACGCCGACCTGCGCTCGTATCTGCCCGACGTGACCCCGGCCCAGCGCCGCAAGCGGATCCTGGCCGAGGGCCTGCCGCACCGGCCTGGGGTCTACCTGTTCCGCGGACCATCCGAGGAGGTGCTCTACATCGGCACCGCGGTCGACCTGCGCCGCCGGGTGAGCCAGTACTTCACCGGCGCCGACCCGCGCGGCCGCGTCAAAGAGATGGTTGGTCTGGCCACCGGCGTCGACCACGTTCAGTGCGCCCACGCCCTGGAGGCCGGCGTGCGCGAACTACGCCTGCTGGCCGCCCACGCCCCGCCGTACAACCGACGGTCGCGGTTTCCGCACCGCTGGTGGTGGGTGGCGCTGACCGATGAGGCCTTTCCGCGGCTGTCGGTGGTTCGCAACCCGCGCCACGACCAGGCCGTCGGCCCGTTCCGTTCCCGCGCCGACGCCGCCGACACCGCGGCCCTGCTCGCCCGGTTTACCGGGGTGCGGACCTGCACGAAACGACTGGCCCGATCGGCACTGCACGGTCCGGCCTGCCCCGAAGTCGAACTAGCGCCGTGTCCGGCTGCCCGTGACGTGGACGCTGCGCAGTACGCCGAGGCGATACGGCGCGCCCGGGCCTTGATCATCGGATCGGACAATTCCGCGCTGGCCGCAGCCGTCGACCAGGTCGCCACGCTGGCCGAGCGCCGTCACTACGAGAGTGCGGCACGCTTGCGTGACCACGTCACCACCGCGGTCGAGGCGTTGTGGCGCGGGCAACGGTTGCGCGCACTGGCGGAATTGTCGGAACTCATCGCCGCGAAACCGGACAAGGACGGTGGCTACCAGCTCGTCGTGATCCGACACGGTCAACTTGCGGCCGCGGGAATGGCCCAACGCGGGGTTCCACCAATGCCCGTCATCGACGCCTTGGCGGCCGGCGCCCAGACAATCCTCCCGTCTCCCGCACCGCTGGGCGGCGCGCTGATCGAGGAGACGGCGCTGATCTCGCGCTGGTTGGCCGAACCGGGGGTACGCATCGTTCGCGTCACCGGATTCGGCGACGCAGGCTGGGCCTCGCCGCTGGGATCAGCGGGTGTCTGGGCGGCCTGGGCGGCCACTGCACGGTCGGCACGCCTTGCCGCCCAACAGGCAGTGGAGTCAGACCTGCTGGCTGAACCGCACCCATCGCGCGAGCAGTTGTTCGGCCGCCCCGCTGTCGATCGCCTCGACCGCCCGGCGCAACCCGTCCTCCCACGCCGGCAACCATTCAGCGCGGCTGGATAGACCGGCGTGAGCCACCAGTGCACCCCCCGCGTTGAGCACCACCGCGTCGCGCACCGGGCCCTTGGCGCCGGACAGCACGGCTCGTACTTCGGCGGCATTGGCCTGCGCATCGCCGCCGCGCAACTCATCGATGTCGGCACGCGCGAACCCGAAGCCCGCCGGATCGAACTTGAGCTTGTCGACGGTGCCCGCCTGCACCCGCCAGATGGTGCTGGTGGTCGTCGTGGTGAGCTCGTCGAGCCCGTCGTCGCCGTGCACCACCAACACACTGGACCTGCGTGCAGCAAACACGCCGGCCATCACCTCCGCAAGGTCTGCAAAAGCGCAACCGATCAAGCCCGCCCGCGGCCGTGCCGGGTTGGTAAGCGGCCCAAGGAGATTGAAGACAGTCGGCACCCCAATCTCTCGGCGCACCACCGAAGCGTGCCGGTACGACGGGTGAAATTGCGGCGCGAAGCAAAATCCGATACCCAGCTCGGCAAGGCTGCGCGCCACTTGTTCAGGTCCCAGGTCGATGCGCACCCCGAGCGCTTCGAGCGTGTCGGCGCCGCCCGACAACGAAGACGCCGCCCGATTGCCGTGCTTGACCACGGGTACGCCCGCCGCAGCCACCACAATCGAGGCCATGGTGGACAGGTTGACGGTGTTGAACCCGTCGCCGCCGGTGCCGACGACGTCGACGGCGTCGTCAGGGACCGCACCTGCGGGCATGGGATGGGCGTGGTCGAGCATGACGCCGGCCAGCTCGCTGACTTCCTCGGAGGTGGGACCCTTCATTTTCAGGGCCACAGCGAACGCGGCGATCTGGGCCGGCTGCGCGCGGCCACTCATGATCTGATCCATCGCCCAAGCGGCCTGGCCACGGGCCAACTGGCCGCTTTCCGTCAATTGCCCGAGGATCTGCGGCCACGACGATTCCGCGGACGAACAACCCTCAGCCGACGCAGCCACGTCGCCGATGGTCCCACGAGCGCCGCCGTCATGACACCGCCGGGAGCCAGACACCCGAGATGCGTACCGGCACGGGCACTCACCGAATTACGAAGATTTATTGACCCGGGTAGTGCTCGACAACTACAAAGCGTCATACTTGCGGATGTGACGAGTGCTGTAGGGACCTCGGGTACTGCGATTACCTCGCGCGTGCATTCGCTGAACCGCCCCAATATGGTCAGTGTTGGCACCATAGTGTGGCTTTCCAGCGAGCTCATGTTCTTTGCTGGCCTGTTCGCGTTCTACTTCACGGCGCGGGCGCAGGCCGGTGGGAACTGGCCACCGCCACCGACCGAACTGAATCTGTATCAGGCGGTGCCGGTAACGCTGGTGCTGATCGCGTCGTCTTTCACCTGCCAGATGGGCGTATTCGCCGCTGAACGCGGCGACGTCTTCGGGCTGCGCCGGTGGTATGTGATCACGTTCTTGATGGGGCTGTTCTTCATCCTCGGGCAGGCCTACGAGTACTACCACCTGGTCACGCACGGCACGACCATCCCCAGCAGCGCCTACGGCAGCGTCTTCTACCTGGCGACGGGCTTCCACGGGCTGCACGTCACCGGGGGTCTGATCGCATTCATCTTCTTGCTGGTCCGCACCAGCATGACCAAGTTCACCCCGGCGCAGGCCACTGCCAGCATCGTCGTCTCCTACTACTGGCACTTCGTCGACATCGTGTGGATTGCGCTGTTCGCCGTGATCTATTTCATCCGATGAGCCCGCGGCTCCGAATACTGCAATGAAGAGGAGTGCTCGGTTGAAGAAAAAGGGGTCTACCCGATCCGGTAGCAGTGGCCGCGATGCCCGATCCAGGAGGCGTCTGCGCCGTCGGCTGTCCGGTGGCCTGTTGCTGCTGATCGCCCTGACCATCGCCGGCGGTTTGGCAGCCGTGCTGACGCCGACACCGCAGGTCGCTGTCGCCGACGAATCCGGTTCGGCACTGCTGCGTACCGGTAAGCAACTCTTCGACACCTCGTGCGTGTCCTGTCACGGCGCCAACCTGCAGGGCGTGCCCGACCACGGACCGAGCCTGATCGGCGTCGGCGAAGCGGCCGTGTACTTCCAGGTGTCGACCGGCCGGATGCCGGCGATGCGCGGTGAGGCCCAAGCACCGCGCAAGGACCCGATTTTCGACGAGGCGCAGATCGACGCGATCGGCGCCTACGTACAAGCCAACGGCGGCGGCCCCACGGTGGTGCGCAACCCTGACGGCAGCCTCGCCATGCAGTCGCTGCGGGGCACCGACCTGGGTCGCGGCGGCGACCTGTTCCGGCTGAACTGCGCGTCCTGCCACAACTTCACCGGTAAAGGCGGAGCACTGTCCTCGGGCAAGTACGCACCAGACCTGGGACCCGCGAACGAACAGCAGATCCTCACCGCGATGCTGACCGGCCCGCAGAACATGCCGAAGTTCTCCGAGCGTCAGCTGTCGCTGGAAGCGAAGAAAGACATCATCGCCTACGTCCGGACCGTCGCGGAGGAGCGCTCGCAGGGCGGCTACGGACTGGGCGGCTTCGGACCCGCACCCGAGGGCATGGCGATGTGGATCATCGGCATGGTCGCGGCTATCGGACTGGCACTGTGGATTGGGGCGCGTACATGAGCGACTTGTCTAAGGTCGGCAGCGACACCGACACCGCCACCCACGCGGGCGAGAAGGAGCCCGACGACGCCGCACTGGCCGCCATGTCACAACAGGAACTACTCGAACTGGGCAGCAAGATCGACGGTGTCCAGATCGTCTACAAGGAGCCGCGCTGGCCCGTCGAGGGCACCAAGGCCGAAAAGCGCGCCGCGCGCAAAGTCGCTACCTGGCTTTTGCTGGGCGGCGGTTTCGGCCTCGCGCTACTGCTGATCTTCTTGTTCTGGCCGTGGGAGTACAGGCCGCGCGACGCCGAGGGCAACCTGTTGTACTCGCTGGCCACGCCGCTCTACGGATTCACCTTCGGCATGTCCATCCTGTCGATCGCGATCGGCGCAGTGCTCTTCCAGAAACGCTTTATCCCCGAAGAGATTACGATCCAGGACCGCCACGACGGCGCTTCCCGCGAAATCGACCGCAAGACGGTGGTGGCGAACCTGGGCGACGCCTACGAGGGCTCGACGATCGGCCGTCGCAAGCTGATCGGAGCGTCCTTCGGCATCGGCCTGGGTGCGTTCGGTCTCGGCACCCTGGTGGCGTTTGCCGGCGGCTTGATCAAGAACCCGTGGAAACCGGTCGTGCCCACCGCCGAAGGCATGAAGGCAGTGCTGTGGACGTCGGGTTGGACCCCACGCATCAAGGGCGAAACGATCTTCCTGGCGCGAGCCACCGGAGCCCACGACGGACCGCCGTTCATCAAGATGCGCCCCGAGGACATCGACGCCGGCGGCATGGAGACCGTCTTCCCGTGGCGCGAGTCCGACGGCGACGGCACCACGGTGGAATCGCACGAGAAGCTGGCGGCGATCGCCATGGGTATCCGCAACCCGGTGATGCTTATCCGCATCAAGCCCAGCGACCTGGACCGCGTGGTGAAGCGCAAAGGTCAGGAGAGCTTCAACTGGGGTGAGTTCTTCGCCTTCACCAAGGTCTGCTCGCACCTGGGCTGCCCCTCCTCGCTGTATGAGCAGCAGTCCTACCGAATCTTGTGTCCTTGTCACCAGTCGCAGTTCGACGCGTTGCATTTCGCCAAGCCGATCTTCGGACCGGCGGCACGTGCGTTGGCGCAGCTGCCCATCACAATCGACACCAACGGGTATCTGGTCGCCAACGGCGACTTCATCGAACCCGTCGGACCGGCATTCTGGGAGCGCACAACAACATGAGCCCGAAACTGAGTCCCCCGAAAATCGGTGATGTGCTGGCCGGCCAGGGTGAGGCCATCGACACCCGGTACCACCCGTCCGCTGCGGTGCGGCGTCAGCTCAACAAGGTGTTCCCGACGCACTGGTCGTTCCTGCTCGGCGAGATCGCTCTGTACAGCTTCATCGTCCTGCTGATCACCGGTGTGTACCTGACGCTGTTCTTCGACCCGTCCATGGCCGAGGTCACCTACAACGGCGTCTACCAACCCCTGCGCGGCGTCGAAATGTCACGTGCCTACGAGACGGCGCTCAACATCTCCTTCGAGGTACGCGGCGGGCTGTTCGTGCGTCAGATCCACCACTGGGCTGCGCTGATGTTCTCCGCGTCGATCATGGTGCACCTGGCGCGCATCTTCTTCACCGGTGCGTTCCGCCGTCCACGTGAAGCCAACTGGGTCATCGGATCGCTGCTGCTGATCCTGTCCATGTTCGAGGGATACTTCGGCTACTCGCTTCCCGACGACCTTCTCTCGGGCATCGGCCTGCGCGCCGCGCTGTCCTCCATCACGCTGGGCATGCCGGTGATCGGCACCTGGCTGCACTGGGCGCTGTTCGGCGGAGACTTCCCCGGCACCATCCTGATCCCGCGTCTGTACGCGCTGCACATTTTGCTGCTCCCCGGAATCATCCTGGCCCTCATCGGCGTGCACATGGCGCTGGTCTGGTTCCAGAAGCACACCCAGTTCCCCGGCCCCGGGCGCACCGAGCACAACGTGATCGGCGTGCGCGTCATGCCGGGATTCGCGGTCAAGTCCGGTGCCTACTTCGCCTGCATCGTCGGTGTACTGGGTCTGATGGGCGGTCTGCTACAGATCAACCCGATCTGGAATCTGGGCCCCTACAAGCCATCTCAGGTCTCGGCGGGCTCTCAGCCCGACTTCTACATGATGTGGACCGAAGGGCTGGCCCGTATCTGGCCGGCCTGGGAGTTCTATTTCTGGCACCACACCATTCCGGCGGTCGTCTGGGTCGCGATCATCATGGGCCTGGTCTTTGTGTTGCTGATCGTCTACCCCTTCTTGGAGAAGCGGTTCACCGGCGACTACGCGCATCACAACCTGCTGCAACGGCCGCGGGACGTGCCGGTGCGCACGGGCATCGGCGCGATGGCGATCAGCTTCTACATGGTGCTCACCCTGGCGGCGATGAACGACATCATCGCGTTCAAGTTCCACATCTCGCTGAACGCGACGACGTGGATCGGGCGTATCGGCATGGTGATCCTGCCGCCGCTGGTGTACTTCATCACCTACCGCTGGTGCGTCGCGCTGCAGCGCAGCGACCGTGACGTACTCGAGCACGGTGTCGAAACCGGCATCATCAAACGCCTGCCGCACGGTGCTTACATCGAGCTGCACCAGCCGCTCGGCCCCGTCGACGACCACGGCCACCCGCTTCCGCTGGAATACCAGGGTGCGCCGCTGCCCAAGCGAATGAACAAGCTGGGCGCGGGCGGCTCACCAGGCAGCGGTAGCTTCCTGACCGCAGACCCTGCCTCGGAAGACGCGGCATTGCGCGAGGCGAGCCACGCCTCCGAGCACCGCGCCCTTACCGTGCTGCGTGAGCATCAGGACAGCGTCAGCGGCAACGGGTCGCCCAACGGGGAACACCACTAAGCACCCTAGAAGCAGGCGTGAAATAGGCGCCGTGTTTGAGATGGCCGCCGTTTAACTCCTTGCGGGCAGGGACATGCGACGGGGCATACCGCTGATCGCAGCACGCACGCACGCACGCGCGCGCAAAGCGGCGCATCAGTACCGCCCCGATTAAGGGGCACACGGACCGAGCAGAAGTGTTAGTGCGCGCCTTGCCCGTGGTGCAGTTGTCGGACGTAGAGAATTTCGACCACCGGCAAACCGGCGGCGATAAGTCCCGCAACGCCGTAGCTCACCCATGACGCGGTGTCGTGCCCTGCGGCCATCAGGTAGGTGGCTACCGCGACGGCGATTAGCGAAGTTCCTATCACGCTGGTCAGCGCGAGTGCCCCGCGTAGCCAAATCCGGTCGACCACCTCACCGGACCATTCGTCAACCGCCCCATAGGCTTTGACGGTCTCGCGGCGAGCCGGCTCGCTCATGGCGCGGACACGCGGCCGGGCTGGCGGGCGATTCGCGCCGCCTTGCAGCGCCCGCGACCGCACCACCGGCTCGATCTGTGTGCTTCGGCGGGCGCGCAGCAGAACCGGGATGGCCCCCGCGATGATCAGCGCCGAAACGACGATCACCGCGTACAGCACCCATGTGGTGTGCGGCGTTCGCGCCATTTTGTGATAGCCGCGGCCCAAGTCCGCCAGGGCTACCGCGGCCGCGACGCTGACGCCCACCAGCACCAGCCAGATCGCCGCGCAAGCCCCCATCATCACGCGATCGACGAGCTCCGGGTTGACAACGGGATCTGGCCCGCGTCGGTACGCGGAATATCGGCCGACCATCAGCAGCTCGTCTGCGGCGAGTCGTTGGTATTGGCGGACAACACCGTGCCATCGCTGGTGATGATCGAGCAGTTGAGTCTGCTGACGCGGAACAAACTCGATGCCTCCACCGAGCCCACATCGGATTGCGAGATCGGTGTGACAGTCATCGACCACGGGATGTAGACATTGTGCTGCGTCCGTCGGCGACCGGAAGCGTCGACGTAGGTGACCGAGATGATGTCGCCGGGGGCCTTGGTGCCGGTCACCGAGTAGGTGACCTGACGTGGGCCGGCCGGCGTCGTCGGTGGTGGCGGCGCGGCCGCGGGTGCGCTGGTCGCCGGCGGCGGTGCGGCGGTGGACGACGACGGTGCAGGTGCAGGTGCCGGCGGTGGCGGTGGTGGCGTCACGGTTACTGTCTGCGTCTCCGTTGCGGTCGGAATTTCGGACGGTGCGGGCGGTGGCTCAGACGGCGGCTGAACTGGTCTTCGAGTACTACGTGGGACCCGAGAAACACTGATCGGATCCGAAAAGGTCACAATCTGGTCACCAGTGACCGGTGCCCAGTTTGGCGAGGGACCTGCGTCCCGGCCGGTTGGGTAGGGTTTCCGAGGCACCGTGAGTTTTCGCCGAGTGCACGATGCGACAGCGGAGCCCCGCGCGCTGGC
>NZ_LZLS01000095.1 GCF_001673365.1 Mycobacterium asiaticum
GTCAAACCAGCTGCGGCGCCGACACCACCGGCTCCGCCGATTCCGCCGTTGCCGAACAAGATCCCGCCAGAACCGCCCTTCCCGCCGGCACCTTGGAGTCCGTTTAGTCCTGAGCTGGCCCTTGCGAGACCGCCGGCGCCGCCGTCCCCACCGACGCCGCCGGTACCGCCGGTACCCCCCTGGCCTCCGCTGCCACCGTTACCGCCGTCGATCGCGAAAGCTTTGCCATCGCTACCCGTCGAACCGCTGGAACCCGTCCCGCCAGACCCGCCTTGTCCGCCGGTGCCGCCGCTGCCACCACGTCCGCCGTTACCACTATTGGTCCCACCCTCGCCACCGACGCCACCAGTACCCCCGCCGCCGCCAGTGCCACCGGTAAATTTCCCACCGGTACCGCCGCTACCGCCGCTGCCGCCATTCCCGCCGTTACCGCTGAGCACGGCATCACCGCCCCGACCACCGGTGCCGCCCATCAAGCCATCGCCACCGGTGCCGCCGTTGCCGCCGTTGCCGCCGTTGCCGTGAGTGGAGCCGCCCTGTCCGCCGTTGCCGCCGGCGCCGCCTTTCGCGCCGCCGGTGAAGAGCTCGCCGCCGCCGTTACCACCGTTGCCGCCGTTGCCGCCATTGCCGACCGACCCGCCCTTGCCACCGTTTCCGCCACGCCCGGCCTCGGTGTGCCCGTACTGACTGTTACCACCAGAACCGTTGCCGCCGTTGCCGCCGTTGCCGCCGTAGTTCGGGCTGCTCCCTGCGGTTCCGGCGGTGCCGTTGACCGAGGCGCCACCCTGACCGCCGGCTCCCGACTTGCCGCCGTTGCCGCCGTCGCCACCAGCCACGACAGGCCCCTTCGTCACAACGTTCACTAACCCGTTGCCGCCGTTTCCGCCGTCACCGGCAAGACCACCAGCCCCACCGTTGCCGCCCTTGGCCATGGGCGCCGAGGCGGCACCACCGGCACCACCAGATCCGCCGTGACCGCCGTTTCCACCGTGCCCAGCGGCAGTGGAACTGTCACTACCAGCACCTCCGGTGCCGCCGGCACCACCTTTGCCGCCGGTCCCGCCGTCGCCGGAGATCCTGCCGCCGTTGCCGCCCGCGCCGCCCTTACCGCCGTCACCGCCGTCACCGCTTGCCGCGCCGGTGGCGCCGTCTCCGCCGCTGCCACCGTTGCCGCCGTTACCGACCGCGCCGGCGTGGCCGCCTTGTCCACCTTTGCCGCCGGCACCGCCCGGGGTGGTTGCATTGGCACCGTTTCCGCCGTTGCCGCCGTTACCGCCGCCGCTGCCGACGGCTCCCCCAGCCCCGTCGGCGCCGCGGGTGGAGCCCGCACCACCGCTGCCACCGTTGCCGCCCTCGCCGACGTAGCCTCCTTCGCCGCCGCCACCGCCGTTACCGGTGCCGCCGTTGGCGAACGAGCCGTCCTTGCCGTTGCCGCCGTTGCCTGCTTTGCCGCCGGTACCGCCGTTGCCGGCGTTACCACCGGCACCTTGCACACCGTTGTCTGCCGAATCCGACAATGCCTTTCCCGCGGCGCCGCCGGTGCCGCCGTCGCCACCGGCCCCGCCCTTGCCGCCATTGCCCCCGAATTCTC
Source organism: Mycobacterium asiaticum (assembly GCF_001673365.1). GTDB lineage: Bacteria > Actinomycetota > Actinomycetes > Mycobacteriales > Mycobacteriaceae > Mycobacterium > Mycobacterium asiaticum_A. The sequence continues at coordinate 1,592 of NZ_LZLS01000095.1, forward strand.
CGAAGTCCCCAGCGTTTTGGCCGTGGGCGCCGTCGCGGGCATCCCCACCGGTGCCGCCGTTGGCCCCGGCACCGCCCTTGCCGCCGTTACCACCGTTACCGCCGTCGATGCCGCCGTTGCCGCCGGCCCCGCCGGCACCACCCTTTCCGCCGGCTTGCCCCTCGATGCCGGAGATCGGTCCAGTGCCACCGGCGCCGCCGGCTTTGCCGGCCCCGCCCTCCCCACCGTTACCGCCGCGACCAACCGATCCGCCGTCGCCGCCGGCACCGCCTTTGCCGCCGTCAGCGCCTGCGGTGACGGCGTCGGCTCCGGCGCCACCATTGCCGCCGTTGCCTCCGTCAGTCGGGGTCGCACCCTTGGCGCCGGTGGCACCGACCGACGAACCCCCACCACCCTTGCCGCCTGCTCCGCCCTGGCCAGCGTCACCGCCCTTGCCGCCGGCCCCGCCGGTGCCGGTGCCGCCGTTGTCGAACGTGCCTTTCACGCCATCGCTACCGCGGCCGCCTTTGCCGCCATCGCCGCCGTCTCCACCGGCCCCGCCGGCACCCTCCACACCGTCATGGCCGGTAGTGGATAACGCTTGACCAGCGGCCCCACCGTTGCCACCAGCCCCGCCGGCGCCACCGTTGCCGCCGTTGCCGCCGTCTATGCCGTCGGCGCCAGCCTTAGAAAAGTCGGTCACGTAGCTCAGGCCATCCGCGCCCGAGCCGCCCTTGCCTCCGGTCCCCCCGGCGCCACCGTTACCGCCATTGCCGCCGTCGATGCCACCGTTTCCGCCAACCCCGCCGTCACCACCGGCTCCGCCTACGCCGTCGCCAAGACCGGGTGCGCCGCTGCCGCCGTTGCCGCCGGTACCGCCATTGCCAACTCGGCCCCCATCACCGCCGGCCCCGCCCGCGCCGCCGGCGGTTCCACCGCTCAAAAGTTTGGCGCCGTTGCCGCCAGTGCCGCCGTTACCGCCGGTAGTCGGGCTGAGGCCGGCGGCGCCGCTGGCCGCGCGGGTGCCGTTGCCGTTGTCTCCGCCCAGGCCACCGGCTCCGCCCAAACCGGAGTCGCCGCCCTTGCCGCCGGTCCCGCCGACACCGTTACCACCTGCGTTGAAGGTGCCGGTGCCGCCGGCGCCGCCATCACCCGCAATACCGCCGGCACCGCCCGCACCGCCGGTTCCGCCGCCACCGTGGGCACCCGCCAGCCCCAACAGTCCGCCGGCTCCGCCGGCTCCGCCGGTCCCACCGGCTCCACCGGCACCACCATGGCCGCCGTGGCCGCCGTCGAACCCGTTTCCGGCCCCCGGGCCCGCATCCGCACCATTGACACCCGCACCCCCGGCGCCGCCGGCCCCGCCCAAACCGCCGGTCCCACCAGCGCCACCGTTACCGATCAGCCAACCTCCGCGACCACCGGCGCCGCCCACGCCGCCCTGTCCGCCTATGCCACCCTCAAGTCCGGACTCGCCCGCACCGATTCCTCGTTCGCCCGTTAGGCCTGCCATCCCGGTGCCGCCCTGCCCACCGGCTCCGCCGTTGCCGAACAAATGGGCCTGCCCGCCAGTGCCGCCGGCGCCGCCACTGGCGCCCAGCGTGGTAGCGGTGCCACCACTTCCGCCCGCACCGCCGTGACCCAACAGCCAGCCCCCATTACCGCCGGCGCCGCCGGTGCCGAACAGTCCGAGCCCGTTACCGCCGTCGCCGCCGAAGCCGGCGACGCCGCCGGTGGG
>NZ_LZLS01000096.1 GCF_001673365.1 Mycobacterium asiaticum
GCCGGCGACGGAGGTAACGGCGGTGCCGGCGAAGTTGTCGGCGGGGTGGCCGGTGACGGCGGCGACGGTGGTGACGGCGGAAACGTCGGCGCTGGCGGTGCGGCAGGTCTAGGTGGGGCCGGCGGCGCCGGCATCCAGCACGGCGCGACCGGATCCGACGGCACGGCCGGCCTTACCCCGGACAGCGGCGGTAAGGGAGGCGCGGGCGGGGCCGGCGCCACGGCAACGACTCCCGGCGGATCTGGCGGCAAAGGCGGCGATGGCGGCGACGGCGGATCCGTCGGCAACGGCGGTGCGGGAGGCGCAGGCGGGGATGGCCTGGCCGGCCAACAAGTTACCGCCAAGGGCGCCGACGGCAACGGTGGCGGCGCCGGTGGCGCCGGCGGCAAGGGCGGCAACGGCGGGTCGACCTCCGGTGACGGCGGCGTGGGCGGTGCCGGCGGAGACGGCGCCAACGGCAGCGCCGGCGTGGCTGGTGAGGATGGCGGCGCGGGCGCGGACGGTCAAGACGGCGGCACCGGCGGCGACGGCGGTCAGGGTGGCGCCGGCGGCGTTGGCGGCACCGCGCTCGGAAACGGAGTCAGCGGTAAGGGTGGCGCCGGCGGCGACGGCGGTCTCGGCGGGGCGCCCGGCAACGGCGGTAAAGGCGGCAATGGGACCGTGGTCGGCGGCGTCGCCGGCGACGGCGGTGACGGCGGTGACGGCGGCAACCCCGGCAAGGGCGGGCTCGCGGGCGTGGGCGGCGCAGGTGGCACCGGCGCGCAAAGCGGCGCCAACGGCACGGCGGGCAAGACCCCGGCCCTGGGCGGCGACGGCGGTAACGGCGGAGTCGGCGCCTCGGCCACCAGCTTTGGCGGCCACGGCGGTTCCGGCGGCAACGGCGGAATCGCCGGGAGTGTCGGCAACGGGGGCAATGGTGGAGCCGGCGGCCTAGGGTTCATCGGCAATGCGGGCACCAACGCGGCCAACTCCCTGCAAAACGGCACTGTCGGCGGAAACGGCGGCAACGGCGGCAACGGCGGCAACGGCGGCGCAGGCGGGTCCACCTCCGGGTTCGGCGGCAGCGGCGGCGCAGGCGGCAAGGGCGGCACCGGCGGTTTCGGCGGCAATGGCCATAACGGCGACACCGGTGCCCCGGGGGGCAACGGCGGCATCGGCACCAACGGCGGCCAGGGCGGCACCGGCGGCAACGGCGGTGTGGGTGGCACGGCGGGCACCGGCGCCTCAGGCCGGGGGATCGACGGTGCCGGCGGTGACGCCGGTAACGGTGGTACTGGTGGGCTCGCCGGCAACGGCGGTGCGGGTGGTACCGGCACCTTCGCTGGCGGCGGCACCGGTAAAGGTGGCGATGGCGGTGCCGGCGGAACCGTCGGGACGGGCGGCGCCGGGGGCACCGGCGGAGCCAACGGCGGCCAGGGCAAGAACGGCGACATCGGCAGCAACGGCACCGGTGGCAACGGGGGCAACGGCGGGGCCGGCGCGAATGCGCCTGCCTTCAGCGGCATCGACGGCGGGGGCGGCGGCAACGGCGGCAACGCTGGTCCGACCGGCAACGGTGGCAACGGCGGCATGGGCGGCACGGGCGGTAGTGGGGCCGCAGGTCCGGACGGACAAACGGGCGGCACGGGCGGAAAGGGCGGCGCCGGCGGATCCGGTGGCCAGGGTGGCACCACCTCCGGTGTGGGCGGCAACGGCGGCACTGGCGGGTCCGGTGGTGCGGGCGGCTTCGGCGGCGCAGGCGACGACGGCGCCAAGGGCCTCGCCGGCTTAAACGGTGGCGACGGCACCGACGGCGGCAACGGCGGTAAAGGTGGCGACGGCGGCAACGGCGGCGCGCCCGGCACCGGGGCGTCGGGCACCGGCGCCAACGGCAAGGGCGGCAACGGCGGCAACGGTGGCTTCGGCGGAACGGCCGGCAACGGCGGCACCGGCGGCACCGGCACATTCGAGAACGGCGGCACCGGCATCGGCGGCGACGGCGGCAAGGGCGGGACGTCCGGAACCGGCGGCGTCGGCGGCAAAGGCGGTGCCGGCTACGGCACAGCGGCAGACGGATTAGACGGCAGCGCCGGTAGCCGGGGCGTCGGAGGTAACGGCGGCACCGGCGGTGCCGGCGCCGACGCTCCCGCTTTCAGCGGCATAGCTGGTGGCAAGGGCGGCAACGGCGGCAACGCCGGTCAGGTCGGCAACGGCGGCACCGGCGGTGCCGGCGGAGCAGGAGCAATCGGGGCCACTGGCACCAAAGCCGTCAACCCCGGCGAATCCGGTGGAGTCGGTAGCCTCGGCGGCAACGGCGGCGGTGGCGGCAACGGCGGATTGGGTGGCACGATTTCGGGCCTCGGCGGCAACGGTGGGGTCGGCGGTGCAGGTGGCGTAGGTGGTTCCGGCGGATCCGGTGCCAACGGCGCACACGGCGACACCTTCGGTCCGGGTCAAACCGGCGGTCTAGGTGGCAATGGCGGCAAGGGCGGCGACGGCGGCAACGGCGGATTGGGTGGCGCGCCTGGCACCGGTGCCTCGGGTACCGGCAAGGGTGGTGCCGGCGGAAAGGCCGGCAACGGCGGTTTCGGCGGGACGGCCGGAGACGGTGGTACCGGCGCCACCGGCAGCTTCGCCAACAGCGGTAACGGCAACGGAGGTAACGGCGGCAAGGGCGGCACACCGGGCGATGGCGGGAACGCCGGAAACCCCGGTGCCGGTGGTGGCAGCGGCGCTAACGCCGGAGCCACTGGTGACAGCGGCAAGTCAGGCGGTAGCGGCGGCGGCGGCAACGGCGGTACCGGCGGCACCGGCGCCACCGCACCTGCCTACAGCGGCCTCAACGGCGGCAACGGCGGCGATGGCGGCGACGGCGGACCCGTTGGTAGCGGCGGCAAGGGCGGTAACGGCGGTGGCGGCGCGATCGGGGCCGCGGGTGCCGACACGAACGTCAACGGCCAGAACGGCGGCACTGGTAGCAACGGCGGCACCGGCGGCACCGGTGGCAAGGGCGGCATGGGCGGCCAGCTTGCCGGCAACGGCGGCGGCGGCGGCAACGGTGGTGCTGGTGGCATCGGCGGTGTCGGCGGCAGCAGTGGTGCTGGTGGCATCGGCGGAATGGGTGGGACCGGGGGAACTGGCGGAACCGGCGGTGCGGCCGGCACGGCCAAAGCCGCGGGTTACGGAAGCGGCGCGGTGGGCGGCGGCGGCGATGGCGGTACCGGCGGCACGGGTGGCGCGGGCGGCTCCGGAAAGACTGGTTCCATTCATGGCGGCCACGGCGGAACCGGCGGCACCGGCGGAAAGGCTGGCGCGGCCGGCGGTCTCGGCGGTGCGGTGGGCACCGCCGGGGACGGCGGTGTCGGCGGCAACGGAGGCATGGGAGCTGCCGGTACCAACGGCATATCAAACGGCGTCGCGGGCAGCATCGGCGGCAACGGCGGCAACGGAGGTACTGGCGGCCAAGGCGGTGCGCCAGCCATTCCGGGCGGCAGCGGCGGCGGCAACGGCGGTAACGGCGGCAACGCCGGTCGCGGCGGCGACGGAGGTAACGGTGGCGTCGGCGCACAGAACGGCGGTAACGGCGGCAACGCCGGTGGAGGCGGCAACGGCGGTAACGGTGGCGGTGGCGGCGCGGCGGGCGGCACCGGTGCTAAAAGCGGCAATGTTGGCCTGGCCGGGGGCGGCGGCAACGGCGGCAAGGGTGGAGCCGGCACGACTGGCGCGAGCGGCGTCAATCCGGGAACGGGGTATATGTACGGGCCCGCGGCCTCCGGTGCGGGTGGCACAAGCGTCGTCAGCGGCGAGACGATACCTGGATATCCGACCGGAATGGGCCAAAATGGCTTTGCCGGCGCGAACGGCGCGGACTACCAGATCGGCGGCACCGGCGGTGGCGGCGGTTGGTCTACCTTGGCGTGGCCGTTTGACCCCCATACGTCGATTGGCGGCACCGGCGGCACCGGCGGCAACGGCGGGTACGGCGCAACAGGTGGTGTCGGCGGTGTCGGCGGCAACGCCTCCAACGGGGCAAACGCCATCGGCGGCGCTGGCGGCAACGGCGGTGTCGGCGGGTACGGCGCGGACGGCGGCGCGGGCGGCAAGGGCGGTTACAACGCCGGCACGGTAGCGGGCGGCTATGGCGGCGGCACCGGCGGCACCGGCGGAGAGGGCGGCTTCGGCGGCGGCAAGGGCGGCGCTGGTGGCGAGGGTGGCAACGCCGTCGTCGGCACCAATGGTCAGGGCGGAATGGGCGGTAAGGGTGGCCAAGGGGTTACCGGCGGCACCGGCGGCTCCGGCGGCTCCGGCGGTGCCGGCGGCAACGCCGGATACGGCGCTGGCAACGCCACAGGCGGCATCGGCGGACAAGGCGGCGCCGGCGGGACCGGCGGCACCGGGGCGGTCGGCGGCCAGGGCGGCACCGGCGGCAGCGGCAGCATCAGTGGCGGCAACGGCGGCTGGGGCGGCGACGGCGGCACCGGCGGCACCGGCGGCACTGGCGGCAACGGCGGCGTCGGCGGCGCCGGCGGCCAGGGTGTCAATGGCGGTGTTAGCGGTGGCGGGGGAGTCGGCGGTGAAGGCGGTGCCGCCGGCGGCGGTGGCAAGGGTGGCGCCGGCGGCGCCGGCGGAGCCGGAGGCGCGGGCACCTCGTACCAATCCTTCAACGGCTCCAACGGTGGTCCCGGCGGCGGGGGTGCCCAGGGGGCCTCGGGCGGCGGCGGTAGTGCTGGCGGTAAGGGCGCGTCGGGGTAATCCCTCGCCGCCCGGCGGTCACCATCCGTTTGTCGCTGCCCTCGTGCTTCGTCGAGAGATAACCCACGCACACGCTTTTCGGCGTGTCGTGTGTGTGGGTTATATGTCGCGTGCGGGCGCCGGTACACCGTGAGGTGCCGCGCGCCCTAGCCAGACCGGGCCCAGTACGCGTTGCGTCGCCGAAAGATAAACCACGCACACGCTTCGCGGCGTGTCGTGTGTGTGGGTTATATGTCGCGTGCGGGCGCCGGTACACCGTGAGGCGCCGAGCCCTAGCCAGACCAAGCCCAGTACGCGTTGCGTCGCCGAAAGATAAACCACGCACACGCTTTTCGGCGTGTCGTGTGCGTGGGTTATATGTCGCGGCGGGCCAGGCTAGCCAGTGACCGGAATTGCCGGTCGGGCCGGGCCCAGTACGCGTTGCGTCGCCGAAAGATAAACCACGCACACGCTTCGCGGCGTGTCGTGTGCGTGGGTTATATGTCGCGTGCGGGCGCCGGTACACCGTGAGGCGCCGCGCCCCAGCCAGACCGGGCCCAGCACGCGTTGCTTCGCCGAAAGATAAACCACGCACACGCTTTTCGGCGTGTCGTGTGCGACGTTTATATGTCGCGGCGGGCCGCGCTAGCCGAACCCAAACCGCTGACCGCCACAGCGAGCCCGGAGCGTTACGCCCCGGTGCCGCTGGTGAAGAAGCCGGACAGCCGCTCGCCGATGTTGCGGATGCCCGAGTTGAAGGCAGCCGTGAGCATCGAGCCCGTGTTGGCGATACCGGAGATGCTGTTCCCCAAGTTCGATACGCCGGAAAGGAATTGGCCGACGGTGTTGTAGCCCGAGATCGCACCCTGCAAGGCGTCCGGCACCTGGTTCCACAAGCCTGAAACAGCGGTCCCAAGGTTTCCGAAGCCCGATACGCTGCCGTCGCCGCTGTTGAAGAAGCCCGACGACGGAGCAGTGGTCAGGTTCCCGAAGCCCGGGATGCCGGCGAGATTGATCGGGACGTTGATGGGTCCCAGCCCGCCACTCATCGAAACGTGCAACGGAGCCGCACCGATGCTGAACCCTGGAATGGTGAACGCCCCGGTGCTTCCGCTCAGGGGAACGTTGAGACCAACCTGAGGTATTTGTATGCCGCCGATGGTGAACGGAGCGGTGCTGCCGCCGAGCGGGATACCGAGTGCCACCTCAGGGATGCTGAATCCCCCGATAGTGAACGGGTCGGTTGTCCCGGACAACGGGATGTCCAGGCCGAACGGGTTGATCTGGAAGCCGTTGATGGTGAACTCGTTGGTCGTGCCACTCAGCGGAATATTCAGACCGAACGACGGAATGTCGAAGCCGGCGATGGTGAACGGATTGGTTGTGCCGCTCAACGGAATGTCAAGGCCGAATTTTTGAATGCTGAACCCGTTGACCGTGATGTCGCCGGTGCTGCCGCTGAGAACGGGGCCAATCTCGAAGTGCGCGAGTGTAATTGGGCCGATTCTGGCATTGAGGACGTCGGGCAGGCCGGGAAGACCGGGCACGTGGAACGGAATCACTCGGATCGTCAGGTCGACTGGGATGGTCACGCCGATGCTGAGGGGGATTCCCGCTATCACGATAGTGGGAATGCTGACGTCGCCGACTCCGCCGCCTGCGCTGATGTTGATCGGGATTCCCGGAATTTCGATGTCGGGCACGGAGACTCCGACGATGCCGCCGGAAGCCAACAGATTCAGCGGAATTCCCGGGATATCGATGTTCGGAATCGTCACCGGACCCAAACCACCGGACGCCAACAGACTCAGCGGAATCCCTGGAATGTCGATGTTGGGAACTGTTATCGCACCCAGACCGCCAGCAGCCATCAGGTTCAACGGGATCCCAGGGATATCGATGCTCGGAACCGTTATGGGCCCCAGCCCGCCGGCGGCCACCAGGTTCAGCGGGATGGCGGGAATCGTGATGTCGGGCACGGTGATTGGGCCGACGGCACCGATCACGTCGACGCTCAACGGGATTGTCGGGATGACCAGGCCGCCTTCGGCGCCGAACAGACCCTGATAGTCGCCCCGCCAGCCGATCCCGTTGCTGAAATTGCCCGGGATCAAAGCGCCGGTGTTGACGTTGCCGGTGTTGAGCAGGCCGGTGTTGAGATCACCGAGGTTACCTAGGCCGGAGTTGAGGTCGCCCGGGTTGAAGTCACCGGTATTGGTGCTGCCGACATTGAAGTTTCCGGTGTTTTGACTGCCGATGTTTGCGATACCGGAGTTGATGCTTCCGACGTTGAACAGCCCGGTGTTGGCGATGCCCGCGTTGCCCAGTCCGTTGTTGTAGTTGCCGGTGTTACCGATGCCGAAGTTGCCGTCGCCGGAGTTGAAGAAACCGACGTTGTTGCTGCCGGAGTTGCCGAATCCGATGTTGCCGCTACCGGAGTTCAGTGCGCCGATCCCGATTTGGTTGTCACCGGTGAGTCCGATTCCGAGGTTTCCGTTGCCGGTATTGCCGAAGCCGATGTTGTTGTTGCCGAGGTTGCCGAAGCCGAAGTTGCCGTTGCCCAGGTTGCCGACGCCGATGTTCTGCAGGCCGGCCGTCAATCCGGCGCCGGCGTTGCCGAACCCAAAGTTGCCCGCACCCAGGTTTCCGAAGCCGAAGTTGTTGTCGCCCAAGTTGCCAAAGCCAAAGCTCGCCGTCCCGGCGTTGCCGCCACCGAAGTTCTGAGTGCCGACGTTTCCGAGTCCGATGTTGAAGTCGCCGACGTTCGCACCGCCCAGGTTCAGGTTGCCGTCGTTGGCCAGACCCAAGTTGAGGAGAATTTGGCCGGACTCGCCGCGCAGGAGGCCGGCAAGATGGTCGCCGGCGCTGCCGATCCCGGAGGTGAAGGACGCTGTTGCCTGACCGAGCGTGCCTGTGTTGAACAGCCCCGACACCGAATTGCCGAGGTTGGCCATGCCGGAGGTGAGGGGTCCGGCGTTGAAGTAGCCGGAGTTCCCCAGTGCCCCAGCGGCCGTATTCCAGAAGCCCGATGCCATCGATCCGACGTTGCCGATGCCCGAGGTCGTGGACCCGCCGCTGTTGAAGAAGCCTGACGACGGGGTGCTGGTGCTGTTGCCGAAGCCCGGTGTGCCACCGATGTTGATCGGGATGGTGATCGGTCCGGCACTCCCTTTCACCTGCATCCCCAACGGGATTTCGGGGAGCACGATTTCTGGCGTGGTCAGCGGACCGAGTGTGCCACCGACGTTGATGCCCAATGGAATTGGCGGAAGACTGTAGCCGTCCGGGAACAACGTCAGCGGGCCCAGCGTGCCGCCGACATTGATACCCAAAGGTATGCCGGGCAGGGTGTAACCGTTGGGGAACAGCGTCAATGGGCCCAACGACCCACCCACGTTGATGCCCAACGGAATTGCGGGGAGGCTGAAGCCGTTCGGGAACAGCGTCAAGGGTCCCAGGCCACCGTTTACGTTGAGGCCCAGCGGAATTCCCGGCAGCGTTATCGGTGGGGTGTTGAATGGGCCTATGGTGCCGCCCAACTCGATTCCCAGTGGTATGCCGGGCAACGTAATGGTGGGGGTGTTGATTCCGCCGATGCTGCCGCCGACTGTGATTCCGCCGAGCGTCAGGTCAATTTGGGAGGGGCCGATGGTGCCCGGGGCGGATGGTAAGCCGATCAGGGAGAAGATGAACGGTGATTCGGGCACCTCGATGGGGACGTAGAGACTCTGGCTCGTCAGCCGCAAAGTGATCGGGTTGATCGAGACCGGCGGGACGCTGATGGGACCGACAAGTGCCCCATTGCTGTCGATGCCCAATCCGATGGCAGGAATGCCGATCGGCGGGATGCTGATTGGGCCGACGAGTGCGCCGTTGCTGTTGATGTCGAGTCCGATGAACGGAATTGTCAGGGGCGGCACGTTGATCGGCCCGACCAGGGCGCCATTGCTGCTGATGCCCAAGCCAATGGCTGGAATGTTAAGTGGCGGAAGGGTTATCGGCCCAACAAGCGCGCCGTTGCTGTTCAGCCCCAACGCAATCGGCGGAATGGAGATCGGTGGCACATTGATCGGCCCGACCAGCGCGCCATTGCTGTTGATGCCCAACGAGATCTGCGGAATGGTGATGGGCGGCACGACAATTGGGCCGACGCCGCCCAGCCCGTCCAGGTTGAGGTCGGCCGCGGGGATGATCAGCTCGCCGTGGAAGCCGGCCAGCCCCTGGTAGTCGCCGCGCCAGAACATGCCGTTGCTGTAGTTGCCGGGGATCAGGGCCCCGGTGTTGACGTTGCCCGTGTTGCCAATGCCGGTGTTGAAGTTGCCCGGGTTCATGTACCCGGTGTTGGAGTTGCCGGTGTTGAGGTCGCCCGTGTTCAGGTTGCCCGTGTTGAAGCTTCCGGAGTTGTAGTGGCCGAGGTTTGCTATGCCGCTGTTGACGTTGCCGACGTTGAACAAGCCGGTATTGGCGAGGCCGGCGTTGCCAAAGCCCGTGTTGTAGTTGCCGGAGTTGCCGATGCCGAAGTTGCCGGTGCCCGTGTTGAAAAAGCCGATGTTGTCGGAACCCGAGTTGCCGAAACCGATATTGCCGGTGCCAGAGTTCAGCGCACCGAATCCGACTTGGCCGTTACCCGTTAGCCCGAAGCCGATATTGCCGTTGCCGGTATTTCCGAACCCGACGTTGTTGTTCCCGGTGTTACCGAACCCGAAGTTGCTGTTGCCGATGTTGGCCAAGCCGATGTTTTGCAGTCCGGCGGTCAGGCCCGGACCGATGTTGCCGAAACCGATGTTGCCCGTGCCGACATTGCCGACGCCGAAGTTGCCGTCGCCGAGGTTTCCGAATCCGAAACTTCCGCTGCCCAGGTTTCCGCCGCCGAAGTTGTAGTTGCCGATGTTTGCGCTGCCGATGTTGATGTTGCCGGCATTTGCCGTACCGAGACTGCCGTATCCGGAGTTGGCGAAGCCCAGGTTGAGGTTCGACTGGACGTCGCTCTGCAGCAGGGCCAGGAATTCTTGTGGTTGCGCAAAGGGTGTCAGTGCGGCGGCGACGGCCGAAGCCCCGGCGTGATAGGCGGCCATGGCCGACACATCAAGGGCCCACATTTCTTCATAGAGACCCTCCATGAAAGCGATGGCGGGTGCGTTCTGCCCGAAGATATTCGAAAAAACCAGCGAGACAAACTGATTTCGGTTGGCTGCAACCAGTTCGGGCAAGACCATCGTCGCCTGGACCGCCTCGAATTCGGTGACAAGCGCCCCAGCCTGGGTTGCCGCCTGCGTCGCTTGGCTCGCCGCGGCCGCCAGCCACCCCGCGTAGGGGGCGGCCGTGGCTGACATCGCCATCGACGCGGCGCCCTGCCACGCTCCGCCGACCAGTCCGGAGGTGACCGATTGGAAAGACTCGGCGGCGGTCGCCAATTCGCCGGCCAGGCCTTCCCATGCGGCCGCGGCCGCGAGCATTGGCTGCACCCCAGCGCCGGCGTGGATCAAAGCCGAATTGATCTCCGGTGGCAGCACAAAAAAGCTCATCGTCCAACCTTTCTCAGGTGGCAGCGCGCCACGGAAAGCTCTCGTCAGCCGGCGACGACCGGTGACGGCCCCGACCCTCGGGCGTCGCAAGCTGGTGTTGTAGCGGTCAAGCTACGCGGACACGGTGGGGGCTAACCGTGCGATTTATCAAAGCGAGATGTAACCGTTATCAAAATGTGATAATCGGCCAATGTGAATGAAAAATAGTTTTACAAAGCGTTGTTGGAGCGCCAGTTCCGAGGCGTTTGTCAAGTTCGAAGATAGCACAGGCACTCGGAGCCACAAGTGCGCCAACGGAATTCGCCTAACGGCCGATGTAGCGACGAACAGCAAGAAAATGATCTTGAAAATCCAACCCGGACCAACACGGGTAATGCATATGCTTCGGCCACCCAAACAAATCCGAGAAATTGGTGCTTGTTCGCCGGCGATTGTAGGCAGACCTCTGTCTTGATACGTGCGCACCGCAGACACTCAGGTCCGAATCATATCTGCGCCGCAGGTTTAGGCACTAAGGCGGGCAGCACCGGCGAAGGCCCGCAATTCGCGTGCGATGTCGGAGCCGGCGGGCTGGTAGACGAGCTCGGTAACCCCCAACGCGGCCAACCCGTCGATTTTCTCCGAAACTTGTTGCGCGGTACCGGTCAACGCCATCGGGTTTGCGAATGTCAGGAAGTCAGAAAGGAAGCGCTGGTCGATGGCGTTTGGCTGCATGGCATGTCCGTCGTGTATGACGAAATGCCGCTCACCGGGTGGGTATGCCTCGACCGCTTCGCGCCACCGTTTGCCGCCTGGCAATGCATCAACAGCGCTGGCGCCACCGCGCTCGTACATCGCGTGGTACAGCACGACCGCCGATGGGCCCGCACCGTCGATCACCCGCGGCGAACTCAGCGTCTCCCCGTCCTCGAGGACTGTGCCGAAGCTCAGCAGCGCCCGCCACTGCGGCACACCGGGCGCATCGGGTTGCGGCATTCCGGCGGAGAACACCCCGTCGCCTAATTCCGCGGCGACGGCCAACCCCTTCGGTCCGTCGGCGCCGATCAGGATCGGCACGTCGATCGGCCGCGGCGCACCGCAACCGGGTAACTGCATCATCCGGATTTGGGCGCCGTCCCACTCGGCGGTTTCGCCGGCCAGCAATGTGCGCAGGCACCGAACGTACTCGGCGACCTGCCGCCATGCCATCGGCCGCTTACCCATCGCCAGACGGCCGGTGAAACCGGTGCCCACTCCGACCACGACTCGCCCTGGCGCCTGGTGCACCAATTCCGCGATGGCGGCGGCGTTGACCAAGGGGTGACGCAGGCTGGGGACAAGCACGCCCGGTCCGAGTCCAATCCGGGTAGTGCGTTCCGCGCATCGGCTGAGCACCATCCACACATCGGTCATCAGCGCCGGAGTGTCATAGAGCCACGCGCGCCGGTAGCCCAGGGCTTCGGCAAGTACCGCGTGGTCGGGACTTTCGGAGGCCGTTGCAAGCGCACAGGAGATGTCCATCCTCAGATTCTGGACTAGCGCGGGGCAGCACGGCGGTCGAGTTTCTGCATCCGAATTCGGGGGTATGCGGACCCAGCACACCTGAGACGACAGTTGGGATTGGTGAGTCTGATGAGATCTGAAGCTAAGACCGCGTTCGCGGTTTTCGGCGGTGGCGCCATGCTCGTCATGGCGGTTGCCTGTGGCGGCGGAGATAGCAAATCTCCGAGCAGCAGCACCACTCCGACCACGCAGACGACGGTTTCCAGTGCTGTCCCGTCCAGCGGCGCGGCTCCCTCACAAACGGCACCCGGCGGCGGCGGTCCCAGCGGCACCGGTGGCCCCGGCGGTGGCGGTGGCACCGTTCCGGGTGGTCCCGGCGGCAGTGGCGGCCCCGGCGGCGGTGGCGGCAGCATCCCAGGCGGACCCAGTGGCGGTGGCGGGCCCGGCGGAGGCGGCGGCACGATTCCGGGCGTCGGCGGCGGCGGTGGCGGACCGGGCGGTGGCGGCGGCTGCGTCGGCAACGTCTGCGGCGGATTCCCGTGATCGCGCGCCACTGATCACGACTGATCGCGCGTCATTGAACGGCGAGACGAGGACCGGGCTATGCCCGGTCCTCGTTTGTTGTTGGTCGGGGTTATGGTTCGCCTAGCACCGATCGCGAGGGAGCACCAATGGCGAAGCT